>JANNSU010000010.1:0-35504 GCA_031394355.1 Betaproteobacteria bacterium | reverse complement strand
CAGCTTGTCCACCAGGTACTTGGTTGTCTTGGTGAGGTCCGTCCCCTCCCCTTCGCTCGTGCCGACTAGCTGCCCTTCATGGTCATAGTGGTAGTTGTATTGCTTGCCAGTGCTGTTTGCGAGCACCAACGGGGTCAGGTCTTTCATTATCACATCTCACCCTTTGCTAACGCCTCATGCCGCTTCACCAGCCTGCTAACGGTGGTGTAGTGAACACGGAAGTAGTCGGCAATCGCAGCCATGGTGTGCTGGCCTGAAAGGTAGGCGAGCGCGATGGCTGTGTCGCGGTCATGCTGCTTTGCAAAGGACGCGAGCGGCTGGCTAATCGGGCGGCGCTGAGCTCGGGGAATCTCATTGAGCAAGGGCTTCTTGTCCACCTGCTTTTGCATGGCTTTCACGAAGGACTCCGAACCCAGATAGATCTGTCCCTGTAGTTGCGCCCAAACGCTGGGCAGCCGGGCGCCTTCGTGGACGAACTGGATGTACTTACGAATGGCGGCGGCACGCTGGGTGCTGAACTGGCCGAGAATCCAGTCGGCATTGAGCCAGTGCGGCGCGTCCACGTGCCCGCAGGTGGCGAGGTAGCTGCTCCAGGGCCAGGTTTCCAGCCGTTTCACAATCTTGGCCCGCAGGGGATTCAAGACGACGTAACGGGCCAGTTCGAGCAGGTAGTTGTCCTTCTCGACGAGGATGGCCTTGTACCGCCCTTGAAACACGTGGCCGACACGGTCATGGGCGCGGTTGAATCGCTGGGTGTAGACGCCATTGAGTTGGCGCATCCCTTGGGCAAGGTTTGCCTCGGGAGTCTCGATGAGCAGGTGGTAGTGGTTGCTCATCTGACACCAGGCGTGGCAGACCCAGTTGAAGCGGTCGCAAACCTGGGCCAGCACGTCAATCCAGGCCAGCCGATCCGCATCCGTGAGGTAGATGTCCTCACGCCCGTTGCCACGGGAGGTGACGTGATACAGACCGCCGGAGAGTTCCAGCCTGAGAGGACGTGCCATGGGTCAAGTATGGCAGAAAGGATGTGATAATGAAAGACCTGACCCCATGGTTGCACACATGGTTGCACAGGTTGCATGGTTGTGACCCCATGGTTGTGACCCCATGGTTGCATGGTTGGAACATGGTTGGAATGCTACTTTGCAAGACCTGACCCGGAGCGTGACCGTTCACGCCAAAGTGAAAGTACCTCGTCCCTCCAGCGATGCAGCATGTCATTGTAGGAAGTTACACCTAAACTATGCGCAGCGTGCGCTGCGCCTGGCGGAAAGTCGAATAGGTCGTTGACGTCACGTTTTTTCTTTAACCACTTATCGACCCTTCCAAAGGCCTTTCCCAATCGGCCCAATTCTTTGGCCGCATTCTGAAATGCCATGAAGTCCATCACTATCTCGCTATCAGTTTGTCCATCTGGACCAACCCACCATGCAGTAGCGAGCTCTGGGCAAAATTCTGTCCCAAGATCGACAGCTCTGGTGCCGCCTCCCAACCCGTTAAATTCGGGGATCCACGTTAGGCACTGAATCGTGCCTCTTGCGCCAAACTGGGAAAGAGTCACAACAACCACGTCCGTGAAAATAGCTCGCTCGCGCACGAAGTAAAGAACGCTTCGAAATTCAGCGTCTGGCCAAACGAGGGCTTGAAACCCCGCATTCAGCAAGGCGAGTGCAAAGCTGGAATTTTCATACTTCTCTATCCAAGTCTTGGCACTCATCAATTCATACTGGCCGACACCTGGAAAGGCCCCGCAATCTTGAGTTCCTTTAGGCAGGACCGATGCGACATCAATACTCAAGGCAAGGCTCTCAGATGCGCGGATACTCGCCGCATCTATCGATATATATGGCCGCTCTGCAAGGGTACCAACACACAGGACATCTCTTGCATTCTTAATTGCGGCCAGGAATGGGAATCCCCCTGCACGCATATACGCTACAACATGCATGCAGCTTTCGCTAGTTGATTGTTCGTCCTCGCAACGAAAGAACGTGTTAGACCCAACATGCGCTGCGCCCAATCTGTCACCAAACATAGTTCCCGCTATTTTCCTAACTGTAGTGCGCTTGTTTGCCGACCAATCTGCCTGCACCACAGGGTGCCAAGCACCTACCATTACCCATGCATAATCAGAGACATCACGCTTCCAGAGGATCTTCACTACATGAACCACCGACTCTGATTTTCGTAGAAATACGAGGTCGCCGGCAACCTGAAATCCTATCGGAGCAAGTGTCGATTCTAAGGCACGCACAAATCTGTCCTTATAAGTCAATTGACTACCTCCTCGTGGTCTTCAAGGAAATCTGGATTACGCCCACGCCAAATGCCTTTTCTCGTGCCGCAAATTTTGACTTTGACATTCCTCGGCCGGTTTTAATTTCCAGTGCCAGCGCGGGCTCCTTCTGGTTGCCACAGAGTACAAGAACGTCAACGCCAACCGAACCTTTGGGATTGCTTCTGGTTACCGCTCCTGGACTATCCTCGTGAGCGAATGGTTCAAGATCGAGACGAAGATTAGGGCAACCTGGTACAGGAAACGGCAAGGTAAGATTTGGAAACTTGCTAAGTATCTTGCTTTTGAAGTCTTTGTGAACTGCTTGGCCCGCTTTCTGCTGATTGTCAAAATCGACTCCCACCAAGTCCTCAATTACTTCTTCGAGCACCTTAATTACAAGCTCGCCCACTATGCCAAAGTCCTGCGGTGGGCGTCCAAAGAGGATTCGACTCGCACTACTACGCGCACCCTGAGCGCCGACAATTCGAACAGAATTTCCCAACCCGTTGCTCAATCCGACATCAACTATTGTCCCGAGAAGAGATTCTCCAGACGGATCAGACTGATTGATTGGGTTGTTCCATGTGTAACCGTAGTCATGCAACGACATTGGGTACTTGGATACCCCCGGATGCGGATCAATCCCGATGAACCTCCCCGTCCTCTGATCCATCCACCGCGCTCTCAGGTAGGTGAACCCGCTCTCCGCGTAATACCGCTCCCCCGCAAACTGATGACTGTTGGGGAACGTCCCCGTCGTCAGCGCCGCCACAGGCTCGCCATACGGGCTATACGCATAGGTGTTGAGAACAGTCCCTGCGCTGTCCGTCAGCAACCTCACACTCAAGTGATCCGAGTGGTAGTACGCCGTCTGCAGTGCCTCGGTTGATCCGGTGGTCATCAGCGCCGTGACCTTCAGCGGCGTCGTGCTGCCGGGTGCAAAGTCATACCTCGCTTTGAGCTTCCCATTCCCATCCCTCTCCTCCAGTATCTGGCTGTACGGCGCCAGCTTGTCCACCAGGTACTTGACCGTCTTGGTGAGGTCCGTCCCCTCCCCTTCACTCGTGCCGACCAGTTGCCCTTCATGGTCATAGTGGTAGTTGTGTTGCTTGCCAGTGCTGCCGGGAATGACCGCGACGAGCCGGTTCTCGGCGTCATACCGGTATTGGGCACTGGCTCTGCCAAGGTAGGTGTCAGTGAGCTTGGTGACGTTGCCGTTGGTGTCGTATTCGTACAGGCCCTGCTTGCCGCCGCCGGTGATCTGGGTGATGCGGTCGTTGACGTCGGTGGTGAAGGTGCCACTGCCGTGGACGGTGCTGTTGTTGTCGTTGATGCGGTTTCCAACAGCGTCCAGGGTATAGGTGTCGACGTACTGCGAACAGTTACCCGCCGCCTGTTGGAAGGCCTGAGTAAGTCTGCCCAGGTTGTCGTAGGTGTAGTTCATGCGGCAGGCGATAGCACCCCGGGTGGTCAGGACTTCGCTTCTCAACCCCTGCGCATTCCACTTGGCTTCAAACGACTGGAGGAGACTGTTGTCGCTGATTTTCCGGTGCTCGATCTTGGTGAGACGATTCCGCTCATCGAAGGTGTTGATCGTCTTGGTGCCGTTGGGCTTCACCACCTCGGTCTGGATGCCATTGGCGTCATATACGAAGGTGGTGATGCCGCCGTCAGGATCGGTGAGCTGGCTGAGGCGGTTGGCGGGGTCGTACTGGTAGCTTGTTGTCCGCGCCGCTTCCTGCTGGTACTTAGTGGTGAGCGTGGCCCGGTTGCCCGCTTCGTCATAGCCGTACTGCACGACCCAGCCTTCGGGATGGGTGATCTGGGTGACACGGTCTCTCTGGTCGTATTGGTAGAGGGTGTCGCCTCTCTTGTCGGTGACTTTTTCTACTTGGCCGGAGGTGGTGTAGGTCCAGGTGGTGTCGGTGGTGAGCGGCGTGCCGGTGGTGCTGCTCCCGGCAGGGACAGTCTTGGTCTTGATGCGGTTGAGTTCGTCGTAGGTAAAGGTGAGGACGTCGCCTTTGAAGGTGGTGTGCTTCGTCACATTGCCGTTGGCGTCGTATTCGAAGGTCTCGCTCTGGCCGCCCGGCAGGGTGCGCTTCGTCATCCGGCCCAGCGTGTCGTAGTCCCACTTCGTCTGGCGGTTCAGGGCGTCGGTCTGGGAGACCTTGTTGCCCAGTTCGTCGTAGCCGTACTGAGTGATGGGGCGGGTGCCATTGGTGACCGGCGGGGCTTGCGTGACCTTGTTCAGCCGTCCTGCGGGGTCGTAGGCGTAGTCGGTGCGTATATTCGCGATATCGATCCAGGCGGTTCTGCGTCCGGCGCCATCGTATTCGAAGCTCTCGGACTTGGCCACCGTGTCGGGGGCGGTCAGCGGATGGGTGGTCTTGGTTCTGCGGTTGGCATCGTCGTAGACATGGGTGGTGATCCGCCCCTTCGGATCAGTGACCTGGGTCAGGTTGCCGTTGTTGTCGTAGGCGAATTGGGTGATGCCTGCGGGATCGGTGGTCTTGATCCGGCGGTTGGCGTTGTCGTATTCGTGGACGGTGGTGTTGCCGCGTTCGTCCTTGACTTGGGTGAGACGGCCACCGGCGTCGTAAACGTTCTCGATGAATCTTCCGTCGGGATAGGTGGTCTTGGTGAGGCGCTTGAGGAGATCGTAGGTGTGGACGGTGGTGCGGCCGTCGCGGTCGGTCTCTTCGGTGAGGTTGCCGTCGGCATCAAACGTCTTGCGTTCGACCTTGCCATCGGGATGGGTGGTGCTGGTTTGGTGGCCACGCGCGTCGTAGCCATATTGGGTGACGCGACCCAGGGCATCGGTGACGGTCGCGGGCTTTTTGAGGGCGTTGTAGGTGGTGCGGGTGATGCCGCCAGCGGAGTCAGTCTCCAGGGTGACATTGCCGTCGGCATCGACCTGGCGGGTGGTGGTGATGGTCTGGCTCACTGGCCCACCCGACCCGTTCACGACCCGGGTCGTGGTGGTGGTGAGGACGTTGCCGTTGGCGTCGTGGGTGTAGGTGGTCTTGGTGCCGGCGGGATCGGTCTCTTCTGTCTTCCGCCCCTTGGCATCGTAGACGTACTTGGTCTCCTGATTGAGATGGTTCTTGAGACTGGTGAGATTGCCGCTCGCGTCGTAGCCCAGGCTGGTGACGTTGCCGGCGCCGTCCTTGAGACTTAGCAGGTTGCCGTTGCCAGCATAGCCGATGTCGGTGACCTTGCCCCGCGCATCAGTGATCTTGGTGACGTTGCGGGTGTTGGGGGCGTAGGCGTAGGTGGTGGTGTGGCCAAGCGCATTGGCTTCGGTGAGCTGATTGTTGTTGGCGTCGAAGGTGCGCGTGGTGGTGAGGCCGTTGGCGTCACGGATAGTGAGTTCGTTGTCGTTGGCGTCGTAGGTGTAGGCCGTGGTGCCGTTCAGCGCATCGACGTGGCTGGTGACGTTGCCCTTGGCGTCATAGACATAGGTGGTGATGCCGCCCCGGCGGTCTTTGACGACTTCCTTGTTGGTGGCGGGATCACGCAAGGAGAGATCCAGCTTGACGCCAGCGGCGTCGTACTGCGCGACGAGTCGACCGGCTTCGTCGTATTCGTTACGCGCCAGCTGCACGCCTCTCGGGTCGGTGAAGGACACGAGGCTGTGGCGGCGGTCGTAAGTGTGCTCGGCCACCAGTCCCTGGCGGTCGGTGGCGCTCTTCAGGTCGCCGTCGGCGGTATAGGCATAGGTGACGCGCTTGCCGGTGGGGTCGGTAATAGCGGTGATGCGGCCCTGTGCGTCGCGGGTGAAGGTGATGCTGTCGCCGTTGGAGTGAACAACACCCGAGGCGCCGAAAGTGAGCGTGTTGCCGTTGGGCTCGACAACTCTGCGGATGCCGAAGTCCTGTCCCAGGAAGAACTGCATGCCATCCAACGTGGTGAGCTTGAATTCCTTCGGATTCCACGGACCAAACTCGTTGTCGTCGAAAAGGTTGCCGCCCTGCGCCCGCAGTGGCGGGACATTCAAGGCTTCGAGCTTGCTGGTGGTATTGGCGAGGGGATCAAAGCGGATGTCGATGGGCGGGACCTGGGCTGTCGCGCACTCCTGCGCCTGGCGGGCTTCGAAACGCTCGACCTTGCCGTCCGGCAGCGTGATGTTGACCTTGCGTTTGCCGGCCGGGATGAGACAGAGCTGGAACTGGCGCGTGACGACACTCCAGCCGAGGCCCGTGGTCATGTTCTTTTGCAGCTTCAGGTTCTGATAGTCCACCGTCCAGCCGTGGCCGAAATCGAGACTCTCGGCTTTGCGCCGGGTGTCGTAGGTGCGGGTGACCTGCAGCGGCAGGCCCGCCGCTTCGACCGACATGTCGAGGAACGACACGGAGAACTGGCCCACCTTCAACTGGCCGGTGATCTCGATGGTGAGTTTGGTGGTGGTGACCTGGCCATTCACGTCGATGACATTCAGGAGCACATCCCACAGTCCATTGGCGAGGACGCTGGGATCGAGCTTGCCCAGCACGCCGTTGGTGACAGAGGCGTAGCCGCGTGCGAACACGGTATAGCGTCCACTGCCCGCCGGGGCAATGAGGAGCTGGTATTCGGCTAGCGCCGCGTCGCTGGCGGTGCCAACGATATCCGTAGGAGCGGAGACCTCGCCATCCTGTTCTGGCGTCGTGATTTGGGCCAAGGGCTTGACCGTATCTGCGGGATCACGCACGGCATAGAAACTCTGCCGTACGAGCGAGTCGGTGCCGTCGGTGGCTGTAGCATCGATGCGGTACGCGCCAGATGCGCCGGCGGTGATCCGGGCCTCGCCATTTGCATCCAGTGCCACGACAGCATTGTTGACCTTGAGGCTGCGCGTGACCGGCCCGCGCCCACCAGCGGCGGCAACCAGCACAGTGACGGTGTCACCCGTGCCAACGAACTGAGGCGAGACAGCCAGCTGCAGGTCAAGCGGCAGTACGGTGCCGACAGTGAGAATGAATCGCTGCTCAGTCGTGACGCGACCGTCAGTGACCTTGACGATGACTTCATGCGCGCCCTGCACCGGAGCGGGCCAGCTCACGAGACCCATTGCAGACACCGTGAGACCAGCAGGACCAGTGCCGAGACTGAAAGTGAGCCGGTCGCCATCGGGATCGACTGCGGTGGCAAGGTACTGGTACGGCTGGCCAATTGCGGCGGAAGCGGGCGGCGTGGAGGTGAAGCCCGGCGCGTTGTTGGGAGTCGGTGCAGGTGTCAGGGAAGACGCGAGGCAGACGGAAATCGAGTGGGCAAGGCTCATCACGCCGGAGGCGGCGGGGCCGGTGGCATTGCCGAGTGGCGGCAGGAGACCCGACTGGGCCTGCGCGCTCCACAATGATTCCAGTACGGGATTGGCGCCAACGAAAGTGCTCCAGGGTGCAGCGTCGTAGTCGGCGAGGAGCGCGATGGCGGCTGGGTGATAATCGATGGCCGCACCCAACGCGGTGGAGAGAGAGGTCGCAACGGTTGTTGCTGCCCCACCCTTGACTGCTTCCGCAGCCAGCGCGAGCGTCATCCAGCCGTCAACGGGCGCGTGCACGGCGCTGCGTCCGTCGGTGACGGCATAGTCGCCACCACCGGTGTCGACATCTTCGAGGATGTAGCCTGAGCCGGTCCAGGTGGCAAGTTGCACGTCACGCTGGCTGGTAAGCGCCGTGAGGCCGATGGCGGCTGCGTCATCCAGCACTTCGCGCGTCGCATCCGGCAGCGTCAATTGCGGGATGGTCTGGGCGCGATTGGCTTGAGTAACAACGAACAACTTCTGGCCATCGTCATTGGCGCGACTCAACGCGCAGACAGCCGACGTCGTGGCGCCGGGCTGCGTTGCGAATATTCGCTCCAAGACGAGTTGCGAGAGAACCGTGCCGCGGGCGCTCACGGCACGCAGATGCTCCCTCCCCCGTACGCCCTGAGCCAGCTTCGGCGTGGCGGTCGCGGCGACGAATTCGCTCGTGAGGGCCAGTGATGGGAAGCGAATGGTGTCCACCGCGCCAGACAGGGTGGTGACTGCCGCGACAGTGGATGCGCGCGCAACCGAAGGCAGCGGAAAGCCCGCCATACCATGGGCACGCTTGACGAGCCGGGTGTCACCCGCATGTGCCGCCAGCCAAGTGAGCGCTGCATGGTGCAGCATCTCGGCAGAGATACCGGCCTGAGTAAGACCGGTGAACTGGCGGGCATCGAGTTTTGCACGCAACGCGGTGAGGCGGTCGCGGCTGGCTTCGAGTTCATCACGCGTGACGCCGAGCGCCGCGATGGCAAGGACGTGTGTTTCACCGGCGAGAATGCGGTGCGATGGCTCGTCGGTCCAATCACCAATACGCGGATCGAAGATGCGGATGCCGCCCACAAGCGGCGTGCCCATCAGGCTGCTGCCGCCCTCCCCTGCCAGCTGACCGTTTGACCAGAGTTGGGCCTTCACGCGGATGCGATTGGCAGGCAGGGTCGCCGGTAATGCGGCCCCGGACAGCGCCTGGTTCAGCTCGGTCTGATCCAGCGCGGTGGCGGGCATGAAAGTGATGGCGAGACTGTTGCCGGCAAGTGCTGCAACGTTGCGCTCGATGACAGCGATGGCCGTGCCTTGGCTGCGCTCGACATCGCTCGCGTAAACACCGTAACCCAGCTTCCAGCGTTTGGTGTCCGGCACGGTGGAGTACCGGTCCAACTGGGCAACCAGTTTGTACGGCAGCGTGCCCGCAAGCAGCGGCAGTGTCTGCGCCGCGAGCGTCTCGCGTCCGAGTACATCGCCTACCGTGGCATTGGGCTTCTGGCCGTTGATGGTGGTCTGAGCCTGGGTTTTGAAGGCACTCAGCGACGTGGTGAGCGCACTCTGGTTCAATCGGCTGATGCCATCCTGAGCCGGGGTCGCACCCTGCAGCAACTGTCCGGAAAGCACCACGGCATCCACGGACGCTACGGTGCGCAGGTCCAGGCCCGGGACGACGACCGGCTGTTTGAAGGACGCATCGATCGGCACCCAGCTATCCGCGGCGCGGTTCACGGCACCGCGCGATGGATAGAAGTCGATGTGTGCTTCGACCCACACATGCTCCAGCCGAATCGCAGTCACACGGCCACCAGCGATGACTGCGGCACTGGGGATGCCGCCTTGTGCCAGCAGGTCGAGCGCGGCCTCGGGAGTTGCGACGCCGCCGAGCCAAGCCTGCGCAGGTCCAGCCGCGACTTCAACGCTACCGTAGACATAGCGTGCCGGGATGTTGGCGGAACGCAAGAGTGCGATGGTGAGGCTGGCCGTATCAAAGGCGTTGCCTTGGCGGGACTTCAGGACGGCGTCGGCGTTCTGAGTAGCGCCGTAGGTGGGCGCGAAGCGGATGTTGTCATGCACCCACGCGGAGATCTTGACTGGATTGTTGTTGAGCGTCGCGGCCAGCGCACGCACTGCGGGGCTCAATACCACTTCGTCGCTTTCGCCCAGATCGGCGGGACCGGCGGCTGGTGGAGCCGCTTTCGGCACGACCACGGACTTTGCCTGCACAGCCAGCGCGGCCTTGGCCCGCTGTTGCTGATATTCCGCTGCGGTGGTGGCAGGCTCGCGCACTTTTGCTTCAGGAATGCGGAAACGGGTCTGCTTGTCCTTCCGAGCCTGCGGGCGCGAACTACCGTCAACCTTTGCGATGACTTTGCTAGCTGGCTCACTCTGCGCCAGCACCATGCCGGGGGCAAGCAAGGTCAACGCCGCAACAAGTCCGGCCAGGCGCCTTTGGCACTTCGCAGGACGTAAAGCGTGGTGCGAATATTCGCGCAGAACTCGGCAGGCTGAGGAGAGAAAGTCTGGCAGGAGGGTCACGTTGATTCCTTTTGCAGCAGAAGCGGTATTGGCGTGCATGATTGGTTGGAGCAGCACTCTATTGCGCCTGCAGCGTGCCCTGGAACACACCACCACAGCGATAGCTTGCGGTTGAGCTGAGCCCGTTCACGATCACCTGCCCATCAATCGCATTGTTGGCGTGGCTCAGGCTTGCGCGTGGCGCCAGAATGGTGCCGCCGATACCAAACCCGGATACGGACAGACTGCCCGCTTGAGCAAAGTTGAAAATCACTCTGGAAGCGGCACTGCTGCCCAGCAGCGGCTGGCCGTTGAAGTTCGCCTGCCCGTTGGTGAGTGTCGCTGCCCCACCCGTGATGTTGACCAGTACACTGGACGTGGCGGGGTAGTTCAGATTGATGGTTCGGGCATTGCCCAATTGGCTTCCGGTCAGAATGCAGACGTTCCAGGATGCATTGGAACCCGTGCAATTGAACTGGTTGCCTGACACGACTGTCGCCGCAGTGCCAGAACGCAGTGCCAACGAGTCTGACAGCGCCAGCGCCTCCGCTTTGAGCGCATTCCAATCTTCGTTCGCAGTGTTGGACTTGACGTCTGCCCGGCCCACCGACTGGCTGACGGTAGCCGCGCCGCCGGCAATGATGACGCCAGTACCGCCCTGTCCCACGCTGCCGTTGTTGTAGCTCACGCTGCCGCCTGCGACCAAGCGCGCCGAATCGCCCCGCAGCTGACTGGCGACAGAGAAGGAGGAGACGCTGGCAGCACCACCCACGCCGACTGAGCCGTGCGATTCACCATTGGACAGGCTCGCGGAGCCGAACACCATGACCCCGTAGGCGGAAGGTGCCAGCGAGGACACCGCGCAAGCTGCCTCGGCTGCGCAGGACTTGCGGCCCGCCTCGGCCATATGCCGCGCAACCGAAACCCGTACTGACTCCACGTTCACGCTGGTGATCTCCGCCAGATTGTCAGCGGCAGACACGAACCGCGTCATCGCATCATCGATCAGGCCCGCTGAGACCTTGCTCAGCGCCTGCTGAACATCCGCCACGGCATCGTCGCGGGACCTTCTGTCCTGGTTACTTGTCGCCGCGAGAGCCTGAATCGCGGGAACGGTCTGCGACGTCGCAACATCCAGCGCGGCAATGGTGATCGGCAAGGTCGCCGAGTGAATACTTTGAGTTGTGCCGCTTGAAACATCCACCCTGTGAATCTGCAGGCCGATGTTGTGGCTGCCTGAAGCGGACGGCGTGCGCAGTGCAAAGCGAATGGTCGATTGCTGGTTGGCCGCGATCGTTATCCGCCAGGATGCATTGCCAGCGCTTTGGGTCACCGTCGCAGGCGATCCTTCGATCCAGACGAATGACGACGGCCACGACAGCGACACACCAAAGGTCTGCGCCACGGTGGCGACATTGCCGATCTCGACCTGGACCGGCAGATAGGCATCACCGGATACGGGCAACTGCTGCTGCGAGGCCAAGTGCTCGATTCCCGCCTCGATGACATCACCAACAAACGAGGACGCACCCTGCGCTTGAAGCGTTGCAGCAAGATCAAAGGCGATGTGCATGGACTTGCCACGGCCAAACTGGTTGATCACGATCGCCGGGTCACCGGAGGACGAACCGAAGCGGGCATGCGCTTGCCCAGTGGTCAAATCGAGCCGCAACGGATTGCCCAGGTAGGCGAATGATCCTGCGGGCAAGACCGCGCTACTGACGACAACCGTACTCGGCTGCGGTGGCTTTCCGCGATATCGGATGCCAGCGATGTCATCCAGCTCGCTGTTGCGCTGATCGTGCAGGCCATCGACGACCAAAGCCGCGCCGGCGAAAACAGCCTCGCGCAGCTCGCCAATGACCTGGTTGCCCAGCTTCTCGAATCCACCGGAAATCCAGAATGTGTTGTATAGACCACAACGGAGTTCTCGCTGGAATGACACTTTGTCCGTCACGATTTTGGCGTTCCATCCAGACGCAGCCAGCCAGGTTTCGATTGCCTGCTTTTTCTGCGCCAGACAAGTCGGCTCATCGGCATTTCCACTGCTTCCTTTGCATGAGAGAAGTACCAGGATTCTTGCTTCCTTCGGAAAGCGGAACGCCACCGTTGGCGCGACGGCGGCTTCTGTGGTGACATTGAAGCCCGTGCTGTAGCTGGATACGGACACAACTGCGCTGGTTGTGGTGGACGGGTTCGCGGACGCGACTTGGCGAAGCGCGAGAGTATCGCCCGCCTTGATCGTCCCGGCAGTCGACACAAATGTGCCGCCGTTGATGCTGTAGGTTCCCCCGCTGACGGAGACGGGTACGGTGGTGTTGATTCCTGCAATGGTGACCACATTCGAGGTCCTCACTGACGAGAGCGGGACACCGGTTTGCGGAACAAAGGTGAATGCATCCGGAGCGGTGTCCGCATTCAAGGTTGTTACCTCAAACGCAGCAGATACCGTTCCAACCGCAATCGTCACCGTTGTCTTTGTGTCCGCAACGGAAGACGCCGTCTGGCGCAGGGTTACCGTATCGCCCGAACGCACCGTGCCTGCGGTGGCGATGAAGGTGCCGCCGTTCAGGCTGTAGCTGCCGCCGGTGATGCCGATGGGTACGGCGACATTGATGCCGCTCACGGTCACAGTATTGGACGTACGTTCGGAGGACAACGGGACATTCGTCTGCGGTGAGAAGCTGATTGCGTTCGGCGTCGTGTCTGCCGCCTCGGTGGTGACCGTGTAGCTGGCCAAAGTGGCACCGAGCGCTAAGGTCGCGGTTGCCGCCACGGAAAAGTCATTTGCCGCGGTGAGCCGAACTTGCAGCGTGTCACCGGCCTTGACTGATTGCGCACCCCGTCCGAACGCGTCGCCATTGACGCGGAACTCGGCGCTGGCATCTCCACTGATCGTGACCGTCATGGGCGCAACGATGCCGCTCAGCGTCACCATATTGGAGGTTCTTACCGATTGCAGCGGCACACCTGTTTCTGCGGTGAACGCAACCGGCGCGAGGACGCCGATCTGCACACTGTCCTGACCGAGCGTGATGGTGCGCCCTGCCACAGTTGCTGTCCATGTCACCGAGTAAGTGCCTGCAGTGACACCGGTTGTATTCCAGGTGCGCGAGATCGACGCCTGCTGGCCCACTGCGAGGGTCTGTGTGTCGGCCCACTGTTGCAGCACCACCTGCTGCTGGGCGTTGGTCACGCGCAGGTTGAGCGGCAGGTTGCTCAGTGTCGCGTTGCCCTGGTTTCTCACGGTACCGGTCAGCGCTACAGGATCACCTGCGTTTGCCAAGCGCACCGTTGTCAGTGCACCACGCAAACCGCTACCTGTGTCAGCCGTTGAGAGGACGCTGAAGCTGGCGCTGCGGGTTTCAATCAATGCGCCACCTGCATCAAGCAGCCGCTGCTCAACCACATAAGCGCCCGGCGCCACAGCGTTGAGGCGGTAGGTATAGGACACGTCGCGCAAGGCACCTGGAACTAGCTGGGTAACGGTCGCCGCATTGCTGTAGACGACTTGTCCGTCAGGGCCTTTCACGCGAATCTCGAGTTTCAAATTGGACGTGATGGCGTTAACGGATACGTTTTTCACACGGCTGCTGATCGCGACCGAGTCCAACGGATCGTAGGCTTGCTTGTTGGTCGACACACTGGAAACCAGCTGCACACCTTCTGCAACGATGTCGAAACCGGCCTGCGCTGTCGCCAATTCCGCGCCGGAAGCCGGATCAATTAGGCGCGCCTTCAGCAGGTATGAACCCGTGAGATAAGTGCCGGTGTTGAATGGCGGTTCTACTTTCAAGGTGCCATTCCCGGCAATTGCCTGGTCTTGGCTCGAGATCTGCGCAAGTTGTACGCCTTGGATGTCGGTGATGTCGACAATCAGCGTGCCGGACTTGCCCTGGGCGTCCCGGTTGGCGATGTGAATTTGCGTCTGCACACTGGTGTTTGCAGGGTAGCCTGGTTGGTCCGTGCTGACTGTGAGGTCGACAAAACTGTCGACGCCAACGCTTGGAATGGTGAGCGGCACCTTCACGTCGCCAACAGCGAACGTGTTGCGGAAACTGAGGTAAGCCTCTTTGGCAACTGGCCTTGTTTCACCCAGTGTCATTCCAGGAAGGATCGTGCTCATCGACACCATGCTTCCCAGCGCGGTGACATCCTTGAGGCTCCAGACGAGCTCTCGCGATCCGTCCGCCAAGCTTGAGGTGGCCTTGGGCGCAACATTGAAACCGCTCACACTCTGTGCCGCAGGGAACACCATGTGAAGATCCGTGCTGATGGCCCCGCAGGTGACCGGAATCCGGTACAGGCGGCCGTTGCCAATATCGGTCCACATGAGCAAAGAGCTGCTGAAACGGTCGTAGACAATGAAATCCAGATCCGTAAGCTGCGGGTTGATCTTGCGCCCATCGAGAATCTGGGAAATCGCACCAGTTTTTCCGATGATGTTGACCAGCGTGTATTCCTCGCCACTTTGACCCACTTGAGGCCAGTGGTAGGGCGTCACGAAAAGATTGTCTGCGCAGTCGCCTGCGATATTCATGCCCTCGAACTCAAAGGTGGGCCGATGCTCTCCGCGCGGCAGAACGTCCGACATCGAGCCATCCGCGCGGTAGCGCACTACCGTGTTGTGCCCAGACAGAACGTAAAGATTGTCCAACCCGTCTATGGTCATCGCATATGGGCTTGAGACGGGCATGGGCATTGTGGTCACTGCACCCGACAGTGTCACGCGGTAAATACGAGAAAGTCCCAGCACAAACAATTGATCATTGCTGTCTCGAACCATGCTGACAATGTGCTCCGGAATCGCCGCAACGATGCTCAAGGCACCGTCGGGAGTGAGCTTCATGACCCGCCAAGCAGAGCTGCTGTTTTGCCCGAAATAAACATTCTGCGCGTTGTCGATCGGGACTGTTCCCTTCATGTTGAGGCTGCTGCCGGCCGGAGCCGTATACAGAATCGCGCTGGCACCACTGGGCGTGAAACGGCGCAAAGCGTTGCTTGCCAACACATAGATGTTGCCCGCCGCGTCGGCCCCGATGGACGTTGGATACACACCCGTCGGGACCGCAACAGAAATGTTTACGCTGTCGACTTTGGAAATGCTGGTGAAGTCTCCACCAGTGACGCGCACATTGACACCTACACTCGAATTGCCGGGCGGAACACTTACCCTGCTGGGCGCGATGTCGGCAACAGCGCTCGACCCCACATGAAGCAGGTTCGTTGCAGCGCCGGGAACTACACCGCCGACCGACTTCACTGAGAACTTGAAATCCCCTGAATATGGCGGTAACCAAGTGCCAAAGTCGACGCTGAGTGGGTCCGCCTCAACCGGCAGGCCACTGAAAGCACGGACCGCCGTGTGCAACACGGTACCCGTCGGCGGTGGCGGCACCGGTGTCGTCGTGGTTAAACGGTAGACCTCATTTCTAGACGCGAATGCCACGCCAATCTGCCCTCCGACATTGATCGCCATCGTGCTTGCGGCCCAGGAACTAGGAAGAACTGAATTCAGATTGAGTAACTCGCTGGCACTGCCATCTGCATTCAGCGCATAGAAGATGCCACCCTGGGACGTGACATAGGCTTTTCCAGTCACATCATGTGCGATGGAATGTGGAAACAGCATGCCTGCGGAGATGACTCTAAGACCACTCGGCCCATATACGGACACTGTGCCATTGGACGGGTTGACGATGTGCGGCACACCGTCGCTACCCACTCTTAAGCGCCCTGTACCCGAAAGACCTGCAGCAAACGCAGTCAGGTTTGGACCGGAAACTCGTCTGAGGATAGAGGTCCCCGCATCAGTCACAAAGATCCCTTGAGCAGTCTTGCTGATGCCCGTCAGGTTGCTGTAGGACTGACCATCGTTGATAGTCGCCACAATGGTCTTGTTTCCTTGCGAATCGATGCGAACTAGATTTCTGTTTTCATTCACCAGCAGCGACCCGTCCTGTTCAAGCAACAGTCCGCTGGCATTGGTGACTGCGGCAATTCGCTCCGAACGCCTACCTGTAGGGTCAATCTTGATCACTTGGCTGAACCCGGCGCTTGCCACGAACACGTTGCCCAAAGGGTCAATGTCAATGCCAGTCGGGTTGCTGACACCGGCATAGGAGGCAATAACCTGCTTTGCGGCATTGAAAGTTAGGACGCGTGAATCTACGGCGCTTCCGATACTGATCGCTCCATCTGAGCGGACGGCGACGGCCAATGGCCCTAGGAACTGCGGATCCTGCACATAAGACTGCGCAATCGAGTCTATGCCTGGCGCAAAGCGAAAGACCGAACTTCCAGTTGTCCCATAGATCACACCAGCCCTGGCATCAAAGTTGGAGATGCCGCTCGAAAACAACAGAAT
This sequence comes from Betaproteobacteria bacterium, assembly GCA_031394355.1. Lineage (GTDB taxonomy): Bacteria > Pseudomonadota > Gammaproteobacteria > Burkholderiales > Usitatibacteraceae > JAEUMY01. Next base: position 19,073 of record JANNSU010000010.1, on the reverse strand, counting down.
TGAGGGGTTACCGCCCGGAACAAACGCCATCAAGCGGGAGCCATCTGTGACGATGAAACGTGAGCCATCCCAAGCGATTGCACCAGGCGTGCCGAATCCGCAGAGCAGTGAGGTCAACTGTCCTTGGGCGGTTACCCGTAACGCCTCATTGCTGTTCGAATCCAATGCGAAGACTTCGTTGTTTTCAACGGCGATGGCACTTAGGAAGTATCGACTCAGCACCGTAGTGACAGCCTTGGTAGCGAGTTCGACACGGCTGATACCGTAGTAACTCCGCACGTAGAGTCGATTATTGGTTGCGTCAAGCGATGCCGAGTATGCGTATGTGATTGCGGCGGTAACTAGGGTCACGGCGCCACTTGCGTTCACATGCGCGACTTTTCCGTCTGCATACACAACATAGGCGCCACCTGCCTTGTCGGTCGACAGCGAGTAGGGCACCGTGGGCAGCGTGGCGAAGTCGGAGACGATTCCTGTCGGGCTAACCTGTAGAATTTTCTTGCCGTAGTAATCCGGTACCAGCACGCCACCATCCAGCGCCGGTGCCGCACCGTATCCAAGCGCAGGTAACCCGCTCTTGACCAACAGCAAAGTAGCTCCGCCCTGCCATTTTTTAACTGTCGTGCTTTCAGTGACGAAGTAGCCGCCATCCGCAGTGGGAGCGAGTCCTAGGGCAGGTCCAATGCCCGTGTTCGCCAATACGTTGCCTTTGCTCCCATCTGCTGGCACCCGGGTAAGCGAGTACTGGTTCAAGATGATGCGATCGCCATTTGCCGCAATGTGAACATCAACGGGGGTGTTGATGAGCGATTCTGATTCGGTCACCCGCGCACCTTGTGCATCTATCGAGGAGATACGGGCAACGCCGCGCTCGGTAACATACGGCTTGCCGGCCGCGTCGAGCGCGACACCATGCGGGGTAGCCAGACCCGTTGCCACGATGCTGGTCGCACCCTGCGACACTTTCATCAGTCGACCATTCCCTGCAGTGGCCACATAGATGTCGCCGTTCTGAGCAACAGCAATGCCTTGCGGAGCAGCCAATCCGGTCGCAAGTACCGTTGGAACGTCAATTGCGTTCAACATGACGAGAAGGCCGTCAGACCCCACGAGGTACAGGTTCCCCTGGGAGTCATAACGCATGCTGGTGGGCGAACTCACCAGGCTCTTCGCGAAAGTCGTGGGGGTACCGTTCGGTGGAATCCTGGAAATGGAGTTGTTTCCCCGATTGGCTACGAAGAGATTTCCTTGGCTATCAAATCGAATGGCGGATGGCGATGAAAGACCTGATGCGTAGGTCGTCATTGAGCCAGATGGAGCAATTCGCTTGATCTCATTGGTGCCTGCATTGGCGACGAAAAGATTTCCTGCTGAATCAAATGCAAGACCGTAAGGCGATGACAAACCTGGCGAGACGAAAGGCTCGATATTTCCAGCCGGATCAACTCTGGAGATAGTGTTGTCGCCAAAATTGCTCACATAGAATTTGCCATCCGACCCGGCGACTATGCCTGTTGGAGTGCTGAGCCCGTTGCTGGCCATGAGCGTAGTCCCGCCGCCAGCGGCCACTTTGTGCAGGTTGATGCCGCTAGGATTCGACAAGACCCAGAAGTTGCCCTGCGCATCCCGGTCGAGACTGTAGGCAAATGGTATCCCGGTGTTCTGCCGAGTCAGCGCTCCATCAGGAGCAAGCCTGTAGATGGGACCCTCCAAACTGAGGACGTACAGGTTCCCAGTCGCATCTCTCACCAAGTCACGTGGCGAGATGTTGACCGAAGGTGGCCCCGCATGCGTGGCCGGCAAAGTCGCAAAGACTGTGCTTTGACCGTCGGGGGCGACCTTTATGATTCGGCGATCAACTTGGTTAAGCAGAAACAGGTTGCCTTGCGGGTCGTATACCGCACCGACTGGATAGTTCAGAGGTGAACCAGCCAACAGGCGCTCGGCGGATGCTCCCGCGCGAGGTACCGATGTTGAGTCCGAGTTCTCCAGTGTGACCGTCAGTTCCAATTGGCCCGGGAGAATGGGTTGATTGCCGTGATTGGCGACATTGGCGGCTATGCTGACAGGCTGACTGCTGCCAGCCTGGACAATAGGCGGGTTTAGCGTCACGCCGCCAGATAGCATCGTTTGCGAAAGGATTTGAAAACTGGTCGTTCCTTCGGCAACAAGCTTGCCGATCTCATTGCCTTGCACTTCATAGGCACGAACCAGCACGGAGTATTGCCCCGGTGGCTCATTGCTGTTGTGGGTCTCCAGCTCAACTTCATGCGGCGAAGTCGCGGGCGCCGTAGTACGTAGTCCTGGCACTTCGATGATGGGTGTCCCGCGCGCGTCGAGGATGGACGCGGTGAGGATCAAATCTGTCGCTGCTGTGCGGTTGTTCACGATCTCCGCTTCGACTTCAATGGCCGAGTAAGGCGAATAAGCCGACAGGTTGGTGGACACCCGGCGCATCACCACACCGCTCGTTTCAACCTTGTCCAGTGTCACATCGACGGTCGTGTCGGTGAAGGCGGACAATGCGACGCTGATGGTCTTGCCGAGGTATCCCGCCGCGCTGACTTGGGCAATGAACTGCTGGCTGGTCACACCCTCGATCAGATAGGTACCGTTGACGCTAGTTGTTGCGACAAGCGATGTGTCTTGAATTCGCACCGTGGCCCCGGCGATGGGGAGGTTGGTCTGGGCCTCTGTCACCTTGCCGGTAATCCGGATGCTGGCCGCAGGCGGGGCCAGCGTGATGGTGCCGATTTCGTTGACACCCAGCGCAAGAGTGCTTGTGAAGGTAGCTGCGACGTATCCTGTTGCGCTGAGTTCAAGCGTAATGGCTCCGGCAGCCAACCCGGTAAGCGTCACCCGCCCATCAGTATCGCTCGTCGCAGTGACAGTGCCGACACGCGCGAGTGCACCGCTGATCGGTTGTCCGGTGCCGCCATTCACTATGCGTGCATTCAGGGTGGCCGACGTGGGCACCTGCTGGCCACCTGCGATCAGAGTTGGCGAGAACAAGATCACTTGCCCCGCGAGGAAATTTGCTGCCACCAACAGGTCCTGATAGCCGCTCTTGGCGACGCTGACCGTCGCGGCACCTGGAAGTATTCCAGCGATTTGGTAGTTGCCGCTGGCATCAGTGATCGTGGCCTGCCCACTAGAGACACTTACGCTTGCACCAACGATGGATGCGCCTGCAGCATCGCGCACCTGTCCCTTGAGACCCGCCGTCGTCGTTGCAAACTGCAGTCGCACGGTCCCCAAGCTGCTGATCGCACCTGCGCTGACGGTGACGTTGGCGGAAGCCGTTGTATAGCCCGCCTTGGTGAGCTGCACTGTGTACGAGCTGGGCGCGAGATTCGGGATACTGAACGCGCCCGTTGCACTACTCCTTGTAATGATCGCGCCATTTACGGCCACCTGGACATCTTCCAACGCTGCACCGTTTGCATCGGAGACGACGAAGCCGCTGATTTGCCCGGTAGTGGGCGATGGGGGAGTGCCTGCGGCCAACACCAAGGCGCGAACAGCAAGCGCTGTGAGGTAGGGGTCGCCCGCCCAGCTACCATCGGCGCCTTGGCCCGATGTGAGTTCCGCCAGCGCTTGCGCATAGATTGCGGAATCGGTACTGATGCCCGCGAGTGCCAGCACCGCGATGGCGTTGTCCAAAGTGCCCGCATATTTTCCGGACACTTGCGCATTGATGAGGAACGTTCTCAGGCTAGCAATCTGCGCGGTCAGCGCAAAGGCTTGCGCGTATCCAGAGAGTGCCAACAGAACTTCAGCGCTGGGATAGACAGCACTTCCGCCATCGATGCCGTAGCCGCCGTCCGCATTGGCAACTCCAGTCAAGTAGGTAACTGCACTGCTGATGACGGACTGATTGGCGAACGCACCCTGTCTGAAGGCCAAGAGAACGTAGGCGGTATCGAGGGCATTACTCGCGTGTCCTGGCAACTCGCCAAAGCCACCATCCGGATTCTGCTCGCCGGCAAGCAGCGCGAGCAACGCACTCGCATCGCGGCCCGCCAGGGCCATCGCTGTAGCCTTGCGGGCGATGTACTCGATGCTGTCTTCCGGCGCAGTGGCGAGGCCATTGACCAGCGAATTGGGGATTGGGCCTGCAGACTTGAAGGCTGTTGCAGCTTCACAACGCGCCTGCAAACCCGTTGAGATGGAAGCGCCTTCCGACGCCAAGGTTCCGTTGACTTGGACTTGATTCTGCAACCAGTTGAGCGCTCGTTCCAGCTCCGGCGAGGTCGCAGCCCGAATCGGGAGTGCGGTGCAGACGAGCAAACAAGCAAACAACATGCGCCCGAATATAAAAAGTCTCGGCACGAAAATCCCCTTATGTCCTGTAAACAACTACCGGCCCGCTGCCATTGGCAACGCTTCCCTGGCCCGCTTGTGCCGTCGCTGACTTCTCTGGCTGCCCCATTTTTTTGTGGGGCTATATTCCCGATCAGCAATCAAGCGGACGCATTAGAACAGATTCTCTTGACCCGCGTCAATTTAGTTGACTGAGGAGCTAGGCTGTTACATATTCCGGGATCCGATCTCCTTCCAGGTACATGATTAGATTCAACCCAGGATGTAGTCAGCGAGCAGCGCCAGCGTCCGCGGCAACGAACCGTCGCATGCCGAGACGAGTGTTTGTCGCCCACCTGTTCCATTTTGAACAGAAACACTTCGCGTTTTCTGACTTTCCCCATGCCCACTTCGCCATCCGTGCCCAGCCCAAGTTTTTTTTGGATGATCATCCCCGCTGCTCAATCAATAGCCGAAAGCTACCGCGCCAAACCTGTACATGTCGACATGCATGTGGAAGAAATCAGCGATTCTTAAGAACTGAATTGCTTGACCGCCGCAAACATCTCAACCTAGGATCATCAGGGCTGCATTTTCTGAGACTCCCACTGACTTTCGATTGCCAATCCACCTCGTGTTCTTCATGTACGAACCAACCCAAGGCACAACCTCACTCCAGGCCAGCGACGTTTCTTCAACGATGGGCAGCGCATTCAACTCGCTGCATGCCGATCTATTGATGTTTCCTGAATTCACGATAATTCGATGCCGTTTCTGCGAAGGCAGGGAACCCTCAGTGTCGTTCGACCGAAGGCCGCTGGACTTCGGCCTTCGCCGGAGCGACCAACTCTGTAGCAATTTCTGGAACTTTCAATAAATGAATAGGCGGCAATTTCTTGCGGCAGGGAGCCTTTCCTTTTGTACGCTGACCACAGCCCGTACATCTGGCTCCACCTCCCATGCCGAACATCACAAGTCTGCGGCGCCCCGGCTGATTCCACCGCCGCAGCCAACCCGCGAAGCGCGCCCGCTCAACAACCCATTGCGACTTCCGGCCGCGTCGGGTTTGTGTGCGAACTTGCTACTAAACGAACCGCTCAGGCTCACAGCCAAGTCAGTGCGACAGCAGATCTTTCCTGGTCGCAGCACTGACATGCTGGTGTATGAAGCGGACCGGGCTGGCGGCAAGGTTTGGAATCCAATCCTCCGCGTTCGTAAAGGTGCGTTGCTTGATGTCACCCTGCGCAATGAACTGGGCGAAGACACCACAATTCATTGGCACGGCTTGCACGTTGACGAAAGGAATGATGGCGGCGGCATGCATCCTGTGCGTCATCTTGAGCAGTACGTCTATCGCTTCACCGTCAACAACCGGCCTGGACTGTACTGGTACCACCCTCATCCGCATGACCGGACCGGCGCACAGGTGCATCAAGGCATGGCCGGTTTGTTTCTGGTGGAAGGTGATGAGGACGACGCGCTACGCAAGCAACTTGGCTTGGTATGGGGAGAGACCGAGTTGCCGCTTCTCATTCAAGACAAGCAGGTCGATACCTTGAACAAGTTCAAGCATTCGATGGGAGAAGACGACTGGATTGGCAATCGGGTCATGGTCAACTGGACACCAGAGGCCTGTCAAGATGTAGCGACGTGTCTTTATCGCTTGCGCGTGCTCAACGGTTCAAACGCGAGGTTGTGGCGATTGGCTTTCATGAATGGAAGCAAGCGTCTGCCATTCACATTGATAGGAAGTGACGGCGGGCTGTTGACACAACCGCAGACGGTACGTGAGGCATTCCTGGCGCCGGCGCAGCGCTTGGACATCCTCATCGACTTCGAAAAAGTGCCGCTTGGAAGCGCTGTGCTGCTGACCAGCTTAGCGTACGACCCGATGGAAAACGATGGGGCGCCGCCGGTTGACCCTGCCATCGAGCATCCTGGCGCGGCACTCATGGGAGAAGCGCTGGACATCATGCAGTTCAACGTGAAGACGGCGGTGTGCGCTCCACGAGTGTTGCCCAAGACACTCACAGCGCCAGTCAAATTGCCCGTTGCAGGAAATCGTATCCCGCGCAGATTTCGAGTACATATGAAGGGCCTGACTTGGCTCATCAATGGCAAGAACTATCATGAGTCCATGCACGATATTGCGTTCGTGGTGAAGGGTGGGGGCACGGAGCTTTGGGAAATTCGCAATGACATTCGAAGCATGCCTCATCCAATGCACATTCACGGCTTCCATTTTCGCGTGATCGAGCGCCGAGGCAGTCCGAAGCAGGTCGGGCAGCAAGCGTTAAGTGTTTCAGGCATTACACCGACGGACTTGGGGTGGCAGGACACTGTGCTGGTTTGGCCGGGAGAAGTTGTGAAAGTCATCGTTGACTTCTCTCCTGCGCTGCCAGGGAAACATATCTACATGTTCCATTGCCACAATTTGGAGCATGAGGATCAAGGGTTGATGCTCAATTTCAGAGTCGATACGTGATCCGGCCCGATACTTGCAAACGGTCTACCTATCGCCACTTGCGAATATTCGCAATCAACCCAATCGTAGACCCATCCAACCCCGCCCCATCCGTCTCCTCCTTCAACACCCCCTCAATCCGCCCCGCCGCCACCTTCCCCAACTCCACCCCCCACTGATCAAACGAGTTGAGCCCCCAGATCACACCCTGCACAAACACCTTGTGTTCATACAGTGCAATGAGCGCGCCGAGGCTGGCGGGATCGAGCGATGGCAGGAGCAGCGTGTTGCTGGGCCGGTTGCCGGGAAATGTGCGATGGGCCGCGAGGCGCGTGGCTTCTTCTTTCGACATGCCGCTCGCGACGAGGTCCGCCTTCACCTCACCACGCGTCTTGCCGAGCATGAGCGCGCTGGACTGCGCGAGACAATTGGCGATGAGCTTTGCCTGATGCGCAGGGAATGCGCCGAGCGACTTGATGGGCAAGATGAAATCAATCGGGACCCAATCCGGCCCCTGATGCAATAGCTGGTGGAACGCATGCTGACCGTTGGTGCCGGCCTCTCCCCAGATGACGGGGCCGGTCTGGTGGGTCGCGTCGCTGCCATCCTGCCGCACGCTTTTGCCGTTGCTCTCCATGTCGAGCTGTTGCAGGTAGGCGGGGAAGCGCGACAAGGATTCGCTGTAGGGCAGCACGGCGTGGCTCGCGCACTCGAACTGGTTGCGATACCAGATGCCGAGGAGCGCCAAAACCACCGGCATGTTGCGTTCAAACGGCGCATCACGAAAGTGCAGGTCCATCGCATGCGCGCCATCGAGGAACGCATCGTAATTCTCCGGGCCGATGGCGATCATGTTGGCGAGGCCGATGGCGGACCAGAGCGAGTAGCGGCCGCCGACAAAATCCCAGATGGCGAACCTGTTCTCTGGCGCGATGCCGAACGCAGCAACTTCTTTGGCGTTGGTGGAGACGGCGACGAAGTGGCGCGCGACGCCCGCATCCGTGCCACCGCCATTCAGGAACCACTGCCGCGCACTGCGCGCATTGGTGAGCGTCTCGTCGGTGGTGAACGTCTTGGAGGCGATGATGAAGAGCGTGTTCGCGGGATCGAGATCTTCCAGCGCCTCGGTGAGCGCCATGCCATCCACATTGGAGACGAAACGGAAGGTGAGCCCCTTCGCTGCAAAGGGCCGCAGCGCGCGATACGCCATCGAGGGGCCAAGGTCCGAGCCGCCGATACCGATGTTCACGATGGCGCGAATGGGCTGGCCAGTGTGGCCCAGCCACTGCCCTGCCCTCACCTCGCGTGCCAGCGCGTAGCAGCGCTCGCGTACACCGACGATGCTGCCTGGCGTCAAACCGCTGCCGGATTCCAGCGCGCCGCTGCGATCGCGCAACGCGACATGCAGCACCTTGCGGTTCTCGGTGGTGTTGATGGCCGCGCCCGTGTACATGGCGTCACGCCGGGCAGTGACACCGGCGGCTTTCGCCAAGGCGATGAGATGCGCGAAGGCGGGTGCATCGATGCGGTTCTTCGAGTAGTCCAGGGTGAGCCCGGCTGCTGTCAGCGTCATGCTGGCCGCGCGCGTCGGGTCAGCCGCGAACATGTCCGCCATGCGGAGATTTTCCACGCGGTCCAGCTCGACATCGAGCGCAGCCCAGTGTGCGGACAGATCAACGCTGGATGGCATGCCTGGATTCATCAAGGGTCGCCTCAAGCCCACCGAATCAATGCGTACTGCTTCTTCCCTCTGCGCAGCACGGTGTAGCGACCAAACTTGCGGTCTGCGTCACCCAGCGCATGATCCAACGCATCCACGCGCTGGCCATTGATGGTCACTGCGCCACTGGAAATGAATCCACGTGCCTCGGTCTTTGATTTTGCGAGCCCGGATTCAGCCAATGCATCCAGCAAACCGGCGCGATCTCGTCCCAGCGAAAGTGTCGGCAGACCATCCAGCGCCAGTTGCTCGAAGTCGGTTTCAGTCAACGCATCGAGGCTGCCGTCGAACAGGCAGGCACTGATGCGTTGCGCTGCAGCGAGCGCGTCAGCGCCATGCACCAGCCGAACCATCTCTTCGGCCAGGATGCGCTGCGCCTCGGGCTTCTGCCCGCTGGCCTTGTCTGCTGCTTCGATCTCGTCGATGCGGGCCACGTCGAGAAACGTGAAGTAACGCAGGAACTTGTAGACGTCCGCATCCGCCGCGTTCAGCCAGAACTGGTAGAAGGCGTAGGGCGAAGTCTTGCCCGCGTCGAGCCAGATGGCGCCGGACTCGGTCTTGCCGAACTTGGTGCCGTCAGATTTCGTGACGAGCGGGTTGGTAAGGCCAAACGTCTGGCCCTGATGCATGCGCCGCGCGAGATCGACACCGGCGGTGATGTTGCCCCACTGATCCGAGCCACCCACCTGCAGGCGGCAATCGTGCAGGCGATAGAGCTCGGCAAAATCGTAACCCTGCAAGAGCGCGTAGGAGAATTCGGTGAAGGATATGCCCTGGTCCTCGCGCTCGATGCGCTGCTTCACGGCCTCTTTCTTGATCATGGCGTTGACCGAGAAATGCTTGCCGATGTCGCGCAGGAAATCCAGCGCGCCCATGCTGCCGAACCAGTTCAGGTTGTTCGACATGAGCGCGGCATTGCTGCCCGTGAAGCTGAGGAAGGGCTCCACCTGCTTGCGAATATTCGCAACCCAGCTCGCGATGATCTCGGGAGAATTCAGCTTTCGCTCCTGCGCCTTGAAGCTGGGATCGCCGATCATGCCGGTGGCACCGCCCACCAGCGCAATGGGGCGATGCCCGGCGAGCTGGAAGCGGCGCAGGATGAGCACCGGCACGAGATGGCCGAGATGCAGGCTGTCCGCCGTCGGATCAAAGCCGGCATAGAGCGTGATCGGACCCTCCTGCAACAGCGCGTCCAGTGCGGCGGCATCGGTGCATTGGGCGATCAGGCCGCGCGCGGCGAGATCGTTCAGCAGGGGGGACTGGTACATGGTGGTGCTTTCTGTCGGTGATGCGGCGTGGGAAGGTTCACGCCTCGTGTCGGGTTGGCCAGCCAGACCGCGATTTTAGCCGCGAACGCAGGTTCGCTCCCGTCTCCCCATCCATGCGAATATTCGCACCCTTTCGGATTGCGACCCGCAAGGGCATGGAAAAGAAGCAGCCGCGACCGCATGCCGCAGACCGAGGCTTGCTTTGCGATCAGCGCGAGCACTCCACATTGTTCGAAATCCCCTGCCCCAGCGCGATGTCGCGCTTCACCTTCCACACACCAGCCTCCTGAACCAGTTTCATCACACCCGGCCCGCCGCGTCTCTGTGCATGGCTGGCACGTTGTGGCGGCGTGAGGCCCGGATGCAGCATCGCGGAATCCGGGGCTGCAGAACCTGTGGATCCCCGGATGCCGCTCTGCTCTATCCGGGCTACGGTTGCCCTAGCCCACCGCCCCATCCTGCCCCAACACTGGCGGAGCACGATCCGGCACCAGCGGGGTAGCAGAGAAGCGGATGGGGTTGGCGACACCCGGCACCGTGCCCGCCGAAGCATGTGGCAAATCAATGCGGAGCCTGCGCGCGATGACCTGTGGATCGGCAAACACCTGCTCGATGGTATTGATCGGCCCGGCCGGCACGCCGAGCCGCTCGAACGCGGCCAGCCAGTCGTCGCGGTCGCGGGTCAAGAACGCTTCCTCGATGAGGGGCACGAGTGCATTGCGATGCTCGACGCGCCCCGCGTTGCGGATGAAGCGCGCATCGACGGCAACATCCTTCAGCCCGGCTTCGGCGCAGAAACGTGCGAACTGTTCATCATTGCCCACAGCCAGAATCAGGAACCCATCGCGACAGCGGAACGCCTCATAGGGCACGATGTTGGAATGCGCGTTGCCCATGCGCTGCGGCACCTTGTCACTCACCAGATAGTTGCTGGCGACATTGGCCAGCATGGCAACGGAACAATCCAGAAGCGCCATGTCGATCTGCTGGCCCTCTCCGGTCGCATCACGATGGCGCAATGCGGCCAGGATTGCAATCGAGCTGTACATGCCGGTGAAAAGATCGACCACCGCGACACCGACCTTCTGCGGGCCGCCGCCGGGCAGCACGTCTTTCTCGCCCGTGATGCTCATCAGCCCGCCCAGCCCCTGAATCATGAAGTCGTAACCCGCACGATCCTTGTACGGCCCGGTCTGGCCGAAACCGGTGATGGAACAGTAAACAAGGCGCGGATTCAGCTTGCGAATATTCGCATAGTCCAGACCGTATTTCGCGAGGCCGCCCACCTTGTAATTCTCCACCAGCACATCGCACTCGTTTGCCAGCTGCTGCACATGCGCCTGGCCTGCCGGTGTGGTGATGTCCACCGTGATGGACTGTTTGCCGCGATTGGTGCAGAGAAAGTACGCGGATTCCTTTGTGTCGTTGCCGTCAGCGTCCTTCGCCCACGGCGGACCCCAGCCGCGCGTGTCGTCACCCGCGCCCGGCTTTTCGATCTTGATGACGGTGGCACCGAGGTCGGCCAGCATCTGGGTAGCCCACGGGCCGGCGAGCACGCGGGAGAGGTCGAGAACACGAATGCCGGACAGTGGGAGAGTGGACATGATGAGTGCGGTTGCGAAGACAGGTACTGACTGTAGCATCGCTATAATGCGGCGGTCTTGGCTTCCTCCTTGCGCTATCGGGAAGAACAAGCGACTGGCGGTAATTTGAATGACCAAAGCAAAATCCCCCCGCCGCTTCGCGTCGACCCCCTTTGCAAAGGGGGCAATCCTCAACCGTGTTCCGCCTGGTCCCTTGTTTCCCACGCCTCTGCCACTCCCCACCCCGCTCCCCAGCCCACTCCTTTCCCCACCCCACTGCTCACTCCCCACCGCCAATGAAAACCATCCCCACCGTCCTCGTTCTCACCGGCGCCCTGCCCTTCCTGTCGGCATCGCTTTCGCTGGTGGCCGGTGGCCCGTTCCATCAGACCACGTCGGTGGTGATACTGATTACCTATGGTGCCGTGATCCTGTCGTTCCTGGGCGGCATCCAGTGGGGCTTGGCGTTGAAGATGATGGACACGGCACCGAAGAGCGCTACTCGACTCTTTGCACTGAGCGTGTTGCCCTCGCTGCTCGCGTGGGGCGTGCTCATGTTCATGATCAACCCGCACATGCAGTTGATTGCACTGCTGGGCATTCTTGTGGGCGTCTGGGCGGTGGATGGCCTGCTCGCCGTGCAGCAACTGATCCCCGCCTGGTTCTTCAAGCTCCGCAGCCTCATCACCGCCATCGTGGGCCTCTGCTTCATCGTGTCCTGGTGGGCGCTACCGCGTTGAACAGCATCGCACCTGAGTCTGCACCGGCTGTACCCGAACCGGAGTCAAAGCGCGACCAACACATCGATGCCCTCCGCGGCTTCGCGTTATTCGGCATTCTCGTCGTGAACATCATGTCGTTCGCCAACGGCCTGAACGGGCCGTCGCTCGGCGTGATCGACGCGACCTCATCCCTCGCAGACCAGGTGGTGATGTTGCTGGTCGCCTTCTTCGCCGAGTACAAGTTTTATCCGATCTTCGCCTTCCTTTTCGGATACGGGTTTCTGATCTTCTGGCGGCGCGCGCGACGACGTGGTGGCAATGTGGACGAGCTTTACAGCAGAAGACTGTGGTTCCTGGGTTTACTCGGTGTTTTCCACGGTCTCTTCATCTGGTTTGGCGACATCCTGTCCCGCTATGCACTGACAGCCATTTTCCTGCGGAAGCGACTCAGCTGGGGCCCGAAGAAGCTGCTGCAGTCGATGCGGACATGGTTGTTGATCACATTGTCCATCGCGATGAGTTTCGCGCTGATGGGGCTGCTGGATTCTGGCTCCCCGCCCGGGCCGACCACTGCATCCATCTACCCCACTGGAAGTTATGTCGAAGCCACCTTGCAGCGCATTCAGGACTATCTCCTCATCACGGTCTATTTCTGCTTTCTGATTCCGCAAGTGATGCTCATCTTTCTGGCGGGGGTTTTTACCGCACGCATGGGCTGGCTGCACCGGCCGGAAAAATACCGTGCGACGTGGCTCATGATCCTGAAGGCCGGCCTCGTGCTGGGCCTGCCTGCCTCCGCCGCCTGGACGGCGATCCAGTGGCAGAACACGCAGTCATTCAACCCCATGTGGGCGATGTGGATGCCGATCATCGATCTGTTCCTGCTGATGCAGTCGGCCGCGATCATTGCAGCGTTCATGCTCACCTTGCACCGCCCTGTCATGCAGCGGTTGGTGCCACTGCTGGCACCTGCCGGGCGCATGCCGCTCACCAACTATCTTGCACAGTCGGTGATTTGCTCGGTGGTGCTGTACGGCTCCGGGCTGGGGCTGGGCGATGACTTGCGGCAAGCGGGGCTGGTCGCACTGGCGGTGGGAATTTTCGCAGTGCAGCTCGTCTTCAGCCAATGGTGGATGGCCCGCCATGACACCGGGCCGATGGAGGCGTGGTGGCGGCGGCATGTTTACCGGCGCTAGTTGGGGAGAAAAACGCAAACACACATGAACGCGGATGAACACAGAAGGAAGTTCGAACCTGCCGATTTCGAGGTCACTCCGCGTTCATTCCACCTTGCACCTGCGTTCATCTGTGTTCCGACTTGGTCTTGAATCTCGCCAAGTTCGGATTGCGAATATTCGCAGAAGTTGTAGCCCGGATGCAGCGCAGCGGAATCCGGGTTTCGTCCAATATCCACGATCCCGGATTCCGCGTTGCTGCATCCGGGCTACGGTCGCTGCCTTTAGAGCGAATATCGGCAGCATTGCAACGAACGCCACTGGGTCCCGGCCTTCGCCGGGACGACAGCAACCAGCAGGCGCCGTTACTTCTTGCTTGCACCCACGCCAATGTAGCGCTTCAGCCAAGCAAAATACTCCCCGTACCAGAGCCGCGAGTTCTGCGGCTTGAGTATCCAGTGGTTCTCATCCGGGAAGAACACGAGCCGTGAGTCCACGCCCTTGGCCTTGAGCGAGTTGTAGTACGCGAGGCCCTGTGAATCCGGCACGCGGTAATCGAGCAGGCCGTGAATCACCAGCGTTGGCGTTTGCATCGGCTTGACCAGTGCGCGTGGATTCTGCGCCTCGATCTTTTTCATGTCGTCCCAGTAGAACGCGCCCAGTTCCTTCGGATGCCAGTAGTAGGCATCGTCAGAGAACATCGACACCCAGTCGAAGCAACCGGCGTGGCAGACATAGGCCTTGTAGCGATCGCCAGCCTTCGCCTTGTCGAATCCGGGGCCGCCTTTCACGCCGTTTCTGCTGTTCATCCACGCGACCATGAAGCCGCCGTAGCTTCCGCCGGTCGCGGCGAGGCGGTTCTTGTCGATGTAGCCCTGCTTCAGCATGAAGTCCGTACCGGCCTCCACATCCGCATGCTCGCGCCGACCCCAGTCTTCGTTGATGGACTCGTTCCAATCCTGGCCGAAGCTGGACGAGCCGTGGTAATTCACGCACACGACGACATAGCCCTGCGCGGCAAAGGTGTGGTTGTTCCAGCGGAAATGGAAGTTGTCGCCCCAGGTGGAGTGCGGTCCGCCGTGGATGTTGTGCACCAGCGGCCATTTCTTCTTCGGGTCGAAATCCGGCGGATAGATGGCCCACATCTGCGTGCTGTCGCCGTTGAAGCCGGGGATGTTGAATTCCTCGACCCTGCCCAGCTTGAGGCCAGCCATGATCGGGCCGTTGAAATCTTCGATGGGCAACTCCGTGCCGGTCACGAGATCCATTGCGAATATTCGCGGGGGCGTGGACATGTTGTTGCGCACGAACACGGCATGCTCGGCAGCCACATCAAAGTCAGTCACGGTGCCGCCCTGGCCGACGATCTCGGGCTGCTTTGCGTCCAACGCAAATCGGAACAGATGCGTGCGTGCCGAGTCTTCGGCGGTAAACCAGATCGACGCGCTGTCATCCGCCCACTTCAGCGGCGCATTGACGCCGCGATCCCACTTGGCGGAATGAAGGCTGACCTTGCCGCTCTTCCGCTCGATCAGCGTCAGCTTGTCCTGGGCGATATAGCTCTGCTTCAGATTGTTGGTGATGCAGGCGATCCACTTGCCGTCGGGCGAATAGGCAGGATGCTCATGGTTCAGCGGTGACTTGCCGGTCAGCGTGTGGAATTTGCCGCTCTTGAGATCCAGTGTGACGAGATGATGCTCATGGTCGAACCGCTTCTCTGCGGCGGGATCAAAGCTGAACACGATCTCTTTGCCGTCCGGTGCGATGTCGTAGTACTGCCCAGACGTATCCGCCTGCTTCAGCTCGTATTTGCTGCCTTCGAAAAGGTCCTTCACCTTGCCGGACGCGAGATCGATCGTGATGACGTGCGGCACGCGGCCATCCGACAACCAGTGATCCCAATACCGATAGGCCGCGTGTTCGACAACGTGTGCTTTGACCTTGGAGTCGTTGTGCGCCTTCAGCTTTTCGGCCTGCTTCTTCTCGCCCTTCACGTCTGGCCAGACCCAGGTCACGGCTGCCAGCTTTTTCGAATCGGGGAACCACTTGATGCCCGCAACGCCCGTGGCCAGCGTGGTCACGCGTCGTGCCTCGCCGCCATCCGGTGCAATCACATAGAGCTGCGGCTCGTCGTCCTTCTTGCCGCCTTCCGTTCGTTTGGCGACAAAGGCGATGCACTTGCCATCCGGCGACCAGACGGGTTCACCATCCTTCTCGCCACAGGTCGTGAGCTGGCGCGGCTCGCCGCCGAAGGTCGAGAGCAGCCACAGCGACGACTGGGCCTTGTTCGATTCCATGTCGAACGACGTGACCGACGCCACGGCTTGCGAACCATCCGGCGAGAGCGATAGCCCGCCTTGACGCTTCATTTTCCAGAGATGTTCAACGGTGAGGCGATTGTTTTTCTTGGCCATGATGTCTTGGGATATCCCGAAAATTTGAGAGCAAGGTCGCATTGTAGCCGGAGCGCGACATCGGGTTTTGATCTGCACTCTTGCGAAGTTTTGCATTGATGCCTGCAACGAAAGCTGCGCCGAGAGCGCGTACTTTTACCTGCGAATATTCGCAATCCAGACTACCTCGTCACGGAACCGTCACAGTCCTGTAACCCGCAATCCCTACATTGCTTCCCGAGCAGTAACTCTCCGCAAGCCACCCTTCCCGACAGGACCCACGTCATGACGCATGCACGCAACGATTCGCCCATGGAACTCGAAGACATCGGCATCAACCACTCGAACAATCCGGAATTTGAAAGCGTGCTGAATGCACGACTGTCTCGCCGCAGCCTGTTGCAGGGTTCTTTCGGCCTGGCTGCCAGCGCATTCATGGGTGGCGGATTGGCTGCCTGCGCAGATGTCGACACCATTGAGACACCAAAGACACTGCAACTCAACTTCAGCCCCATTGGCAAGAACTTGGCCGACGCAGTCACTGTTCCGCCGGGTTATTCCGCTCGCGTTCTGTTTCGCCTTGGCGACCCCATGACGACCGCCACACCGGCCTATGCCAACGACGGTACCGACACCGGCGCTTCCTATGCCAACCGCGCGGGCGACCACCACGATGGCATGTACTATTTCGGCCTGTCTTCCACGGGCTTGTTCAGCTTGAACGCCAGCGACCGCGGTCTGCTGGTCATGAACCATGAGGCGATCACGCCTGCCTTCCTGCATGCGACCGGCCCGACCATTGTCAGCGGTGTGCGCACCGTCAATGATGAAGTCATCAAGGAGCTCAATGTCCATGGCGTGTCCGTCATCGAAGTGGGCAAGAGCAACAACAGCTACACCTACCTCCAGGGGTCCAGCTTCAATCGCCGCGTCACCACCAATACCGACATGATCCTCTCCGGCCCCGCCGCTGGATCGATGATGATCACGCGTTATTCCACCAACGGTACCCGTACGCGTGGCACCGTGAACAACTGCGCCAATGGCTTCACGCCCTGGGGCACGTACCTGACCTGCGAAGAGAACTGGGCCGGTTATTTCCGCCGCATCACCGCCACGGACAACCCCACCCGCTCCGCCAAGGAACTCGCCTCGTTCGCCCGCTACGGCGTGCAGGGCAACGGCCGTGAATTGTGGGCGACTGCCGTGGCGACTGACCCCAACGACACCACGTTCTCCCGCTGGAACACGATGCGGACCGGTACGTCGGCTGACGGCAGCGATGACTTCCGCAATGTCGTCAACACCTACGGCTGGGTCGTCGAAATCGACCCGTTCAACCCGACTTCCACCCCCAAGAAGCGCACCGCGTTGGGTCGCTTCGGCCACGAAGGTGCCTGGCTTGGTCCGGTTCGCGCTGGTCAACCTCTGGTGTGGTATTCGGGCGACGATTCACGCGGCGAATACATGTACAAGTTTGTCTCGACAGCCAACTGGGATCCGGCGGACGCCACCCGCGGCCTCGCCGCAGGCGACAAGTACATGGACGCTGGCAAGCTTTATGTCGCACGGTTCAATGCTGATGGCACCGGCCAGTGGGTTGAACTGACGTTTGGCCTGAATGGCATCACCGCTTCGAATCCAGCCTATGCGTTCGCAGACCAGGCGGACGTTTGCATCAACACACGTCTTGCTGCCGATGTGGCAGGTGCCACCAAGATGGATCGTCCCGAGTGGGGCGCGGTCAACCCGGTGAACGGCGACGTGTATCTCACGCTCACCAACAACAACAGCACCATTCGCACACTCGCCAACACCGATCCGGCCAATCCGCGCTTCTACAACGACCCGCGCACCACCGGCACAGCGCAGCGCGGCAACCCCAACGGCCACATCATCCGTTGGGCAGAAACCGGTGGCTTGGTTTCCGCCACGACGTTTGCATGGGATATCTTCCTGTTCGGCGCTCGCGCCTCGGTCACCGACCCCAACATCAACGTGTCCGGCCTCACGGCGGGCAACGACTTTTCCAGCCCGGATGGTGCCTGGTTCGGCAGGAACGGCCTGCTGTGGATCCAGACAGATGATGGTGCCTATACGGATGTCACCAACTGCATGATGCTGGCTTGCATTCCGGGCCGGGTTGGTGACGGCACGACCAGAACCATCGTCAATACCGATGGTGCTGCGACCAAGTCGGTGACGACCAAAGTCGGCGCACAAATGACCGAAGCCAGCCTGCGTCGCTTCCTTGTCGGCCCGAAAGAATGCGAGATCACGGGCATCACCGAGACACCGGACGGCAAGGCCATCTTTGTCAACATCCAGCATCCGGGCGAAGACACCACGCCCAACTTCGCGACCCGTGCTTACGGCAGCAACTGGCCCGATGGCGGCACCAGCCGCCCGCGTTCGGCGACCATCGTCATCACCAAGGATGACGGCGGCGACATCGGTGCCAGCCTGATCTGAATCCAAGCAGAAGGACAGCAACGTGATGAACCTCCTCCCGGCCCGCGCAAGCGGGCCTCTTTTTTTCCTCCTGGGCATGGTGATGTTGTTCAATACGGTGGACGCGGCAGCACAGGACGCCGCAAAGGGCCGGACCCTGTATGTCGCCAACTGCGCGCGCTGCCATGCTGACCCGCCCGGGACAGGCTTTGTCGATCCACGCGTGCGAACGGCCGATGAGATCCGCGGTGCCTTGAATCGGGTGTCGCCCATGGGCTTTCTGCAGAGCGTGATCACGGCGCAGGACGAACGCGATCTCGCCGCCTACTTCGTCGAGTCACTAGGCCCACCCACCAACCGGCCGGACTTCAACGTGGGGGACTTCTGGTGGGATCAGAAGAATGGCGGCTCCAGCGTCAATCTGCGCCAGTTCTCGGGTCGCAATCAGCTGGCGGGCATCTGGTACACGTTCGACGCAGCGGGCAATCCGGAGTGGTTTCTATTCAATGGCGGCAGCTGGAGCGGGCCATCGATCTACACCGCGCCGCTCTATCGGGCGCGCGGGACACCGTTTGCCGCGTTGGTGGACCCGTCGCTCTACAGCCTGACCGAGGTGGGTGTAGCGGCGCTGGTGTTTTCGGATCGAGGCAACGTCGACCTCACCTTCAACGTCACCGGCCAGCGCACATTGACCAAGATGATCCGGTTTCCGTTTCCCAACTGACGGTTGGGCTGTGTGCCGGGTGTGGCGACCATTGCGAATATTCGCACTATTCGCACATCTGTTCCCCCCTTTGGCAAAGGGGGCAGGGGGTCATGGCACTACCTTAACGAATCGTGACGGCTTCATCCACGATCGGTGCTCCGGCGCGCACGAGCGAGAGGAAGAGCGGCCACTCGACCTCGATGCCACGCCACCTGGGCGGCACCTGTAAGTAACGGGCGGCGAATCGCGGAGCCCATTCTCGGCCCTCGTCCCCGAGGCTCGAGAGGAG
>JANNSU010000088.1:0-1685 GCA_031394355.1 Betaproteobacteria bacterium | reverse complement strand
GGCGAGGTCATCTGCGACTACCTGCGCCTGGGACACCCCGTTGACGCTGTAGTTGTAGAAGACAAATGCTGCCTTGAGAGCGAATTCGAGCGCGCTTACGGCCAGCAGAACAAGGAAGAAATCCTTGATCATGTGCACCAGAAAGGACTTGTCGAAACGTCCGATGGACGGATTGTTCGTGTCGAGCATGAAGTCGCACCCCCTATCCTGACAGAAGAATAGGGCGGAATGCCGCATGGAACAGCGGTTGTCCTGTTTGCACGGCAAATAGCTCCACGATGGATTAAGCCGCGCGCACGAAACTTAGGCCGAAGATGAGCTACGCGCGGTCAACGGTGACCACTACTGGAAAGGAGCCATGCAGAGCAGGAGGCTCGGGGAAGTCCGGTTTTGAGAGATGGCTGCCCCAAGAGCGATCGTCTCGGCAACGTCGCACCTTTCGTTCTCTATCCTGATCCAACCGGCTGGAACCTCAGCGGTTCAGCGCTACCTGCGTTCAAGAGCGGGGACGGGGCGCGGCCTTCGGTCAATCGATCTCGGTCAGCAAAAGGGTCAATATCATGATTACAAGCGTAAAGACTTTCATCGTATCGGCATGGGATTTTGTGTTTGATCACAGAGTGAGCCCGCTGCGCCATATTCCTGATGTCAGCGCTCGTCACTATGTCTTGCAAGTTTTAGGATTGATGTGGGCAGCAAGCTTCTCCATTGCGATTGGTAGTTACACGTTTCTTGCGGTCAGCATCCTTGGCCACTCTGTCCTTATCGCAGCGGCAGCAGTTACTGTGGCTACGTTTACGGTTGCGGCGAAACGGCCTAAATTTTTCATGCGTGGAGCAGGGCGTCGTTTCGATGGCGAACATGAATGAGTTTTGCCGGTGTCCGGTCAGGAATCGATACTGATGATGGCTAAAGAGCGTCTTTTGGGGAAATACTGGCAGCGCGGTCGAGTCCCAATCTACAATGCAGGTTCCTTCGAAATATGACTTAGAAAGATATTTGCCAAACCAGCAAGGGGGAACGCGACGTGCGGATATTGATCGTTGGTGCCAGCAATGGCATTGGTTTGGAAACCACACGTCAAGCGCTTGCGGCAGGATACGACGTGCGCGCTTTGGCGCGATCCGCCACATCGATGAAGCTGTCTGCATCGAAATTGGAAAAGGTGCAGGGTGATGCACTGAATAAAACTGACATAGATGCAGCACTTGCTGGGGTCGATGCCGTGATTGTAACGCTTGGCGTCGGCTTGGGCGATTTGTTCAAGCCCGTGAGCCTGTTCTCTGACGCAACGCGGGTGTTGATTGCTGCCATGAAAGACAAGGGGGTCAATCGGCTAATTTGCATCACGGGCTTTGGAGCTGGCGATAGCCACTCGAGCATCGCGGCCCTGCAAAGAATTCCATTCAGGATTGTCTTTGGCCGCGCCTATGACGACAAAAGCCTGCAGGAGCAGATGATCAAGGGAAGCGGTCTTGATTGGACGATTGCGCGGCCGGGCGT
Source organism: Betaproteobacteria bacterium (assembly GCA_031394355.1). Lineage (GTDB taxonomy): Bacteria > Pseudomonadota > Gammaproteobacteria > Burkholderiales > Usitatibacteraceae > JAEUMY01. The sequence goes on along the minus strand of JANNSU010000088.1, from coordinate 182 downwards.
GCTGCTGAATGGTCACACGGCGTCGCTCTGGCAGCACTGACTGGCGCTCGAGGAGCAGCAGATGCCGTCCCCACAGGTGCAGCCAGGGCCGCAGCCGCCGCAGCTCGCGCCGACGCATGTTGGCTGGAGACAGGCGCCCGCCACGCACTGGTACCCCACCTCGCAGCCCTCGTCGCCGACAC
>JANNSU010000087.1:0-2930 GCA_031394355.1 Betaproteobacteria bacterium | reverse complement strand
GCCCGCGGCTACTTCTTCGGGCACAGGTGCACCGCCATTGAGGCCGGGTACCGTCAGGCGCCAAAGGGAATTCGTTCCAGCGCGCAGCTTGCTGGGTGCCACGTAATAGTGACGCGTCTGCAACCGGTAAACGCTGGTTTCGCCACTCTGGTAGTAGTTCCGCAAGTCGCTGCCTGAGTTTCCGGGCGTGAGACTGCCGGTGTCCGGCGCAAGGGCGCCAGTCGCCGAGTCGTAGGCGCTGACCTGGTAGATCGCAGACGCTTTGCAATTGGAAATCAACAACACGTCGCCCGGAGCAATGGCATTGCCCGTCAGACCAGCCTCGATTCTTGGTGAAGGTGAGGTGGGCGTCATCGACGCCACCAAACCGAGTGCCGTTGTATCGACAGGAACGCGTATCGAGACGACATCACTTTTGGGAATGGGTGCGTACGCCGTCAGCGATGCCGCCGTGAGCGCCGTGCCAATGGCCGATGGAAGCGCGGGGCTGTGCCCAGTAGCAGTACCGGTGAAACCGCGCACACCGGAGTTACCGTCGGTCAGGAATCCCAAATCCGGTTTGACCACGACCACGGGCGGCCCATCCAGCCTTTGTTCATGGGTTCGGCAGCCGGCAAAACCGGCACTGCGCAAATCGGTGTGCAGGGTTTCGGTGGCCAGCCGGGCGTTCTCCGTCATGCGGGTACTCGACGAACTGACGAGATTCAACTTACGTGTGCTCACGAAGGTGGAAACCGCGATCGTCACGACGAAGAGGCCAAGGGCCAGGCCCACCATCAATTCCGGCAGGGTCATGCCCCGCGACAAAGCAGCGTTTGTCGACAAACGATTCATGGCCGCACCATCGTCACGAAGCGCGTGGCGGCGACCCCGTCGGTCCACCAGATCTTGACGGCAATCGTGTCACCCGTGTTATCACAACCCGGTGCAGCCAAGGTGGCCGTCAGGTCTGCGGCATCGTTCGCGGTGCTGTCTTTGCAAACCACGCCCTGACCTGCAGGAAGCTGGGCCGCGACATCATCCAGCCATTCACGCAGATCGGCCGCCGCCATCAGCGCAGGAGTGCCACAACCAGCCGCATCGCTCAGGCAAGCCTTGGACCCACTCGCGTTGTCGGCGGCATTGCTGTAGCCTTCACTCTTGAAGCCTTCGCGGTTCGCTCGAATCCGGTCGGTCATCTGATACGCCAACAGCGTGGCCTTCTGGCGCGACTGCGCACTGTTGCCGAACTTCATGCCCAGCGTCTGCATTCGCGCCGCACCGATGAAGCCGACAGAGGCCACGATCACGGCGATCAACGCTTCGAGCAACGCGTACCCCGCAGCGCTGCGGTACCCCACGTGCCGCATTGTTTTCATGTGCATGACTCACCCTCCACAACGTCTGCGATTCCGACCTGTTCAAGTCGGATGCGGTATCCCTTCGTGACACCCACCTTGCCGCAGACGTTGAAGACGATCTCACCGCTTGTGAGAAACCCGCGTGAATTGAAGATCGCCTTCCTCTCGCCGCCGGTAGTACCGAAACGAAAGTCGTCTGACACCGCCGGGAAGTCCCGAACGATCAGTTCGGCCGGTGGGCCCGGCGTGAACGCGCCATCACCGTCTTCGTCGACAAAAACCCGCCAGCCTGGGTTGAACTCCCGCCCGGCAGGTGCCGATGCGTCGACCGCCTGCACACCCACACTGACGCCACGCTTGGTGGCTTCACTGCGCGCCAGCGACATGGCCGAGACGAGTTCACTCTGCGAAGCCCGCAATCGGCTGCTGTTGACAAAAACAGTCAAGTTCGGCAGAGCGATCGCAACGACGACAGCCAACACAATCAGTGTGACCAACAGTTCAATCAGCGTGAACCCACGTTGCCCTGCAGCACACTTGCGCTTGCCAATTCGAACGCTTCTGGTCAACATGTTGAGCCGCTCCCTTGGTGTCCGTGAGTTCCGGCGCTGCGCAATGCGACACGCTTGTGGAGCCCAAAAACACGTTCCGTTGCATTGTGCCGAGGCACGCAACTCTGTGCCGCAGGTCACGGACCAGCGGTCATCGGACACGGATCAAAGGCACTATTGCACGCTCAACCCGGGGGTGCGCGGGCCTGCTATTGGGCCGGTGTCAGGAGTTGTGCTCGGCATCCAACCGCCAGGCCACCTGCAGGCAGGAACAGGGCTATGTCCAAGTGGCGGCGTGGCAGGCTCACCGCGTAACCGCAGGTACCAATCCGGCGAGGGACGAGTCTGAAGCAGCAAGTAACTGCGGTCAGCCGCTGCGGCGCTTTCGAGCCAACGCAATGATCGCGGTCAGGCCAATGAGCATGAGCGCATAGGTTCCAGGTTCGGGCACCAATAGCCCGCCACCGGGAATCTCCACCGCCAACAGCACCGTTGAGCTGTCCGCACCCTGTTGAACCGGCTGGCCTACGGATGGTACGTCGCCAACTCCACACTCGCCGGACATCAGCGCATTCCAACTCGGGCTGGCACATTTCGCCAAACCTAACAGTTCCGCTGCGGCAGGTAGTGGGAGCCAAGTCGCGGTGACAAACATGGCGCAAGCAAGCCGCTTTACGTGCACTTTCATGGCATCTCCTTGCGCCGCAGGCTTGGCGACACGCAGATTATTCGTCTATTGGCGCTGCGCTGCAATCAAAGATACAGCTTCAGTGCGGGGATTTGTACTTTGCCGACAGCGAACTTCCTGGCCAATGGCTTGGCCAATCCTCACTCATAGACAATCGCCACCCGCCCCTCACTCGCCCCCGCGCGCCAGCGCTCCAGCGCCGCATCGGTGGGGTAGAACCGCGCGGCGTCGCCCAGGTCAAGCTCCGCACTCGCCCGCTGCCTCTGAAACCGCAGCCGCACGGCCAAGCCCTGCGCTGTCTCGCCATGTTCAGTGGCCACGCGACGCGCCGGGAACTCGCGCAGCACGTCG
>JANNSU010000047.1:0-42717 GCA_031394355.1 Betaproteobacteria bacterium | reverse complement strand
CATCTGGCACCTGGATGGCACCCAGATCGTCAATGGCGGCGTGACCGTCAGCTCCTTTGGCGCACTCCCCACCTTTGACAACACCTGGAGCTTTGCCGGGGTCGGTGACTTCAACGGTGACGGCAAGAGCGATGTCCTGCTCCGGAACCAGAACGGCACCAACTACATCTGGCACCTGGACGGCACCAATCTGGCCGGTGGCAACGTCGCCATCCCCACCTCAGGCAACCTGCCGCTGGTCGATCCGAGCTGGAGTGTGGTCGGGATGGGCGACTTCAACGGAGACGGCAAGGCCGACATCCTGTGGCGCAACACCAACGGTCTCAACTTCATCTGGCACCTGGATGGCAACCAGATCGTCAATGGCGGCGTAACCGTGAGCTCCTTCGGCGCACTGCCCACCATTGACAATACCTGGAGCTTTCCGAATCCGAAATAGGGTGCAGTTAAGTGTTGCACATTCGAGGAATGCAAATTTCACCAGGGACAGGCATGCCATGCATTTTAATGGGAGCAATGTTCAAAAACTGAGGTATCTATTGGCCGAAGCGCATCTCGATATTTGCGCGCTCGAGACGGTATTCGGCATAAAGCGCTAGCCCCCACCAACCGGACGAGACGCGATTGCATGGATTGTCGATGACATCGGCCTGTCCGAGCGCTGCGCTTGCAAATTGGTGGGGCCACCCCGCGACAGCTACCGGCATCCACCTAACGTGGATGATCACACCCGACAGCTCACGACTCGAATCGTCGCGATTGCCCTCGCACGGCGACGCCTTGGCTACCGACGTGCATACGACTTCCCCGAGCCGGATCTTCCCGGCATATGAATCTCAAACGATGTCTCATATAAGAACAGAGATCGATCTGTGGCGCTTCGGCTGAAGCCAATACGGGTCCCACGGCAGCCTTGCCAGGATCCCATCCGTTCAGTTCGTACGAGAACAACGCCACCAGTAACTTGCCAAGGCCGCACAGACTCGGGAAATCAACTAACCTTTCGATCCCGGGCTCTTCAATTGAATGGGTAGGGCTGCGCGGGGCAGGTCAATGATCCCCAGGAAAGCTTTGTAGGGACTTGGCTGGAAGCTGCAAACTCAAGACACATGCACGTTGACCGCAAAGTGTCGTAACCAAGACATGACTGACGACAGACAACATGATGGGAAGTAAGTCCTTTGGGCTTGTGAAGGGTTTGATGTGGGTCGGCGCAAACGCAGTCTTCACGCAAGGCGCCGTACTACTCATTGGAATATTGATTGCAAACGAGCTTGGCCACGTCACTTTTGGTGAGTACACGTTTCTTCGAAACCTGTTCATTGCCTGCATTGGCTTCTTTGAACTTGGAGGTGGTCTGGTTGCGAACCGATTCATCGCTGATTACAAAACAGACCATGCCGCGCAGGCCCGTGAACTGCTCCTGAAAGGATTTCGCATCTGCACCATGTTGGGCGTGCTTGGTGCGGGAGTCGCCGTGTATCTTGCCTATGGCACTCTTGGCGCCGCGGATCACTCAATCAACACATATGTTTTTGGTGCCGTGTACGTTTTGGCCGCGGTGTTAGGCGGCTTGCAAGCGGGTGCCATGGCGGGTCTGGGGCAATTCTCGAACCTCGCCATTCTGGGCGCAGTCAGCGGCTGCGCCTTGCTCCTGTTGTCAACAGCGGGCATCTATCTGGCTGGAATACCTGGCGCAGTTGCTGCTCTCGCGATTTATTCGCTCTTGCGAGTATTGCTGATGATGCAGTCCATCAATTCTTGGATGCGCAAAGCTGGGGTGACGAAAGATCGTGAGGCTCTTCCACCCGGGGCTGCAAGACGTATTGCGAACTTTGCAGTACCCATCGCATTGAGTGGCATGTTGGTGTATCCGGTCCCCTGGATCTGTAACTTGATTCTGATCAAGGGTTCCTCAGGTTTGTCTTCAGTTGCAGATTTCAATGCCCACTATCAGATCAGGATGCTTCTCCTGGTTGTTCCGGCCCTTCTATTCCCTGTGGCAGTATCGGTGTTGAATTCCAAGCAGACTCTGGCTGTTGCCACGGGATTTCGGGATCAGTTCTTGCTGAATCTTCGGCTCAACTTGATACTGTCGGTCGCGGCAGCCACTGTTCTTTTCTGTCTTTCAACCAGATTGATCGTCATCTTCGGGCCTGAGTTCAGCGTCAAGCCCGAAATGCTTGCGCTACTTCTGACCAGTGGCATCCTGGAGTCTGTTTCGCTGGCTTTGTATCAGGTCCTGCAAAGTGAAAACAAGGTTTGGAGCCTGTTGATCAAGGTGGTTCTCCCCAGAGAGGTGGCTACAATTGGCATCTCCTACTTGACTGTGCCTGCTCTTGGCGAAGCGGGAGTGGCCGTTGCGCTTGTTGTTAGCTGGGCCATGGCGACTATCCTGCTTTGGAGACTTGTGCGGGCTAGCCCACTGATTGCACGGGAGACCACTCATTGACGCAATCGCGTGTCTGACAGAAGAATGAATGCAACACTATTGCCGCCACTGTTCCGACAGCAAGCTATGCAGGGCCTCCAATGCAACGCGTCACAAATCCCCTCGCCAGCAAATCAGCATTGATCAAGATAGCCCAGAAGGCTAAACGATGAGTCTACCCATCCGCAGAAGCGAAATGAACCTGAACAAACCACTCAACATTGTCTTCGCTACTCATGGATACAAGCCTGCATATAGGCTTGGTGGTCCCATCATTTCCGTCTCTTCACTTGCGGAGTCCCTAGTACAGCTTGGTCATCGCGTCACGGTGATTACGACAAACTCAAATCTGGATGTTGATCTGGAATGTGACTCCGGAGAGCCTGTGGACGTGGAGGGAGTGAGTGTCTTGTATTTCAAGAGGAGCGAGTACCTTCGCAAGGTATTTGGTCGAATTCCTTACATATCTGGAACCAGCGGCTATGCGTACAGTTCAGAGTTAGGACAAGCTGCGGCGAGACATATCGGAAGTGCGGATCTGGTGCACACCCATATACCATTTGTGTATCCGACGCTCGCGTGCGCACGAGTTGCCAAGCGTTTGCGGAAGCCACTCTTCTACCACCAGCGAGGAGCTTTTGATCCTAATCGCCTGCAATTCAGACAGCTCAAAAAGGCGATGTACATGAAATTTGTGGAAAGACCTATTCTGGACTACGCCACCGGTCTTGTTGCGCTCACCGCTGCCGAAAAGGACAGCTATCGGCGCGTTGGCGCTACTGCACCATGTACAGTGATTCCAAATGGAATTCGTGTCGGCAATTACCGGGCAAGTCCAATGGCCCAGCCTTTGGGAATTGCTCCAGACAAGCAGGTCATTTTGTTCCTGGGCAGACTGCATGACATAAAAGGGGCAGAGCTTCTATTGAGTGCATTCCTACAGGCTTTCCCCAATGATGCGTCAAAGGTTTTGGTTATGGCTGGACCGGACGAATGTGGACTCGAACGCAAGCTCAAACAAGCGTCAAATTCGCTTCATTCCTTTGGACGAGTGCTCTTCCCCGGAATGATGATGGGAGAAGAGAAGCTGGATCTGCTGGCGCGCGCAGATGTCTTTTGTTTGCCATCTGAAGCAGAAGGTTTTTCGATGGCAGTTCTGGAAGCTCTTGCGAGCTCGACACCAGTAGTCATTTCTCCCGGATGCCACTTTCAGGAAGTGGCCGATTCGGGTGCAGGTATCGTCTGCGATCGGTCAGTTGATGCGTTTGCATTCGCATTGAAGAATATCTTTGCCAACAGTTCTGAGCTTAAGGCGATGGGCGCGAGAGGCTACAAGTTGGTGGTTGAGAAGTACAAGTGGGAGACAATCGCCAGCTCTACGATAGAGCTGTATCGAGACGGCATCGAGCGAATGCAAGCCAATGGCGAGCTCAGATGAGAGTGTTTTTTGTGAATCGGTACTTTCATCCCGATCAATCGGCAACAAGCAGAATGGTATCCGACCTCGCTTTCCGGCTCTCTCGGTCTGGGCTTGAGATTCTGGCCTATTGCGGCAGGTTCTCTTATCACGATGCCAGTGAGTTTTCAATGCAAGAAGAGATTGAGCACATCACTATTGTGAGAGTTTGGTCAACTCGCTTTGGCAAGAAGAGCAAGCTTGGTCGGATGTTTGATTTTCTTTGCTTCAATTGCGCGTCGGCATTCAAGCTCCTACGGGATGTCCGCAGGGGAGACGTTGTGGTTTGCATGACTGATCCGCCTCTGCTTGGCATCTTCATTGGATTAGTCTGCAAACTGAGGGGTGCCCTCTTGGTGAACTGGCTCCAAGACTTGTTTCCAGAAGTGGCCATAAAGCTACGAATCATTCGACTCTCACCTTTGGCTGCAAGAGTTCTAACGGCGAGCAGAAACCTTTTTCTGAGAACGGCGTCCCTCAACGTTGTCATTGGAGAGATCATGGCGCAGCAATTGCGTGAGTCTTCAGGAGCAGCCCAAGTCATGATGATCCCGAATTGGGCGGACGGGACGGCTCTCTGGCCTGTAAATCATGAAGAGAATCCTCTGCGCGATGAATGGTCCTTAAGTGAGAAATTTGTGATTTGCTACTCTGGCAACATCGGGCTGGCCCACGACCTTGATTCTATTGTCATGGCGGCGGAAGAGTTGCGTAAAGTAGGAAGCATTGTGTTCTTGATAATCGGTGCCGGCGAAGGTCTGAATGCGATGGAGCGGCGAGTCAGTTCCCTCGGCCTGAGGAACGTCCAATTCAAACCATTTCAATCGCCAGAACGATTGTGCTACTCCTTGTCTGTTGCAGATGTTCACTTGGTAAGCCTGAAGCCTGAACTGGAGGGTCTCATAGTGCCCAGCAAGCTCTATGGCGTGATGGCGGTGGGCCGGTCAACAATCTTTTTGGGGAGCAACTCGGGAGAGTTTGCCTTGATGATCAACTCACTCGGGCAAATTGGCGAAGTTTGCGGCGATTCTAGTGGCTTGGTGAGGGCAGTTCTGGCGCTGCATCGAGAGCCGCAGACGGCTCGTCTTCGCGGTCAACTGTCAAGGAAGGTTTTTGAGGAGAAATTTGATGCTGAGATTGCTTGCCTGACATGGAAGAGTGCATTGCAGAAAATTCGGCTGAATGTGAAGACCTGAATCCTGGGCCAAGACTTCCCGTGAAGTTGGTCTTCCCGATAGGGCAACCAATTGAAATGTCATTCGGACATCCACTTTGAAGTCAGATTTACGCCACTTTGCCAAGAGTAGGGCAGATCTCCAGTAAGCGTGTGCAGTTCATCCAAAGGGTAGACGGAACTGGTAAGTAGATTGCGAAGGCGAAAAGAATTCAGCGGTGGATTTGGAACGCCAAGCTTTTGACAAAAATCTCCCGCGCTTGCTATTAGTTTCAAAGTAAAGAGCGGCAGCGAAATTGGCCTCTTGACCGAGAATGCATCTGCAATGCAATCCGACCAGGCGTGGATATCGATTGGCTCATAATCTGCCAAGTATGTTGTGCGTCCCAGCCAAGTTTTGTCGGCTCTCATCAAACTGTCCAGCTGGTATGCAGTATTGGGTGCGAACCCGAACGATCTGCGTATCTGAATTCCGTGAGGCTTCACGAACAATCTTCTGCGAACGGTTTCAAAGAAATCTCGATATGGTGAAGCAAACCAGGGGCCCCAAATCGATGTTGGTCGTACGATCGTCCAAGGCAGGTCATCAGTGCTGGCGGCGCGAACAAAGCTCTCTCCCAAAACTTTGCTCTGCCCGTATACGGTATGTGGACAGTAATCAGTGCTTCCTCTAGGCTGGTATCCAGGCCGACAAACGAGCATTGAGGAAGCAAAGACAATTCTGCTCAATGAACGAAGATCTTTGGCGACTCGAATGACATTCGATACGCCATCTGTGTTCGAGGAATAGTCCTCAACTGAAAGTCCACGCAAGTCTGTTCTTGCGGCCAAGTGGACTATGTATTCTGGTGCAAACTCATCCATTCGAGCGAAAAGTGAAGAAAGTTCCCGTATGTCCATCCGGTGCCAATACTGAATATGAGCGGGATTCCTTGGCGGAAGCAAGTCCACATTCAGTACACTGTCGCCACGCTTCTCCAGATGAGAAATCAGATTGGTTCCAATGAAACCCGACCCGCCGGTTACTACGATCTTAGCCATCGCGCGGATCTCTCATGGGTGCTTGCGCAGAATCTGCGTTCAATTGCGGGCCAACGGGTAAATTCAACGCGTCACGAAACAGGCTTTCGTACTCTCGAGCAGTATTCAGAGGTGTTCGATGCTTGATTCTTGATTTCAATTGTTCCGTGCCAGTTGAGTCCTCAGGTGAGGGCACGGACGCCCGAAGGATCGCGGCTACTGCTTCACCATGGTCGCTGGGGTTAATCAGGAAAGCGCTTGAGTTCGATAGTAGTGGCTGATGTTCCGGGATGTCAGATGCCACAATTTGACATCCGCACGCGATTGCCTCCAGCAGAACATTGGGTTCACCTTCGAACTTGCTCAGTAGGATGACAGCGGAAGCCCGCTTCATCCATGACCATGGATTGTCCACATGCCCAAGGAAGTGGACCCTGCCCGCCAGGCCCAACTGCTTACCATGGTGCTCAAGTTGCTGCCGGTCTGGGCCATCACCGATCAGAACGATTCGCAAGGGTGCCAGTCGTGATGCTCTCTCCAGGGCCTCCAGCATGAATCTCAGGTTCTTTTGCGCGTCAATTAGTCGGCCTACATACAAGATCAGACTTTCGCCGGTCTCGAGTCCAATCTCCCTTCCGGTTACCGCCTCAGCCTGTTCAATCGTCTCGAACGGGACACAATTCGGGATGATCCTCAATGGCGACCTTGCGCGCATGGAACTCCAGTAGGCAGCGCCTTGGCTTGAGTTTGCGACGATCGCTGTTGCGCGCGATGCAACGACAGTTCTCATCCATGACTTTATATTTCGGGGCCATGCAAGCGCAGACGCTGGCTCCCGCATGATCCACGGAATGCGACGAACCGAGGCGACAATTCCCGCAGCGATGTCCATTTGAAGAATCCAGGTCATTACGATGTCGGGTCGTTCCGTCGCCATGACGCGATTGAGTTTGAGCAGCAGAAGGGGATCGTAATTGTGACTCAGCTGCAACTGATGAATGTGAATGCCTTTAGGCTCGAGCGACGCGGGATGCGACTCTGAATTGGTACAAACAATACTCACTGAATGCCCCGCAGCGGCCTGTTCTGCGGACAGATATGCAAGTTGTCTTTCGGCGCCGCCACCCGATAAGCGCGGAATACAATGCATGATTCTGATTGGAGTCATAGGTGCAGCGACCAAATCAACTCAAGAAGTCTCTTGGTGCGCTCTGTCCTCATCAGGCGCGCGCAATGAGATACACACCACGAGTGCGGAGATCGCCGTCCGTAAGGTGCGAAAAATCAGCAGCCAAATGCGCTCGGTCAAGTCCAGAATCACAGACAGAATCGCATCGAAGCACTTCGAACTGCAGACTTTGAATCACTCGCAAATGAAAAGAAAGCGGAAGGCGATTGATCAAGTATGGACGCCTACCTCGAATCAAGCCCCACAATAAATTTGGTAGCGTCCAGTGTCCGTTCCAAGATCTCGTAATGCTGTGCGAAGAAAAGTCTATTGTGTGGGACATGGCTCCGCCTGGCTTCAGAGCTAATTTAAGCGAATGGTAAGTACGCGACGGATCGTCGACGTGTTCCATTACTGCCTGGCTGATTACCAGGTCAGTCGCTGCAGGGGGCAAGCTGGCAGCGCTGAGGTCTGACTGAACCACATAGCGTATTGGCCCATTAAAATCAGCATCGTCGTAGGAACCTTCAAAGCAAGCACAAATTCGATCAATATTTTCCTGCGATGTCGCCGTTGCAATATGAGTTGAGGTCAATAGTGTTTTGGGAAAATCATAATTTTCCAGCCTGGGATAGATTCCCTTCACTTCGTTGTCATTGGGGATTGGCCGTCTTTCGCGCAAGAAAGACGCCAGGACCCGCACTAGCTCAGAGTTGACTGCCTGGCTTGCATGCCTTTTCACATCCACGGCAGTGAATTCACGAGCGCCGCACAAGATCGCCATGATTCCAATTCCCAGGGAGTCTCCGGGGCCTAGTTCAACAATTCGAGAATCCTTTATGCTGATGCCGGATGCGGCGAGCTTGCACATATGCCTCATCCAAACGGAATAGCAATACACTGCCGAGTCGGTGCTTCCTGTGCCGCGATTGGTTAGATTTCGCAACCATGGAACCATCGAAACAGTGCCGGCGACGATCGGGCGGAGTCGCGGATCAGTTAGCCTCATTCATGGCCCCACACCGTCGAGAGTTTTGGATCCCAAATCCACACCCCAGTCCATACATCAAATAGAAAAATGGGCTCTCAATTATCTGGTGAAATATGCCAAAAACCATAAAGCAGATCATGCAGATTCTAAGCGTTCCACCGATGTTTGGTTGCGAAAGTGATCTGCGGGTCGAGAGCCAAAAGTGATAAAAGAGGCCCATAAGCGCCAAGCAGCCCAAGATGCCCAATTCCCCAACAACCGCAATCAGGCCGTGCCCCGATATTGGTATCGAGTACTTCATGGAAGTCGAGATGTACGTGCCGAAATAGCCGGTGCCCACCAATGGGTGCTCAGTAATATCGTCCAGAACACTCACTGTCATCAGCCGACGTTCAAAGTCAACACGCACATCGGATGGAGTTTGCAGTTCATTCTCGACTGAGAACAAATCAAAGGACAATGATTGTTCGCCAATGCGCATGAATTCTGCCGAATCCGAGTCCGTGTAGTAGAAGGCCAGTGAGCCGAGAAAAAATAATATTGGAAGCGCCAGGGTTGCGCCCAAGGATACTAGTAGGACTTTACTTCTCGATGGCCATGCAACCAGTGCCGCACCAAGCAATCCTAAGGGAATACAGATGTACGCCGCGCGGGATTGAAGTACAACAATCAAGCCAATGGTACCGAGCACAACTAGCCAGTATTTGATTGATTGAACTCTCAGGGCTTCGACAGCGGCAATTGGAAAGACGGTAGACAACATCAAGCCAAGTTGAGTCCTCACCGAGGCAGACGTGTCGGGGCCAATTTCTCCATGGAGTCCGAATGTCAGAGCTGCGGCTGCGAACAATCCGATGATCGTGACGAAACTGAATTGTCTCAAGTCCGCCCAAGAGCAGTGCATCCCCAGCACCATCGCGACAAGGAAGACTACAGGCATACCCATGTTGGCAATAAGTGCATCGCGCGAGACTTCAGGATCCAAAGACCAACTCACGGAGCAGATCAAATAGGCCATCAGGGTCAGCAACGGCAGAAGGTGCTTTACCTCAGTTCTCAAGCGAAAATTCACGCCCGCGATTGAATATAGCACCAGTAACGCAGCCACAAGCACGTAGCCGGAGAAGACAAATCGGTAGAGCCAAAAATATACATAAAGGCAGAAGCCGGCGGTTATGCCAACCGCAAGCAATCTAATCGCGCGCGCCGAAACGTAGCCAGCTTTCTGACTGCTCCTTTGGGACTCGTTCCAATTCACTTCTTGCATCATCAACTTGAGCCTTCTAGGTCTTTCAAGATCGGTCACATCACCATAGTTCCGCTAGATTACAGGAGGGGGCAGATGTCGAAAGATGCTTCCTCAGGCGGTTAGTCTGGTTTTGCGGGTCATGGTGGACATGCGCTCAACGTGTTGGATCAATGGTTGGGCAGTGCGGGCAGCCCCTTCTGGGCTCGATCGGATTGACTGCGTCCAGTTTCTGCCTGCTGAACATCAAGGCCCGATGTCCTCGCAAAGGTGGGTCAGGTAATTGGGGGGATTCAGTCCGAGCAACATCAGGACATGCGCCTAGTCGAATGAGGCCATGTCGATCGCACGCGTGGAATTGCTGCTCCGGGTCAACATGATTCCAGCGCTCCACCATCATTTCTTACTACGTTGACCAAATGCAAAAACGACGGGCTTCATGAAGTCGGGCGATAGCCGCTGGTGCCACACTCCCAATCGGTAGGCAAGGCTGGAGAACTGCAAATAGGAAGGTTCTGACTCATGCAAATAGGCGTAGTTATTTTGAAACCCGCAAGCACTCAGCGCACGCTGAATCCTTGAAACAGTATTGCAACGGTAAGCTGTAGGAAAGACATCGTGAGCAGCTCTGCCAGTCTGGACTCGCGCCAACAACTTTGCATGATGCCTATTGGGAATCAGCCGAGATGCAAGCGCCACATAGCTGTTCGAGTTGGGAGTTCGAATACACACGATCCCGCCAGCCTTGGTAACCCTGGCTAATTCACTGAAGTACTTTGCAGTATCAACTACATGCTCGAGCACATGATCGCTTACACATAAATCAACGGAACTGGATTCAATCGGCCAGCTTGCGGATTCTATCAACCGGAACTCATCGAGGCATGGGTTTGATTCGGCCTCCGGGTCAAGGTCTATCCCAATTATTCGTTTGCATTTCCCCTTCAGGATTCTTAGTTCACGCCTGAAGCTGACGGGATCGTTTGAATAAGAGCCTTTTCCACATCCAACATCCAGGACATTAAACTCGGGCCGAAGTAGCGCGTTTACTCTTGCGAAAAACGCTACTGTCCCATCGACTTTTGTGAACCCGCCAAAGCTTGTTTCAGGGTAGTGCGTGTGCTGATAATCGGACATGCATAGTCCTCCACTCAGTTTCTGATTCCCATGAGTCGTGTTATCTACCGCTGCCCAAGCGCAAGTAAATTCAAGGCGTGCGCGGCTGGAAGGGTAGATGATTTTTCAGGTTCGCGTGGCAGTCACGATGTGCAACAGAGAGGATGCTACGGCGAAGTGCGCTGACGCGCTTCCCAAGCTAGCTTATGTTCCAAGCCCGACTCGCCACAGACTCTCTCTATCATCGATTCGCTTGTGGCGAGCGCTTCGCTAGGTACACTTCAGTCTGATAGCATAATGGTGAAAGGAGTTAACGATGACATATACGGCATCATTTGGTTATCAGTGGAATATTCATTCGAAGACACAGTTGGATAGCCACACCGGAATAAACAACTCTAGGTATCGACTATTTGACTCCACCGGCTGGCCGCAGGTAATGAACGGTGAGCGAATCCTGGAAGCCGGGTCGGGAGCGGGGAGGTTTACGGAAATACTGCTTACAACCCAAGCAGAAGTATGGTCGTTTGACGATTCCGAAGCGGTTGAGGCCAATAGGGCCAACAATGGCAGAAATCAGAATTTGCACCTGTCTCGAAACAACATCTTTGCCATGCCATTTCCGGGGGGTACATTTGACCGGGTCATGTGTCTTGGTGTTCTTCAGCACACGCCAGATCCAAAAGCCGCTTTTTTGGAGCTCGCCAAGCAAGTTAAGCCAGGAGGGTCGATCGCCATTGACGTTTACGCGATGAGACTTACTGGCTTGCTGCATTGGAAGTACGTTTTGCGCCCAGTCACGAAGCGTATGAAGAAAGAACAGCTCTATGCTGTGGTTAGGGCAGTCGTTCCCGTCCTGTTGCCGGTTGCGGTATTCATGCGTAAGGTTGCTGGTCGCGTCGGCTCGCGCTTGATTCCTGTTTGCGAATATTCTGAACTGGGACTGTCCCCGGAAAAGCACCTTGATTGGGCGATTTTGGATACATTTGATGCGCTGTCCCCTTGGCATGACCGACCGCAGACCATGCAAGCTGTTCGTTCTTGGTTTGATGCCGGAGGCTTCGAGAATGTTGTGGTTCGCCGAGGACTGAATGGCATAGTTGGAACCGGGATAAAGAAATAGTCTTCAGATCTAGGTGCGCCAATGCAGAGTTGGAGCCTAGCCACTGTGGACGTTGCGGCGCACTGCTGTTCTGCATTCTTACCGTAACCACGATCAGCAAGCCAAAGATTTGTGCTCAGGTTTTTCTGGGAGCTTGGGCCCTCAGTCACCAAAACAACCAGTATTGTGCTTACGCTAGTGTTCTTGCAGAAAAGCAGATCAAATTGTTGCGAGTTTGTCCGCGTGTGAGCTCCCGACTTTAGCGGGGTCGCTTCACTTGCATGCAGAAAACAGCTGTCGACCAATGGAGACAAAGTTCGGAGAGCAATGCTTCGGGCGCAAGTGCCGATGCAAGTTTGCCGACCTTTCCCAGCCCGTTCAATCGGAACATCAGATACTCGTGGTGGAGTTCCTTGCAATAAAAAAAACAGGAGAATTCAGTTAGCAGTTCCTCTACTGGTCGATAGTGGGTCCAATTGTCAATCCATTTGAGTGACTCATTTACCCACTCCTTCCTAGGATATTTAGATCGTTGAAAGCCGAACCCAGTCGCATATGCTATTGAAGTCAGGGCCTTTCTGAGCTTGGGGAGATGCGCCATCCGATGTGCCAGAAGTATTCCGATGTGTGGTTCTCTGAGAATCTCGCGGGTCGGGAAGACGGCGATAAACGTTCCATTGTCTTTGAGCACGCGCCAAATCTCTCCCAATGCAGGCTGTAGATCCGAGACATGCTCGAAGACCTGCGTTGAAATGACCAAATCAAAGTGAGCAGATGGAAATGGAATGCTGTCACCCTCCAGTTCAAATATGCTACTTCCCAGCTTGCTCTTGATTTGCTCTCTGTAATTTCCACCATCGTAGAACTTGTCAACTCCAAATGCTTCATAACCATGGTGCTCGAAGTATGCGAGTAACTTACCTTCGCCGCACCCAAAGTCAAGAATCCGGTCATTTCGGGATGGGTGCAGTTGAATGCACTTTTCAGCGAGAAAACTATGTAGAGGCGGAAACGCTTGCAATGGCTGCATTCAGTCGATGTTCAAGTCAATGCAATCCCGTGTCGCGCAATAAAATGCAGCGAACAGGATGATTGCAGAAGATTCTGTTCAAAGGAATTGGTACTCAGTTGATTGTTGCTTTTGGAGGCGATCCTACTGTTGCTGCTCTGCTAACCAGGATTGAAACATAAGGACATTCCATAGTTGGAACTGCAAGTCTTGCTGCCCATTCTTGTGAGCGTCCCACGCTTGGCGTACCAATTGTGTATTCAAGAATCCTTGAGCGTGGAGAGCCGACGGGGATAACAGTGACTCTGCCCAGTCAACCAACGGACCTCGCAACCAACTGCCAACGGGTATGCCAAAGCCCATTTTGGGCCGATCAAAAAGTTCGGCAGGCACAAGCTTTCCCAATAGTTGCTTTAATAGCCACTTTGGATGCCCCGCGCGCGCCTTGAAGCTTGCCGGCAGTGAATTGGCAAACTCCACTACTCTATGGTCCAAAAAGGGTATCCGAGTCTCCAAGCCTACTGACATTCCAGCTCGATCAACCTTGACCAGAATATCATCCGGCAGATAGCCTACGGTGTCCAAGTACATCATTGTTCCAATCGGGTCTGCGAACTCGTCCCCTGCCGAGAAATGCTGGGGTTCGTCCATAGTGTCTGTACCTAGTACCAGTCCGGGATGCATCCAATGCGCAGTGAGCTTCGAGTAAAAATCTCGAAATCCATTGGCTCCTAGCACTAACTTTAGCCTCTCAAGTCTCCTGTCATTTAGAACTACGCTGAGTCCAGTGGGCTTGGGAGAGGTGCTTGCAGTATGCGCACTGAGTTGAAGCAAATACTGAATCAAGCCCAGGGTGCTCGCTGAAAGTCTGCGGGACCATGGCGGAAGCTGGCTGACAGTCGACCATATTTGCTCGCCCTGCCGATAGCGTGCATATCCCCCGAACAGTTCATCGCCTCCGTCTCCCGAAAGGCTTACCTTTACAGAAGACCGTGTAAATCGGGCTAGCAACACCGTTGGAATTTGAGACGGGTCCGCAAATGGTTCGTCATAAATCGTTGCAAGACAGGGAATGACATCCAGTGCGGCTCTTGAGTCAACTATGAGCTCCGAGTGGTCGGTGCCCAAATGTTCTGCTATGCGCCTTGCATGATGTGCCTCGTTATAGTCGGCTTCTTCAAACCCAACAGCAAAAGTCTTGACCTTTCGAAGGCTTTGCTGCTGCATGAGAGCAACGATCAAAGACGAATCTATGCCTCCCGATAAAAATGCACCGACACCTACATCCGCCACCATCTGTGATTTAACGGCATCTCCAAGTACTTGTTCGAGTTGTGTTATTGCCACTACAGAATTGAAATTTGTGGATTCTGCATTGGCAACTTTAGCCCTTGGTTTGGGGGCGCTCCAATATTCAGCAGGCTGGTTCAAATTCGATTGGGCCCTAGCCGGAGAATCAATGGAAATGAAGTGGCCGGGAGGTAGCTTGAATATATTTCGATAAATCGATCTCGGAGAAGATATGTATCCACGTTCCATGTAGGAAGCAAGTGCATTCCGATCAATGTCTGAGCGAAATGCGGAGTGTTGCCGCAAGGATTTCAATTCAGAGCCGAACAGGAAGACTCTGTTGCACCACCCGTAATACAAGGGCTTCTCTCCAAGTCTATCGCGGGCAAGTGTGAGCTTTTGCATTGCTCTATCCCACAATGCCAAAGCGAACATTCCAACTGAGTCTCTAAGCGTGTTCTGCAAACCCCACTGGGAGAGGGAGGCGAGCAGTACTTCGGTATCTGACTCTCCCTCAAAGATGATGCCTGGGTCATGTTCAAGCAGTTTCTTCCTCAGTTCGAGGAAGTTGTAGATTTCACCGTTAAACGTTAAGACGTAGCGACCACATTTCGATGTCATTGGCTGATTGCCAGTTGCACTAAGGTCAAGAATAGCCAACCTCCTATGCCCCAAGCCAAGGCCTTGCGATTCATCCAGCCAGATACCTTCATGGTCTGGCCCCCGGTGTGATAGCGAGGAAACCATTTTCTGGAGGTTGTTACTCATTTCGTGGCCGGGAGCTCCCCAGGCACCAGCAATTCCGCACATTCGTGAGTCTCTCTATTACTAGGTCAGCAATGTTCTACGCATGTAGACATTGAACTGTTTCAGACGCTAAATTTGCGATTGAGTTTGAAGTCTTTGTGCGCCATAAGTACGCCTGAGCGAAGATCTACCTTGTTGGACCACCCGGTCATTCGAATCAAGCTTGAGTCCAGCAATTTTCTTGGTGTTCCATCCGGTTTGGAGTGATCCCAAAGTAGGTTTCCGCGAAATCCAACCACTTCTGAAATGAGTGAAGCCAGCTCGGCGATAGTGACTTCTTCACCAGAGCCAATATTGATCAGTGGGCTTCGACCCAACACAATTTCATCAAATTGGTCATCCCGAAGCTGGAGTATTGCTATACATGCCTCAGCCAGATCCGAAGAATGCAAGAATTCTCTGCGAGGCGTGCCAGTACCCCAGAGGCTAACGGTGCTTGTGGAACTCGACGCAGCTTCATCAAGCTTCTTTATTAATGCCGGAATGACGTGAGAATTATCACTTGAATAGCTGTCATTGGGACCATAAAGATTGGTAGGCATCGCACATGCGAACCTGGTAGACCGCTCCTGGTTGAAGGCACGGCACATTTCGATGCCCGCAATTTTAGCAATCGCATATGCTTGATTGGTTCGTTCCAGAGGCCCGGTTAGGAGATACTCTTCTCTGATGGGCTGAGGACAACTACGAGGATAGATGCAGCTAGAACCGAGAAATAGAAGGCGTTTTACACCGCTTTGCCAGCTCTCATGAATGACATTGGTTTGGATCGCCAGATTCTCGTGGATAAACGCAGCAGGAAATGTGTCGTTGGCCAGAATGCCTCCGACTTTGGCTGCTGCCAAGAAAACATAGTCTGGGCGTTCCTTGGCAAAGAAATCCCTTGTCGCGTACTGGTCAGTCAGGTCCAGTTCAGTGTGAGTGCGCAGAATCAGGTTGCTGTATCCCCGTGACTGGAGTGCGCGCACGATAGCGGAACCAGCAAGGCCACGATGCCCTGCCACGAATATTCTCGAGTCGTAGTTGGATAATTTACTCATTGTGATTGCGGGCCGTGTACCCGTGGCTCACCACGAGCGCGTCCCGCTTTGCCGATTCGAAATCCGCCCGCATCATCTCGCAGACCAAGTCTTTGAACTGAACTTTCGGAGACCAGCCGAGCTTCTGATGAGCTTTGGTGGGGTCACCCAACAGAGTTTCCACTTCAGTTGGTCGAAAGTACTTTGGGTCGATACGAACTATGGTGTCGCCGACCCGACCCGAACAAGATTGCGTCGCAGCAAACTCAAAATCTGCTGCGCTGCGCATACTTTCCGCTAGGTACTGGTTCCCGGTTGGCGCCGGGCCAGGGTCTCTTTTTGTCCTGCTGGAGGGAGGATCAAAACTTTCGAGAATGCCAATTTCATCTACACCTTTCCCCTCCCAGCGCATCCTGATCCCCAACTCGCCTGCAGCCGCGTTCACAAATTCGCGCACGGTGAATTGTTTGCCGGTAGCAATGACGAAATCTTCAGGCCTTTCTTGTTGCAGCATTAGCCACTGGGCTTCGACATAGTCGCGGGCATGGCCCCAGTCACGCATTGCGTTCAAGTTGCCCAAATAAAGGCATTTCTGTTGTCCTAGTGCAATCCGAGCCAAAGCTCGAGTAATCTTTCTAGTAACAAAAGTTTCGCCCCGTACCGGCGACTCATGGTTGAACAAGATTCCGTTGCATGCATAGAGCCCATAGGCCTCGCGATAGTTGACGGTTATCCAATATGCATAAAGTTTTGCCACCGCATAGGGGGAGCGTGGATAAAAGGGCGTAGTCTCTCTCTGAGGAATTTCCTGGACCATGCCGAAGAGTTCTGAAGTGGAGGCTTGATAGAAGCGGGTCGTTTTCTCCATCCCCAGAATGCGCATGGCTTCCAGAATACGTAAAGTACCAAGACCGTCTGAATTGGCGGTGTATTCCGGCTCTTCAAAACTCACAGCAACGTGACTTTGTGCCGCCAGATTGTAGATTTCGTCTGGTCGAGTTTGTTGAATAATGCGTGTAAGGCTCATGGAGTCCGTGAGGTCACCATGATGCAGGTGAAATTTTACTTCGCCTTCATGCGGATCTTTGTAGAGATGATCAATGCGGTCTGTATTGAACAGGGAGCTGCGGCGCTTGATGCCGTGCACCACGTAGCCCTTGTCCAGCAGAAATTCCGCCAAGTAGGATCCGTCTTGCCCTGTGATCCCCGTAATCAGGGCTACTCGATGTTCTTCGGCCATGGTGTTCGATGTTTAGTTGTTTGAACTCAAAAGCAAGCTAAGGAAATGAGTGAAGTGCTGTGGCGAGTCAGACCACGGACACCGGATACGTACTTGTGGGGTACTGCTGTGATTACCTGCCCAAGAATCGGTGGAAATCGCGACAAGGTGAATCGATCGCTGCGCGGTCTGCAATTGTCATTGTGTAACTCGACCATAGGAGTCTTCATACCGCTGGATGTCGTCTTCTCCGACATAACTTCCAACTTGCACTTCAATGATTCGCAATGTTTCAGTGCCCAAATTTTCGAGGCGGTGCTTGGCGCCAATTGGAATGAAGGTGCTTTCGTTGACTCTCACTTCACTGACCTTTGTATCGCAAGTCACTGTTGCCACTCCCTCAATCACTACCCAGTGTTCTGAGCGTAGTTTGTGGCTTTGAAGGCTAAGGCGGCCCCCGGGGTTCACTTCAATTCGCTTCAACTTGAATGCTGGCCCTTCTTCGAGCACTGTGTAGCTGCCCCACGGTCGCTGCACTGTAAGGTGTTCAATATGCTCGCGAGCCTGGCGCGCTTGTAGCTGATCCACGATGGTCTTTACGGCTTGGGAGTGACCTCGCTTGGCCACAAGCACCGCGTCGGCCGTCTCCACAACTACAACTTGTTCCAAGCCAATAGTCGCCACTAGACGTTTTTCAGCTCGTACTAGAGTGTTGCGGCAATCTAAAGCCAAGGCATTGCCTTGCAGTGCATTTCCATTGCTGTCTTTGTCAGCAATATCAAAGACGGCGTCCCAGCTGCCCACGTCAGACCAGCCGATTTGTGCGGGCACTGCCCAAACGTTTCTTGCCTTTTCCATGACTGCATGGTCAATCGACCGACTTGGAATTTCGGCAAAGTGCTTTTCAATGGCTTTCTTCCAACCCAGTGTCTTGGCGGCATTTGCAAGTGCCTGAATGGGTTTGGCAATGTCAGGCGCATATTCTTGAAGAGCAGTCAGTAGAGTTGAAGCCTTCCAGACAAAAATGCCCGAATTCCAGTACCAGTTGCCTTCGTCCAGCAGGCGGGTAGCAGTAGCAGCATCCGGCTTTTCCCTGAATGATTGGACCGGTCGGGCCGCTGATCCATCACCTATCGCTTTGAGATACCCAAATCCAGTTTCAGGAAAGGTTGCATCAATACCCAAAGTGACAAGCTTGCCTTCACTCGCGGCATCAATTGCGCGCTTTAAGCAAGCTTGAAATGCTTGAGTTTCCTTGATGATATGGTCCGCTGGTAATATGACTAAGATGGCGTCCGGTTCCTTCTCCATTACGTAGTGCGCTGCTAGTGCAATGGCGGGTGCTGTGTTGCGACCACAGGGCTCGAGCAATATTTGATTGGGCGCAAGAGCAGCAAATCTTCCCCCGTAAGCATTGGCTGCGCTTGAGACCACCAAGATGTCCTCCTTGCCAATCAATGGGTCAAGGCGATCAATAGTGGCTTCCAGCAGCGTCCTTTGGCCAGTGATGGCCAAAAACTGCTTGGGGAGTTGCAGCCGGGAAAGGGGCCACAAACGTGTGCCGGAGCCGCCAGCCAAGATCACGCCAATAATTTTTTGCTGCATGGCCGCAATTTACATGTTTACCGCACAGATTGAATGTTGCCATGCAACACAGTACTTGGTGAGTCTGGTATGCGAATTGTTTACAGGGTGCGCATGACGAAGAGTCAGCACCTTGCGGCGAAACCTTGGGATTCCTCGTTGGGGCCGTATATCAATCTGGGTAACTCGAGCAAATTGATACTCAATGGAATGGTGCAGCATACGTCACTAATAGGATGAATTGAGCCCCAATAACGGAAATGGCAATCCCTCCCCATCATGCATTTTAGGAAAGACGATTGATTGCGTGAGGATTGTGAGATACCAAAAGTGAAACAATATTGGTGTGGAATTTGGCTAGGCATGCGTTCTGGTTGACGCATTCTGCTTGCCCGCGTACGATTCGCGGTAATTCGATCAAGTAATTACTTGTATTGTCAGAATATTTATCCCATTTGGAGGCGGACATGAAATCCAAATTCGCATTTTTTGTGGGCTTGTTGCTGATGGGCAACCATGCGCTGGCTGCATTTGTCCCGGGACAATCACCCGCACAGGTTCAAGCTGAAGCCAAGGCAAAGCTTGCTGCCGGACAGCAGCCTGCCGATATCGCCCGGGAAGCGCTTGCAGCGGGAATCTCGGCCGATGTGGTTACCGCATCGCTTTTGGCGAACGGGGTTGCCCCGGCCGCTGCCATTTCATCGGTTTTGCGTGCGGGGGGTGACCCGGCTATGGTTCTCGGCGCCGCGCTGAATGCGGGGGTTCCTGCTGGCACCGTCAGTGCTGCAGCCTTGAATAGTGGGTTGCCGCAAAACACGGTGCAATCAATCATCTCCTCCGCGCAAAGTAACCTTGCCCGATCAGGTAACGTTGGCGGCAACACTTCCGGATCGTCGGGATCCAGCGGCTCAGGCGGCGGCGGAACCAGCGCACGTTGATGGCCGTCTCCCCCTTTTTTGCATCCACTCTGACTCTCTTCAAATAAAAATCAGGAATTCATCATGAACCGTATCTGCAAGACTTCTGCTCTGGCATTCGCCGTGCTGACGGCTGTTTCAATCAATGTGCACGCACAGACAGGCCCTGCAAAGCCTCAATATGAAATCGGCGGCGGCAAGCCTCAGGAAGATAGCCCGCGCGGTATTTCTCTCGCCGACGGTATGGCGGTCTATCCCTACGCCAAGCTGGGCCTTGGTCGAGACGACAATTTGTTTCTCGGCAACACCAGCAAGACCCGCTCTGAGTTGCTGACGCTTGACGCTGGCGCATTGTTTGAAGCGCGGCAACGCAATGCTGTCCTTCGATTTGGGCTTGATCTCAGAGGGGCCAACTACACCGACAGCTCGGCTGACAATTACCGTGATTACACGTCGCGTGCTTCCGGTGACTTCCAGTTTTCGTCGCGAAGCGGCTTGCGGCTGGGGGCGCAGTATGATCGGGGCCATGATCCCCGCGGCTCCACGGATCGTGGCATTTCGGATCGCCCGGACGTTTACCGGGATACCGGCCTGGATGCGCTGTACGCTTTCGGTGGTAACGAGGCGCGCGGACGATTCGAGCTTGCTGCCAATGCCAATAACAAGCGGTACCGCAACAATCGCGCCGCGACAGCGTCCGCAGATCGTGATACTGACAAGTTTCGTGGCACGTTCTTCGCGCGATTGCTGCCCCGGACGTCTTTCCTGGTCGAGGCTCAGCGTTCAGAGTATGACTATGTGCAATCCGGCTCCACGCTGGGCAGCAAGGAAAGCCGCTACTACGCGGGTGTAACGTGGGAGGCAACAGCCGCCACGTCTGGCACCGTCAAAGTAGGTCGTCAGAAGAAAGACTTCAACTCCTCCGCTCGCTCGAACTTTTCCGGCTCAAGCTGGGAGATTGGTGTGGAATGGAAGCCGTTGACCTATTCCAAAGTCGATTTCTTCTCGAGCAAGTCTTTTGGTGAGTCATCGGGTGTCGGCGACTTCCTTCTTACGAAGCGCACGGGTGCGGCGTGGACTCACAACTGGAGCTCGCGTGTGCTCACGTCCGCCTCTTACACCTTCACTCAGGATGATTTCCTGGGGGCAGGGGCGTCCCGCAAGGATGAGACGGATGCCTTCGGCGTAAAGGTCACGTACAAGCTGGGCAGGAATCTGGAGCTGGGTGCGGACTTCACCCGCAGTGATCGTGACTCCAACCAGTCGGCTTTCCTCTACAAGCGCAATCAGGTCATGTTTACCGTGGGGGCAAAGCTTTAACCGCATGCTCGGCCGTTTCGCTGGCTGACCTGATCGTATTGCGTTGAATCTGCAGCGCTCCCCGGTTCGTATTGGACCGGGGAGCATTTTTCTTTGAACAAGGGCAATATGCGACGATTCGCACGGCTTATTTTCCTGCTGTTTGTTCTCCAGTCATGGTCATCCATTGCGCAGGACGGAGAGTTGTCCAGCTACAAGCTGGGGGCCGGTGACACGATCACCATCCAGGTGTTGGGCGAGGACGAGCTCAAGCGGGAGAAGCTGCGTCTTTCGGATGCTGGAACGATTTCGTTTCCGGTTCTCGGAGAGATTCGGGTCCGTGGCATGACGGTAGGTGGTTTGCGTGACCACATCACCAGTGGATTGAAAGGCCGTTATCTGCTGAATCCGCAAGTCACGGTCACGATTGACGAGTACAGAAAATTCTTCGTCAATGGTCTGGTTGAAAAGCCGGGTGGCTACCCTTTCTCGCCGGGATTGACCGTTCGCAAGGCCATTTCTCTCGCCGGCGGATTCAAGGAGCGCGCGTCCCGCGAGAAAATCAATGTCATTCGTGAAGACGACAAGTCTGCAACGCCAAAGCGTGTGGACCTCAGTGCACCCATGTTCCCCGGCGATATCCTGACCGTTGAAGAAAGCTTCTTTTAAGGGCGTTGCCAAGCATGAATGATTTGACTTTCAACGAGCGCAACGCTGTGCTCGCCCAAGGATCCGACGAGCGCGAGCAACTCGATATCCTCGAATATTGGCGGAGCATAGCCCGCCACAAGTGGAGCATCCTGGCGCTCACCGTTTTGGTGGGAATCCTTGCGGTGTTGATGGTATTCACCATCACGCCAACGTACCGGTCTACGGCCACGTTGCTCATCGAACAAGGGAAGTCCAAGGTTGTCTCGATCGAAGAGGTCTACAGCAATCTGGGCGGAAACCGGGAGTATTTTCAGACCCAGGTTGAAATTCTCAAGTCGGCCGAGTTGTCGCGGAAGGTCATAGAGAAGCTCGCTCTCGCCAAACACCCCGAGTTTGGTGAACCGGTGGCGAATGAGCCCGGCCCTTCGTGGTTGCCAGAGGCGTTCTTTGGGTCGAAGAAGGCAGCGGACCCGAATGATCGGTCGAAGGCAATCTTGCTCAAATTTTCGCGCCTGCTGCAGGTGCAGCCCGTCCGCAACAGCCAATTGGTGCAGATCAGCTTTGTTGCCGAGGACAAGGAGCTCGCGGCAAAGGTCCCGAATACGCTGGCAGAGGTTTACATCGAGAGTGACCTGGAATCCAGGGTGGCCATGACCCAAAAGGCCAGCAGCTGGCTGACCGAGCGACTGAGTGGATTACGCAGCAAAGTCGAGGTTTCCGAAAAGTCGCTTCAGGACTATCGTGAGCGGGAGCGCATCGTCGATGCAAAAGGCGTCGCATTGTCAGGCGCATCAAAAGGGCTTGAAGAGGCCATGTCTACTTTGGTTGCATCAAGGACCAAGCGTGCAGAGGCGGAGAGCATCTTCAATCAGGTGCAGGCCATTCGGCAGGGCAAGTCTGCCATCAGCTATGACTCGATTCCGGCTGTACTTCGACACCCATTGGTGCAGAAGCTGAAGGAGCAGGAAGCTGATGCGGAAAGGAAGCTTTCCGATGCCAGCAAGCGGTATGGTGCAGAGCATCCCCGGATGATCCAGGCCAATGCAGAGGTTGCCTCGGCACGAGATGCAACGAAGCGCCAGATCGATAGCGTGGTAGCCGGAATCAGCAAGGAGTATGAGGTTGCCCGCGCAAACGAGCAGGCCGTCGAACGCGCGCTGGGGCAAAGCCGTGCAGAAATTCAGAGCATGAATCGCAAGGAGTTTCAGCTCGGCGTGCTGGAACGTGAAGCGCAGCAGAACAGGCAGCTCTATGACATGTTCCTGTCCCGCTTCAAGGAAACCAATGTTGCCGGTGATCTGCAGTCCACTGTAGCCAGAGTAGTAGACCCGTCGACAGTGGCCAGCATTCCTCACGCGCCCCGTAAGACCCAGATTGTTCTGCTTGCTACCGCCGCAGCGCTCGTGGTCGGCATGTTGCTGGCGCTGCTTCTGGAACGACTCAACAACACATTGAATTCCACGAATGAGGTTGAGCGCCGTCTCAAGCTGCCGGTGTTGGGCTACCTGCAAAAAGTCAAAGGATTCGGCAAGAGGGGCTTCAAATCCGAGCTCGCGTTTTTCAATGATTCCCAGTCTTTGTTTGCCGAGTCCATACGCACCATCCGAACCAGCGTGCTGATGACCGCCCTGGACAGTGCCCACAAGGTGTTGGTGATCACGTCTTCAGTCCCGGAAGAAGGAAAGACGACTGTCTCGTTCAATCTGGCCTGCGCCTTGGCCCAGGTAAAGCGTGTCTTGCTGATTGACGCAGACTTGCGACGACCAAAGATCGGCAAACTGCTGGGACTGGACTCGGGACACCACGGACTGTCCAGCCTGGTGGCGGGGACCGCAACGGCCGCGCAGTGCATTTTCCAGGACCCGAAATCCGGTCTGCACATCATGACGGCTGGCGATATTCCGCCCAATCCGCTTGAGATGCTGTCTTCCAAGCGCTTTTCCGATGCGATTGCCAAACTGAAGGAGTCCTTCGATATCATCATCATCGATAGCGCGCCGATACAACTGGTGAGCGACGCGCTGGTGCTGTCGCAGATTGCCAATGCCATGATCTATGTGGTGCGCGCCGATTCAACGCCGTATCAGCTTGCGCAGAATGGCATCAAGCGCTTGCGTCAGGTGAATGCGCCGTTGGCCGGGGTTGTGCTGAATCAGTTGGACATCGAGAAGGCCGAGCGTTACTACGGCGAATATTCGGGCTATGGTGGGTACAAGGGATATCAGTACGGATACACCACCAAAAAATAGCGCCGCCATGGGCCGACCGCAGGTTTACGGCGCAAAGAAGCTTGCAGCCTTCTGCGGGGCCGGGCTGTTGCTAGTATTGGCTCTGGTGGCTGTGCGTCAAGTTTTTGCGGACTTGCAGTACCTCAATGCAGAGCTGGACGTCGTGACATGGCGAGAGTCTGAATCAATGCCAGCACTGGATCAATGGCTGACGACTCGGGACAGGCTGGCTGCGGCAAACAGGAATTCGGGCGGTTCGCCGATGATGGAAGAAATGCTGGGTGTTTGGCACGCCCAGCGGCTGACCACAGGCGCCGGTTCGCAAGTTTTTCAGGACCAGGCACTTCAGCACTTCAAGGCGGCACTGGTTATCCGGCCGACGTCTTCATATACTTGGGCCAATGTTGTGCGTAGCAAGTACTATCTGGGCCAGATAGATCAGGAATTGTTCCTGGCGATGCATCAAGCGGGCGCTCTGGGAAAGTGGGAACCCTGGGTGCAATGGGTCCTGGTGGATATCGGGCTTGCCCTCTGGGATGAATCGTCTGGCGAAAGTCGTAAAGTGGTGGTTGCTGCGCTTGAGCGCGGCATGCACCGTCAGAAGCAAGAAATGGTGAAATTGATACGCAAGCGTGGTAGGCTTTCGGAAGCTTGCGCAGCCTTGCCTTCTTTCGGTGAACAGTTTGGGTGCGTACCCCGTTAGTTCGGGTTCCAGGATTTGATGGCTTTAGGGATAAGGAGATATGAAATGATCAAGAAAACATGGTTGGCATTTTTGGCGTTGTCGATGGCATTTGCAGTGCAGTTTGCGTTCGCTGCACCCGCAGTCGTGGATGCAGTGACCGGCACGGCACAAGCACTTCCTGGTGCAGGTGCCCCGCGTACGTTGCGCAAGGGTGATGACGTCAATCAGGGCGAGACGATTTCGACTGGGGCTTCATCGTCCATCGTTTTGCGGTTTGAAGATGGCCAGGTCGTCGCGCTGACGGCCAATTCCAGGCTGGTGGTCAACAATTTCGTGTATGACCGCAAGGAACCTGCGAAAAGCAATGTGCTCCTGTCCTTGGCAGAGGGCGGCATGCGTGCCATCACTGGCTTGATTGGCAAAGGTCGTCCTCAAGCGGTCGCTTACCGTGCAGGCAATGCAACCATCGGAATTCGGGGTACGGATACCGAGATGGGTGCTGCTGACGGCGATGTTTATGTCACCGTCGAGACGGGCGCAGTGGAATACTTTGGGGGCAAGGCAACCGCATCGGTTGCGCCGATGTCGGGAAACATGACGGGAATGAGTCTGCCGGTCGAAGTATCAGAAGGTGGCCTCCCGATCATCGTGGCTCAAGCTGGCGGCCAGCGGATCGGTGCCGGTCAGGGCTTGTTCCAGAATCGGAATGGACAGATCACCCAAGGCACCGCCGGTCAAACTCGCCAGAATGCTGGTGCGAACAATCAAAAGCTGAACCAGGCTCAGCAGCAGCAGCAATCGCAGCAACAGCAACAACAGGTCAATCAGTCTCAGCAGGCCTCGCAGCAGCAACAACAACAGCAGCAACAGCAGCAACAGCAGCAGCAGCAACAGCAGCAGCAGGGCACCCCGGGCTCGACCGGAAACTCCGGTAGTTCCGGTTCAGGTGGCTCTGGTGGTGGTGGTACCAGCGCGCGCTGATTTGCCTGTCACAGCATCGGAAAAGCGGCCACCCGAAGAGGGTGGCCGCTTTTTTGTTTGATTGAAGCAAAACATGGATTCAGTCTCGCGCAATCGAAGCGATGCAGGACCGGGCCGCCATCACCGCTTGTGGCGTCCAGTCCGCCGCGCCAGGGATCTATGGTCAGTTGCGATGGGTCGATTGGACTCAGTGCGATTCGAAAAGCTGCTGTTCTATGCCTTTCTGACACTGATTGTTCTGGCGCCAATCCCCGTAGGCAGCAATCGACCCTGGGCGTGGTCCCTGCTGCAGGTCGCCTTGTTCATAACGCTTTCCCTTTGGCTGATGCTGTGGGCTGGAGGCAAGGCCAACGTGTCGCCAGTATTCCGAGCGGCCTGGCCGGCACATGCCGCCTTTCTGGCCTGGCTGATCCTGCTTGTGCTTCAGCAACTCCCATTGCCCCCAGCGATAGTGGGCTGGCTCTCGCCCACTGTGCATGCTGCGCACGAGATCGCAAGGCAGGTGGTGCCCACTGAAGCAGGCATGACCTTGTCGCTGGATGCCTTTGCCACCCGTTCAGCGCTGTTCAGGAGCCTTGGCTACTACTGCGCCTTTGTTCTGACACTGTTGCTTGTCAGCAATCGCGAGCGCGCGAGGACGCTTGCGCTGGCGCTGGTCGCGACTGCACTGGTTTTGTCCGTTTACGGGGTCCTGATGCACCTCGGCGCGGTGACTCACAATTGGTTTGGAACCACCATCGAGCACGGTGGATCCGCCAGTGCGACATTCCCCAATCGCAATCACTTTGCGGGCTGGCTGGTGATGTGTCTGTCGCTCGGCATCGGATTGCTGTTGGCTGACATCAAGGATCGGCGGTACGAGACGTGGCGCCAGTTTGCCAAAGCCATGCTCGAACTGATGTTCAGCCGAAAAATTCAGCTCAGGCTGGCACTCTGCATTCTGGTCATTGCGCTCACGACCACGCATTCCCGCATGGGCAACACGGCGTTTTTCGTCAGCCTCATTATTGCCGGCGTGCTCGGGCTGCTGCTCTCTCGTCATGCCCCGAGGGGCACGGTGCTGCTCCTGTCCAGCTTGCTGGTCATTGATCTGCTCATCGTGGGCAGCTGGTTTGGCGTCCAGAAGCTTGCCCAGCGGATCGAGGCCACCACCACGCAGGAGTTCCAGGAGCGCCAGGACCCGTCCGAATTCGTGTTTTCCCACATCAATGACTACCCGATTTTTGGATCGGGCGCGGGCACGTTTTACGTGGTCTTTCCCATCTATCGTGGCCCCAATGTCGAAACTTTCTTCGACTATGCCCACAATGATTTTGCCCAGCTTGCGGCAGAAACCGGATGGGTCGGATTCAGCATTCTCGGCTTCCTGGTCATACTGTCGGCGGCGGTTGCACTGCGGGCGCAATGGTTGAGGCGCGACCCGCTCCTGCGTGGCATGGCGTTTGCCAGCTTCATGGGCATCCTTGCGCTCATGATCCACAGTTGGGTGGACTTCAATCTGCAGATTCCGGCGAATGCGCAACTGTTTACCGTGCTGTTGGCGCTCGCCTGGATATCACTTTATCTCGACCGCAGAAAGCCGGATGCCGCCACCTTGAATCTTTCCGCGCACGATATGCCTGCCGCGGCACCGCAGAGAGCATTCGAATGAACGCCATTGAATCCCTGCGCCTCCTCAATGACCCGCAGTTGGCAGGCACGCCGGCCCCTCTGATCGAGCTCGTCTCCAGCATTCGTCCCCGACACAGCTCGGACAGTGCCGCGGCAGTCATCGTATTGCAAAGCCTCGCGTTGCACTTGAGGCATGTCCCTGATGATGCACTTCGGCTGCGCAACTACCTGCTTGAACTGATGGCCGCCCGGCGGCACGTGTACCTCTACACCGAGACCGGCATTCTGACCCACCGCGGGTTCTTTACCACGCTCTGGCAGCGCTTTGTCCATCGGCTATTGCCGGATGTGCGGCGAGATGACCATCTGAGGGATCTCTTCGGCATTGTCTTTCATCGCGAGACAGACCACCTCTGGGTGTCGGCCGTACCCGATACGATCTGGGGCGAGTTGATCGCTGCCATAGGATTCTCCAACTCGGCGCATCCCGCGCATGCGCGCATCATAGCGGAGTTGAGTCTCGCCGCACAGATGCTTTCAGCCCGGCTGGCAGCGCTGGGCCTTGACACTGAGTTGTCGCGTGTGTATCCGCAACTGGAAAGCGTCGAGTCGCCATTTCTTGCGCAAAATGTGGCGCTGCATCGCAGCCTGGCATCAATGCAGGCTGATGGTGGAACGGAACATCAAGTCGACACCGCCCAAACCAGCGTGATGCTCGATCAGTGTGCAGCGGTCCTCGGACGTGTTCGGCGCCTCGCGCGGCAGACTGGCGCTAGCGTGAGCCTCACCTTTCAGCTGCAGCGGGGATTGCAGCTGATCGAGCGGCTTCGATCAGTTCTCTCGCTGATCAATCCAGCAGAGACCGTATTGCAGCGCACGGTAGCGCTGGCACTGTTCCGGGAGCTGGTTCGCGAGGATAACCGCAAGTACAGCTTGCGTGACGTCTGGCGACGTGCGACCGACCTGCTGGCCCTGCAGGTCACCGAGAATGCGAGCAAGACCGGCGAGCACTATGCGGCAACGACGCGACGCGAGTACTTCGGCATGGCAGGCTCGGCTGCAGGTGCGGGCATCATCGTGGGCTTCATGGCGCTCATCAAGATTTATCTGTCCAAGCTTGCGCTGGCACCGCTCTGGCAGGCTATTGCGTACAGCATGAATTACTCGCTGGGCTTCATGCTTGTGCACGTGCTCCACTTCACCATTGCGACCAAGCAGCCGGCGATGACCGCTGCCACCATCGCAGCGACGCTGGAAGAGAGCACGGAACGCAAGCGTGCCCCACTCGATGATCTCGTGGAGTTGATTGCAGTGGTGGTGCGCACCCAGATCGTCGCGATTCTTGGCAATGTGATGTTGGCCATTCCGGTATCGTTTGCCATCGCGATGGCGCTGCTTCACTTCTACGGCATCAATCCGGCATCGCCGGAGAATGCGCAGTACCTGCTCCACAGCATCAATCCCTTCACGAGTCTGGCGCTGTTCCATGCAGCGATCGCCGGGGTCTGTCTCTTCCTCGCAGGGTTGATATCCGGCTACTACGACAATAAAGCCAGTTACAACCGCATCCCGGAACGCATCATCCAGTTGTCGTGGCTGCGCGCCTTGCTGGGTGAGTCCCTTCAACGCCGCTTCGCCGGATATCTCGGCAACAACCTGGGCGGCCTCGCGGGAAATTTCTTCTTCGGCATCATGCTGGGCTCGATGGGTACGCTGGGCTGGATTCTGGGATTGCCCATCGACATCCGCCATGTCACGTTCTCGGCAGCCAATCTGGCCTATGGTGTCGTGGGCCTGAATTTCGAGGTGCCCCTTGTGACCATTCTGGTGTCGATTCTGGGCATCGGGCTGATCGGCCTCACCAACCTTGCGGTCAGCTTCTCTCTGGCCCTCTATGTCGCGTTGAAGTCCCGCGGCGTGCGTTTCGACCGATTCGGAGAACTGCTGCACTTGCTATGGAAGCGATTCCTGGCCAGTCCCAAGGGTTTCTTCTTCCCGCCGCAGGAGGTATCCGCGCCATCTGAGCCGACATCGAGGTAGTGACATCGAGGTAGTGACATCGAGTTCGTGAAGTGCGGTGCGAATATTCGCACCGCACCGGTACTGAAACGGATGGTCGGCGCTACTTTTCGTACAGCGTGAAACTGCCGTCCCAGTTTGCTGACTGCGGATGGGCTTCGGCGTCATCAAGATAGCCAAGATAGAGTTCAGCAAGACGGCGGTAGTACGGTTGGCTGAGTAGCGAGTTGAAGCTGTTGCGCGCTTCTGGCCAGCGGCGTTCCCGGTACGCGGAAACTGCACCGTGATACTGGTCGAGCAGCTGTGCCTCGAGGCTGGACAGTGTCGAATCCGAGCCCAGTGGCTGAAAAATCCTGACAGGCACGGTCTTGCCCTTCACGAGCACCTTGTCCAGCTCCCGCCATGCAAGGTTGCTTACGCGTGTGCGCGTTGTTTCACCGACCACAATCGGAACCTGGTATCGCTTGGTGAGGCCCTCCAGCCGCGCGGCGAGATTCACGCCATCACCCAGGACGGTGTAGTTCATTCTGCTGGGGGAGCCGATGTTGCCCGCGATCACCCGCGCGGTATTGATGCCGATGCCGATGTCCGGGTTTGGCATCCCCTCATCGGCCAGCTGGCGTCCCAGCACGGCGATGCGATTGACGATGGCCAGTGCAGCCTGCATGGCACGACCAGCGTCGTCTGTTCTCGCGATCGGTGCACCAAACAATGCCATGACGCCATCACCCGGGTATTTGTCGATGACCCCTTCGAATTCCTCGATGACCGCATCGATCTCCGTGAGGTAGCGATTCAGCAATGCCAGCGTCTGCGTTGGTGTCAGGGATTCACACAACATCGTGAAGTTGCGTATGTCGGCGAACATCACGGTGACTTCGCGCTCTTCGCCCCCCAGCTCGATCTGCTGCGAGAGCAACTGTTCAGCCACGGCATGCGATGCGACTTTGCCGAGGATGTCGCGAACCGTATCGCGCTCCGCCATGCCCTTTGCCATGGTGTTGAATGCTGCAGCGAGATCACCAATTTCATCGCCGGGCTTCACATCGATGTCATGGGTGTATTCACCCTTGGACATGAGGCGGGCCGCGTGGGCAAGCTGGGTGACGGGCTGCGTGATTCGCCGCGCAATGCGCAAGGCACCCACCAGTGTGATCGCAATGCTGAGCGCAGACAGAAACAGCAGGATGACCTGCAGCCGGCCATACGGCACCATGTGTTCAGACAGTGCCCGTTGCAGCACGGCATGCACGCTGATGTCGGTCGATCGGGCCAGCGGTACTGCCAGCATCTGAAACGAGTCACCGGCAGCGTCGCGGTTGAAAATGCCCGAGTCAGGACGGTAAATGTTGCGGTCAAACAGGAGTTGGGCGCGCAAATACTGACCCAGGGTCGTCGCCGACACTTGTGGCGGCCCATCGTTGGGCAAGGCCACGAACGATACATCCAGCCCCGTGATGCGTTGCAATTCGCGCGCCAGTCCGTCGTCAATCACGAAAGCCATCGCCACCCATGCAGTGGGCAACGGCGCCAGCACGGGGACCACTACGATTTGGTAGACCTTGCGGTCCAGGTAGGCAATGGAGGTTGCCTGGCCGGTTTGTGCTGCTTCGCGGAGAAGCGCCGGAAACCGGAACGGCTTGCCTGCAGTGGCTTCGTTCAGTGTGTCCGCCACCACCACGTTGTCGAGCCCGACCAGTGTCATGCCTTCGGCGTTGACGCGGCGCGAGTGATTGGACAAGGCGGATAGCACGGTCGGCCGATCCCGGGTCAGTATCGCTTCCCGGAATCCATAGTCATACGTCAGCACACTGGTCGCCGCCACCAATTGCTGGCTGTTCTGATCGAGCAGCCGCATGAACACCCGCTGACCCACCTGGAGCTCGTCCTGCACCTTCACCCGCGCCACCTGTTCGATGGCCGCTCGGATGGACAGGAAAACGGCCAGTTGAACCACCATCAGCAGCGCCACGAAGAAGACAACGATGCGGCTCTCAAGGCTGTTGAGCTTGAGTGGCTCGAAGCGCCACCGATTGCGCGGTGGCAGTTCCATGGGCGCCTTCACCGAGGCAAGGCCGCCTGCGCGCGCGGCAGAAGCTGGAGCTGCGTCTTGTGGCCCTGTTGCGACAAGACAAGCGACTCCTTCACAGGCGACGCGGCAGGATGCCAGACCGCGAGCGTGTAGGCGCCCACGGGCAAGCCTTCCAGGCGTGCCATGCCAGTTTTCCCGGTCTTGCTGAAGTAGGGCGTATCAACGACCAGTACGTGGGCAATCATCTGATCGTGAATGTTGCAGCCGATCACTACCTCCCCCGGCTTGTCGAACACCACCGGCTTCGCGGGGACACCAGAGAACAGTTTGATCTCGAAAACCTTGGCGGGCGAGAAGGAATAGACGTGATGGCGGACGCTGTCGCGGTTCGGGAAATTGACGGCACTGCCGGTCTGGATCACAGACACCTGGGGCACAAATGCCTTGTCGATCTGCTCGATGAAGATCTCTTTCTTCGTCCTCGCCAGGGTGGTGCCGCGTACAGGCTCTGCATAGACCACCGCATCGGTGAGCGGCGCACCGTCCGCGCCTTTCACGCTCACTTCGATGTGCGTTGCCGAAGAAATTGACGCCATCAGCGTCAGGCATCCTGCGAATATTCGCAATAGGCCCGTTGCGTTGAATTGCTTGCCAACTTCTCCCGTCGGGTCGGGATGTTGTAATTGCGGAAGAGATGCCATGTCAAATGCGGATTCGCCGTCTGGCGGGCTCAGTGAAGAACGAGTGTGACTTTATCATGACGACTCCCACGCACTTCGACAATGTTCCGGGCACGTTTCCCGTCGCTGGATTCAGCTTCCGCCAAACACGTCCACGCACTGGTTTCGCCGACGTCAAGCAGCCATCCGGTCATGCCTGATTTTCCGCCCGGGAATAATCGGTTCGCAGTGAAACATGGCGTCAGAACGGCAGCGCCACTTCCGGCAGCGCGGCAACAAGCACTGCCCGACACTCTGCCTTGATCCGCGCCATGGCCGCCTCGTCGTCGGCTTCAAAACGGAAAACCACCACCGGTGTCGTGTTCGACGCGCGGATGAGGCCGAAGCCGTCCGCATATTCCACGCGCAGGCCATCCAATGTGATGCACTCCATGGCGGTTGGAAACCTGGCTTCGGATTGCAATCTCGCTACCAGCTTGTGATGCTCGCCTTCTATCATCGCCAGGTTCAGCTCGGGCGTGCAGAGCGAGTTGGGTAACGCATTCAGTGCGGCACTCGGATCGGGGTTGCGTGAAAGGATTTCCAGCAGGCGCGCGCCCGCGTACATGCCATCGTCAAATCCATACCAACGCTCTTTGAAAAAGACGTGTCCGCTCATCTCGCCGGCCAACGGTGCGCCGGTCTCCTTCAGCTTTGCCTTGATCAGCGAGTGGCCAGTTTTCCAGAGCGTCGGTTGGCCGCCGTGCGCGCGGATCCAGCCGAAGAGATTGCGCGTGGACTTCACGTCGAAGATGATCTCAGCGCCCGGATTTCGCGAGAGCACGTCCGCCGCAAACAGCATGAGCTGCCGGTCCGGGAAAATGATCTGCCCATCCTTCGTCACCACGCCCAGCCGGTCGCCGTCACCATCGAATGCGAGTCCAATCTCGGCATCGGTGTCGCGCAGCGCCTGGATCACGTCCTCAAGATTCTCTGGCTTCGAGGGGTCGGGATGGTGATTGGGGAAATTCCCATCGACGTCGCAGAACAGTGGCACCACCTCGCATCCCAGTCGCTCGAACAGGGTTGGCGCAAACGCGGCGGCCGCACCGTTGCCACAGTCGAGCACGATCTTCATCGGGCGCGCGAGCTTGATGTCGCCGACGATGCGGTCGAGGTAGGCGGCCGAGATGTCGCATTGCGAATATTCGCCAAGACCTGTGAGGAAATCCTTCGCCTCGATCTGTGCGCGCAATGACTGGATGGCGACGGACGACAAGGTCTCGCCAGCGATCACCATCTTGAGTCCGTTGTAGTTCGGCGGGTTGTGGCTGCCCGTGACCATCACCGCGCAGTGCGTGCCGAGCTCATGCGCCGCGAAGTAGGTGAGGGGCGTCGCAACCAGGCCGATATCGATGACGTTGCAGCCCGTCGAACGGATGCCGTCCGACAGGGCGTTGGCGAGTCGCGGCCCGGAAAGGCGTCCGTCGCGGCCGACAACGATATCCGTGCGATCCCGCCGCAATGCAAGGGTGCCAAGGCCGCGGCCGATTTCCTGTGCTGCAGATTCGGTGAGGGATTCATCGACGATGCCGCGGATGTCGTACGCCTTGAAGATGTCGGGAGCGATTTGCATGGTGGGGACTTTGCTGAATGGAGGGTCAGGCAGGGGAGGCCGGTTGGTTCGGAAGCGACTGCAGGCGCTGCGAGCCCTCCCAGGACTGGCCGGGGCCGAGCGTGACCGGTGAATCGGCCGAGGCGGCTTCCATGCACAGCATGTGGCGGTAGCCTTCAGCGGGCATGTCGGGCAAGTTCGCACACAGCGTTGGCCCCGGGTTCCAGACCACGGTGTCATGAAACCCCGTTGCCTCAATCGACAGTACGTTGCCAGCCGCATCGTTCAACGCCAGTGACGGTGATGCGTGATACACGCGATCGGTTTCACCGTCGAAGGATAGGCGGGCCTCGTGCTGCGTAGCGGTGCGGTTGTCATGGGCGGCATCGCGATAGGACACACCGTCCAGCCCCTCCACGTGTGCCGCATTGATGTCTGCCACCCGGAGGTACGTGTGTAGCGCACCCGTGAAAATAAAGGGCGTTGCGCCGCTGTTTTCTGCCTGCAGTGTGAGGGTCAAGGCAGAGGCCTCCAGCAAAGCGTGCAGCGTGAGCCTGAACGCATGCGGCCACAGTTCCCTTGTTGCGACACTGTCTGCCGTGCCCAGCGATACACGGGTGGACTCGTCGCTGCACTGTTGCGTCAGCAGCTGCCAGGTAACCGTGCGCACCAGTCCATGCTTGGGCAGCGCACCCTGACTGGAAAACTGCGGAAAGCAGATCGGTACACCACCCCGGATGGCAGCAGAGCCGGAGAAATCGCTCCGCTCGCTGAGGTACATCCGCTCGCGGCCCTGGCCGGGGATCCACGACAGTACTTGCGCACCGTGCAGGCTGATGATGGCCGTAGCATTTTGCGGTCCGCGCAATGCGAGCGCAGGCAGGCCATGAAAGGTGATGGCGTTGACGGCTCCCTGCGCCGATGCTGTGATGCCAGCTGTCATGCACCGTGCTGCAGAAAATGGAACACGCGATCCGTGAGCCATTGCGTGTGACCGGGCCAACGCGACGATGGCCAGCCAACGTGACCCCCCTGCGCCGGCTGATCCAGCAACACGTGGGTGGAGACCTGCGACGTCACGGGCAAGGCTTCAGCGGGCAGGAAGGGATCGTTCTTTGCATTCAACACCAGCGTGGGCAACGCGACATCCACCAGGCCGGGCTTGCTGGATGCGCGGGTCCAGTAGTCGTCGGTGTCGCGATAGCCGTGCAGCGGGCCGGTGACGACGTCGTCGTATTCGCGCAGGTTGCGTGCACGCTGCATGCGGTCGAAGTCAAAGCTGCCGGGATGCCGCGCGTGCATGAGGGTGGCCTTCTTCTGCATGGTGGCGAGAAAGTGTTTGGCATAGTTCAGGCTGAAGCCGCGACCCAGCGCTTCCCCGGCCGCCATAAGATCAACCGGTGCTGACACAGCCGCGGCTGCATCGACCAGGGGTACTGCTTCGCTGTTGCGTTCCCCCAGCCATTTCAGCATGGCGTTGCCGCCCAGCGACACGCCGACGGTGTAGAGCCTGCGGTCGGGAAAGCGTGCCTTCACCTTGCGCACGATCCAGTCGATCTCCGTGCTGTCGCCGGAGTGATAGGCGCGAGGCAGGCGGTTGGGTTCGCCGGAGCAGCCGCGAAACTGCGCCACTATGCCCGTCCAGCCCAGCGCCTTGCAGCGCGCCATGAAGCCCAGCGCGTACTGGCTTTGCGACGAGCCTTCCAGACCATGGAAATGCAGCAGCACGGGTTTGTCCGCATCGCCATCGACGATGTCCACGTCAATGAAGTCGCCATCCGGTTGACCATTGGGTGTGGTGTCCCAGCGCTCTCGCCGGTAGCTCACCGACGCCTTCGGTGCGAAGAGCGAGGCATGGACCGTTTGGGCATGGCCGCCCGGCAGCCAGAATGGTGCGCGGTAGTCCGGTACGGTGGTTACGGTATCTTTCATTCAGCAAGCCTGTCAGCGGTTGATGCGCAGCACGCCGCGCTCGTCGGGTGTGCCGAAGAGGCGCATGAAGCCTTGTACTTTCGGCAGTTGATCGGGGGGTGCGGATATTTCACCCACAAAAGTCGGCTGCTTGTCGAGCTCCCAAGCGCCGCGCCCAGCCGCGCGCAAGGTGCCCTTTGTTGTTTTGAGTTCATAGTCGGCACGTGTGCCCTTGAATAGGATCGCAAGTGAGTAGTCGCCGAGTGGCCTCAGTTCGCTCAGTCCCAATGCGGCGTTCTCGATATCGAGGTGTGCATCTCCATCACAACGCTTGGCGGCGCAATCCAGTCGATAGATTCGGAGTCTTGTCTTACCCTCGGGGGCAAGTACACCGAGAGCTGGGATACCGCTCGACAATAAACGTGCCGACGAAGTCGCCTCGACCTCGTGCAGCTCGATGCTTGTGAAATGAAGCAAGATTGCGCCCTTACCG
The DNA here is from genome assembly GCA_031394355.1 of Betaproteobacteria bacterium. GTDB lineage: Bacteria > Pseudomonadota > Gammaproteobacteria > Burkholderiales > Usitatibacteraceae > JAEUMY01. The sequence continues at coordinate 6,984 of JANNSU010000047.1, read as the reverse complement.
GCAACATCATCGCCTTTGAACTGGGTCGTGAATACCACCTCTAGGAAGAGCAGGGCGAGCGGCCTGAACTGCCAGGAAACCTCGTCAAGTTTGATTCCTTCCTTGGTGAAGTTAACCTGCGCGCTGCCGTTCCAGATTGAACCAGTGACGTTTGAAAACCCTATGCGGCCGTTGCTTTGCTTGGATACTTCACTAGTAAGAAGCCACGCTGGTGCCCTGACTATCATCGCCAGCAAGAACGCAGCAATGCAGATGATTCCAATTCTTGACTTGCTCATCTCATGGCCTATCGTCCTGGGCCGGGAGGTAGCAAAACTGCCTCGATGCGCAGCTTGTCGCCATCGCGCCGCGCCGATAGCTCTGCCACGACCAATTGACCATTCAGGGCGCGTACCGAATCCAGCCAGCGTGCGAAGCGGCCGTCTGCCATCACGATGCGGTAGCGGCCCGATCCGATGGCGGTGACTTCCGCACCCGCGAAGACAGTGCGCAGGCTGTTGGCATCCGGCTGGCGGCCTGCAGCAGTCGTCGATGGCGCAGGCAATGTCTTCAGCCGGCGAACTTCCTCGGCATCGCGCTGCAACGCGGCATGCTGCGCACGCAGCATCGGCAGGCGGTCGTTCAGACTGCGTTGTGCCCGATCCAGCGGCAGCCACACCAGTGCAATGAAAAGCAGGGCCAGCAGCGCGACACCGCTCCACATCGCGATGCCACGTTGACGATCATTCAGCGCAGACCATCGCGCGGTGAGGGGAGCGAGATGTGATGCCAGCGTGGCCTTCATGGTCCGAGCGCCTTGCTGAGTACACCGGACTTGCCATCGGCATTCGGCATCCAGACAAGTCCGTTACCTGTTGATGGTGCGCTGCCTGCAAGTGTCAGATCTGCGGTCACTTTGCGGCCGTCGAACTGTATGCGTGTCACTTTCGCGCCAGCCTGACGTGCCGCATCGCTGACCACTGCCAGAGCGGGCACCACCGGATCGGTGGACTGACCCCGCTCACGCCGCAGCGCCACGAGATTGCGCGACATCTGCAGCGCCGGGTCCACGATGGCTTTCGCTTCAGGGAACGTGGATTGAAACGTCGCAACCATTTCCTGTCGCAGTGCAGCCTGCTGACGATCCAGTCGCCATACGTCCACACCGAGTGCGGCGAAGTACACCAGCACGATGAGGCCAGCGACAATCGCCGCCGGCTTCAGCAGCGGCCAGGCTGCATGCCAGCCTGGACGCTTTGCGAAACTTCGCAAGGCAGGGTGAGTCAGAAAGTCGAATGGCGAGGTGGTGGCCGCGCGCAGCGCAGGTGTGCGCCACTGAACCGGCAGCCCCAGCGCGGCGCTCCATCCTGAGACGCTCTCCTGATTTTCCGCGAGCGCCAGCATCTGCTTCGGCGCGTTGTCTGCCGCCTCCTTCACGGCCAGGATCACGGCGAGCGGCGGTGTGGGATCGGCAGAAATGTCGAAGGCCAGCGCAAAGCCATCATCGCGAACCAGCACGCCTTCGCGCTCGCCGGGGGGAAGCAATGCTGACCATGTGCCCGGTTCACGCGGCACCAGCTCGCTTTGCGGGATCAGCGCATCGGGCGAGAGGCCTGCAGATCGCAGACTGCGCAAGGTCTCCATGAGCCAGGGTTTGTCGACGACAGCCACAACCCGCAAGCCCGCTCGTGAGCCTTCTCCGGCGGCGGGGCCTGCCAACGCCAGAATGGTCGCCGGATCGCTCATCAGCTTGTCTTCGATCGCGAAGGGCAGCAGTGTCTGCAGGCGTGAGGCGGATACGGGCGGCAGCTTCAGCTCCGCATACAGCACGCGGTTGGCCGGGATGGTGACGGTCAGCCGGTCTCCGCGCGGCGCATCGGCGGGTGCGCCCGCACCTTCGCGCAGCAGGTTGCCGCTGCGATCCAGCAGTCGCCAGGTGCAGGGTGCGGCGCTCGGGGCGGTACTGTGGCCCGCAGGGAGTTGAAGGATGAGGTGCAAGGGTCAGGTTGGGGTGCCGGTTGGCAGCGCCATGCTTTACAAAGGCTGGACGCGGATTATAACGGGCCAACCCTGTGCGGCCGTGGCGGCATCCCGGCGGAGCAGTGCTTCCGCAGCCAGAGTCACCGGATGGTCGCGCGTCCCGGCTGAGATGGACACCGTGACGCTGAAGAACTGGCTCTTCACATCGAGATCGTCATTGATCACGGATGGCGGCACCTTCGGGTACCGGCTGCGGATGTCTTCGAGCCGCTCGAATGGCTTCACGGTGCGGTCGCGCAGGAGCTTCTGTCGCTCTGCCGAATCGAGCTCCGGCATGAGCGCCTCGACCAGCACCGCATCGGCCGTGTTGAGGTTGATGCGCGTGATGGCAGGCAGGGCGGTGACGTGGGGGCGCAGTTTTGCGACCATCGCCTCGGTGAAACCACGCACGCGCAGCAGTTCGTCAATCGACAGCAGCGGGCGATTGGCCGCACGATAGGGATCGCGCTCGGCGAGATAGAACGCGTCCTCCGCACCGGCAGCCGTGTTCACGTCACCATCCGCATCAATCCAGTCGGCGATGGCATAGGCCAGTTCCGGATTCAGTCCCAGCTTCTCCAGGAGGCGACGGCAGATCTGGATGTCGTTGGGGCTTGCCACATTGTTTCGCACCAGATTGTTGAGATTGAATCGGCCCTGCGCATCAACGATGCGGCCGCTCACGACTGCGTCGTCAACAGGCAGTGCGGCAAGCGGTCTTGCCCATGCCTCACCGAGATGGTCCACCGCGTTCCGCTTCGCATCGTCGGCGAGGATGCCGCGCGCCCAATGCACACCGGTGTGTGCGTAGGTGCTGGCCTGCGCGCGCGAAAGCGTGGCTTCAACGCGGGTCAGCGCCTGCGATTGGCGGGCAAGCAGGGTGGAGGCGACGATGGCCACGAGGGCGACCACGAGGAGAGCGGCGATGACGGCTGCGCCTTGCTGCGCGTTGCGCAGCGGGGGTTTGGGGTTCGGGATTCGGGGTGATTGAGCCGCGAAGTGTTGCGCGGATGTAGCCCGGATGAAACGCAGTGCAATCCGGGAACCGCTGGTCACCCGTAACCCCGGATTCCGCGTGGCTGCATCCAGGCTACATCCATTGCGAATATTCGCACCTGCGAATATTCGCAATGCACCAACCCCGAACCCCGACTCCCGATCCCCGAGCATCATCACTGTCCCCGCAATGCGAATATTCGCGTGAAGGTCTCGCCGTCGGCCAGCGTGACGCTCACTTCGACGCCATTCGGCAGCGCACCCGCGCCACCCCCTTGCGCGGCGGAGCCGGGAACGGGCCAGCGCGGCTGCCAGCTGCCATTCACGTCCATGGCGCGCACGCTGAACGCCTGCACGCCTTCCAGCGCGGGGTACGTCGTGGCCGAGCCACGCGGCGGCATGTCCAGATGCGGCCAGGTCATGAGCTCCAGCGTGTTGTCCTTCAGGCGGTAGCCGATGCGCTGGGGTGCGGCCAGCACGCCCGCTGCTCCCACATAGCCGCTACGCGTGAGTGCCAGCGCAGCCTCGGCGCGGCTGTCCGGATTGATGGTCAGCGCGGGCTGGAAGATGTCATCCACGCTACGCACAGGCCGATTCAGCGTGGCGCCGACATCCTGCTCCAGACGCATGAAAAAGATGGAGAGGTTGCGCCACTTCTGCGCCTCGGCCTCCAGCCGCTCGCGTGAATCCAGCACGCTTGCCAGCGCCCGGTAGGACATCACCGCCATGATGGCGAAGATGACCAGTGCCACCAGTACTTCAATGAGGGTGAACGCGCGCTGGCCTTTGAGACTTCCCGCAAACACAGATGAACACGGATGAACACAGATTTGGTGAGCAGGCGCAGTCGCGTCAGATCGTGGGAATGCCGGAAGGCAATCGAGTTCATGTGGAGAAACTGGCGGCGAGAAGTCGCATCCGTGTTCATCCGTGTTCATCTGTGTTTGCGTTGCTCTGGACATTGCATTGAACTGACCTGCGCCCATCATGGCGCCTGAACCGCATGGCCGGTGAGCCGCGCCAGCGCATAGTCGGGCTGCGCGACGAGCCCAGCCGTGAGCTCGACCCGGCGAAAAGCCGCATTGGGCGTGGCGCTCACTTTCTGCTTCCACGTGAGTTTGAGTCCGGCATAGTCGATCTCGCCGCGGGTCTCGCCGACGGGCGGATAGAGTCGGCGTGCTTCCATCTCGGCCAACCGATTTTGCAGCACCCAGGTGGCCGTCAGACGCTCACGCGAATCCTGTGCGGAATCCGTGGCGAGGCCGAGTGTGCGCATCGACGCTGACAGCGCGATCGCGAGGATGGCGAGTGCGATCAGCACCTCGATGAGCGTGAAGGCGCGCTGTCGCATCATGCGTCAGCCGCCTTGACTGCGACCCGGCCCAGCGGATCACCCGAAATGACGAAACGATGGCCGTTACGGCCCACGGTCAGTTCGAACGGCAGGTTCACGCCGTCGGGCAGGAACACCATGCGCGCGTCGGCGTCCACCGCATTGGCGCCCAGTCTGAATCGCTCCACCGGAATGTCCGCTGCGCTCACTTTTGCATCGAGCGGGGTCGCGACCCACTCGCCCTTCGCATCCCGTATCCAGGTCTGCGGACCTTCTGCACCAAAGGTCACGCCGATGGCTTGACCACCAAACAGTGCGCGCTCTTGCAGCCGCTCAAGCTGGCCCGCGAGCACGTAGGCGTCACGCCGAACCGCCTGCGCGTCATCCGGCTGCAAGTTGGCGATGACCAGAGACAGGCCGATGCCGATGATGACCGTGACAACGAGAATTTCGAGGAGGGTGAAGCCCGTCGCCCGATGGGCGCCGGAGTCATGGGTAATGGGCAATGGGTGATGTGCAGGTGAGCCCGTGAGATTGGAGTCTGAGTATGTGCTTCTGCCATTGACTGCCGATGACAGAATCTTCAGGACCGATCCCGACGGGCAATTCAAGCATGAGCACTGCCTGTCACCCATTACCCATCGCCCATTGCCCATTGCGCGCTAAAGATTCCAATTGCCGATGTCCGCATTGTTGCCCTCGCCACCGGGCGCCTTGTCGGCACCGAGACTGAATACGTCGATCTCGCCCTTCACGCCGGGGCTGAGGTACTGGTAGTCGGTGCCCCACGGGTCTTTCGGCAGGCGGCTGATGTAGCCACCTGACTTCCAGTTTCCAGGAACGGGATTGGTCGTCGGCTTCACCACCAGCGCCTGCAGGCCCTGGTCGGTGCCGGGATAGCTCTGGTTGTCGAGGCGGTACAGCTTGAGTGCCTGCGTGATCTGGGCAATATCCTGCTTCGCTGCGGCCACACGCGCCGTGTCGGGACGATCCATGACGTTCGGCACGACGATGGCGGCGAGGATACCGAGGATCACGACGACGATCATGACTTCGATGAGAGTAAAGCCGACGGTGCCAGCGTGCAGTGCATGCGCGCGCCGTCGCCCCGGCGAAGGCCGGGGCCCAAGTTCAATTTTCACCACAGATGAACACGGATGAACACGGATGGTGTTGGTATGGGAACTCGTTCGGACAGGAATGCTCTCTGCGGGACAAGCAAGTTGAGCCGCCTTCCTGTCAGAGAAGGATCTGTGTTCATCTGTGTTCATCTGTGTTTGCATTTCCCTAACGTCCCACAAGTTGATTGAGTCCAAGAATTGGCAGCAGCACCGCCAGTACGATCAGCAACACCACGCCTGCCATGAAAAGGATGAGCGCAGGCTCGGCCAGCGCAGCGAAAGTGGCAACCCGGATGCTGACTTCGTTCTGCTGCTGGCGCGCGGCGGATGCGAGCGTCTCGGGCAGGCGACCGCTGGCTTCGCCCGAGGCGATGAGATGCACCATCACCGGCGGAAAGAGTCCGCTGGCGCCGAGCGCCTTTGAGAGTGCAGCACCTTCCTGCACCGCTTTCGCTGCGCGCTCCAATGCGTCCCGCATCGGCAGGTTGGAGAGTACGCCGAGTGCAGCATCCAGCGCCGTCATGATGGGCACACCGCTACCACCGAGGATGGCGAGTGTTGAGGCAAGTTGTGCCGCATTGCGTGAGCGTTCCAGGCGGCCGATGACGGGCACGCCAAGCAGCCAGAAATGCCAGCGACGGCGCACGGCATCATTCTTCAGCGCGCGGCGCACAAACCATGCGCCGATCACGCCTGCGACAAGCCAATACAGCCCCGTAGCCTTCAGGAATCCGGAGAACACCAGCAGCGCACGCGTGAGCCAGGGCAGCGTCTGGCGGGTGTTGTCGAACACACCCACCACCTGGGGCACGACATACACCAGCATCGCGATCACGACCGCGAGGGCGACCACCATCACGATGGAGGGATAGATGAGCGCCATCATCAGCTTCTGCTTCAGCGCATGCTGCTCGTCGACGTGGTCAGCCAGTCGTGACAGCACGTCTGCCAGCTTGCCCGACGACTCGCCCGCATTGACCAGCGTGCGGTACAGCTCGTCGAACACACGCGGGAACTTCGCCATCGCGGTGGCCAATGATTGACCGGCCAGCACGTCGCCGCGCAGTCCGGCAAGAATCTGCTTGTCTCGGTCTGTGTCCGCCTGCTCGATGAGCGCAGAAAGCGTGTCGTTGACCGTGAGCCCTGCGTTCAGCAGCGTTGCCAATTGGCGAGTGAGGTTGGCCAGGTCGGCGCTCGACATGCGAAACGCGCGATGCGGTGACCCTGCGTCGTTGGCGGCTTCAATGGCCGTGACATCCACCGGAAAGAGCCCCTGCTCGCGCAGTTGCGCACGCGCCTGACGCGGACTGTCGACCTCCAGCACGCCGCGCGTTTCGCGGCCTGCTGCATCAACGGCTTTGTAGCGGTATCCGGGCATGTAGGTCGGGTTTCGGGATTCGGGACTTGGGGCTCGGGAATTGCGAATATTCGCAGGTGCGAATATTAGCAACGCAGGTGTTGGAATACCGAGTCCCGAACCCCCAGCCCCGCGGGTCAGTCACCCGTCACCCCCAGCACCACGGCCAGCGAGGTCAC
>JANNSU010000030.1:0-15690 GCA_031394355.1 Betaproteobacteria bacterium | reverse complement strand
GCCGCGGGGGCCCCCCGCGGTAACGGGGCGCCACGACCGCTTGCTGGATGCCGCGCAGGATGCCGGGGATACCGGCAGAAAGATCATTGTTGAGCAGCACTGCACAAGGGTCGAAGCCGTCCAGCCCGACCCGATTTCCCTTGCGCTGCACGGGCTCCAGCAACAGCTTCTCGCCTCCTGCCGTCTCCACTTCGGTCGGTGAGGTGAGGTCGGGAATGAGGCTGCCGATACGGACCAGCAATCCCGCCCCTTCCAGAATGCGCTTCAGCGTCGCGACGTTCTGCAGGTAAAACAGATTCCTCGTGTGATTCTCCGGCACCAGCAGGAATCGCTGCGTGTCCGGACAAATTTTCTGCACGGCCGACATGGCTGCCTGCACGCAAAGGCCCATGAAATCCGGATTCAGATTGTTGAAGCCGCCTGGAAAGAGGTTCGTGTCCACGGGCGCCAGCTTGTAGCCTGCATTGCGCAAATCGACCGAGGAATAGAACGGCACGGTGTGCTCCGTCCATTTGAGGCGGAACCAGCGCTCGATGGCGGGGCGCGCGTCAATGATCTGTTTTTCCAGGGCCAACAGCGGCCCGGCGAGGGATGTCGTGAGATGCGGAACCATGGCAGCCTTAGTCGGGACGATGAGTCAAACATGACATCGTCGCTGGCGAATTCAAGGGTCGCCAGTTTAGCGCAGAAATTCGCACCTTCATGTGACCAGAATTTCCCCACAATGTGAGGGGAGATCACAGGGTGCCGATGCTAAACTCGCCGTGTCCTCACCGAGCGAGACCTTTCACTGGCTTTGCAGCGGCCGGGAGTGCATCTCAAGGGCGCGGTGCATTTCATTTTCAAGGAATGAATCCATGCGACGACTTGCCTTCGTAGTTTCATGCTTCGTAGCTTCCGCTGCCCTTGCCAATGACAACGCTGCAGACGGAAAGAGGCGCGCAACCCCTGCCGAGGTGTTCCGGGCCGCAGCTGAACACTTCTATTCCCATTGCGGGCATCCTAGTCATTGTTCAATGACAATTGACCCGCGTGGAGGCTGCCCGATCACTGCCGTGCTGAGTTCACCGGAACCGTTGGGCACGGGAAGCGAGGCCTTCACTACCAAGCTGGGCAAATCGGTCTACCTCGCATGGATCTGTTTCAGTCCTTCGGGCCGGATACTTGACGTCCAGTTCATCGACAAAACGCCGTGGTTACGTAGCTGATACGGAAGGGCCTTTCATGCACATACACATCCTCGGCATCTGCGGCACCTTCATGGGAGGCATCGCCGCCATCGCCAAACAGGCGGGCCACACCGTCACGGGCTGCGATGCCAATGTCTATCCGCCCATGTCCACGCAGCTGGAGGCGCTGGGCATCACGTTGCATCAGGGCTTCGACGCGGAGCAGTTGAACAATTTCAAGGCCGACATGTATGTGGTCGGCAACGCGATGACGCGTGGCAAGCCGGTCATCGAGGAAATTCTCAATCGCGGCCTGCCGTACACCTCGGGGCCGCAATGGCTGGCCGAACATGTGTTGCATGACAAGTGGGTGCTGGCTGTGGCGGGCACGCATGGCAAGACCACGACGTCATCCATCCTCGCGTGGCTGCTGGAAGAGGGCGGACTCAACCCGGGATTTCTGATCGGCGGCGTGCCGCTGGATTTCGGCGTGTCTGCCCGGCTGACCGATTCCCCCTTCTTTGTGGTCGAGGCGGATGAATACGACACCGCCTTCTTCGACAAGCGCTCCAAGTTTGTCTGGTATCGGCCGCGCACCGCCATCCTGAACAATCTGGAGTATGACCACGCCGACATCTTTCCCGACATCGAGTCCATCGAGCGGCAGTTTCACCATCTCGTGCGCACTGTGCCGGGCAATGGCCTGCTGGTGGTCAATGGCACGGAGCAGGCGCTGGGCCGGGCGCTGTCACGCGGCTGCTGGACCCCGATCGAGACGTTCGGGCCCGGGCACACCTGGGATTTCAAGCGCGCGGGCGAGGAGGGGCAGTTCGACGTGTTGCTGAACGGTGTTTCGAAGGGCATGGTGAGCTGGCCCATGGCGGGCGCGCACAACACCATGAACGCGCTGGCCGCCGTGGCCGCCGCACGGCATGCGGGCGTGCCGCCCAAATCTGCAGTGGAGGCACTGTCCAGTTTCGGTGGTGTGAAACGCAGGATGGAGGTTCGTGGCGTCGCCAAAGGCATCACGGTCTACGATGACTTTGCCCACCACCCGACCGCGATTCGCGAGACGCTGGCCGGGCTGCGACGCAAGGTCGCGGCGTATACGTCGCCGCAGCGAATATTCGCAGTGCTGGAGCCGCGCTCGAATACGATGAAAATGGGTGCGGTGCGGGATGCGCTGGCGCCCAGTCTCTCGGGTGCGGATTTCACGTTCTGCTATGCAAAAGATCTGGGCTGGGATGTCGCCGGTGCGCTGACGCCGCTTGGCACCAAGGCCGCCGTGTTCGAGGATGTCGAGGTGCTCGTCACCGCCATGCTGCCCATGCTGAAGCCCGGCGACCACGTGCTCATCATGAGCAACGGCGGATTCGACAACATTCATCAACGGCTACTGGATCGCCTGCAATGAGAGAATTTCGCTACCGCATCGTCAATGTGTTCACCCGTGGCGGCACGCTGACCGGCAATCCGCTTTGCGTGTTCGAAAACGGAGAAGGGCTGTCGGACGAAGAAATGCAGGCATTGGCGCTGCAGTTCAATCTATCCGAGACCACGTTCATCCTGCCGCCTTCACCCGGTGTCGCAGCCCATGCAAGGGTGCGAATATTCACGCCCGCCTATGAGATGCCGTTCGCGGGCCACCCGACGCTCGGCACAGCACATGTCGTCAATGCGCTGCAATCCGCAGAAGGAAAACTGAATCTCGAGATGAAAGCAGGTGTCATACCGGTCAGGTATGCGGCTGCCATCGAAGGTCCGCGATGGGAGCTCTCTGCCATTCCTCCGCGCTGGCGCGAGGTGAGCGAGTCCAATGAGTTCCTGGCCGACATGTTGGGGCTGCCTGTGGCTGCCATCGGCAAGAGTCCACTCTGGGTCAATGCGGGCAAGGAGCAACTTGTCATTCCGCTTACCTCTACGGACTTCGTGCGTGCCGTGAAACCAAGGTCTGACCCCTTCTGGAGATTGAAGAGCGAGGATGGCCAGAGCATGGCTTATGTGTTTGCCGAGCATGATGATGAGACCATCGTTTCCCGTTTCTACTTCCCCAAGGCGCCCGCCATTCTGGAGGATCCGGCCACGGGTTCCGCCTGCGCCAACCTGGGTGGCTGGATGGTTGCCATGCAGCGCGGGCCGCTCAGTCGGACAATCCTGCAGGGCGATCAGGTCGGACGGCCCTCCACGCTCTTCTTGCGGGTAAATGCCAGCCAGAGCGTGTTCGTCGGTGGGGCCGTCATCGAGTTGGGCGAGGGTGTCATTCATCTGTGAGGCCCATCGTTTATCTGCACGGTTTCAACAGTTCGCCGGACTCCAGGAAAACCTCGGCGCTGAAGCGCTACCTGGACAGCGCAGGCCAAGGCGAGCGCTATTACTGCCCCAGGCTGTCACATCAACCGATGGAGGCCATCGCCGATGTGGAGGCATTGATCGCGCGTCTTGGCGACGTGGCGCTGATCGGCAGTTCGCTGGGTGGCTTCTACGCCAACCATCTTTCCGAAAAGCATGGATGCAAGGCCGTGCTGGTCAATCCGGCCGTGCGTGCCGACCGCCTGCTGGCACCGTATATCGGCCCGCAAACCAACCTCTACACCGGCGCGACCTACGAATTCACCCCGCAGCATGTCGAAGCGCTGTCGACGCTCGTCGCGTCGAAACCGCTGTCCGTCGGTCGATATTGGTTGTTGGTCGAATCAGGCGACGAGACGCTGGACTACCGGCAGGCGGTGGCTCACTATGCCGGAGCGCAGCAGACCGTCATCGACGGTGGCGATCACGGTTTTCAATCCTGGGATCGTTTGCTGCCTGACGTGGTCCAATGGTTGAGTGACTGACTGATCGGCTGATCGCAGAACGAGCTTGCTGCAAGGAGACAATGATGATGATGGTCTGTGGTGGTTTGCTGCTGGTGATGGGAATCCTGTCAGGGTTGCTGCTGACGGGCTCTCCGTTCGGGCTGGGTTCGCAGAATCTGGGTTGGGTGACCTGGCTCTTGTTCCCGGGCTTCACGCTGATCGGGTACGGCTTCCTCATTCTGCCGGCCCGCACGACTCAGGTGGTCATGATCACGCGCGTCTGCGGTGGCCTCTTGCTGCTGCTTGCCACGATCGCCGCCGTGGGGCTGTTTGTCTCCGCGACGGGTGTAAAGCCCGCCACCGGCGACACCCTGGTGCTGTGGTATGTACTGGTCCTGGGACTGCTGCTGGGGCCTGCAGGTCTGGCTGTCCAGCCAGAGAAAACGACGGCGTCGGCGCAGTAGCGGCATCTCTTCGCCACCTTCCCGCTTTTTTCCGTACGCTTTTTGCCCGCCTGCGCCTGCAGACTGATCCCGTCATCACACACGGGAGGTTTGCATGCGTACACAACTGGCTGCCCTGCTTCTTTCAATTTTGATGCCGATTTCTGCAATCGCCGACGGCATGCCCATCGGCGAGGATGGTCGGTTTGTTGGCGGCGAGACAATTGTCATCGGTCTGAGTGAAGCGCAAGAGTCTGGGCTGACTAATGACAGGACGCTCAAGCTCAATCGCGAGCAGAAGCGCCTGATTCGAAAGCTGCACGGCTTCGCGCCGAGCGAGCTATTTGTTTATGACACGCGAATCGGGGAGAACGATTGCACCTGTGATGCCTACAACCGCGGCCTCTGGTTCCAGAAGGGCATGGTCGAGGTGCCCCGGCTGTACCTCGTGACGGATAGACAGGCACTTGAAAACGAAAAGCGCCGCGAGGAGATGTAATCGGACTGTGCAGAGTCGCGGGCTATAATCGCAGCTCACTTTTTTGGCGCCCAACCGGGCAGAGCAGTCATGCCCGAGTTTGTGTTCTACGAAGAAGATGGCGGCTTCAAGACTGGCAGTGTGATGTCCGACATCGGCACATCGCTGCAGGTTGAGGCTGCCTCCGGCAAGCGCAGCAAGATCAAGGCGGGTGCCGTGTTGCTGCGGTTCGCCTCGCCCGGTCTTGCCGAATTCGGCACACAGTCCCAACAGCTCGCCGACGAGATCGATCCTGATTTTCTCTGGCAGGTGTGCGGCGCCGATGAGTTCGGCTTTGCCGATCTGGCCAAGGACTACTTTGGGCACGTCCCCAATGCAGTCGAGTCCGCCGGCGTGGCCATCAAGCTCCACGCCAGCCCCATGTACTTCTACAAGAAGGGCAAGGGGCGCTACAAGGCCGCGCCTGAGGAGAACCTCAAGGCTGCCTTGGCCAGCATCGAAAAGAAGCAGCGCCAAGCGGAGCAGATCGCAGCGTGGGTGACCGAGCTCAAGGCGGGCTCCTGCCCCGAGTCTTTGCGGTCGCAGCTGCGCATGCTGCTCTACAAACCCGACCGCAACACGCTGGAGATGAAGGCGCTGGAGCAGGCCTGCGCCGAGACGGGGCTCTCGCCGGTGCGATTGCTCGCGGGCACGGGTGCGCTGACTTCGCACCACGATCATCACGTCAACAAGTTCCTGGTCGAATACTTTCCCGACGGACGTGACGCGGCTGTCGACGCGCCGCTTCGCAACACGTCGCAGTGGCCCTTCGCCGATGTGCAGACATTCAGCATCGACGACGACGAAACCACCGAGATTGACGACGCGTTCTCTGTCGTTGCGCGGCCTGAAGGCGGATTTCGCGTTGGCGTGCATATCGCCGCTCCTGCGCTGCTGTTCGAGCATGACTCGCCGCTGGACAGGCTGGCGGCAACCCGGCTGTCCACGGTCTACTTTCCGGGTGACAAGATCACCATGCTGCCACCGGATGCCGTATCGGGTGGCACGCTCGCGGCCGGGCACGAGGTACCCGTGGTCTCGCTATACGTGGACGTGGGTGCAGATCTCTCGATAGGCAGCACCCATTCCGCCATCGAGCGTGTCCGCATCACGGCGAATATTCGCATTCAGGAACTGGCGACCCGCTTCACGCCGGATCATCTCGCAGCAGGGAAAGTGCCTGGCGAATTCGGTGATGCGCTGCATGTGCTCTGGCGCATCGCCAACCAACTGAAGCTGTTGCGCGGCAGCGCTGCAGAAGATCTCACGGGGAAGGTGGATTACAACTTCACCGTTGAGAACGACAGGGTGGACATCGGCACGCGTCAGCGCGGCAATCCCATCGATCTCACCGTATCCGAGTGGATGATTTTCGCCAACAGCACCTGGGGCAAGCTGCTTTTAGACCATGGGGTGGCGGCGATCTATCGTTCCCAAGGCAATGGCCGCACGCGCATGAGTCTAGAGGCCCTGCCGCACGAAGGCCTGGGTGTGGCGCAATACGCCTGGAGCACCTCGCCGTTGCGCCGCTTTGTCGATCTCGCCAACCAGCGCCAGCTGGTGTCGCTGCTGACCCAGACTGCCCCCCGTTGGCCAAAGCGTTCGCCCGAGCTTGTCGAGCACGCGCGCCGGTTCGAGCTTACCTATGATGCCTACAACGAATTCCAACGTGGCATGGAGCGCTACTGGGTGCTGCGCTGGTTTGCACAAGAGGGCGTAAGCCGCTTCGCCGCCACCGTGCTGCGCGAAGATCTCGTGCGAGCCCGGGAGCTTCCACTGGTCACGCGCGTGCCCGGCCTCGCTGACCAGCCTTCGGGCGCACAGGTCTGGATTGAGGTGACAGACATCGACTTTTGGGCGCCGGATGCCACATTCCGCTTTGGCGGACCGATCGAGGGCAATGCACCGACTGTCACTGACAATGCAACGCAATCCAACTAGAATCGCGGCATGCTTCTGAGGCGCCCCCGTTCATGTTGAAACAGCGCGGCCAACAAATCACCGCCGCCATCGACGCGAGACTCAACACTCTCGCGGCCGTCCCGCCTCCCCCCTTTGCCTTGAAAATTCGCGACCGGCTGTCCCTGCCGATACCGATGCAGTCGTCCCTCCTGGTGTCAGTGGCGTTTCACGCGCTGCTGATTGTCGGACTCGGATTCGCGGTCACGCCAATCAAGCTCGCCGCCCCGCACAACGTGCTGGAGGTCGTGCTGGTCAACAGCAAGTCGGCCAAGCGCCCGGATAAAGCGGATGCGCTGGCGCAGGCCAATCTCGATGGTGGTGGCAATGTCGATGACAAGCGCCGCGCCAAGTCGCCGTTCCCGAATCTGCCCGAGGAGCGCAAGACGGCGGAGGACGTGAACAAGGCCGAGAATCGCGTAAAGCAAATGGAGCAGGAGCTGAAGCAGCTCATGACCCAGGCCAAATCGACCGCCAAGGTGGTCCAGGCGGAGATCAACAACTCGCCATCCGGGGTTCCGGACCCCGCTGTCACGGCGGAACTCATCCGCAAGTCTCAAGAGATCGAACGGCTGCAGGCCCAGATCGATCGCAACTATCAGGCCTATCAGGAGCGGCCGCGCAAGACATTCGTGGGCGCACGCACGATGGAATCGCGATTCGCCCAGTATGTCGATGGATGGCGCGTCAAGGTCGAGCGTGTTGGCAACATCAACTATCCGGACGAAGCACGTCGGCGCAACATTCAGGCCACGCTACGACTCACCGTCGGGGTGAAAGCCAACGGCGACATCGAGAGCATTGAAGTCAATACGTCGTCGGGACACAAGTTTCTTGATCGAGCGGCCATGCGTATCGTGCGCATGTCGGCCCCTTTTGATCCGTTTCCGCCTGCCCTGACCAAGGACACCGATGTCCTCTACATCACGCGCACATGGCTGTTTACCAAGGAAGACCTGCTGCAGACGGAGTGATTCACGGAGCCACCTGCTGACCCGGGCTGTCAGGTCTTCTTCACAACGCCGTACATCGCGAGGGTCTGCGCCCGCGCCGTCGCATGGTCCACCACCGGCCCGGGGTAATGCTCGCCGATGACGCAGTCGGCGGCCTGCTGTTCCAGTGGAGGCAGCGTCCACGGTGCGTGGATGAATTTGTCCGGCACCTTGGCCAGTTCCGGCAGATAGCGGCGGATGAACTTGCCCTTCGGGTCAAAGCGCTCCGATTGCGTGATGGGATTGAAGATGCGGAAGTAGGGTTGTGCGTCGCAGCCGGACGATGCGGCCCACTGCCAGCCGCCATTGTTGGCCGCGAGATCGAAGTCGATGAGGTGGTCGGCAAAGTACTTCTCCCCCCAGCGCCAGTCGATGTGCAGATCCTTGGTGAGGAACGACGCCACGATCATGCGCAGGCGGTTGTGCATGTAGCCGGTCTGATTGATCTGCCGCATGGCGGCATCAATGATCGGATAGCCGGTGCGGGCTTCACACCACGCGGCAAACAGTGCGCTATCGTTTGCCCACTGGATGGCGTCGTATGCGGGCTTGAATGCGCGCGTGGCGGCGTGGGGGTGATGCCAGAGAATCTGAAAATAGAAGTCGCGCCAGATGAGCTCCGATAGCCAGGTCGTCGCACCGATACCCGCACCGGCAGCCTGTGCGGCCTGCACCAGTCGGCGCACGGAGACAGTACCGAAGCGGTTGTGGACCGACAGATAGGACACGCCCTTCACAGCCGGAAAGTCGCGCGCATCCTTGTAGCCACCCATGCGGTTGCGGAAATCCGAGAGCAGGGTCTCGGCACCGCGCATGCCGGGTGTGATGCCGAGATCGCGAAGTTCTGCAGTCTCGAATCCCATGTCCTGCAATGATGGAAGGCTGCCGGCGGGCGGTCGGGCGAGCGCTTGCACGTAGTGCTCAACCGGATGGGCGGACTGGAATTGCCCACCGCCTTCGGCCAGCCTCTTGAGCCACGCATTCTTGTAGGGCGTGAACACGCTGAAGGTGCCCCCAGCCTGGGTGAGCACCTCGTCCTTCTCGAATATGACCGTGTCCTTGAAGCTGTGGAAAGCGATGCCCAGTGTCTTCAGCGCATCCGCCACCTGTTCGTCGCGCGCAATCGCTGCCGGCTCATAGTCCTGGTTGGTGAATACTGCATCCACCTTCAGTTCTGCGGCCAGCGCAGGCAGGGCGTCGCGGGCTTTTGCGTGCCGCACGATGAGGCCGCCGCCAGACTTTCTGAGCGCTGCATCCAGCTCCTGCACGCTGTGCCAGATGAATTCCACCCGCCGGTCGCGTCTTGAAGGCAGCAGATCGAGAATTTCCCGGTCGAACACGAAGACGCACCACACCTCTTTCGCGTCTTTGAGGGCGTGATACAGCCCGGCATTGTCGTGATCGCGAAGATCGCGGCGGAACCAGAAAAGGGCGCGTTGAAGGGATTTGGCCATGATTGGACGGAAAAGGAAGGGAAAAATTTGGAGAAGGGAGATGTCGGACGTTAGAATAGCGGACTTCGAGATGCCTCCCGTCAATCTCACCAACCACTTCCTGATCGCCATGCCCGGCATGGCGGACCCGTATTTTTCCAGGACGCTGACCTTCATCTGCGAGCACTCGCCGAAGGGCGCGCTCGGCTTGGTCGTCAACAAGCCCATCGATGTGACGCTCGCGAATCTGTTCGAGCAAGTGGAGATTCCACTGGATGACGCCGTGCTGTCGAGCCAATCCCTCTACTTCGGTGGGCCGGTGCAGACCGATCGCGGTTTCGTCTTGCATGAGCCGCAAGGTGACTGGGGTTCATCGTTGCTCGTTGGCGATGACATTGCACTCACCACGTCCAAGGACATCCTCGAAGCCATGGCGCAGGGACGCGGGCCGAAGCGGCAGCTCGTGACACTGGGCTACGCGGGCTGGTCCGCAGGTCAGCTCGAGGAGGAAATCAAGCTCAATGGCTGGCTCACCGTTGAAGCCGACGCCGACACCATCTTCGCGGTCTCGGCGGAAGACCGATTGACCACCGCGATGGGCAAGCTGGGACTCAATTTCGGCAATCTTTCCGATCAGGCGGGGCACGCATGAGCCGGGATTCGGGGCTGGGGATTCGGGGCTCGGGTACCGTACTGGCATTCGACTTTGGCGAGAAGCGTATTGGTGTGGCCACCGGTGCTGCGAATATTCGCATCGCACATCCACTGGAAACCATCCACGCCGAGTCGAACGATGACCGCTTCGCACGCATCGGCGCGCTGCTGGCGGAATGGCAGCCAACGCAGCTGGTGGTGGGCCTGCCCACGCATCTTGATGGCACCGAGCATGCGCTGACGCTGCTCGCCCGCAAGTTCGCGCAGCGCCTCAACGGCCGCTTCAACCTGCCGGTTGCGCTGATTGATGAACGGCTCTCCTCGGTCGAGGCTGAAGAGCGGCTGCGCGATGCCGGCATCACCGGCGGCAACCAGAAGGCACATATCGACGCCGTGGCCGCACAGACCATTCTCCAATCGTGGTTCGATCAACATCAACCTGACCCGGCTGCACCTGACCAAACCGCAATGATCAAACCCCAATGACCAAACTACCTGATGTCGCAACACTCATCGCCGAACTGGCTCGCGCCATCGGCACACCCGCACCGGGCACTATTGTCGTCGGCATTCACACCGGTGGCGTGTGGGTTGCCGAACGCCTTGCTGCTGCGCTGCCGGTAAAACTGGTCACCGGCACGCTGGCCATTACGCTGCATCGTGACGACTATGACCTTCGCGGCATCGCCCGCAATGCGAACCATGCGCACGTCAAGTCCCAGGCCACACGCATGCCGGTGGACATTACCGGCAAGCACATCCTGCTGGTGGACGATGTGGTGGCGACAGGCCGCACGGTGCGTGCGGCCATGAATGAACTCTTCGACTTCGGCCGCCCGGCCAGCATCAAGCTGGCCTGCCTCGCCGATCGTGGCGGACGCGAGTTGCCCGTGGCGCCGGACTACTGCGCCCTGAAGCTCGACATCCCGCACGGCGAGGAGGTCGTACTCGCCAAGGACGGCGACCGCCTGACCCTGCAATTCCACAAGAAGTGAATCACATGCCCGCCCATCCACAGCTCGACAGCCACGGCAACCTGAAGCACCTCCTCACCACTGAGGGGCTGCCGAAGCGCCTGATTGAACAGATTCTCGATACCGCCGACCAATTCGTCTCCATCGGCGAGCGTGAGGTGAAGAAGGTGCCGCTGCTCCGCGGCAAGTCAGTCTTCAATCTCTTCTTCGAAAACTCCACCCGTACCCGCACCACGTTCGAGATTGCCGCGAAGCGCCTGTCGGCGGACGTGATCAACCTCAACATCGGTGCCAGCTCCACGACCAAGGGCGAATCGCTGCTCGACACCATCCACAATCTTGCGGCGATGGATGCCGACATGTTCATCGTGCGCCACCACTCGTCGGGTGCGCCCTACCTCATCGCCCAGCATGTGAAGCCCGGTGTCGCCGTCATCAACGCGGGCGATGGCCGCCATGCGCATCCCACGCAGGGCCTCTTGGATGTCTACACCATCCGCCATTTCAAAAAGGATTTCACCCGGCTTACGGTCGCCATCGTGGGCGACGTGCTGCACTCGCGCGTTGCGCGTTCGCAAATCCATGCGCTGACCACGCTCGGCGTGCCCGAGGTCCGCGTGATCGGCCCGCGCACGCTGCTGCCTACTGATGTGGAGCGGCTGGGCGTCAAGGTGTTCCACGACATGAAGCGCGGGCTGGAGGGCGCAGACGTGGTGGTGATGCTGCGCCTGCAGAACGAGCGCATGAACGGCCCGCTGCTGCCGAGCGCGCAGGAATTCTTCAAGACCTACGGCCTCACGGCGGAGAAGCTGGCCCGCGCCAAGCCCGACGCCATCGTGATGCACCCCGGCCCCATGAATCGTGGTGTCGAAATCGACTCGCCCATCGCGGACGGCAGCCAGAGTGTGATCCTGCCGCAGGTAACCTTCGGCATCGCGGTGCGAATGGCCGTCATGAGCCTCTTGGCCGGGGGAGACCGCAATGAGTGAATGGCAATGGGTGATGGGCGATGGGGTCGCGGCGGGGCATCGTGTCGCATGCAGCGAGCGGGCTGGGGACCTGTTGCGAATATTCGCACTGGGTCGTTGCCCCACAGGTGCGCTTTTCTCCCCAGGGGAAAGGGTCATGGGATACGAACCCCCCACGCTTGCGCGTTCCCCCCTTTGGAAAAGGGGGGCTAGGGGGGATTTCAGCGCGTTTGATGCCACCTACGCAATCTCCCGCAATCTCCCTGCTCCGAAGGGGGATGCACACAGGACTGAGAGTGTTGCAGCATGAATATCGAGATCAAAAGCGGCCGCGTCATTGACCCCGCAGGCAATGTCGATGCGAAGCAATCCATCTTCATCGTCGACGGGCACATCGCGGCGTTGGGCACGGCCCCGGCAGGCTTCAAGGCGGATCGGGTGATCGATGCCACCGGCAAGATTGTTTGCCCGGGCCTTGTTGATCTCTCTGCCCGCCTGCGGGAGCCGGGTAATGAACACAAGGCCACACTGGAATCGGAGATGCGCGCTGCCGTTGCCGGTGGTGTGACCAGTCTCGTTTGTCCGCCTGATACCGACCCGCCGCTGGATGAACCGGGGCTGGTGGAAATGCTGAAGCGTCGCGCCGATGCGCTGAAGCAGGCGCGGGTCTACCCGTTGGGTGCGCTCACGCAGGGGCTGCGTGGAGAGCGCCTGTCCGAAATGGGTGAGCTCACCGAAGCTGGTTGTGTTGGCTTCTTCCAGGCAGACCACCCGCTTACGGATACGAACGTGCTGTGGCGCGCCATGCAGTACGCCGCGACGCATGGCTTCACGCTGTGGCTGCGTCCTGAGGATGCCCATCTCGCTGCGGACGGTGTGGCGCATGACGGCGAAATGGCGACACGTCTCGGCCTGCCAGCCATCCCGTCCATCGCCGAGACGATAGCCGTGCAGACCATCGTCACGCTGATGGCAGACACGGGTGCTCGCGTGCATCTTGCGCGCCTCTCCTGTGCGACTAGCCTCGTCGTGGTTGCCGCCGCGAAGAAGGGCGGCCTGCCGCTTACTTGCGATGTCGGCATTCACCATCTCCTGCTGTCAGATCGTGACATCGGCTACTTCGATCCGCAATATCGGTTCACGCCACCGCTTCGGGATGTTCGTGATCGTGATGCGCTGCGTCAGGGCGTGGTGTCGGGTGTCATCGACGCCATCTGTTCTGATCACACGCCTGTCGATGATGACGAGAAGCAGGTGCCCTTTGGCGAAGCCACGCCGGGCGCAACCGGGCTGGAGCTGCTGTTACCGCTTGCCCTGAAATTTGCGGCGGAGGTCAAGTTGCCGCTGCCTGTTGTGCTCGCACGCATTACCTCGGCGCCGGCATCCTTGCTCGGCATCGCGGCAGGCACGCTCGCAGTGGGTGCGCCTGCCGATATCTGCATCTTTGACGCGGAGGCATTCTGGGCCGTCACCCCGCGCACGCTTTGCTCACAAGGCAAGAACACGCCGTGGATGAAGCGCGAGGTGGTGGGAAAAGTGACGCAGACGCTGGTGGGCGGGCAGACGGTATATCCGGGTTAAGCTGATCGTGGATCTTGTGCGGCTTCTGTAGAATTTCCCTCACTACGCAAAGCACTTTCGATGACTAGAACCCTTCTCATTAGCATTCTGCTTTTTTTCGCGAGCAGCGTACACGCCCAATCAGATGCTGCTTCCGAGGAATTGGTGCGCCAAATCAAGAAGTGGAAGGTCGGTGATCCGGTGCCGACGAAATTGATTTCGTTTCCAGAAGGAAAGGTAGCGGAAGAGCGCCCATGGACATGTGGTCTTGGAGACTACTGGAATTCGGTTCGGCCATACATTGAGCAAATCAGCAATTTGGCTTTGCTCGAGGCTATTGCATACGACGAGCGGGCGGATCATGTCTCTTTTCACAGCGCTTTGGAGAAGCTTGTGGAAAAGCTGGGGCCCGACGGTTTTGAGAAACTGCTTAGACGCCGCGAATCGACTCGCTGGGAGCACGACCTGATTCGACAGGCCATGCAGTCAAAGTTCATGAAGATGCATGTCGCATTTGCCTCAGTAGCGGACATGCCCGTACGTGACTCTTCTATTGCTCTTGCCAAGCTCAAGGAACGGCTCAAACAGGGATTGTCCTGGGATCGCGCTTACGAACTGACATCGGAAGAGCATCCCAACTTGAAACGCAGAGTGCAGAATCCCGAGTCCATCGAAACATTGATTACATATTTGTACGCCGGATGGACAACTGCGTCCGGATTCGATTTGGGGACGCTTAGAAAGAGTACACACTTGCCAACCAAACACCTTCTGAAGGTGTTTGCGTTGGGTGAAGGTCAGCACCTGATCCGGGATAATGAGGGCAGCTATCTTTATCATGTAGAGAAAGCCATTACGCCTCGTAACTGACAGGTTGATGTGCCAAGTTCGACTCAATCAAGTGTCGATTTTGGGAGTGGAGGGGTTGCAGAAGACTCGGCCCGTAGTGACGATCCTCTGGCGTCTTATAATCATTGCCTCACTCTCTCGCCGGTGCCGCCATGAACCCCTTGCTTGATTTCTCTGGTCTTCCCCGCTTCAACTCGATCCGCGCTGAGCATGTGCAACCTGCCATCGAGCAGCTTATTGCCGAGGGCCACGCTGCGGTGGAAGCCGCTGCGGCTGATACGACACCCGCCATCTGGGACAGCTTCGTTCGCCCGCTGGACGACGCCAACGAGCGCCTGTCGCGCGCGTGGGGTCAGGTTTCGCATCTCAATGCCGTGATGAACTCGCCTGAACTGCGGGATGTGTACAACGCCATGCTGCCGGTGCTGACGCAGTACTACACCGAGCTGGGGCAGGATGAGCGCCTGTATGCGAAATACAAGGCCCTTCGTGCGTCTGGCGACTATTCGCACCTGAGCGACGCGCAGAAAACGACGCTGGAACATGAGCTGCGTGACTTCCGCCTCTCCGGCGCCGAGTTGCCGGAGGCCGAGAAGGCCCGCTTCATGGCGCTGCAGGAAGAGCTTTCCACAGTCTCTTCCCGGTTCAACGACAACGTGCTGGATGCCACCAATGACTTTGCGCTGTATGTCACCGACGAGCACCAGCTATCCGGCCTCCCGGACGATGTAAAGCAGGTGGCGAAGGAAGCGGCGGAGAAGGACAGCAAGCCAGGCTGGAAGCTGACGCTGCACATGCCGTGCTACCTGCCCGTGATGCAATACGCCGACTTCCGACCACTGCGTGAGCAGCTCTATCGCGCCTATTTCACTCGCGCCTCGGACCAGTCTATGGCGGACAAGGCGAAGGACTGGGACAACACTGCGAATATTCGCAGTCTGCTCCGGCTGCGCAAGGAGACCGCCGCGTTGCTGGGCTACAGCAGCTTCGCCGAATTGTCGATGGCCACCAAGATGGCGCGCACGCCGGCCATTTGTCGATCGCGACTGCGCAAGTCACTCTTGGCGCTGGCACCGATACGATTACCAGCATTGAGCGTATTGAAGGCAGCGCCTTCGACGATGCACTGACAGGCGACGTCGCGCCCAACGTTCTGACGGGTCTGGCAGGCAACGACACTTTGCGCGGCAATGCCGGCAACGACACCCTGGCCGGTGGCCTGGGCAACGACAGCCTGGACGGCGGAGCGGGCGTAGACCGCGCCAGTTACGCCAGCGCCATCACGAGCGTGACAGTGAGCCTGTCGGTGGCAAGTGCCCAGTCCACCGGCGGTGCGGGCACCGACACCTTCGTGAGCATCGAAGAGTTGGAGGGCAG
>JANNSU010000012.1:0-170221 GCA_031394355.1 Betaproteobacteria bacterium | reverse complement strand
CTTCCTCGAAACCGACATCATCGAATGATTCAGCGGTATCTCGGTCACTGCGTATGACGCTGGGGCGGTGTATTGCCCCTGCGACATGGCGCCGCGGTGGAACGTGCCGCGCAACACGCGAAGATGCATGTTGGGCTTGCGAACTCCTTTTAGTTGGAGTTTCCTCTCTTCACGTAGAGGCTTGTCACCAACTATTTTTCTGTTTCAAGAAAATCCTCAATCCCAGTTCAACGCCCCACCCGTCTGATACTCCGTCACTCTCGTCTCGAAGAAATTCTTCTCCTTCTTGAGATCGATGAGTTCCGACATCCACGGGAACGGGTTTTGCGCGTTGGGGAACATGGGCTCGATGCCGATCTGCTGCAGGCGGCGATTGGCGATGAAGCGCAGGTATTCCTTGAACATCGGGGCGTTCAGGCCCAGCACGCCGCGCGGCATGGTGTCTTCCGCATACGCGTATTCGAGCTCGACACCTTTCTTCATGAGGGCTTCGATTTCCTTCTTGAACTCGTTGGTCCAGAGATGCGGGTTCTCGAGCTTGATGGTGTTGATGAGGTCGATGCCGAAATTGCAGTGCATGGATTCATCGCGCAGGATGTATTGATACTGCTCGGCAGCACCCGTCATCTTGTTCTGGCGGCCGAGTGACAGGATCTGCACGAAGCCGACGTAGAAGAAGAGGCCTTCCATGATGCAGGCGAAGACGATGAGCGACTTCAGCAGCGCGGCATCGGTCTCCGGCGTGCCGGTCTTGAAGTTGGGATCGGTCAGGACGTCGATGAAGGGGATGAGGAAATCATCCTTGTCGCGGATGCACTTCACCTCTTTGTAGGCGGCGAAAATTTCGCCTTCGTCCAGGCCCAGGCTCTCGGCGATGTACTGGTAGGCGTGGGTGTGGATGGCCTCTTCGAACGCCTGACGCAGCAGATACTGGCGGCACTCGGGCGCGGTGATGTGGCGATACGTGCCGAGCACGATGTTGTTGGCGGCGAGCGAATCGGCGGTGACGAAGAAGCCGAGGTTGCGCTTGACGATGAGGCGCTCGTCATCGGTCAGACCGTTCGGGTCTTTCCAGGTGGCGATGTCGCGATTCATGTTCACTTCCTGCGGCATCCAGTGGTTGGCGCAGCCGGCGATGTATTTCTCCCATGCCCACTTGTATTTGAAGGGGACGAGCTGGTTGACGTCGGTCTGGCCGTTGATGACGCGCTTGTCCTCTGCGCGCACGCGTGCGAAGCGCGCGGCGTTGGCACCCTCATCGTCCGAAGCGGCGGGCGCGGCTGCGGCCGTGGTGGCCGATGCGGGGCGCGGCATGGTGACTTGCATGCCGGCAACGATGCCCGAGTCGACATGCGGCATGGTTGGCTGCATGGCTGGCTGCAAGCGTGGCTGCGGGGCGGTGGGGGTCACGGCGGGGGTTTCGTCCCAGGTCAACATGTTTCTCTGCTCCTGATATTGCGTAGGTATTGTTGGTCTGTGTTTCGGTACAAATTCTGGTGCGTGTCTTGGTACTTGTTCTGTGTCGCCAAATTCGGTGCTGCTGATTCTGCTATTGCGAATATTTGCTTGATGTTGCTGCACCAACGATCCCGGCCCCCCTTCCAACGAGGAAGGAGTAGTTACTCACCAAAAGGGGAGCCGGGCTGCCGGTGTACTGCATGACTCTCGTGCCTCAGCTGCGGGCCACGGCGCTGGCGAAGAGCCCCGCGCTGGCCATGTGCGAAAGGGACGTGATGTTGTCGGCCACGATCTCGATGTCCTCGCTGCGAAACGAGGCCTGCAACCGCTGGATGGCCGCCACGCAGTCGGCACGGCGGGCATAGCCCGCGCCGGAGGTGGCCAGCTGCGAGCCGGCGGGGCTGCGCAGATACCAGCGCCATTCGTTGCGTACATCCTGATAAACGTGAAACACCATCTTCCGTCCCCCCTTTCAGAGGTGAGAGTGCCCCAGCGGCCGACGCTTGCGGGTCGGCCGTTGGTGTTGTCTTTGAATCAATGAACCTGGTGCGGGTAATCCTCGTTCATCCATTCGTCGAACTGGTGGCTCATGAAGACACCATGCAGCACGTCGTTGTCGTCGAGGGAGGGATCGGTCATCACATCTGCTTCAAAATGCACCACTTCATCAAAGTGGGACTGCTGGCGACGTACGGCGATGGTGACAGCGGCTTCCTTGCCGCTTTCACTTCGCTGCACCCGGGAAAGCTGAAGGTCGATGGTCCAGTAACCCATTCCTTAATCTCCTGTTCAAGTTTCAGTTGAACCGCTTCCTGTGCCACTAATGTGCTGCCCTGCTGACGCCACTGCCTTTTACCCTTTATTTAACCTTTACTCATCACTCTTTACCCATCACTCTTTACCCATCACCGATCACCCATCACCGTGTAGGCCGCTCGCGCCGGGGGCGCGGTGAGCGGGCTTTCTTGCGGACGGTTCGGCGCTGGGTCATGTTGGTGGTGGCTTACTGGCAGGCCTCGACTTGATGGGTCACTGGCACGCTTCACATTCCGGATTGTCGATGGCGCAGAACTTGGCCCCCTCACCGATGCTGTCGTCGGCCACCAGTGCCGAAATGCCTGCAGGCCCTGCCGCACTGGCACCCATTCCACCCATGGCACCCATGCCGGCCATGCCGCCGGAGATGGGCACGGCATTCAGCTCGCCGCCACGTCCGGTGGATTTCTCGGCGCTGGATTTGCCCATGGTGCGCAGGTAGTAGGTGGTCTTGAGTCCACGCAGCCAAGCCAGCTTGTAGGTGTCGTCCAGCTTCTTGCCCGATGCGCCGGCCATGTAGATGTTCAGGCTCTGCGCCTGATCGATCCACTTCTGGCGGCGTGAGGCGGCCTCGATCGTCCAGGTGGTGTCGACTTCGAACGCGGTGGCGTAGAGATCGCGCAGATGCTGGGGCACACGATCGATCTTGCCAAGCGAGCCGTCGAAATACTTGATGTCCGCGACCATGACCTCGTCCCACATGTTGAGGGCCTTCAGGTCACGCACGAGATAGTCGTTCACCACGGTGAATTCGCCGGAGAGGTTGGACTTCACGAAGAGATTCTGGAACGTGGGCTCAATACAGGCCGACACGCCGATGATGTTGCTGATCGTGGCGGTGGGGGCGATGGCAACGCAATTGGAATTGCGCATGCCGAAGTCCTTGATGCGGCCACGCAGGGTCGCCCAGTCCATGCTTTCGGACATGTCGACTTCCACATAACCACCACGCTCCTCGGCCAGGAGCTTCAGCGTGTCCTGCGGGAGGATGCCGCGATCCCACAAGGAGCCGCGATAGCTGGAGTAGCGGCCACGCTCGGCGGCGAGCTCGGTGGAGGCCCAGTAGGCGAAGTAGCAGACGGCTTCCATGCTGCGGTCGGCGAACTCCACGGCCGCTTGTGAAGCGTACGGTATGCGGAGCTCATGCAGGCAATCCTGGAACGCCATGATGCCAAGGCCGACTGGACGATGACGCAGGTTGGAGTCGCGCGCCTTCTTGACGGCGTAGTAATTGATGTCGATTACGTTGTCCAGCATGCGCATGGCGGTGCTGATGGTCGACTTCAGCTTGACGTGGTCGAGCATCCTGCCGCCTTTGCCGTCGTCGGTGATGTGATTGATCATGTTCACCGAGCCGAGATTGCAGACGGCGATCTCGCTTTCGTTGGTGTTCAACGTGATCTCGGTGCAGAGGTTGGAAGAGTGCACGACGCCGACATGCTGCTGTGGCGAACGCAGATTGCAAGGGTCCTTGAACGTGATCCAGGGATGGCCCGTCTCGAACAGCATCGTGAGCATCTTGCGCCAGAGTGTCGTGGCGGGAATGCGCTTGAAAAGCTTCAGCTCGCCGGTACGGGTCTTTTCCTCGTAACGGGTGTAAGCCTCTTCGAACGCACGACCGAACTTGTCATGCAGGTCAGGCACGTTGGAGGGCGAGAACAATGTCCACTCACCGTTCTCCATCACGCGGCGCATGAAGAGATCGGGAATCCAGTTGGCGGTGTTCATGTCGTGCGTGCGGCGGCGATCATCGCCCGTGTTCTTGCGGAGCTCGAGGAACTCTTCGATATCGAGATGCCAGGACTCAAGGTAGGCGCAGACGGCACCCTTGCGCTTGCCGCCTTGATTCACGGCAACGGCGGTGTCGTTCACGACCTTCAGGAACGGGACCACACCCTGCGACTTGCCATTGGTGCCCTTGATGTAGGAGCCGAGCGCACGCACGGGCGTCCAGTCGTTGCCGAGACCACCGGCGAACTTGGAGAGCAGCGCGTTTTCTTTCAGCGCCTCGTAGATGCCATCGAGATCGTCAGCCACCGTCGTGAGGTAGCAGGATGAAAGTTGCGAGCGACGCGTGCCGGAGTTGAACAGTGTCGGCGTGGACGACATGAAGTCGAACGTGGACAGCACGTTGTAGAACTCGATGGCGCGGGCCTCGCGATCGACTTCGTTCAGCGCCAAGCCCATTGCGACGCGCATGAAGAATGCCTGCGGCAGCTCGATGCGGACATCCTCGATGTGCAGGAAGTAGCGGTCATACAAGGTCTGCAGACCGAGGTACGTGAACTGCAGATCGCGCCCGCTCTTCAGCGCAGCTCCCAGCTTGGCCATGTCGTACTGGGCCAGCTTCTCGTCGAGCAGCTCGGCGGTAATGCCCTTCTTGATGAACTGGGGGAAATAATCGGCATAGCGCGTGGCCATGTCGCCCTGGGATACTTCTTCGCCCAGCACTTCCTTGCGGATCTGGTGCATGAGGAGACGCGAGGTGACCTTGGAGTAATCCGGGTCCTGCTCGATGAGCGTGCGCGCGGCCAGCGTGGCGGCCTTGAATACTTCATCCAGCGGCACGCCGTCATACAGATCGCGCAGCGTGGCATCGAGGATGGCCTTGGGGCTTACATGCTCGGCGTAACCTTCACAGGCAGCATTGATGAGGCCCATCAGCTCTTCCACGTCGAGCGGACGATGGCCGCCAGGCACGGATACGTTAATGCCGGCGGCACCAGTCTTGACTGCGTCCGGCTGCGACTCGCGCTGCTTCGCGCGCTCCTGCGAACGCTGCTCGCGATAGAGCACATAGGACCGTGCCACGGTGTGGTGGCCGCCGCGCATGAGTGACAGTTCGACGTGGTCCTGGATATCTTCAATATGGAACATGCCACCATTGGGATGGCTGCGCATGAGCGCCCTGATGATGCTCTCGGTCAGCTGATGGCAAATGTCGCGGATGCGCGCAGACGCGGCACCCTGTCCACCTTCAACAGCGAGAAAAGCCTTGGTCAACGCAATGGTGATCTTTTCCGGCTGGAACGGAGCGATGGACCCGTTGCGGCGGATGGTCTTGTAATCGTTAAAGCGACTCTCCAGACCACCTTGGGATTCACTCATCTGCGGATTCACCAAGGGATTGGTCGGGGAAATATCGGAAGCCAGTCGCATTGTGTCGTCTCCTGAAAATGCTTTTTTATATTCAATTCATTGTGTTGCATCAGAAACACCTGATGGTTCCCGGCGGCACTATCCACAGCTCATGCACTGCCTTACCCACAGCAAGACCCGGTTTTGGAAGGGAAAATCCACAGGACACGCACAACTATTGCGCAACCTGTACCCAGATTTGTCCACAACCTATAGTGTTCCTGATCAGCGAGTCACACTATATAGCGTGCTTTGAACGCTTGGCAACTGTAATTTTTCCCGATGGAAAACTCACGGAAAAACAACAAGTTGGGTGTTGCAAAAAGACCCAAAACCGGCCCGGAAGTGGGGGTTGCATTAAAGTAACTTCTGAGCATTGGTCATAGGCTTGAAACAACCAGGGCCCGGGCAACCAAGCTACCCATGGGGATGGACCCAGAGCCTGCTTTTTTCGCGCCGTTCAACGAATGCTCGGCGGTGCGCGCTGACGTGTAAAACGGTCGCCAGTTCAGGTACCCGTTGACTGCATGGCGGCTCGCCCGGCGAGAAACCGGGCTTCAAATTCCGCTGCTGGCAAAGGCTCGCTGAAGAAGAAGCCCTGCCCCTGATCACAGGCCAGCTCGCGCAGAATGCGCTGCTGCAGCGCTGTCTCCACTCCTTCAGCCACGACGTTGAGCTTGAGGCTTTTCGCCATCGCGACGATGGCCCCAATGATGGCAGCGTCATCCAGGCTGGTCTCGACATCGCGCACAAAACTCTGATCGATCTTGAGCGTGTCGATATGCAACCGTCGCAGATAGGCCAGCGAGGAGTAGCCGGTACCGAAGTCATCGATGGCGACCTTGACGCCCATCTCGGAAAGCTGGCGAAGGGTATTCGCATGTTCGTCCACATTGCGCATGAGCAGGCTTTCGGTGATCTCAAGCTCCAGCGCGCTGGCAGGCAGGCCGCTGGTGTTGAGCGCGTCGTGAACGCTGCGGGCGAGAGTCTTGTTGAACTGGCCGACGGACAGGTTCACGGCGATAGGCACGGTCTGGCAACGGCGCCCCCAGTCACTGCCTCGCCGACAGGCCTCGTTCAACACCCATTCGCCGATAGGCACGATGAGCCCGGTCTCCTCGGCGACAGGGATAAAACGGTCGGGTGCGACCAGCCCGAGCACGGGATGCTGCCAGCGCACCAGCGCTTCTGCACCCACCAGTGCGCCATCTGTCAGACGAAACTTGGGATGGTAGTGGAGCACCAGCTCACCGTTCTCTACAGCGCTGCGCAGCGTGTTCTCCATGGCCAGGCGCTCGATGGCGCGCGCATTCATCTCCTGAGAATAGAACTGGTAGTTGTGGCGACCATGTTCCTTGGCAAAGTACATCGCCATGTCGGCGTTGCGCAGCAAGGTCGCTGAATCGGTGGCGTCGTTGGGGAATACGCTGACACCGACGGATGCCGCGGTGTTCAGGAGATGGCCGTCGACGAGGAAGGGCTCGGACAACGAGTTGATGATCTTCTGTGCCACCACACCCGCATCTTCCGGCTCCCGCATCTGCTCAAGCAGCACCACGAACTCATCGCCGCCCAGCCGCGCCAGCGTGTCTCCTTTGCGCATCAGCGAAGCGAGGCGTTGTGACACCCCTTTCAGCAGCGCGTCACCCGCCGCATGCCCCAGCGAGTCGTTGATGGTCTTGAAACGATCGAGGTCGATGAAGAGCACGGCCAACAGCGCATCGTTTCGCTGTGCGGTGAGAATGCCCTGCGACAGGCGGTCAGTGAGCAGTCGCCGGTTGGGCAGCTGCGTAAGCGAGTCGCGCGTGGCGAGCTCCTCGATGCGCCGTTCGGCCAGCTTGCGTTCGGTGATGTCGAGACCGGTGCCGCGGTTACCGAGGCGATTGCCGTTATTGTTGAAGAAGGGCACCCCCGACACCTGCAGCCAGATGACCCGGCCATCCTTCGTGACGGACATGTGCTCCAACGCGCGAATGGGCTCGCCTGGAGAGTGTGTCTCGCGAAACCATTGCCGGACACGGTCGACTTCCTCTGGCGGCATGAAATCGGTTGATTTCTTCCCCAACATTTCTGCCGGGGTATAGCCCAGCACCCGCTCGACCCGTGCCGACACAAATGTGAACCGCGATTCGATATCGGTCTCCCAGACATACTCGCCTGCCGCCTCCAGCACATCGGCGAACCGACGCTCGCTTTCCCGGAGTTGTTCCTCCGCGCGCTTCTTTTCCGTGATGTCCATCAGCAGTCCAAGCAAGTACTGCTCTCCAGCTTCCTCGATGATCTCGGCTGAAAGCAGGGCCACCGCCTCGGTACCGTCCTTGCGGCGCAGTCGGAATTCAAAGTCCCGAACCAGGGCCCCCTGCTGCAAACGTGCGACGAGGCTCTCGCGATCAAGTGGATCCACCCAGATCCCAAGATCATGGGCTGTGCGGCCGATGACATCCTCGCGCGGGTAGCCGCAGAGCCGTATCCAGGCTTCATTGATGTCGATGTAGACACCGTCAGTCAGCCGCGAGATGACAATGGCGTCGGGGCTGGAATGAAAAACCTTCGAGAACCGCTCCTCCGACTTGCGCACAGCGAGCTGGGCCGCCTTCAGCGCTGTGATGTCGTGGACCTGGGCGAGAACACCTTCTGCACCCTGCCAGTCAATCGCTTCCGCCGAAAACAGCACGTCGATCACTCGGCCGTTCTTGCAACAGAGCCGATACTCGTGGTCGCGGATGTGGCGACCCGCGCGAACCGCCGACTTCATGGCGTCCCGGTCAGCGGGCAGTACCCAGATGTTGAGCTCGGTGGCAGTTCTGCCAAGCGCTTCTTCGCGACTCCAGCCCAGCATCTCGCTCCATGCTGGGTTCACTTCAAGATACTGGCCGTCGATGAGAACCGTAATGCTGACCGCACCCGGGCTGGACTGGAAGACTTGTGCAAAGCGTTGCGCGCTGGCCCGTTCTGCCGCCTCGGCTCGTCGCCGCTCGGTGACATCGTGCAACGTTGCAATGGAGCAGGGTTCGCCCTGAAACTCCACCACACGTGCCGAATACAAAGCGTCGACGAGGTGGCCCTGCTTGTGGCGTAGCTGGAGCTCGACATCATCCGCGCGGCCAGTAGTGCGCAGCACGTTGATGAGGGCGTCCCTGCCATCCGGTTTGGCCCATACCCCCAGGTCAAGCGTGGTCTTGCCCAGCACTTCCTCCCGCGTGTAACCGAACACCTTCTGCGCGGCATCGTTGGCCTCGAAGAAGCGGCCGTCAGTCAGGCGGGCGATCACGATCGGCATTGGACTGTCACGAAACAGGGTCTCGAAAAGCAGCTGCGACCCTTTCGCGCTCCGCTCGGCTCGCTGACGTTCAACGCGCGCCGCCAGGACAAGCATGGTGGAAGCAGCCAATGCGTAACCATGCAGCTGCAAACTGAGCGCCACCTCGTGCGGTTCGCCGCTGGAGAAGGGTCCGACACCCAAATAGTTGGCCCATAACGCCACTGCAATGATGAGCATGTTGCTCGCCGACACCGCCTTGGCACCGGAAAAGAGCGCCGCAACGACCGCAACGGGGCCGACAACAATCAGCGCCGATTCCCGAAAGACGCGCACGTCATCAAGGACGAAGAAACTCACCACCGCAGCCCCGACAGGGAGTGCCGCCAACAACGCCCGCGGGGTGGACAATGCGTTCTGCAATACAGCGAGACCTGTGGGCAGACCCACATGCCACGCCAAAATGAGCGGCGTGAGAAATGTGATGCCCAGGGCATCACCCAACCACCACGTTCGCCAGGTCAGCGCCAACGAACCTGCTGAGACGCTGCCGGAGAAGTGCATTGCAGCGGCACCAATTGTCGCGGATAGCATGGTGACGCCAAGCGCAACGACACCCATGAGACACAGCACACTCTTGATACTCTGATTTACATTGGCACCTATCCCCGCTTTGCTCAACGCCCATGCACCCACGACGGCCTCGAGTGTGGCGCCAACAGCAATCAGCAGCGCCCAGACGGGCGGTACACCTGACAGCGCCACAGCTACGAACGAGCCAAGGGTCACACCGGGCCAAATATGAACGCCACGGATAAGCAAGGCTGCAAGGGCGATCCCTGCTGGCATCCAGGCAACACCAACATGCCCGTGCACTGCGGCCAGCGACAGGCTCGCGCCAGCAGCCAGCGCATAGGCAAACGCAAGGACAATGATGGCGGCGATTCGCGAGCCCAGCGCTCTACCCGGCATGAGGCTTTACCCCAATTGAGTCTAAGGGTTTAGCTTACGCCTGTTGCGAATCGCCGGCATTGATGAAACCCAAAAATGGACGCAAACAGGGACCGAGCCCACCATGCGAATATTCGCGTGGCACTGCACCAAGCCGATGCTGTCAGTCGATACCCAAGCGGTCTAGCCGGTAGCGCAGGCTTCGAAAGGTGATGCCAAGGACCTTGGCTGCAGCAGTCTTGTTGTAACGGGTCTTCTCCAAGGCCTTCATGATCTGGTCACGTTCGATTTGATCCAGAAACTCGTGCAGCGGGAGCGTTCGCTCGCTGCCTCCCTGGCTGGCAATCGGTTCTCTGCCTTCGGTGAGATGGAGATCCGGCTCCTTGATGACCGCGCCATCACAAAGAGCGACGGCACGCTCGAGGATGTTTTCCAGCTCACGTACGTTGCCGGGGAAATCGTACCCGGACAAGGCACTCATGGCCTCCTTGCTCAATGCCGGGCCAATGCCACCATTGTTCTGGCCGAGGCGCTCCAATAGTGCCGTCACCATCAGCGGGATGTCCTCGGGAATCTCGCGCAGGCTAGGCATCTTGAGCTCGATGACGTTGAGCCGGTAGAACAGATCCTGCCGGAATTCACCCGACGCCACTTTCTCCGTAAGATTCTTGTGGGTCGCACTGATGATGCGGAAATCCACCGGCTCTTCGACAGTGTCTCCAAGCTTGCGAACCTTCTTGTCCTGGATGACACGCAGCAGCTTCACTTGCATTGCGAGCGGAAGATCGCCGACTTCATCAAGAAACAGGGTGCCGCCCTGCGCGGCATGCAGGAATCCCTCACGATCGCTGTCGGCGCCGGTGAATGCACCTTTGCGATGACCAAAGAATTCGCTTTCCATCAAATTCTCGGGAATGGCACCGCAGTTGACGGCGACGAACTGCGACTCCCTTCTTGCACTGCCTGAGTGAATGAGCCGCGCAGCGACTTCCTTGCCAGAGCCGGATTCACCTGAAATGAACACCGGCGCTTGGCTACGGGCAAGCTTGCCAATCATTTCTCGGGCCCGGTGAATGGGTCCGGACTCGCCGAGCAGTCTGGGCAGGTCATCGCCGCTTCGCTCGGCTCGCTCTCCGGAACCAGCGCGCCGCGTCACCGGCGCTGCACCAGGCAGCTTCAGTGCGGACGTGATCACTTCGCGCAGCTGCTTCAGCTGGATGGGCTTGGAGAGATAGTCAAATGCGCCGGCCTTGAGCGCAGCCACGGCATTGTCCGTACTGCCATAGGCCGTGATGACCGCGACAGGTGTATTGCCATGCGACTCGGCAATATGTCTCAAAACCGACAAGCCCTCTCCGTCCGGCAGCCGCATGTCCGTGAGACAGAGGTCATAAGACTTTTCCTTCAGCCGGTCGAATGCCTCGGCACAGCTCGATGCCGTATCGGACTCGACACCCATCCGCATGAGCGTGAGCACCAGCAGCTCACGGATGTCCGCCTCGTCATCGACCACCAGCACATGCTTGGTTGTTGCTGTCATGCTGTCTCCATCGCTTCGGCCGCTCTCATCTGGAGGCGGAACAATGCCCCTGTTGGCTGCGGTATGTACTCAAGCCGGGCACCGTTCACGTCCGCGAGCTCTCGTGCAATATACAGCCCCAGACCCGTGCCCTGCGCTTCGGTGGTGAAGAATGGTTCGAAGAGATGCGTCATCGTCGCAGTTGCCACCCCGGGGCCGTCATCGCAGATATCCAGATGAAGCGTATCTGGCGTCAGGCCGGGCTCGAACACCATGCGGATACTGCCCGGACCCTTGCGGCAGTGCCGCCAGGCGTTGCGAGCCAGGTTCCACAAAATCTGGTCGAGATGCGTTCGGTCAAACCAGGCACGTCGCCTTGAACCCAGCTCACAGAAGAAAGTCTCCTTCTGCACCTTCTCGTTGCCGGAAAATTCCTGCGCAAACTCGGCCAGGTAGGCCTCGATGTCGATCGACTCAGGCTGCGCCCGATCCCGCCGGTTGAGGTAGAGAACTTCCTCCACCATGCGGTCGAGTCGATGCGCGTTGTCGCGAACGATTCTGAGCAGACGCTGATCACCTGACTGGCGACCCTCGTCCTCCAGCAGCAATTCCGTGGCGTGATTGATCGAGGAAAGCGGATTGCGTATCTCGTGCGCAATACTCGCCGTCAATCGTCCCAACGCCGCCAGCTTGAGCTGCTGTGCCTGTTCACGAATACGGCCGACGTCCTCCAGAAAGATGACAGTCGGCGCTGGCACGTGTGGTTGCGTCGTACCGATGGCGAGGAAGCGCGCCTGGTAGTGGGCCTGTGTCACCGGACTTCTCACCGGGGCTATGGACGCATTGACATCCTCGCGCCAGGATTCAAGGTGGGCAAACAGTTCGGGCGCATAAGAGGCAAGACTCTGCCTGCCTTCCAGCCTGCCCAGCATCGATTCACTTTGCGGGTTGTGTTGTCTGATGATGCCTGCCTCATCGACCACGAGGAAGCCGTCTTGCATGTCGCGAATCACCAGCTCGTTGATCTGGGAAAGATTCGCGAGATCAACGCCACGCGCTTCCGCAATGCTTTCCGCGCCTCGCGCATAGCGGGCAAGCGAAGATGTCACCGCAGCGACTGCAAAGAAGCCCACCGAAAGCAAACCCGACTGCAGCAGTTCAGCAGGATTGCTGCGCACGCCGAGCAACTGAACAGCCTGTTCAACCAACAAAGCAATGGTCGCCACTGCAGCATGGAAGTACACCATTCGTCCGCGCAGGATGAGGCTTGTTGCCACGATAGGCACAAGCAGCAGGATGCCGAGACCACTCTTCATGCCCCCGCTTGCGTGCATCATGAGTACGATCGCTGTTGCGTCGATCATCACCTGGGCAGTGAGCTGTATTTCCAGACCAGGACGTTTCAACCGTACAAGCCAAAGGAAGACTGTGGCCGCAATGAAGTAGGCGATGATGGTGACGCCAGTCATCCCCGGGTCTTCGGATCCGAGCACCCACCAGCCGCCGAAACCCCAGAGCCCGGTCGAAAACAGGACAACCAGCAGCAGGCGATACAGCCCGAATGTGCGCAACGAAATCCACTCGGATTCCGCCGGTCGTTGCGCCGTGGCGTCGGCGAAGTTCACCCCCCGCAATTCAGGAGCGGCGGTTACGCCGTCAGGCGCGGTTTGAACAGATCGCGCTGTCGGCACACTCATACTCGCCGTTGACCAAACGGGCTTCGGAACGGGGCAGGTTCACGCCGCATCGGCTGCAGGGCACCATTGCCTCAACCGCAGACTCGTCCGGATCGTCGGGCTTCTCGCGACCTTTGAAGGATTTCGAGAAGCCCTTGTACAGCAGCCACAGTACCGCGCCGATGACTGCAATGAGCAGAAGCCGTGCCATGCATCACTCCGAATCCGGGTTGAATGTGTCCGCAGTATAGGAGCGTCACCATTGCGACGCCATACCACTACTTGTCGACGAATGCGCGCTCGATCACAAAGTGTCCGGGCTCGCCCATGTTTCCTTCCGACCAGCCCCATCCTTTCAGGATCGCGCGGGTGTCACGGAGCATCTCGGGGCTCCCGCAGATCATGACCCGGTCCTCGTCACGATTGGGTGGCGGCAGACCGAACTCACGGGCCACTTCGCCTGCTTCAAACAAGGTGGTGACCCGCCCATGGTGACGGAAGATTTCTCGGGTCACGGCAGGGTAATACTTCAACTGATGCGTCACCAATTCTCCAAAAAACTCGT
Source organism: Betaproteobacteria bacterium (assembly GCA_031394355.1). Classification (GTDB taxonomy): domain Bacteria; phylum Pseudomonadota; class Gammaproteobacteria; order Burkholderiales; family Usitatibacteraceae; genus JAEUMY01. The sequence continues at coordinate 156,839 of JANNSU010000012.1, read as the reverse complement.
TCTTTGGCAACTCCTGCGAAATGAAGTTGTCGTAGGCCAGTTCTTTCACCTCGCGGCAGCCGTGAACGAGAATGACCTGTTCAAATTGTTCGTAGGTCTCCGGATCCTTGATCACACTCATGAAGGGTGCGAGCCCGGTTCCCGTTGACATCAGATACAGGCGCTTCCCCGGTATGAGGTTTTGCAAAATCAGCGTGCCGACGGCTTTGCTGTTCACGATCAGTTCATCACCGACCTTGATGTGTTGAAGGCGGGAAGTCAAGGGACCATCCGGAACCTTGATGCTCAGAAATTCAAGCTGCTCTTCATAATTGGCACTCACCATGCTGTAAGCACGCAAGAGCGGCTTGCCGTTGACTTCGATGCCGATCATGGTGAACTGACCATTGAGGAATCGGAACGCGGGATCACGTGTGGCGGTGAAGCTGAACTGACGATCCGTCCAGTGGTGGACGTTGAGAACCTTCTCGCGAAAATGGACGGCGGCCATGATGGTGTTGCCCTGAAACTGGAATGATGGGTGACTGCAGCAGCACAGCGAAAGAAACAATGTGGGGACCAAAACAAAAGGCCGGATTCACCGGCCTTGCTTGTCACCATGAAACTGGTCGGGGTGAGAGGATTCGGTCACCTCGTGGCATTCGCATCGCTCATGTCCACTCCTCGACCCCGGTTCGGCCTGAGGCCTCTCCTTTCGAATCCTCACAACAAGCACGCAGGTGCTTGTTGTCCCCCTGCGAATACAAAAACTGGTCGGGGTGAGAGGATTCGAACCTCCGGCCTCTACGTCCCGAACGTAGCGCTCTACCAGGCTAAGCTACACCCCGAATCTGTTCACGGCCTGCGACCTGATGTCCGGAACTCAGGCACCAAAACCAAGGCTGCCTATCGCTCCCAGCCCTGCTCTCAATATCGACGCTGGACCGCGAAAGCGCATAATTCTAGCAGAGCAGCGCGGTAAACGGAATCCGGCAAGTGACTGATCGCTGCAGCAGCCAGGTCCACCTCGACCTGAGCAGCTTGGCGAGCATATTCCAGCGCGCCGGTGGCGCGGATAGCTGAAATGACGTCGTCCATCCCCTCCCGCCCGCCTTCAAGAATTGCCCGCCGCACCGCAGCTTGCTGCGTTGCATTGCCATGCTTCATGACATGTATCAGCGGCAACGTCGGCTTGCCCTCGGCAAGATCATCACCCAGATGCTTTCCCGTTTCGCCCTCCTCACCGGAATAGTCGAGAACGTCATCGATCAACTGGAAAGCCGTGCCAAGATGCGTCCCGTATTGCGCCAGTGCAGACTCATCTTTGGGAACGGCACCCCCGAGGATCGCGCCGACCTGCGAGGCGGCCTGAAACAGTTTTGCAGTCTTGTAGCGGACCACTCGAAGATACTTCTCCTCGTCGGTGTCCGGGTCCTTGATGTTGAGCAGTTGCAGGACTTCACCTTCCGAAATGACGTTGGTTGCGTCAGCCAGCACCTCCATGACACGTGCATTGGCCACCGATACCATCATCTGGAAGGCGCGGGAGTAGAGAAAATCCCCGACCAGCACACTCGCGGCATTGCCAAACTCGGCGTTGGCAGTGTTGCGGCCACGGCGGAGGCTGGATTCGTCCACCACATCATCGTGCAGCAGTGTCGCGGTATGAATGAACTCGATCACCGCGGCAAGCTCATGGATGTGCGCCGCCGGGGCGCCTGTTGCGCGGCCAGCAAGGACGACCAAAGCAGGCCGAAGCCGCTTGCCGCCTGAGCCGACAATGTAATGTCCGATCTGATTGATCAGCATCACATCGGATTGAAGGCGCGCACGGATGACGATGTCTACAGCCTGCATGTCGGCTTCAATGACGCGCCGGATACTGTCGAGGGAGACGGGTTGGTGCAGGGCATTCATGATTGCTGAAGAAGGGAGCGCTGGCCCGACAAATTATTCAGGCCGGAATCAAGCGAAGGCCTTGATTAGACACGAATTTGCTTTTGACTTGGCCTTGGAAACGCCGTATGATACCGGGTTCCTCTCACTGGAGCGGATGTTTCAACCTTAAAATACGGAGTTTTTATCATGTACGCGGTCATAAAAACCGGCGGCAAGCAGTACAAAGTTGCCCCCGGCGAAAAATTGAAAATAGAACAGATACCGGCGGACGTGGGTGCGAAAGTTGTTCTGGACCAGGTGCTCCTGGTGGCGAATGGCGACGCGGTCACGGTCGGTAAACCCTTGGTTAGTGGGGCGAATGTCGCGGTCACGGTCGTCTCGCAAGGCCGTCACGACAAAGTGCGCATCTTCAAGATGCGCCGTCGCAAGCACTACATCAAGCACCAGGGTCATCGGCAGAACTACACCGAGATCCAGATCGACGCGATCAACGCGTAATCTGGGCAGCGGATAACGGAGCACACACATGGCACATAAAAAAGCCGGCGGTTCCTCACGGAACGGCCGTGATTCCAACCCGAAAATGCTGGGCGTGAAGTCGTATGGCGGCGAGCTGATCAACGCAGGTTCGATCATCGTGCGCCAGCGCGGGACCCAGTTCCACGCCGGTGACAACGTCGGCATGGGCAAGGACCACACGCTGTTTGCGCTGAAGACCGGTCGCGTCGTCTTCGCCGTAAAGGGTGCGGCCCGCAAGTCAGTCGTCAGCATTCAGCCGGCATAAGCAACAAAGGCCGCAAAAAGGGCCTCGAACAGGAATGTTCGAGGCCTTTTCATTTCTGGAGCGCCGACAATGAAATTCATCGACGAGGCACGCATAGAGGTTCACGCTGGTGACGGCGGCAATGGCTCGGCCTCGTTTCGTCGCGAGAAGTACATCCCTTTCGGCGGGCCCGACGGCGGTGATGGCGGCCGCGGTGGCAGCATCTATGTTGAAGCAGATTGCAATCTCAACACGCTGGTCGATTATCGTTTCCAGCGCATCTTCAAGGCGAAGAATGGAGAGCCGGGTCGCGGCGCCGACTGCTACGGACGCGGCGCGGATGACATAGTATTGCGAGTGCCGGTGGGCACCGTGATTTCTGACCGCAACACCAGCGAAGTATTCGCCGATCTGGCAGCACATGGCGTACGCGCACTGGTCGCCAAGGGCGGCAAGGGCGGTCTCGGCAACCTCCACTTCAAGTCGAGTACCAACCGCTCGCCTCGCCAGTTCACGCCAGGCGAGGAAGGCGAGTTCAAGGAACTTCAGCTTGAGCTGAAGGTACTGGCTGATGTCGGCCTGCTCGGCATGCCCAACGCGGGCAAGTCCACCTTCATCCGCGCCGTGTCGGCGGCACGCCCCAAGGTTGCGGACTACCCGTTCACCACGCTGCACCCCAATCTTGGCGTCGTGCGTGTGGATGACAATCGCAGCTTCGTGATCGCGGATGTACCCGGCCTGATTGAAGGTGCCGCCGAAGGCGCGGGACTGGGGCATCAGTTCCTGAAGCATCTGCAACGTACCCACCTGCTTCTGCACCTCGTTGACATCGCGCCGTTTGACGATGCAACAGATCCTGTCGCCGAGGCCAAGGCCATCGTGAACGAGTTGAAGAAATACGATCAGTCGCTCTATGACAAGCCGCGCTGGCTGGTCCTCAACAAGTCCGACCTGCTGGAACCCGGTGAAGCGGACAAGCGTGCCAAGGCGATCATCAAGTCTTTGAAATGGAAAGGTAGGCACTTTCTCATCTCCGCCATGAAGAGCGAAGGCTGCCGCGATCTGACTTTTGCCATCATGGATCACCTCGATCAGGTGCGTGCGCGGCCGGCCGACGCCGCCCACGCAGACAACGTGCCTGCCAGCGCACCCAAGGGGCGCTGACGCATGCGGGGTGCCTCGCGAATTGTCATCAAGATCGGCTCGACGCTGATCACCAATCACGGTGAAGGTGTCGACCACGCAGCCATTCGTGACTGGGTACGCCAAATCGCCGCGCTGCGCGAAGCCGGCGTGGAAGTGCTGCTGGTCTCCAGTGGCGCCATCGCGGAAGGCATGCTTCGTCTGGGCTGGAAGAAGCGTCCCCATGAAGTCAATCAACTTCAGGCCGCAGCAGCCGTGGGGCAGATGGGGCTCGTGCAGGTGTACGAGTCGGCGTTCGCAGCCCATGGCCTGCACACGGCGCAAGTACTGCTCACGCATGATGATCTCTCGGACCGCAAACGCTATCTCAATGCCCGGTCAACGCTGACGACACTCCTGTCCCTGGGCGTCGTGCCCGTCATCAACGAAAACGACACCGTGGTCACCGACGAAATCAAGTTCGGCGACAACGATACGCTCGGCGCACTCGTTACCAACCTTGTCGAGGCGGACTGGCTGGTCATCCTCACGGATCAACAGGGGTTGTTCGATAGCGATCCACGCAAGAACCCCGCTGCAATGCTGATCACTGATGCCAAGGCGGGTGAGCCGGCACTCGAACAGATGGCGGGCGGCGCAGGCAGCGACCTCGGCCGTGGCGGCATGCTGACGAAAGTACTGGCAGCGAAGCGTGCGGCGATGTCTGGCGCCAGCACACTGATCGCCTATGGCCGTGAGCGTGACGTGCTGTCCCGGTTGCAGGCTGGAGAAAGCATCGGCACGAAACTCTCTGCACAGGCGCTGACCCTGGATGCGCGCAAAGCCTGGCTCGCAGGACACCTGGTGACTGCGGGCTCCGTCACGCTGGACGCCGGGGCCGTCCGCGTCCTGCAAGGCGAAGGCAAGAGCCTCCTGCCAGTCGGCGTAATCGCCGTGACGGGCCAATTCGATCGCGGTGAGGTGGTGAGTTGTTGCACGGAAGCCGGCGAAGAGATCGCGCGCGGCCTGGTGAACTATTCCGCTGCTGAAACGGCGCGCATCCTGCGCTGCCCTTCCGGTGACATTGAATCCCGACTGGGCTACATTGCCGAGCCCGAACTGATCCATCGCAATAACCTCGTATTGTTGTAGCAAATCGGGGTTTCTCCGCGTATACACCTGCGAATATTCGCGTTAACCTGATTCATTGTCGTCCTCAACAAGGAGAACTCATGGGACTCGTCGACCGTGTCAAAAACATCCTGCTGAAACCCAATGAAGAGTGGCCCGTCATCGCAACCGAGCAGACCGATGTCAAGACGCTCTACACCACCTACATCATGCTGCTCGCGGCCATTCCCGCTGTTGCCGGGATCATTTCCTTTGCCATGTTGGGGGGCATGCTCGGCCAGTTTGGCGGCGGTATCAGCCTGGGATTTACCGCAATAGCCACCATCATTGGCTATGTACTTGGCCTCATCATGGTGTATGTCGTCGCGCTGATTGCCGATACATTGGCGCCCAGCTTTGACGGCGAGAAGAATTTCCTGCAGTCCTTCAAGCTGGTCACGTACTCCATGACCGCAGGCTGGGTGGGCGGCGTGGTCAACATTATTCCCCTACTCGGTGGTCTGGTGTCGTTGGTTGCCTCCCTTTATGGCATCTATATTTTTTATCTGGGCGTAACAACGATGAAAAACGTACCTGCGGCCAAGGCCGTCGGCTACACCATTGTCGTGATCATCGCGGCCATTGTCGTCGGCTTCATGGTGGCCATGGTCACAGGCGGTATTGCAGCGATGGGGCTCGTAGGCACATTGGCGGGTTTGCGCTGAAGCGGGAAGGTTAAAGCAAAACGGAGAGCCGATGGCTCCCCGTTTTGATTGGTGTGCTGCTTGCGCTGCCTGCGTCGAGCGAGTTCAGTGTGATCAGGTGATCTGGGTGGCGACTTCTCCAGCCCCAGTTGCCGGAAGAGGAGGAGGCACTTCGACCAGCACCGGCCTGGCCGGACGAAAGTCCTTCCGCCGGGGCCGGAAGTCCAAGTGCCTGACCAACTGCTGCAACGCCTGTCTGTACACATCACGCTTGAACTCGATGACCGCATCGAGCGGCACCCAGTAGTCGTGCCAGCGCCATGCGTCGAATTCCGGGTGCGTGCTGGCACGCAGCCGAATATCGCAATCCCTCCCGGTGAGCCTGAGCAGATACCAGATCTGCTTCTGGCCCTTGTAGGTGCCGCGCCATTCGCGCTTCACCCAATGGGTGGGCACGTTGTAGTGCAACCATCCTTTGGTACGCCCGAGGATCTTGACGTGGTCCGGCTTCAGGCCCGTCTCTTCCTCCAGCTCCCGGTACATCGCCTGTTCGGGGCTTTCTCCTGACTTGATTCCGCCCTGCGGAAACTGCCAGGCATGTTCCTTGATTCGCTTGCCCCAGAACACCTCGTTCTTGTGGTTCACAAGCACGATGGCGACATTCGGGCGGTATCCGTCCCGGTCAATCATTGTCGTCACCATTCTTCAATTTATGTTGCAACGATTGTTTCACAAAATTCCGAGAAAGGGTAGAGATAACCGTGGTAAGTGCTTGTTTTCTCAACCCGTTTGCAGTTTGAATCCAAAAAATCAAGGACTTATCCGATTCGAACCGGGTGCGTCATGCGTCTACCCTCGGGACACGCCAACAGCAGTGAGACCGCACCTTCCTGCGAATTGTTCTTACCCGCTAGAATGCAGTCTGGAACGCATTGATAAACAAGGAAAACATGTACCTTTCGCGCTTTTTTCTCGGCACCCTGAAGGAAGCTCCGGCCGAAGCCGAGTTGGTGTCGCACAAGTTGATGCTGCGTGCCGGCATCATCAACAAACTGGGCAGTGGCCTCTATACGCTGATGCCCATCGGTCTCAGGACCTACTTCAAGGTCGAAAACATCATCCGCGAGGAGATGAATCGCTCGGGTGCCATTGAACTTCGCATGCCGCTGGTCAACCCGGCAGAGCTATGGGAGGAAACGGGCCGGTGGGAGAAGTTCGGGGCACAGCTTTTGAAAATCAAGGACCGCCATGAGCGCGAATTCTTGTTCGCCCCGACGCACGAGGAAGTCATCACCGACATCGTGCGGCGCGAGGTAAAGAGCTATCGTCAATTGCCGGTAAATTTCTATCACATCACCAACAAGTTCCGCGATGAGATCCGCCCGCGCTTTGGCATCATGCGCGCGCGCGAATTCGTGATGAAGGATGCCTACTCCTTCGACACCGACGAAACCGGAATGATGAAATCCTACGGCATCATGTTTGATGCCTACATGCGAATATTCGCAAGGCTGGGGTTGGAGTTCCGCCCCGTGGCAGCAGATACCGGCGCAATCGGCGGCAAGGCTTCGCAGGAATTTCAGGTGCTGGCAGATTCGGGCGAGGATGTGATCGCTTATTGCCCCGAGTCAGACTACGCCGCCAATATCGAATTGGCTGAAGCTGTGGCACCGACCGCTTCACGAGCCGCACCGTCTGAAAGCATGCAGAAAGTCCCGACACCTGGCAAATCGTCCTGTGAGGATGTTGCAGCCCTGCTCAAGCTGCCGCTCGACAGCACGGTCAAGTGCCTCATGCTGTTCGCGGATGACACAGTGCAGATGCTGCTGGTGCGCGGTGACCATTCACTGAATGAAGTGAAGGCGGGCAAACTGGCCGGCTTCAACGACTGGCGTTGGGCAACCGAGGAGGAAATCATTTCCGCCACCGGCTGCAAGCCTGGCTACCTCGGGCCGATCGGCTTCATGGGACCAGTCATCGCCGATCGCACCGTTGCGACGATGAGTGACTTCGTGTGTGGCGCCAACGAGGCTGACCATCACATTACCGGTGTGAACTGGGGTCGCGACTGTGCCGAGCCGTCGCAAGTCGTCGACTTGCGTAATGTCTTGGATGGCGATGTTTCTCCCGACGGCAAGGGGACAATCAAGCTGCGCCGCGGCATTGAAGTTGGTCATGTGTTCGCACTCGGTAACCGATATTCCAAAGACATGAATGCCGTATACACCGCCGAGGACGGCACGCAGAAGGTCATGGAAATGGGCTGTTATGGCATTGGCGTCACTCGCATCATCGCTGCGGCGATCGAGCAGAACCACGATGAGCGCGGCATCATCTGGCCAGATTCGATGGCGCCATTTCGCGTTGCACTGGCGCCGATCGGCTATCGCAAGTCCGAAGCGGTGAAGGCCCTCGCGGACACGTTGCATGATGAGCTGCAGACAGCCGGTATTGATGTGCTGGTGGATGACCGCGATGAGCGTCCGGGCGTGATGTTCGCCGACTTGGAACTGATCGGCATTCCGCATCGGGTGACCATTGGAGATCGCGGCCTCAAAGAAGGCGTCGTCGAGTACCAGGGTCGACGCGACACAGCGCCGACCAAAGTGCCGGTAGCGGAGATCTCCACGTTCCTGAGAACGAGGCTCTCGGCGTGAGTGATTATCCCGGTCTCGCAAGCTTGAATGCCGGCGTCGAGATCGACACGGCCCGGCTTCGGCTGCGCCTCTACCGGGAAAGTGATCTCGATACGTTCGCCGAGATGCACGCAGACCCGGTCACGATGCAGTACATCGGCGAAGGCAAGACCCTGACTCGAGCGGAGAGCTGGCGATTTCTCGCTGGAGGGCTGGGGCATTGGGCGCTGCGTGGCTACGGCATGTTGGCCGTGACGCACAGGCACACCGGCGAGGTGCTGGGTCGAGCCGGGTTCTATCATCCGGAAGGCTGGCCTGGCTTCGAGATAGGTTGGCTGTTTCACCGCAAGCACTGGGGCCGGGGTTACGCGACGGAGGCGGCAGAAGCGGCGTTGGCGTATGCCTTCAACCATTTGAAGCAGCCGCATGTCATCAGCCTCATACGCCGAGACAATCTTGCGTCCCTGCGCGTGGCGGAGAAGATTGGAGAACAGTTCGAACAGGAGATTGAGCTGCTGGGCGCGCCCGCGCTGGTGTATGGCGTCCACCGCCCCTAACGACGCGATTGCACGTTGGACCATCGCAGGCGGACTGCTCGCCGCGCTGATGCATTGCGAATATTCGCAGGCGGGGGCCCAGCAATACGAGGTGCTGTCCGCCGCCACCCGCGCATCCTTGAGCCGCTCGGCAGCCGATCGCCCGGTGCCGGACAACTACCTGGTGAGCCTGCCGGAAGGTCAGCGCTGGCTTGCTGAAATGCGTACGCGCATTGGTCTGCGCACACCCGGTCGCTTTGGCTCACAGGCAGACACCGATGCCTTCCTCAAGACAGTGCACTACGAAGCAACACGGGCCGGACTCGATCCACAGCTGATACTGGCAGTCATCGACGTGGAGAGCGGGTTCCGCAAATATGCCGTCTCGCGGGCAGGTGCGCGCGGCTACCTGCAGGTCATGCCGTTCTGGGTGAAAGAAATCGGGCAGCCTGGCCACAACCTGTTCAACCTTCGTACCAACCTGCGCTATGGTTGCCTGATTCTGCGTCACTATCTGGACATCGAGCGGGGGAACCTGGATCGCGCATTGGGCCGGTACAACGGCAGTCTTGGCCGTCCCGACTATCCCCGCGCAGTTGAAAGGGCGTTCCGGGAACGCTGGCGTTGACGCTGCAACCCGAAGTCAATGCGAATATTCGCGTTGCCTGACGGGGAAACGGAGCGTTGCCCCTCAGCGTGCGGCCGGGCCCTTTGCCACCAGATCATTCAGCATCGAAAGCGTGACGAGTCCGGTCCGATTCATCACCTGCTTGCCAGCGGGATCGTAAACAATCGTCGTCGGCAGGCCCTTGACGCGACCAAAGTGCTTCTCCGCCTGGTCGTTCAATTCACCCGGCACCATGGGGTAGGTCATGCCGACCTTCTTTGCAAAGGGGATGAGAGCCTTTTCGTCCTCATAGTCCATGGCAACACCCAGCACCAGCGCCTTGGCGCCCTGAGACTTGGCGAACGCGGCGAGATCGGGAATTTCCTTGATACAGGGCGCGCACCAGGTGGCCCAGAAGTTGACGACCACCCAACGGCCTTTGAGCTCGGCCAGGCGATGGTTCCTGCCCTCTGAATCGCGCAGTTCAAATGCGCTGCAGGGGATTGCCGCCAGAACCGTGAAAAACAGTGCGGCGAGTGCGTTGACCACGCTTCGACGGGGTCGGCAAAACATGCTGGGCGTGAGGTCCATTCTGCTAGAATCCCTTGATAACCAAGAACTTTAAAAGCTTTAGCGGGGGATTATGGCACTAACGTTGAATGTACCGGCGCCGGTTCAGGCATTGCCGAAGGACTTCGAAACCAAACCGAAGCAGGCCAAGAGCTGGGTCGAGTCGCTGCCGCTGACCAAGACGTTCGAAACGGGCCGTGTCCTGCTTCTGCACATCACCACACTCAATCGCAGCAAGCTGTCTGCCGACGAGCGCCTTGAGCTGATGGAAATCTATCGCCCCGTTCTTCTCACGTTGCTGGAGGAGCTGGAACACATTTTCGCGTACAGCACCCTGCCCCTGCCCGCCAAACAGCGCGAGGCCTTCGAGCTCGCTCGTTCACTGGCTACCGAATGCGCGGTGTCCTACAAGCTGTTTATCGTGGACAGAACCAGCAAGCTGATCGCATTCGGTGCGAAGAAATCGCTGCCCCTGCCGATGCTGCGGGCAATGGCCTTCACCGGGCGCGTGCTGCTGCAAAGCTACAAGACTTACTATCCCGCCCCGGCCGGTACGTGGCGCGACCTCAACCAGTTGTATGCCTACGCGGAAGACCAAGACCTTCTTGAGGAGACGCCGGACCCCGATGACAAGGCATCGATAGCCGATTTCTATCATGAGCCTGTCTTGTTGGCACTGGCCGATCCCTATCGCCTGATGTATCGCGAGGCGGACAAGGTGCTTGAGCTGATGTCACAGTTTCGAAGCAGCGTGAACCTGACCGACCAGCGGCCGGAAAATCTGGACCCTCAGAAAGTGTTTCTGGTTGCCCTGGACTCGGATCGCGCCCCGCGTCTGATGGCGATCGCAATCAAGGACCCGCCGGGACAGATTCTCCGCCTGGTGGATCTCGACAGACTGGTTGAAAAACTCAAGCAGAAGCTGGTGCAACTCAGTACCAGCAAGGACGCTGCCAAGTCAAAAGGCGCACATGAACTCTATGATCTGTTGACGCGGCTTACCCGCTTGTGGGGTGATCCGCCAAAACGTCAGTTCCGCCGCAATCCCACTGAAACCGTCGTTGCAGTGTGTTCGGGCATCAAGGCCATCGCACACTTTTCCACCTTGGCTTCGAAGGAAGACCCGGACGCAGAAGCCGCGGCCATTGACAGTGGTGACACGGTGCCACTTCTGACGATTCCTGGGGATGCGGTCTCCAAGGCACTCGGCGTTGAGGAATGGACTGTGCTGAACCAGAGCCCGAACGGACTGCGGCTGCATCGCGAACCGGGTGGGGTGGTCGGCGTGACGGTGGGAGAAGTGGTTGGCGTGCGCTTCTCCGGCGGGCAAAGCTGGAACGTGGGCGTCGTTCGCTGGCTCAACGTGCTGGAGAACAGCGATCTGGAGTTTGGCGTCGAGCTCATTGCCCCCAGTGCACAGCCGCTGGAGATCGAGCCGACCATTTCCGCCAACAGCAAGATTCAGCCCGCGCTGAAGCTGCCGCCCGTGCACGGCGAAGGCGACAGCGACACGTTGCTGACGTATCCGGACACATTTTCGGATCTGCGAGAATTCGAGCTCAACGATGGTGAAACAGTCAGCACCATCCGGTCCACGGGGCTGGTAGAGAAGACCTCACGCTTCGAGATCTTCCAGTTTTCGCCTTCCTGACGACGAGGCAGGTCTTCAGTCCCGTCCGCGCTGGTCGCTGAGCCATTTGCCCAGCGGTTGTGCCAAGCGGTCCTTGAAGCCCCCCGGCAAGCCATCCAATTCGTCGTCTTCCAGCCCAGGGGGGATGCTGTCCTGATGCGGCTTGTCATTGAACCAGGCCCACGCTTCCGCGAGCAAGACAACTTCCGGATCGGCAAGCAACCGGAATCGGGAGCCGCGCTCCTGCCGCACTACTCCCTGAGCGACCAGGTGGTCCAGGGTGTCCTCAAGCCAATCGAGTGGCGCCTGAACCACGAGGTTGAGCTCTGCAAGCGTGGCACCCCGAAGTGATTCCCGGGTGAGTGCCAATGCACCGAGCAACTCCAGCCCTTTCTGGAAATCAAGCCGGTTTGCAGCCGGTGCCGCCGCATGATGCCAACGCTCCCGACCCCAATACGGCAGGGATGCACTGACCTCGGCGCCGATGAGAATCACGCACCAGCACAGGAAGACCCAAAGCAGAAACACAGGTATGGCCGCGAATGCCCCGTAGATCATGTTGAAGCCGGGCATGAGCGTGATGTAGATGGCAAACAGCGACTTCAACGATTCGAAGAGCAGTGCCGCGACAAACGCCCCCGTCAGAGCATTGCGCACCGGCACATGTCGACACGGCACGATTCGGTAGACAAGAAAGAAGGTGAGTGTGCTGCCCAGGACAGAAAGCACCTTCAGCAACACTTCATCCAGATACGGAAGCCGTGCCGAGACGTCCAGTGACAGTGACACCAGATACGACGTGACGCTGATGCCCAAACCCAGCAGCAGGGGTGCGACGACCAACAGCAGCAGGTAGGAGATGCCGCTCATCCACCAGGGCCGTATCCGCCGCGCCCGCCAGATGTCGTTGAAAGATCGATCAATGGTGTACAGCATTGAAATCGTGGTCACCAACAGAAAGCCGATCCCGACAAAGCTGAGCTTCCGCGCGTTGACCGTGAACTGTCCCATGTACACCGTGATGATCTTGTAGGCGATGTCCGGCACCAGATTGAGCAGCAGGAAAATCTTGATACTGGTGAGCATCTGCTGGAAGAACGGCAGGTAGGAGAGGATGGCCACCACGATGGCGAACAGCGGCACCAACGACAGCAGGGTGCTGAACGTGAGACTGCCCGCGATCTGCAGGCAGCGGTCCTGGACGAATCGCGCGAACAAGAACCGGGAGAAGTTGAACAGGCGATGGACAGTCGGAGGCATTGCGAATATTCGCGCTGGGTGAAGCCCGCATGATAAAGAGGTTGGGCTCGGGCGTCTGCCGTATTTCGCGGCAGTCGCTGACGTTCACGCATTCATGCGAATATTCGCCCCTTCCCAACTTCTGGCCAAAGCCCACATGGCAGACATCCTGGTCCTTTACTACAGCCACGCTGGCTCACTGCGCGAATTGGCGAGGCATATTGCGCACGGCATCGACAGCGTGCCGGGTGCCAGTGCTCGCGTGCGCACCGTTCCCAAGGTCGCCGCAGTCACCCAGGTCGCTGCGCCGCCTGTGCCCGATACCGGTGCGCCCTACGTGACTGAAAGCGATCTGGCCGAGTGCATTGGCCTCGCCATGGGCTCACCCACCCGCTTCGGCAACATGGCGGCGCCCATGAAGTACTTTCTGGATGGGCTGTCCGGGGAATGGTTCAAGGGCACGCTGGCAGGCAAGCCTGCTGCGGTCTTCACCTCTTCGGCAACCCAGCACGGCGGGCAGGAATCGACGCTGCTGTCGATGATGCTGCCACTGCTGCATCACGGCATGGTACTGGTGGGCATTCCCTTCACGGAACCGACCCTGTCATCGACCCGATCCGGCGGCACGCCTTACGGTGCGTCCCATGTTGCTGGCGCGGACAACGCGCTCCCGATCACGGAAGAGGAAGCTACGCTTGCCTTCGTGCTTGGCGAGAGACTGGCACGCATCGCATTGAAACTTCATGTCTGAGCCCGCGCAGAACCCGTGGCGCATCGTTGCAGCCGCGTCGCTGATTGCGCTCTTTGTGCTGTCACTTCTCTGGGAACTCTGGCTGGCACCGCTGCGCCCTGGCGGCTCGATGCTGGCCTTGAAGGCGCTGCCGCTCTGTTTTGCATTCGTCGGCATCTGGAAGGGGCGGCGCTACACCTTTCAATGGGTGTCGATGCTGGTTCTGTTCTATTTCACTGAAGGCGTCGTGCGTGCATGGTCGGAACGGGGCATGTCGCAAAGCCTGGCCGGACTGGAGATAGCGCTCAGCCTCACGCTATACCTGGCCTGCCTGCAGTATTGCCGACTGACCCGCCCGGGTCGACCCGCGGACTGAGTCCAAGTTTGCATGCTTGAATGAAAAATGCCGTTGCGAAGTTTCGCAACGGCATTTTCTCGTCAAAAGCCAAACCTCAAGGGGTGACAGGTTTCGCGCCGTCCGCCTTCTTGTCTGACTCGACGAAATCTGCCCGGGTCGCGCCGAAATATTTTGCCAGCGGGCAAGCCACCAGCACTGACGAATAGATACCGAAGCAGATGCCGATCGTGAGAGCCAGCGCGAAGTAGTGCAGCGTCGGACCGCCCCAGATCAGCATGGCCACCACGGCCATCTGGGTGGAACCGTGGGTGATGATCGTGCGGGAAATCGTACCGGTGATGGCCGCGTCAAACACTTCCTCCGTCGTTGACTTGCGCATCTTGCGGAACATCTCGCGCGCCCGGTCAAATACCACCACGGATTCATTCACCGAATAACCGAGGATCGCAAGAATGCCGGCCAGCACGGGCAACGAAAACTCCCACTGGAAGAAGGCGAAGAAGCCCAGGATGATCACGATGTCATGCAGGTTGGCGATGATGGTCGCGACAGCGAAGCGCCACTTGAAGCGAATGGCCAGATACGCGACGATGCCAAGACAAACGGCCAGCAGCGCCATGGCGCCATCCGTCGCAAGCTCGCTGCCCACCTGGCTGCCCACGAATTCGGTGCGGACCAGCTTGGTGCACTTGTCGCCGAGCGCTGCGCGCTTTTCTTCCAGTTCTTGGAGCTTGGCAATGTCGCGAGCCTTGGGATCGATCTTCACCATCGCTGCATAGCTGGTGTGCAATGGCGCGCACTCTGGCACTTCCCCGTCAAAGGGTGTGGCGGTCAGCGCAGAGAAGACGGTCTCCTTCTGCTTTTGCATCGCCTCGTTCTGGCTGTCGCCGCCTTTCTCCAGTTTGAGAGGAAGACGGATAAGCAGATCACGAGACGTACCGAATTTCTGCACTGTGACATCGGTAAGGCCCGATACATTGAGCGTGTTGCGAACCTTTTCAGGGTCAGCTGCCTGCGGATAACTCACTTCCATCACCGTGCCGCCAGTGAATTCGATGGAAAGGTGCAGGCCCCTGGTGGCTAGGAAGAACACGGCCAGGAGGAAGGTGACCAACGAGATGACGTTGAACACCAACGAGTGGCGCATGAACGGGATGCTTTTCTTGATCTTGAAAAATTCCATGATCTGTTCTCTTTTCTTTCTGTTCTTTTTTCTCTGCCAGAGTCTCTTACCGAAACGTGGTCAGGCTGGCGCTTTCGCCGTCCAGTTGGTATCGCCGATGGACAGTTTGGCGACCTTCTTCCTGCCACCGTAGATCAGGTTGACCATGCCGCGAGACACGACCACGGCGCTGAAGATCGACGTCAGAATGCCGAGACAATGCACCACGGCGAAGCCGCGCACCGGACCAGAACCCCAGATCAGCAGCGCCAAACCCGCAATGAGCGTAGTGATGTTCGAATCCAGAATGGTGTCGAACGCGCGGTCGTATCCGGTCTGTATCGCCATCTGCGGCGACATGCCGGATCGGACCTCCTCACGGATGCGTTCATTGATCAGCACGTTGGCGTCGATGGCCATACCGAGCGTGAGGGCAATAGCCGCAATGCCAGGCAGCGTGAGGGTGGCCTGCAACATTGACAGCAGCGCAACCAGGAAGAGCAGGTTGGCAGCCAGCGCGAGCACGGAGATCACACCGAACAGCATGTAGTACACGATCATGAATGCGGCAATGAGCAAGAAGCCGCCCAGCACGGCGTTGCGACCCTTCTCGATATTCTCCGCGCCAAGGCTGGGACCAATGGTGCGCTCCTCGATGATCTCCATCGGCGCGGCAAGCGAGCCGGCGCGCAGCAGCAACGCCAGATTCTTGGACTCCTGCACGCTGGGCATGCCCGTAATCATGAAATTGGAGCCAAATTCGCCATTGATGCTGGGCCAGGTCAGGACTTCCGACTTGCCTTTCTCGACCAGAATCATCGCCATGCGCTTCTTCACGTTGTCGCGCGTGGTTTGGGTCATGACGCGGCCGCCGGCAGCATCGAGGCGCACACTTACGATAGGTGCTTGCGTTTGCGAATCAAAGTTCGGCTGGGCATCCACGACACGTTCGCCCGTGATCACGATGGTGTTGCGCACCAAAACGGGATTGCCATTGTCATCGATCAGCTTGGTCGTGCCGAAAGGTGCGGCCTGGTTCCGGTAGTTGACGAATGCATCCTGATTTGGCGAAGTCGCCAGCTCCTCTGCCACCAAGCGGACTTCCAGCGTGGCCGTGCGGCCGATGATGTCCTTCGCGCGTGCCGTGTCCTGCACACCGGCCAGCTGGACGAGAATACGATCCGCTCCTGACTGCTGGACAATGGGTTCAGACACACCGAGCTCATTGACCCGATTGCGCAGCGTGGTGATGTTCTGCTGCAGCGCTGATTCGCGACTGCGGGTGACTGCCTCCGGCTTGACGGTGGCAGTGATCTGGAAGTCTTCACCGCTGCTGGTATCCCGAAGCGCCAGGTCGGTCACTTGTCCTGCGATGAGCTTGTCGGCCTGGTCGCGCAGCGCCTTGTCCTTGAATCGAACCACGATCCGTTCGCCCTCGCGAGCGATACCGGTGTAATAGATTTTCTTTTCCCGAAGCAGGCTGCGAACTTCGCCGTTGTAACGATCAACGGCCTTGTCCGACACGGCTTTCATGTCCACCGAGAGCAGGAAGTGCACGCCGCCACGAAGGTCCAAGCCGAGATACATGGGTTTGGCACCGATCGCGGCCAGCCAGGCGGGCGTATCGGAAATCAGATTCAACGCCACGACGTAGCCCTGACCCACCTTGGCCTGAATGGCATCGCGGGCCTTCAGCTGGGTGTCGGTGTCGGCGAAGCGAACCTTGATGGAGTTCTCATCCACAAGGAGCGTCTCATAGCGAATATTCGCACCCTTTAGCGTTTCTTCTATCTGCTTCTGCAGCGCTGCATCGGCTTTGTTGGTGCGGAGTCCCGAGACTTGCACTGCGGGCGCATCACCGAAGATGTTTGGGACAGCGAAAAGAAAGCCGATCACCAACGTCAGCGCAATGATCGCGTACTTCCAGGCGGGGAATTTGTTCATGGTCAACCTCGATGAATGGAACGGGCACCTCACCCATGAGGGCGTGGTGCGTCCCCGGGGGACAGCGGTGGGCCGCTGCGTTACTTCGTTACGTCGTTCACTGTGCCTTTGGGGAGCAGCGTGGTGATAGCCTGGCGCTGGAAATGGATGATGGTTCCGTCTGCGACTTCAACGCCGACATAACCATCGCCCAGCTTGACGACCTTGCCAATCACGCCCATTGCAATGACTTCGTCACCCTTCTGGATGGCTTCGATCATTTGCTTGTGTTCCTTGGCCTTCTTCATCTGGGGGCGGATCATCAAAAAATAAAGCAGGCCGAACATCACGAGAATCGGCAGCATGGACAAGAGTGCATCGCCACCTGCAGGTTGGGCGGCTTGGGCGTAAGCGTTGCTGATCATGAAATGAGTTCCGTTGCGGGGTCTGGAAAGCAGCGGATTCTAGCACAGCCCGCACCCCTGTATCGAGCAAAAATCCCGGACAAATCAGGCATCTAGGCTGGCACGATCCGCATGAAATCGACGCCGCCTTTCGGCAAACGATCCGCCGACGATGGCATCACGCATTTCGCACATGAGAACCTGATAGTAGAACAGGTTGTGCAGGGTGTTGAGGCGCGCACCTAGAATTTCATTGGTCCGCTGCAAGTGATGCAGATAGGACCGGCTGAAGTTGCTACAGGTGTAGCAGCCACAAGTCGGATCGAGCGGGCCAGTATCGTCCTTGTAGCGGGCGTTACGAATTTTCACGTCACCGTGCCGCGTGAAAAGCCATCCATTGCGGGCATTCCGTGTGGGCATGACGCAGTCGAACATGTCGATACCGTCGCCCACGGCCTGGACCAGATCCTCCGGCGTCCCCACCCCCATGAGATAGCGCGGCCGATCCGCCGGCATCCGTGGCGCGGTATGGGCCAGGATGCGTCGCATGTCTTCCTTCGGCTCTCCCACGGACAGGCCGCCAATGGCGTAGCCGTCAAAGCCGATACCCACCAGCCCGGCAAGAGATTCATCGCGAAGTGGTTCATGCATCCCACCCTGAACAATGCCGAACAATGCATTCCGGCTCTCCAGTCGATCAAATTCCCGGCGTGATCGTGCCGCCCAACGCAGGCTGAGACGCATTGACTCAGCGGCTTCGTCGACTGTGGCAGGGTAAGCCGTGCACTCGTCGAAGATCATTGCGATGTCCGAGTTCAGCACGTGCTGAATACGCATGGATTCTTCCGGCGAAAGGAAACACTTGTCACCGTTCACCGGAGACTGGAAGGCAACACCCTCCTCCGTGATCTTGCGCAGATCGCCCAGGCTCCACACCTGGAAGCCGCCCGAGTCCGTGAGGATGGGGCCGTTCCAGCCCATGAATCGGTGCAGGCCGCCATGCGCGGCAATCACGGCAAGCCCGGGTCGCAGCCACAGGTGAAAGGTGTTGCCGAGCACGATGTGGGCGCCAATATCAACAATCTCAGCAGGGCTCATCGCCTTGACCGCACCATAGGTGCCGACGGGCATGAATGCGGGGGTCTCCACGACACCATGGTTGAGTTCCAGCTTGCCGCGTCGGGCTGCACCGTCGACGCCCATCAAGGTAAAGTTCATGTTTTCATTAGTTCCTGCACTCAATCCAATTACTGGATCCATTTCCCAGCCACGCAAGGCTTGCGCGGTCGCCCTGCAGAGTCAGGGCAGCGCAGATTGAACCACAATCCACCCAGCTAGTTCGACTGCGTCGGTTGCAGCGCAGGCCTCTACACGGCATAGTGTGTAGCCTGGCTTCCACCGGCACGACTCAGTCACTCAAACCAAGGCCCAGCAACTGGGCTTCGATACAAGAACGTATTGCATAAAAGCGCGCCCTGTGTACTCAAAAATCCCGGTAGCCGAACTTCAAATCGGCATGTTCATTGCGGAAATCGACCGCCCGTGGATGGATACGCCCTTTCTCATTCAAGGCTTTCTGATTGAAGACGCCAACCAGATTTCCCAGCTGAGGCAATTTTGCCATTTCGTCACCATTGATCGGGCACGGTCTTCGGCCGAACATCAATTGCCTGAACAGCGCGCTGTCCAGACGCCAAAGGAACGGCCGGACGTCATTGTGCAGCGACGTCAGGCACCGGCAAGCTCCGCCCAGCCGTCAGCAGGCACTGGGGAGACACCCGCCGTTTCGACTGAGTCTCGTCGGCAGTCCTCGCCACAGCAGTCGGCAGAGAACTTGCAGGAATTGGTCATTACCACCCGAGATGCACAATTCCGACCGACCGAATCAGGGCGGTTCATCATCACGCCGATCCCGAACATTGAGACCGGTAATGAGCCGCCACCACCCGCGCCGGAGCCCGCACCGAGTCTTGCCAGATCACTACTTGACGCAATTTCGAGATTTATTCGTGGCGAGGGCGGGCAACCTGGCCGGGCAAGTTCAGGGCCAGAGGACAGTGGCGCGGACGCGGGTGTTGCCAGTGGTTGGCCCAAGAGACCCGCATTCGTGCCACCGGCTATGCACCTTGTCATTTACGAAGACACGGTTGCATCCGAAGAGGAACAAGTCGTTGCCAAGCAGACATTGTCCAAGACTGAAGACTTGTTACAGCGTCTGGAACAAGACATTCGAAGCGGCAGCACGCTCGCCCTCTCGGAAGTCGAAGATGTCATTACTGACATGGTTGACAGCATGGTGCGCAATCCGGCTGCATTGATGTGGGTGATGCGTTTGCGGGAGCAGGATGCGACGACCTACGGCCATGGCCTGTATGCAGCGGTCTACCTGCTTGCCCTGGGCCGCCACCTGGGGTTTCCAAAGCAGCAGCTCTCTCAGCTCGGCACCATCGGGCTGTTGCTCGATATCGGCAAGATCAAGCTCCCCAAGGAGCTTCTTGAAAAGAACGGTCGTCTGACGACAGCAGAATTCGACACGATCAAGACGCATGTCCAGATCGGGATCGACATTCTGAGCGAGTCCAAGTCGCTGGACATGGACATCATGACGGGCATTGCCCAGCACCATGAACGCGAAAATGGCACAGGCTATCCGCAAGCGCTCGCGGGGCCGAACATTTCACTGTTCGGCAGGATGTCGGCCATCGCGGATTGTTTTGCTGCGTTGACCAATCAGCGGCCTTACGCTGAGGCGGTCTCCGCGTACGACGCCTTGCGGAGCCTGTCAGGCTGGGGTGGCGAGTACTTCCACGCACCGATCGTGGAGCAATTCATTCAGGCAGTTGGCGTATTCCCGGTGGGCTCGCTGGTCGAACTCTCGACCGGCGAAGTCGCTGCCGTCATCAGCCACAACAAGACACGCCGCCTCAAGCCCAAGGTGCTCGTCATCACAGGGCCCGACAAGACCCGCTCGCCACACCCCGCGACGATGGACCTGCTGTATGCGCCCATGGACCCGCAGGGACAGAGCATTTTCATCCGCAGAGGCCTCGCGTCAGGCGCCTACGGTCTCGACTCGCGTGACTTCTACGTCACCTGATCAATCGCGAACCCGGTGATGAACTCCCCTTCGGGCAGCAGTCGTGTAGTGAGCCGCCAGGCAATCGCCAGCGAAATCGCTCGCATGATCAGCCTCAATCCGGGCGCGGTACTCGCGGTGATGATGGTGGAGCTGCGACGTGCCAACCGCCTCCAGGCGCTGACCGGCGGCATCAGTTCGGAAGCGATCATGGAACATGGCATTGCGCGTCTTGACCGCGTGCTTCGCGACGTGGACAGGATGGCGCGGCTCTCCAACGAATCTTTGTGCCTCATCCTGCCCAACCTCGGAGATGGCGCGCAAAGTGTCCTGGCCGCAGTACGCGTGTTGTCCACGCTGCAGAAGCCCTTTGCGATCGCCGGCACGCACGCTGAAGACACGGTCACGATTCGCCCACACCTCGGCATTGCCCTCTATCCGGAGGGTGCCCGTGACGCCGAGCAACTGCTGATCAAGGCGGATGTTGCTGCGCGCATTGCGTCTTCCAGCGAAGTCGGTTATCACATATACCGCGCAGAAGACCGGGTAGAGACCGAGATCTACCGAGGGCTGGACATTGAGCTTCGCAAGGCCATCAAGTCCAATCAGCTTCGCCTGTACTACCAGCCGCAAATCGAAACCGCCACAGGCAGATGCCACACCGTCGAAGCCCTGTTGCGCTGGGATGCGCCGGGCAGCCCTCATGTGTCACCCTCCGTATTGGTGGGCATCGCCGAGAGCACTGGTGTATTGCCTGCATTGACGACCTGGATCGTGCATTGCGCATTGCGTGAGAATGCAGAATTGCGACGGCAGGGAATCGATGTGAGTGTGGCTGTGAACCTGTCACCACGAACCCTGGCTGATACGGAGTTTCCGGAGGAAGTCGCCCAAGCACTCGGCGTCTGGGGAGTACCACCTGAGTCATTGCTCTTTGAGATTACCGAGGGATCGATGATCGGCGATGTAGAGCGCTCATTGAGGCTGCTGAATCGATTGAGAGATCTCGGCGTGAAGCTGGCCATAGACGACTTTGGGACGGGCTATTCATCCCTGGCCTATCTGAAGCGATTCCCGGTCAATGAACTCAAGATCGACAAGATGTTCGTTCAAGCCATGCAACTTTCTCGAGGCGACCTGCAAATTGTCCGATCGGTGATCGACCTTGCGCACAATTTTGATCTGCGCGCCGTATCCGAAGGCGTGGAAGATGAAGCCACGTACAGGCTTCTGTGCGAGCTCGGCAGCGATGCCGTGCAGGGGTTTCTCTTCAGCGCGGCGCTACCGCTGAACGAGTTTGTGGACTGGTGGCGAGCACACGAGTCGCAGAATCAGGGACCGTCAGGCTAGGCTTCAAGTCCTTGCCCCGAAAGCAACCGGGCAGTGCACTCTCCAAACTGTTTTTCTGAGATTGCTCGGCGGGTACTCGACACGGGTACTGGCTGGCAGGGTACTCGCTGGCGCTTGACAAACACGAACGATCGTGCTAAATTGTTTGCATGAATGCGATTGAACGCTCCAACCAAGCTCAGCTCCGCCGACTATCCAAAGGTGAGGAAACCCGCGCCCAGATCCTGGACGTAGCTCTCAATGTGGCCAGCGAGTCCGGATTCGAAGCGCTCACTATCGGCTCTTTGGCTGAGAGAACGGGCTTATCCAAAAGTGGATTGTTTGCCCATTTCGGCTCGAAGGAAGACCTGCAAATTGCCGTGCTGGATGAGGGTGCCCGCCGAGTGACCGACATGGTGTTCGGCAAAGCCATGGCCAGCCCGCGGGGCGTAATTCGACTGCGCGCCCTGTTCGGCAATTGGCTAACGTGGGCGGACACCTGCCAGCTGAAGGGCGGCTGCCCGATCATGGCTGCCGCATTCGAATTCGATGACCGGCCCGGTCCGGTCCGGGATGCTGTGCTCGGGCACCATCAGCGCATGCAGCGCGAGATCGCCCGATCCGTCAGTATCTGCGTCGACACCGGCGAGTTTCGAGGCGACACCGACTCGCGGCAATTCGCTTTCGAGATTCTGGGCATTGCAAATGCCTTTTACTTTTCGCATCGGCTGTTTCGTGAAGCTGATGCATCCGAGCGTGCCTTTGCCGCATTTGAACGACTGGTAAAGAACGCGCTCGCCACGTCGCCGCAGTCAGGCGACTCGAACCCGGCTCACTGAGCCAACACGTCAGGAGACTTTCATGATATTTACCCTGCCCACATTCTCGCCCCTGAATAGCACGATCGTTCGAGCTATCGCCATGGGGTCACGCCAACTTGCGCTCAGAACCGGCATGGCAGTCGCCGCCCGGGTCGCGCCGCATTGGACGGTACGGACTGCATCGCGGCTCTTCGTCACGCCGCCGCGATTCACGCACCCACCAGCGGAGCTTGCAATGCTCAAGACGGGCCGCAGGCACGACTTTGAGACCCCGCTGGGGCGCATTGCGGCCTGGCAATTAGGTGATGACCGTGCGCCAGCCATCGTGACCAGTCATGGCTGGGGTGGCCGGGGCAGTCAGTTTCGCGCCTTCGTACCGCCACTCCTGGACGCCGGATTCCAGGTCTGGCTGTTCGATCACATTGGACATGGTCAATCCGCCGGGAAGGAAGCATCGCTGATCGACTTCGCGACCGGAGTCAGCGCAGTGCATGGCGAGCTAACCACGCGCGAAATCGTTGTGCATGGGTTCGTCAGTCATTCCCTGGGCAGTGCTGGGGTGGCCACGGCACTGCGCGGCTTTGGTACTTCGCCCGCTATCGAAGCCAGGCGCGTGGTCATGATTGCGCCACCCGCATCGCTGCTGCGGTACTCGCGAATATTCGCACATCACCTTGGCCTACCCGAGCAAATTCGGGCAGCGATGCAATGGCGGTTCGAGCAGCGTCACGGCGTAACGTGGCAGTCATTCGAAATGCCGCACGCCGTTGCCGGCCTTCGCACCGACGCGCTCGTGATTCATGACAGCGATGATCGTGACGTCCATGTTGAGTCCGGGCTGGCCGTTGCGCGCGCCTGGCCGGGAGCACGCTTCAAGCGCACCGCAGGGCTGGGACACCGGCGCATCCTCAAGTCGTCCGCCGTGGTCCAGGATGCCGTTGATTTCCTCACCGACGAGGTGCGGTTCTCGCCGCCTCCCCCGGCAGATGAGTGGCAGTCGTTTCCTGGCCCCGCTCCCCTTTTCTAGACGCTCCCGCAGTCACTGCGCCCACACACCATCACATCCACATAAAGGAAACATCATGCGCACCCATCCTGCTTCATCCAAACCGAACCACACACCCGCCGTCCACTGGACCCGCCAATTGGGCACGGTGCTCGCGACCACGCTGATCTTTGTGAGCGGCGCGTCGTTTCTGAGTCTTCTGGAAGCATTCCACTGAATGGGGTCGGCACGGTCTGTGAGTGTGCGGCGGCGATTCCCTCAGAAATTGCCTGCCGCATTTTTTGTCAGGGCTTGATCACCAGAGTGAACAAGGCGAACAAGTCCTTCTCGTATTCGGGCCGCACTTCGCCGCTCGCATTTCGGTCCCAGCCCAGCCTGCGTCCCATGTCGCGCGCTGCGACATCATCGTTGGCATCCAGTGCAACGACCTTGAATCCAGCTGACTCGTACTGCTTGCGGGTGAAGGGCGAGCGCGCGTCCGCCCACGGAATATAGGCCTTGTTGGCCGGCGCCTGCGCGGGAGCCAGGTTGTAGATCAGCAGCATGCCACCTGGCAACAACGCGTCATGTATCGCTCTCAGGAATTGCTCGTCGGAGACACCCAGACGAATGAGGTGCCGCTCCTCTGCCGGACGAGAGGGCTTGAGGTAGCCCCGCTTCAACGTATTCTTCGACAGAATCAGCGAGTACTTTCCGTTTACTTCTTTGGCAACGGCCGGGTCGGTTGGGTAGCGTCCGTGAATAAGCGACACGCTGCCCCATTCGGTCTCGCGAACACCGCGGATCCGAACCGGACCTTCGTCCTCCGGCTGCGAGTACAGCGCACGCAGATAGGTATCCACATCCACGCCCACAGATTGAGCACCGAGTTGCGCCAGCAGGCGCAAATGCGCCACAGCGCCGTAACCGAAATCGAGCACCCGCTTCCCTGCCACAGACTCCATTCCCTGCTGACCGGCAAGCTCGAGTGCACGCACATAGGCCAGCGGCGATCCGTATTTGGTGAAGTAGTAACGCTCCTCATCCATCACCACGGGACGCAGGCTCTTGAATTGCTCGGGCGGCAACTTCTCGGCATCCGACCTCGACTGGTAGAGGCCACTCCGCGCCTCCTGATAGATCGTGCGCGGCTGCCGATTGGGCAGATTGCGGGTCTCGGCAAGGAACTCGCTTGCCAACCTGGTAGAGACCAGTGACTGCAACGCACGCGCCTCCGACTGAAGCCGCTTGACCGCCGCAGAAGCGGGCTGCACAACGGGTTCCGGGCGGGGAGAATCCGGCGTAGATGGCGGCGCCACCGGGACTGGTGGTTGCACGGAGCAGGCTCCAAGTACGACGCCCAGCAAAACTGCCGTCAACTTTCTAGTAGCGTTCGCAATCATTGCGAAATGATACGCGGCAGCAGCAGGCGATGCTTGCCTCATGGAAGCTGGTATCCTTCCCGCGCCTGCTGGCCAAAGATGGTCTGCAGCTAACCACCTCAAGGGAACCAATATGAAAAAGACCTTGGTGGCCGCAATGGCCGCCACATTGTTGATTTCGGGATGCGCCACGCCCACCGTAGTGCAAACGCGACAAGCCCAGGATGATTCTCTAACTTGCGCGCAGTTGAAACAGGCCTACGATGAAGCGGACCGCTACGAACAAGACGCGCGCGGTGAACGCGGCGTGACGGGCAAGAACGTTGCTGCGGTGGTTCTTTTCTGGCCAGCCCTCATCGGGACCTATATGAATTCAGAGGACGCGATCAAGGCTGCACGTGATCGCAAGGACCATCTCTATCGCATCCAGCAAGCCAAGAAGTGCTGAGTTAGCTTGCACCTGAAAGAATAATGGCCGCATCAAGCGGCCATTATTTTTGGTGCATCCCAAATTCAACGCATCAAAGCAGTGGCACGATAAGCAGCGCCACGATGTTGATGATCTTGATGAGCGGGTTCACTGCCGGGCCGGCTGTGTCCTTGTAGGGATCGCCCACCGTGTCACCGGTCACTGCAGCCTTGTGGGCATCGCTACCCTTGCCGCCGTGATGGTCGTCTTCGATGTATTTCTTGGCGTTGTCCCACGCACCACCACCGGTACACATCGAAATGGCCACGAAGAGGCCCGTCACGATGGTGCCCATCAACATGCCGCCCAAGGCCTGCATGCCAGCCTCGCGGCCCATCAGCGCACCCACGATCAGCGCCACGGCAATCGGTGCGAGCACCGGCAGCAGTGACGGGATGATCATTTCCTTGATGGCGCCCTTGGTCAGCATGTCCACCGCGCGCGAATAATCCGGCTTCGCGGTGCCTTCCATGATGCCCTTGATCTCGCGGAACTGGCGGCGCACTTCTTCCACCACCGAGCCAGCGCAACGGCCGACCGCTTCCATGGCCATGGCACCGAACAGATAGGGAATCAGGCCACCAGCGAAGAGACCGATGATGACTGCAGGGTTGGACAGATCAAACGTGACCGTGTGGCCCGCTTCCTTCAGCTTGAAGGTGTAGTCGGCGAACAGCACCAAGGCGGCCAGACCGGCGGAGCCGATGGCGTAACCTTTGGTCACGGCCTTGGTCGTGTTGCCCACTGCATCCAGCGGATCCGTCACGTTACGCACCTCCTTCGGGAGCTCTGCCATTTCGGCGATGCCACCGGCGTTGTCCGTGATGGGGCCATAAGCATCCAGCGCCACGACAATCCCCGCCATCGACAGCATGGAGGTGGCTGCAATCGCGATACCGTAGAGACCACCCAGCGCATAGGCTGCGTAGATTGCCAGACACACCGACAATACCGGCCAGGCGGTGGAGCGCATGGACACACCGATACCCGCGATGATGTTGGTGGCATGCCCCTTGGTCGAGGCTTCCGCGACGTGTTGCACGGGTGCCCAGTCAGTTCCGGTGTAGTACTCGGTGATGAACACCAGCAAGCCAGTCAGCACCAGACCCACAAGGCAACACAGCCACAGATTCATGACGGTGAGCTGCGGATAGTTCAGCGCCACATCTTTCATGATCCACGCCGTCAGCGGATAGAACGCAATCAGCGCGATGATGCCGGAGACCGCGAGGCCTCGATACAGGGCGTTCATGATCTTGCCGCCCTCGGTGGTCTTCACGACCATGCAGCCGATGATGGAAGCCAGGATGGCGAAGCCGCCCAGCACCAGCGGATACACCAGGATGTTGCCAACGGTCCCCGGTGCAGGCATGAGCAAGGCACCCAGCACCATGGTTGCGATGATGGTCACGGCATAGGTTTCGAACAGATCAGCTGCCATGCCGGCGCAGTCGCCCACATTGTCACCGACGTTGTCGGCGATCACAGCGGGATTGCGCGGATCATCCTCGGGAATACCGGCTTCGACCTTGCCCACCAGATCGGCACCAACGTCCGCACCCTTGGTGAAAATGCCGCCACCGAGACGCGCAAAGATCGAGATCAGCGAAGATCCGAAGGCAAGACCGATGAGCGGCTTCACGACCGTGCTCATGGCCACACCCGCTGTGGCGGAACCGACCAGCGCATACGTGAAACCGACCACCGACAGCAGACCCAGGCCCACCACCAGCAAGCCGGTCACGGCACCACCCTTGAAGGCGATGTCGAGTGCCGGGCCGATGCCGCGACGCGCAGCTTCCGCCGTGCGCACGTTGGCGCGTACCGAGACATTCATGCCGATGTAGCCGGCAGCGCCCGATGCAATCGCGCCGATGGCAAAACCGGCTGCCGTCCACCAGTCCAGCACGAAGCCAATGACTACAAACAGCACAGCGCCCACCACGCCGATGGTGGCGTACTGGCGGTTCAGAAACGCCTTGGCACCGGCCTGGATGGCCGCCGCGATTTCGCGCATGCGGTCATTGCCGTCCGGTTGCGCCAGGATCCACTTCGCCTGCCAGGCGCCGTAGACCAGTGCGACTAGTGAAAACACCAGTGCAAATAACAGTCCCTCATTCATTGCTCTTCTCCCATATTCAAACGCTTCTAATCAAAGACTACAAAACGAAAGGATCAGCCAGTTTCTTCCTGACCGGCTTGTTCCTGAGCACCACATAATCCGGAAGACCATTGACATAGGGCGGATACGCCTCACCCACGATGAGCGGCGCCAGATAGCGGCGGCACTTTGCGGTGATGTGAAAACCATCGTCCGTGATGAAGTCGCGCGGCATCTTCTTTTCCACATTGGCCACCTTGGCGAGCGGTGCCACGCCCACCTCCCAGCGATAGGGCGAGGATGCTTTGCGCACGATGGTCGGCATGACCGCGTTGTGGCCCTTCACGGCCAGTTCCACCGCCGCCTTGCCCAATGCATAGGCCTGCTCCACATCAGTCTTCGATGCAATGTGACGCGCTGAGCGCTGCAGATAGTCGGCCACTGCCCAGTGGTACTTGTACTTCAGTTCGCGCTTCACCAAATCCGCGATGACCGGTGCCACGCCACCCAATTGGGCGTGGCCAAACGAGTCCTTGAGGCCCGACTCCGACAGGAAGCGGCCATCCTTGTCTTGTACACCTTCGGACACGCCAATGGCGCAGTAACCAAACTTCTTCACGGATACATCGACACGCGCCAGGAACTTTTCCGGATCGAACGCGATTTCAGGAAACAACAGAATATGCGGCGCCTGACCGTCCTTCTCTGCCGCAAGTCCACAGGCAGCGGTGATCCAGCCCGCATGACGCCCCATCACCTCCAGCACAAAGACCTTGGTGGATGTCTTGGCCATGGACGCCACATCCATGCCGGCTTCGCGCATGCTCACCGCCACATACTTGGCCACAGAGCCGAACCCGGGACAGCAATCCGTGATGGGCAAATCGTTGTCCACGGTCTTGGGCACATGCACGGCAGTGATCGGGTATCCCATCTTTTCGCCAAGCTGAGAGACCTTGAGACAAGTGTCTGCAGAATCACCGCCGCCGTTGTAAAAGAAATAGCCGATGTCGTGTGCTCTGAATACGTCAATGAGTCGCTGATACTCGCGCGGATCCTTGTCCCAATGCTTCAACTTGTGACGACAGGAACCGAATGCGCCAGCGGGGGTGTGCCTCAGCTTGCGAATATTCGCGATAGGCTCTGCGGACACGTCAATCAAATCTTCGGTGAGTGCACCGATGATGCCGTTACGGCCCGCATAGATTTTGTTGATGACGCGCTTGTGCTTCAGCGCGGTCTCGATGACCCCGGCCGCCGAAGCGTTGATGACGGCGGTCACGCCACCAGACTGTGCGTAGAAGGCGTTCTTGGGCATACGCGTCAGTGAAGAAACAAAATGCAACCACAGATGAACACGGATGAACACAGATGAAGGCGATCGATCAATCGGCATTCATCTGTGTCCATCGCGCACTTATATGTGTTCATCTGTGTTCCCAATTGAGGACTTCGCGTGCGAATCAACCCAGCGCCGCAAAGACGCGGTCGCGGATATCCTCGACCTTGCCCACGCCGTCGATGCGGACATAGCGCGGCGCACCCGGCACACCGGATGCCGCCCAATCGGCGTAATACTTCACCAGCGGCTTGGTCTGTGCATGATAGATTTCCAGCCGCTTCTTCACGGTCTCTTCCTTGTCGTCATCGCGCTGCACCAGGTCTTCGCCCGTGACGTCGTCCTTGCCCTCGATCTTCGGGGGGTTGAACTTGACGTGGTAAGTGCGGCCCGATGGCAGGTGCGCGCGCCGACCGCTCATGCGCTCGATGATGGCCGAGTCATCCACCGCGATTTCGACGACATAGTCGAGGTTGACGCCGGCCGCCTTCATGGCGTCGGCCTGGGGAATGGTGCGCGGAAACCCGTCGAACAGGAATCCCTTGGCGCAGTCAGCTTCAGTGATGCGCGCCTTCACCATGCCGATGATGATGTCATCGGAGACGAGTCCGCCGGTGTCCATGATCTTCTTCGCTGCGATGCCAAGTTCGGAACCCGCCTTGACGTGCGCACGCAACATGTCGCCGGTCGAGATCTGGGGGATGCCAAACTTTTCGCGAATGTGCGTTGCCTGCGTGCCTTTGCCGGCACCCGGCCCTCCGAGCAGAATCAACCGCATTGGGACACTCCTCCATGGCGCACCGAACTTCTGCCCGGGCAGGCATCAGTGCAGTGTCTTGTAGTTGGCGGTGCAAGATTGCACCGTGCGAAGCAACCCGCGATTTTACCCGAAATGGCGTCTGACCCGGTCCAGATCAGCGGCTGTGTCCACGCCTGCTTCGACCGGATCGTTCCAGACCGTCACGGCGATCCCGAAACCGTGATGCAGTGCACGCAACTGTTCCAGGGACTCGGCCAACTCCAGCGGCGACGACGCCAGTGAGGTGAACTGCTTCAGAAAGGCCACGCGATACGCATAGATGCCGATGTGATGCAGGGCAGGGAGACTGGCAGGAAGTGAATCCCTGCTCTCTGAAAATGCATCACGCGCCCAGGGAATCGGGGCGCGACTGAAGTAGCGTGCGAGCCCGGCAGCATCAGTCACGACCTTGACGATATTCGGATTGAAGAAGTCGGATGCCTGCGCTATCGGTCGCGCAGCGGTCGCGATCGATGCCGAGGGCGTCTCGGCGAGCATTGCTGCGACCCGGTCGATCAGCAGCGGTGCAATCAGTGGTTCATCGCCCTGCACATTGACCACGATGGCATCGTCCCGAAGCTCAAGCGTTGCGACCACTTCAGCCAGCCTGTCCGTGCCGGACGCATGATCTGTTCGCGTCATGACGTGGCGAATATTCGCGTCTGCCAAGGCGCGGGCAATGTCTTCATGGTCCGTGGCAACGACCACGGCAGCCGCAGCCGATTGAGCCGCGCGCTCGGCGGTCCGCACAATCAGCGGCTTGCCGCCCAGATCGGCGAGCATCTTCCCCGGCAATCGGGTCGAGGCATGGCGCGCAGGAATGACAACCGTGAACATCACAGCGCCAGCAGTCTCGATCTGGACACGACCCGCGAAGTTTCGCAGAGGCAACGGCTGATCCTGCACACCATCGCGATCAAGGCTCCTCGTTGGGGTCGAGCTTCCTGGCTTCGTCTTCCAGCATCACGGGAATGCCATCGCGAACGGGAAAGGCCAGCCGATCTGCCTTGCAGATCAGCTCGGCGGGGGACTTCTTATGCAGCAGTGGGCCCTTGCAGAGGGGACACACCAGAATCTCAAGCAGCTTGGCATCCAATGCAATGGCCTTACAATGGGGTCGGAGCAACGACTCAATGTGGGCAAAGAACGCATCGGGCAGATCTGCCTCGACGCGCATGAACCACATGCGGGGGTCCGCAAAGCCCCGGCATTTTACTGCATCCTTCTCTGTCATTAGCAGCACATCCGCATCAGGCACGCGGAGCTCCTTGGCCGTGTAGCGGTGATGATCAGGAAACGCCAGCGCGCGGCCGGCCACGCCGAGCCTTCTCGCCTGATCGAAGAAGCGTTCAGGATGCCCGATGCCAGCCAGCATCACCACACGCTGTCCCCGCACCCGAAGGCTGAATTCTTCAGGCGTGTATTCCTCGCCGGTCAGCAGCGACACGAAGCATTCGCGGCCCAGTGACATCGGATACCACGTCTGGCCGCCCGCCAGACTCGCTGCATCATCGCCGGCATTGTTCACCACAACCACCTGAACACTGCCTAGCCGTCCACGACCCTCGCGAAGCGGCCCGGCTGGCAACAGTTGGCCATTGCCGAAACCGCGCGCGCCATCCACCACGGCGATTTCGATCTGGCGCGCCATGCCGTAGTGTTGCAGTCCATCGTCCGACAGAATCACATCCACCTGCTGCTGATCGCGGAGCAAGGCGCGCGCAACCTCTGCCCGCTCCGGCCCCACATATACCGGTGCAGACAACCGCGCCGCCATGACCAGCGGTTCATCACCGAACCAGTCGGGTGGATGGCCGCCCTGGCGGATCTCCACATGCGCATGTCGTCCCTGATCATCGGCAATTGCACCATACCCGCGGCTCACGATGCCGGGCTTCCAGCCGCGGGTGATGAGGTGTTCGGCCAGCGCGATGGTGAGCGGTGTCTTGCCGGTGCCACCGACCGTGATGTTCCCGACCACGATCACTGGCACGCCGACCGATTCGGAATCGAGCCAGCCCATCCGGAACAGTGCACGACGCAAGCCGGAGAGTGCCGCAAAGACCCAGGACAAGGGACGCAGCAGGATCTGCGCCGGGCCGTCCTTCTCCCATTCGGATTGCAGCCAGTCACGCATGGGCTTGCGATTCGTCAGACATGTGACTGGACATGGAGGCAGCGCAACCAGATCTCAAGTACAGAGAGTTCAAGACCAGCGCCGCCAAAAGCAAGGGCTGTGCGGGAACCCTCACGAAGGCGCGGAGCATCCGGAGGTCCGGATCAGCGCCCGGACTTGGCCTGCGTGGTGAAGGAAATCTGGCTGAATCCCACCAGCCGCGCCGATTCCATGATGTTGATCACAGATTGGTGCGAGGCCGCCGCGTCCGCGCTGATGGCGATGACCGGCTCCTTGTTGTCTCCCGCCGCGCGCTTCAAGGCCTGGGCAAAACCCTGAACACCATCAAATGGCACCGCCGCATTGTTGATTGCGTACTTGTTGTTCGCATCTACGGCGACGTTGATGAGATTGGGGCGATCCTTGGACTGCTCCGCACTTGCCTCCGGCAGATTGATCTGCAGCTCGGCGAATCGGTTGTAGGTGGTCGTCATCATGAGAAAGATGAGAATCACCAGCAATACATCGATGAACGGAATCAGGTTGATCTCCGGTTCTTCGCGCATCTGGGCCTTGCGAAAATTCATGTGTTCGGTCCGATCGTCATGGCGTCGCCCGAATCAAGCGCGACGTTCGCCGTGGACCACCTCCACCAGCTTCAACGCCTGTTGCTCCATCTCGACAATGATCACATCCACCTTTTTGCGGAAGTGGCGATAGGCGACCAGGCTCGGAATGGCGACTGCAAGACCGGCACCGGTGTTGTAGAGCGCAATGGAAATGCCCTGCGCCATTTGCACCGGGTTGCCGCCGGAGGGGCCCTGTGAGGCGAAGATCTCGATCATGCCAATGACCGTGCCGAACAGCCCAAGCAGGGGCGTGACGGTGGCAATGGTGCCGAGTGTATTCAGGAATCGCTCCAACTCGAGAACAGCCGTGGTGCCGGCGTCTTCGATCGCATCCTTCATCACATCCCGCGAGCTCTTGATGTTGTAAAGACCGGCGGCGAATACGCGACCCAGCACCGAACTGCGGGCGAGGTCATCGAGAAACACCGGGGACACACCCTGTCCACGCACGGCCTGCACCACTTCGTTGAACAGATTGTCAGGCGCAATCAGTGAGCGCCGCAGCGACCAGATGCGCTCCCCGATGATGGCAACGGCGATAATGGAACAGAGGATGATGAAGTAAATGGGCCAGCCGGCCGCCTTGATGATTTCTAGCAACGCTGTTCTCCGCAGGGTCAGACGCTTGCAGGTCCGGCGCGATGCATCAGCCCGGCAAGCGACGCGAGACTTTATCATGACTGCCGCCACACGCTGGTGACGGTTGGGATGCAGGACGGTGCGCGCATCCATTGCGCCCACAATTCGCGAACCGGTGATCTGCCATGCAGGATGTCCTTGAATACACGGCACCCAAAAAATCATCCACAATCGCTGTGGATAACTCTGTGGGTTAATCGTCAACATGCATCATAAGTCATACAACGGTAACGAATTTTTCCGGGTCGCCTAAAAAATAATCTGCCATGACGCCCAATAAATTCTCCATTAAATCAGACACCTATGGGCGCCACCAGAGGGGGAACAATTCCTTGAATTCAAGGATAAGCAGCCCCTGCATCCATGTCAGGGTAACGCCATGAATCGCCCACCCCGCCTGGACTTGTTTGGTGACCCGCCCGAACCGGAAGGTGCCGCTTTGCCGCTGTCCAGCCGGAAGTCCGTGCTCACCGTCACGGAACTGAACCGGCGCGCGCGCGGCCTGATCGAAGCGCAACTGGAACTGGTGTGGGTGTCTGGAGAACTATCCAACGTCGTCCGTGCCGCCAGCGGGCACTGGTACTTCATCCTGAAAGATGACGGCGCCCAGGTGCGGTGCGTGATGTTCCGGCACAAGGCCGCGAATGTCGGCTTCCAGCCGGAGAACGGCATGCAGGTTGAAGTCAATGCCCTGCCCTCCCTGTACGAAGCACGCGGTGAATTCCAGCTGGGTGTGGAAACCCTGCGTCGTGCCGGACAGGGTGCATTGTTCGAAGCGTTCATGAAACTGAAAGCGAAGCTCGATGCCGAGGGCCTCTTCGAGGCGTCCCGCAAACGGCCCCTTCCCGCTTTTCCAAACCGTCTTGGCGTGATCACTTCGCTCAAAGCTGCCGCGCTGCGTGATGTACTGACCACTCTGCGCCGACGTGCGCCGATGATTGAAGTGGTGATCTACCCTACAGCCGTCCAGGGCACAGCCGCTGCAGCCGAGATCGCCGCTGCGCTGTCGATGGCCTCCCGCCGTGGTGAAGTGGATGCCATCCTGCTATGCCGAGGTGGCGGCAGCATCGAGGACCTGTGGCCATTCAATGAAGAAGTGGTCGCCCGCGCCATCGCGGCGTCATCGCTGCCCGTGGTGAGCGGCGTTGGGCACGAAACAGACTTCACCATTGCCGACTTTGTGGCCGACGAGCGGGCACCCACGCCGACCGCGGCAGCGGAAATGCTGTCACCCAACCGCGCCGACCTCCTTTCTGCGGTAATGCAACGGGCACACCGATTGCAGCGCGCACAGCGACATCACCTGGACCTCGCAGCACAGCGACTCGACCACGCGCGACGCAGCTTGCTGTCACCGGCCGAACAGCTTGCTCTGTTCCAGCATCGCCTTGAACAACTGGCACTGGCTTTGCGCCGAAGTGCCGGTACCGCGCTGTCGGAACGACGCTGGCAACTCACCCACGCGACGCAGCATCTGCAGCATCACGCACCTGATGTGGCGGCGATGAAAGCCGGGCTTGCGACGCTTCGCAGGACCCTTGCTGCGGCCACCAATCGACGGGTGAAGCAGGCCATGCAGGACATCCAGCAGCAACGCACGCGAATCGAGCTGCTCAATCCGCAGCGAACGCTTGAACGCGGCTATGCGATCGTGACACTGCCAGATGGTGGAATTGTGCGCGAGAGCGGACAGCTCAGTCGCGGAGGCAACCTTGAACTGCGCCTCGCTTCAGGCAGTGCATCCGTCACAGTGGACGAGACTCGAACGGACTGAACCCGCGCCGGGAATCAATGCTGCACTGCGCATTGCCGCCCTGCAGGGTGGGGCGTATATTGACCTTCCGCTCACATCCAACGGAGGAAGACATGGCAAAAGGCACCACCAAAAAACAAGTCGACGAAGGCTCCATCTACAAGGTCATCGAACTCGTGGGCACCAGCAGCAAGGGCTTTGATGATGCCGCCCGCAATGCTGTCGATGCTGCATCCATGAGCCTGAAGGACATTCGGGTTGCCGAAGTCACCAAGCTCGACATCAAGGTCGAAAAAGGCCGGATGATCTTCCGCGCCAAACTCAAGCTGTCCTTCAAGTATCACAAGGGCGCCTGATCATTCAGGGCGTTCAGAGCGGTTAGGTCATTCAGGGCAGCTAGGGCGTTCAGGGCGTTTGCGCCGCAAGGCGCGAACGCCGACAGGACTGATCAACTCGCGTTGACGCCACCATTGCGCCAGGCGGCTACGCGGGCGATGACCGTTGCTGCCGCATCCGGGCGCAGGCAGTCGATGGACTCGAAATCAGGCATGGATCGCAGCCAGGTGAGTTGGCGCTTTGCCAGCTGCCGCGTGGCGGCGACACCCCGCTCGCGGAGATCGTTGGCAGTGCCCATCCCGTCGAGAAAAGTCCACGCCTGCCGGTAACCCACGCAGCGCATCGATGGCAGTTCGGCGGTCAACGCGAAGGACTCGCGCAATGTCCGCACCTCGTCCACCAGGCCAGCGTCCAGCATCGCGTCGAAACGTCGGCCAATGCGCTCGTGCAGCACTGCACGAACAGACGGGACCAGCGCGATGCGCAAAGCGTCCAGCTTGACGGCAGCACCGCGGCGCCCCTGCAACGCAGATAGCGGCTTTCCGGTCAGCCGGTGAACCTCAATGGCCCGCTGAATGCGCTGGCTGTCGTTGGGCTTCAGGCGGGCGGCCGTCACCGGATCCACCGCCGCCAGTACGGCATGCATGGCAGGCCACCCTCGCGCTGCAGCTTCCGCTTCCAGCCCCTTGCGAATATTCGCATCCGCCACCGGAAGATCGGAAAGCCCTGCTTCAAGGGCTTTTGCATACATCATGGTTCCGCCGACCAGCAACGGCAGCGCGCCGCGCGCTGACACCTCGGCAATCAGTCGGGTTGCATCGGCCTGAAATTGCGCGGCAGAATAGGCCTCGGTTGGATCGATGATGTCGATCAGATGATGCGGGACCGCTGCACGCTCCGCTGCGGTGGGCTTCGCTGTACCGATATCCATGCGTCGATAGACCTGGGCCGAATCGACCGTGATGACTTCGACGGGCAGGTACTGCGCAAGCGCCATCGCTACCGCGCTCTTGCCACTGGCGGTGGGTCCCAGGATGAAAACAACCCTGGGGCGATCTTCAGACGATAGGGGATAGGTAGCAGCGGATTGCGAATTCAAGTGGCCGTTCCTCGCGAGAGAGCTGGTATTGGCGCTACAGCCCATCGCCTGTCCTCTGTCCCCGGCATTCAGCGACCTCGCATGAACATGCGGTCCAGCTCCGCCAGCGTGACTTGATACCAGGTTGGCCGGCCATGATTGCATTGACCCGACCGTTCGGTTGACTCCATGTCACGCAACAGCGCGTTCATCTCGGGCAGGCTCAATGCGCGATTCGCACGCACGGCTGCATGGCAGGCCATCGTGCCGAGCAGGGCATTGCGCTGCTCCGTCAGCGCGCGGCTCGACCCATACTGCCGCAGATCACCCAGCAAATCGCGCACCATCGCCGCCACATCAAGGTCCGCCATTTGCGCGGGCACGGCGTGAACAGCAATGTCCCGCAGGCCCACCACCGCCACATCAAAACCGAGCTGCTTGAAGAAGGCGGCGCTGTCGCCCGCCAGCTCCACATCCTTTTCCGCCAGCGGGACCAGGATCGGCGTCAGCTGCGGTTGTGATGGCAGCGATGCCGTTTCAAGTGTCTGCTTCAAGCGTTCATAGAGAATTCGTTCATGCGCTGCATGCATATCGACCAATACGAGGCCGGCGGTGTTTTGGGCCAGGATATAGACGCCATGGAGCTGCGCCAGCGCGAAGCCCAGTGGGGGCACATCCGCATGGCCTGTCTCCGGGAGCGTGGGCAACGCCGGCGCACCGGCCAACAGGTCGGCGCGATCAGCCGGGCGAAAGGGAAACGGCGGCAGCACCGGCACATCACGGAATGTCCCAACATTGCTGGGCGCGTACTGACTGCGCGGCTGCTCCAGCCCGAGCCGGGCCTGTTCGGGCGAGGTCCACGCCAAGGCAGCCGACCTCGCGTTGCCCGGCAGGCTGATGACCACCGCTGCGGCATCGGCCGCAGACCGTGACAACGCCTTGTTGATCACGTGGAACACGAACTGGTGGACAGCCCGGCCATCCCGGAACCGGACTTCTGTCTTTGCCGGGTGAACATTGACATCCACAAGCGCGGGATCGATTTCCAGAAAAAGCGCATAGGCCGGCTGGCGCTGGTGGTGCAGAACATCCTCATAGGCGCTGCGGATGGCATGCGCCAGCAGCTTGTCGCGCACGAACCGGCCATTCACATAAACATACTGCTCGTCGCGCGTGGCGCGTGAGTAAGCGGGCCGGGCCGCCATCCCGGCCATTCGAAGTCCGGTGCTGCGTTCATCGATCTCGACTGCAGATTCGGCAAATGCATCTGCCATCATTTCTGCTATGCGAATATTCGCAGCACCAGGCTTCAACATGAGGTTCTGCCGGCCATTGTGCGAGAGCGACAGGGCGACATCCGGCGCCGAGAGCGCGATGCGACGGAAATTTTCCTCCGCATGACTGAACTCCGTGGCCTCGCTCTTGAGGAATTTCCGGCGTGCCGGCGTGTTGTAGTAGAGATCACGTGCTTCCACGACAGTGCCCTCCGCCAGAGCAGCTGGCTCCGGGATCCCCGGTGCACCGCCCAACGCTTCGATGCGCCAGGCATGACGATCACTGCGGCGGCGGCTGGTCAACGCGAGCCGGGAAACCGAGGCGATACTGGCCAGGGCCTCGCCACGAAAACCGAGGCTGGCAACGGCTTCCAGATCCTCCAGGCTGCGAATCTTGCTGGTGGCATGACGGGCCAGTGCGAGCGCAAGCTCTTCCTTGGCGATACCGCCACCGTCATCCGTGACCCGGATCAGGCGTATCCCACCCTGCTCCAGATCCACCTCGACCCGCTTCGCTCCGGCATCGAGACTGTTCTCCAGCAATTCCTTCAGGGCCGCAGCCGGTCGCTCGACGACCTCTCCGGCAGCGATCTGGTCGATAAGCTGGTCTGGCAGGACTCGGATGGCCCGGTCTGAAATGGTATCGGTGGTCATGGAAATGAAGCATGCATGAGTTTCGTCCGCTTTGCGCCTGATGGAGTCCCCGTGCTAGCATGAGACCTAACAAAAACAAACACATACGAGAGATTTCTCAGGTCAAGATTCCTCAAGGCGAACGATTCATGGCGCTCAACCCGGAGGTGCAGCCCTCCACACTGACACAGCCCCTCTCCCGATCCGCCCTCACGGACGGGGACAGGGCCATGTTGAGCCAGCACATTCACGCAGAACAGATTCGCCTGTTGTACCGGTTCTCGCTCGTGGGCTATCTTGCCGAGCTGCTGGTCACGTTCATTCTGGGCGCGATTCTCTGGGTCGAATTGTCCAATCCACTGCTGTTCGGCTGGTTTGCTGCAAGCTCCATGGTGATGCTGTCCCGCTACGGACTGTACAAGCTCTTCATTCGTGCAAATCCCGCGCCGGGTACTCTTGATGTATGGGAGAAGCGCTTCGCCGCAGGTGCGGTCATCATGGCCCTGCTCTGGACCGCCATGGGCACGATGCTCTTGCCAAAGAGTTCGACCAACCAGATTCCGGTGATCATGCTGGTGGCGTTGCTCACCACCGGGTCGGTGGCTTACCTTGCGCCGCACAAGAGTCTGTTTGGGTTGACCTCCATGTTGGCCCTGGTGCCGATGAGCCTCGTGCTGGCGCTCACCAGCGGCAACCGCACCGCGCAATTGATTGGTGGCGCACTGCTGGTACTCAGCATCCTTCTGGTCATCGTGCACAGCAAGGTACATGTTGCGCTGCTGGATGCGCTCTCCGCACGCTTTGACAACCTGCTCATCAGCTTGAAGCTGGAAGAGGAGAAGACGCGCGTGCAGCAGGTCAATCGCGCGCTGGCGCTGGAGAGCGACGAGCGCCGCAAGGCAGAACGCGCCGAACTGCTCGCACTGCAACGCCTGAAGCTGCACCTCGAGCGCACACCATTGGGCGTTATCGAGTGGGACTTGAACTTCAATGTCTCCTCCTGGAACCCGGCTGCGGAAGGCATTTTTGGATACAGCGCAGCAGACATGATTGGCGAGAGCGGCCACCGTCTGGTTTCCGGTGACGCCGCCAATGAAAGCCTTGCCACCATGTGGACCGAGCTCACCAAGAGTCGCGGCTCCACCCGTGTTCCCCTTGAAGCTCGCAACAAGCGGGGTGAGACCATTCACACCGAGTGGTACAACACACCGCTCGTCGATCATACCGACAAGGTGATCGGTGTTGCCTCGCTGGTGCAGGACGTGACGGAGCGACTCAACACCGAACGCACCATCCACTACATGGCACACCATGACTCCCTGACCGGGCTGCCCAACCGCCGATTGATGCAGGACCGCCTGAACCAGGCCATCCTCGCCGCACGTCGCCAGCAGCGTTATGTCGCGTTGCTGTTCCTCGATCTCGACCGGTTCAAACTGGTCAACGACACACTGGGTCACGACATGGGTGACTTCGTGCTGCGCGATGTCGCACGCCGGCTTTCCCGCGTCGTTCGCGAAGGCGACACCGTCTCGCGCGAAGGGGGTGACGAATTCGTCGTCGTGCTGCCGGATCTCGAACGCCCCGAAGCCGCACAGATTGTCGCCAACAAGATTCTGAACGAGTTGGCGCGCACGATCGAGGTCTCCGGCCAGGAGATTACCGTCACGGCTTCCATCGGCATTTCCCATTACCCGAACGACGCAACTGACGTCAACCAGTTGCTGAAGCATGCCGACTCGGCCATGTATCAGGCCAAGGATGCGGGCCGCAACACCGTTCGCTTCTTCACCAGCGACCTCAATTTCCTGCTGTCCAAGCGACTGGAGGTCGAGTCGCGTCTGCGCCGCGGCATCGAGCGTGACGAGTTTTTCTTGCGCTACCAGCCACAGGTCGATGTCCTGTCGGGCCGCATTCTGGGCGTCGAGGCGCTGTTGCGCTGGAACGACCCGAATGTGGGTGAAATCTTTCCCAAGGACTTCATTTCTGTGGCCGAAGAGCTGGGTCTCATCGTGCCACTGGGGGAGTGGGTGTTCCGAACTGCCTGCAAGCAACTGAAGGCCTGGGAGAGGGAAGGCTTTGACGACATCTCCATCTCGGTGAATCTCTCGCCGCGCCAGTTCGTGTCGCGCAAACTGCTGCCATCAATGAAAGCTGCCATCCTTGAGACAGGCGTGGATGCAAGTCGCATCGACCTCGAAATCACCGAGTCCATGGCCATGCGCAACCTCGACCAGACCATCGAGATCCTGTCAGAGCTGCGACGACTCGGCTGCACGATTTCAGTGGACGATTTCGGCGTCGGGTATTCATCACTCGGGCAGTTGAAGCGACTTCCGGCGCAGACGCTGAAGATCGACCGGAGCTTCATCGCGCAGGTGCCGGAAGACCCGAACAGTTGCTCCATCACCGAGGCGATCATCGCCATGGGCAAGCGCCTCAAGCTGAACATCATTGCCGAGGGCGTTGAGCAGACATCCCAGCTGGAATTCCTTCGCGCCTCAGGCTGCGATGCCTTCCAGGGCTACCTCTTTGCCAAGCCGCTTACTGCAGGCGACACCACGGCGCTGCTCAAGTCACAGCGCCTCACCACCGCGCCGATGGCGTGACCCGGACTCCCGTCGCACCCGCGATGGGCTCGAACAGGCCGGGGCTTGCGGATAGCCCGGCGGACGGCATGCTGGAACTGCCCCTTACCGCAACGCACAATCAATAAGTGATCGGGACGGCTGCTGCCGCTCGCCCGATGTGCGAAAATTGCAGGCTATTCGATCCGCGCCTCCAGGCAACCTACTCAGCGGACCACATTTTCTGCATCCGGAGAGCCATTCATGCATGCGCAAGCCACGCCTGTTTCCCCTCAGGCAGCCCCTTCCCCCAATCAGGCCTTGCTGCAGTGGATTGATGAAGTCGTTGCCCTTTGCCAACCCGACCGGGTGCATTGGTGTGACGGCAGCGACGCCGAGTACGATCAGCTCAGCAGCGAACTCGTCGCGGGCGGCACGTTCAAGCGGCTCAATGAAACGCTGCGCCCCAATTCGTATCTCGCCTGGTCTGATCCATCGGACGTGGCACGCGTGGAAGACCGGACCTTCATCTGCTCCCGCAATCAGGACGATGCCGGGCCCACCAACAACTGGGTGGACCCGACCGAGATGCGGGCCACCCTCAACGGTCTGTTCAAAGGCTGCATGCGCGGCCGCACGCTGTACGTCGTGCCGTTCAGCATGGGCCCGCTGGGGTCGCCCATCGCACATATCGGCGTGGAATTGACCGACTCCGCCTATGCCGCCGTGAACATGAAGCTGATGACCCGCATGGGCCGCGAGGTGCTTGAGGTGCTGGGTGAACACGGCCGCTTCGTGCCCTGTTTGCATTCCGTGGGCGCCCCCCTGAATTCAGACGAGCAAGACGTCCCGTGGCCCTGCAACAAGGATCACAAGTACATCGTGCATTTTCCGGAGACCCAGGAAATCTGGTCATTCGGCTCTGGCTACGGCGGCAATGCGCTCCTCGGCAAGAAGTGCTTTGCGCTCCGCATCGCGTCCACCATGGGCAAGGAACAAGGCTGGCTGGCTGAGCACATGCTCATTCTCGGCGTGCAGTCGCCCTCGGGCCGGAAACACTACGTCACCGCTGCGTTCCCATCCGCCTGCGGCAAGACCAATTTCGCGATGCTCATTCCCCCCAAGGCATTCGCCGATGCGGGCTGGAAAGTGACGACCGTCGGCGACGACATTGCCTGGATCAAGCCGGTGAAGGATAAGACGGGTGAGACGCGTCTTTTTGCCATCAACCCCGAAGCCGGCTTCTTTGGCGTTGCGCCCGGTACGTCAATGGCCACCAACCCCAATTGCATCGAAACGCTCAAGGCCAATGTGATCTTCACCAATGTTGCCCTGACGCCTGAGGGCGACGTCTGGTGGGAGGGACTCACCAAACAGCCGCCCGCGCAGCTCACCGACTGGACCGGGCAGGCCTGGACGCCTGATTGCGGCCGCCCGGCCTCTCATCCGAACTCGCGTTTCACCGTTTCCGCCGCACAATGCCCATCGATCGACAACGATTGGAACAACCCGGCCGGCGTGCCAATTTCGGCCATGATCTTCGGCGGCCGCCGATCCTCCACCGTGCCGCTGGTCACCGAAGCAGCCAACTGGAATGAAGGCGTGTACATGGCCGCGACCCTCGGCTCCGAGACCACTGCGGCCATCACCGGCCAGGTCGGCGTCGTGCGCCGCGATCCCTTCGCCATGATCGCCTTCTGTGGCTACAACATGAGTGACTACTTTGCGCACTGGATCGGCATGCAGGATCAGATCACGATGAAGCCGCGCCTCTACACCGTCAACTGGTTCAGGAAGGACGCGGACGGCAGATTCATCTGGCCTGGCTTCGGCGAAAACATGCGGGTGCTGAAATGGATCATCGAGCGAATCGAAGGCACGGCAACTGCCACCGAAACGGCATTGGGCTTCATTCCGTCACATCAGGATCTGGATTGGCAAGGCAGCGAATTCCCCGCTGACAAGTTTGCCGCCATCACCGCCGTGGACAAGATGCAGTGGCAGCAGGAGATGACCCTGCACGCGGAATTACTTTCCAAGCTTGCGCACAATCTGCCTGAAGCGGTGCAGACCCGCTACGACAGACTGTCAGCAGCCCTGACCTGAGCGACTTCCGTGCTTCGCGGGCACCAGTTCGAAAGGCTGGTGCCTGCTCTCGATGGTGCGGCTCCTGATGGTGCGCTTACTTGGGATTCCTGGAAGTTTCGCAGGTATCGGCAATCTTCAATGACTCCGCCTTGATCGACAGCGCGCCCTGCCCCGGCACATTGAACACCATCATGTAGCCGATCCGGGCTGCCGACTCGGTCCGCGTGGCGATTTCCGCTGTCATGCCGTCCCTGCAAGCCCACTTCACTTGCGAGCGTCCGGCCTCTTCACGCTTCTCGCCAACCCAGCATTGGGTCTTCAGACGCTTCATCAGCTCTTCCTGCTTCATCACCTCTTCCGCCGACTGATCCTGCGGCCGGGAACAGTGCTTGAACACGCGTGTATCGACCTTGGCCGGCTCACGATCCTTCTGGCCATAGCGTTCGTAGCGCGCCACGGTCTCCCATTGCGAATATTCGCTGGCGGCCGGCACGGCCGGTTGCGA
Source organism: Betaproteobacteria bacterium (assembly GCA_031394355.1). Classification (GTDB taxonomy): domain Bacteria; phylum Pseudomonadota; class Gammaproteobacteria; order Burkholderiales; family Usitatibacteraceae; genus JAEUMY01. Next base: position 113,548 of record JANNSU010000012.1, on the reverse strand, counting down.
CGGTGCGGGTGGCGGTGTTTGAGCAACGCTCGGCCATGGCAACAATGCGAGCGCAATGATGGCGAGATGACCTGCCCTGGCGGAATTCTTCAAAACTTGCATTCTGTGACTCCTCACAGCCAGGTCCTGAAACCGGCTGCATTAAGTGTTTCAACAATGGCCGCCACATGATCCGGGCCACGCGTTTTGACCACCACTTCCAGCAGCGCATTCTGCACCGGCATGTCGGCAAAGGCGCGCTGGTGCCGCACTTCCTCGATATTCGCCTTGGCTTCGGCCAGCATGGCCGTGATGTGGGCCAGCGAACCGGGTACATCGCGAATCTCGATGTTGAGTCGGGCGAGGCGGCCTCTACGAACCATGCCTCGCTCGATGATACCGGCCAGCACCAGCGGGTCGATATTGCCGCCGCACAACACCAGTCCGACCTTGCGGCCGGCAAAGCGTTCACGATGCCGCAGCATGGCGGCGAGCGACGCGGCACCGGCACCCTCCACCACCGTTTTCTCGATCTCGAGCAGCAGGACGATGGCTTCCTCGATATCGCCCTCATCCACCAGCAGAATATCCTCCACATGCTGTCGCGCGAGCTCGATGTTGCGATCACCCGCCACCTTTACGGCAATACCCTCTGCAATCGTGCTGGCACCGAACTCCGGCGATTCTGCATAAAGCGCGACACGCATCGAGGGAAAGCGCCGGGTCTGTACGCCAACGATGCGAATATTCGCATTGCGCGAGTGCGCTGCCACCGCAATGCCGCCGATGAGTCCGCCACCGCCAATGGCGATGAGCAGCGTGTCCAGATCAGGGTGTGCGTCCAGCATCTCAAGCCCGATGGTGCCCTGCCCTGCGATCACCTTGTCATCGTCATACGGATGCACGAATACCAGCCCGCGTTCATCCGCAAGCTTCAATGCGTGGGTCTTGGCATCGTCGAAGGTCTCACCATGCAGGATGACTTCTGCACCGTGGCGCTCTGTCATGTCCACCTTCACGTTGGGCGTGAAGACGGGCATCACGATGATGGACGGAATGCCAAGCCGCGTGGCGTGATGCGCCACACCTTGGGCGTGTTTGCCTGCCGACGCGGCAATCACGCCGCGCTGTCGTTCGGCCGCGGTCAGCGACAGCAGCTTGTTGAGCGCGCCGCGCTCCTTGAACGATGCGGTGTATTGGTGATTCTCGAACTTGAGATAAACCTCGGCGCCCGTGATGGCCGACAGCGTGCGCGAATGCAGGCAGGGCGTGTTGACCACCTGGCCCTTGAGCGCCTGCGCGGCGCTCCTTATGTCTTCAATCGAAACCATCAGGCCACCGCAAACACAGATGAACACGGATAAACACAGATGAAAACCATGGCACCCGACGAAACGGAACTTCTCATGAAGCTATCCGTGTTCATCTGTGTTCATCCGTGTTTGCGTTTTCATTCTCACAGAAAGTGGAAATCCACATCCGGCTTCCGCCCCGACACGATTTCCGCCAGCGCACGTCCCGATCCCGGACCTTCCGTCCAGCCCAGCGTGCCATGGCCGGTATTGAGGTAGAGATTGTGGATCCTGCTCCTGCCGATCAACGGGACGTTTGACGGCGTCGCCGGCCTGAGGCCGGTCCAGTAGACGGGGTTGTCGTAGTCGGCTGCATGGGGGAACAGTTCACGGGCGCGCCTTACCAGCGCCTCGGTACGCACCATGGACAGGTGCGTGCTGTAGCCATCCAGCTCGGCCGTTCCCGCGATGCGAAGGCGGTCGCCCAGCCGGGTGAACACGATCTTCATTGCCTCATCTGTGAGGCTGACCGACGGCGCGCCCGAGAATCCCGCCGTAGACAGCGTCGCCGAGTAACCCTTGGCAGGATAGACAGGGATGGTGATGCCGACCTGCTTCATCAGCAGATAGCTGTAACTGCCCAGCGCACAGACGTACGCATCGGCGATGAGTGTCTCGGTGTGGCCGGTCGAGTAGCGCACGCGCACGCCGCTGACCTCCGTGCCGCGCTTGCCTTTGTCGGTCTCGATGGCCTCGATGTTCGCGCCATAGCGGAAATCCACACCCTTCTCCTGCGCCAAGGTGGCGAGACGCTCGGTGAAGAGCTTGGCATCACCGGATTCATCGGTCTCCGCATAGGTCGCACCGGCCAGCTTGTCGCGAATATTCGCAAGTGCGGGCTCGATGGCGATGGCTTCCTCGGCGCTCTTCACGGTGCGCTCGATGCCGTACTGTCGCAGAAGCTCCGAAGACTGCTGCGCCGCGACAAAGTCCTCGCGGTCGACATAGAACTGCAGGATGCCGCGCGTGAGATGGTCATACTCGATGCCGGTCTCGCGGCGCAGATCCTGCAACGCTTCGCGGCTGTAGAGGCCCAGGTTCACCATCTCGCGGATATTGCGTTTGAATCGCCAGGGCAGGCATTCGATCATGAACTGCATGCCCCATGACAGCTGATGCCACTCCAGCTTTGGACGGAACAGCAGCGGCGCATCCTCTCGCATCAACCACTTCAACACCTTGAAGGGTGCGCCGGGCGCGGCCCAAGGCTCAGACTGCGAGACCGAGATCTGGCCGCCATTGGCAAAGCTGGTTTCGAGGCCCGCACCCGGTTGGCGGTCCACCACGACGACGTCGTGGCCGCTCTGTTGCAGATACCACGCCGAACTGATGCCGATCACACCGGCACCCAGCACGAGAACTCGCATGTCCACTACCCTGCAGAGTGATTGGCAAAGAGGCACATTGTCTCATGGGCCTGTCAGGCGGTCCCGCCCAGCCGGCTCTCGGCCAGACCGCGATCAAACCCGGCTTGTTGCACCGGGAATTGGATTACCATTGCATCATCTCCACGCACACGTCAGCGCGAATCCATGTCTTTCAGCCCGTTGCTCACGTTCGTTCAGGATTCCTGCAACTACGATCCGGCGAACGAATTGATCCCCTTCGTTGTGGACGGGTCGCTGACCGGCTGGGTTTCTCATGCCTTTGCTGAGCAGTTGTCCAATTGGCCAGAGGTCTTCATTGTCCGGCCGCGCGGCGTGACGTTGTCCTCCGAGCTTGGCGACGTTGATCAGCGCAGCATGGCGTTTGCGGAGGTGGTCGAGGCGCTCGCCATGAGCGGCACCATCAAGGGCTGGCGCAATGAGCAGGTCTCGGTGGGCAACTCCTTCTATGCGGAACCAGTCCTTCATGTCGAGCGCGCGACGGCACGACATTTCGGCTTCATGGTGTTCGCGTCTCACTGCACCGGCCATACCGTTGCGGACGGGATGCCGATGATCTGGCTCGCACGTCGAGCCAAGAACAAGGATATTGATCCGGGCAAGCTGGACAACCTCGTCGGTGGCCGCATTGCGCGTGGCATGTCTCCGACCGAGACCATGTACAAGGAGGCGTTCGAAGAGGCTGGCGTCACCCGCGATGTCGCCAAGGCATCACGCGCCGCCGGTGCGCTGCGTGTCTGTCGCAAGATTCCGGAAGGCGTTCACCGCGAGATCATTTTTGTTCACGACCTGTATCTCAGCCCCGACTTCAGGCCGGAGAATCAGGACGGCGAAGTCGAGCGGTTTTACTGTGTCAGCCCCGACGATGCGCTGGCAAGGGTGGAGAAGATGACCACCGGCGGCGACTTCACCGTCGAAGCCGCCATCGTGATGCTCAACTACCTCGTGCGTCGTGGTTTCTATTCGCCAGAGCGGGCCGACTATGTTGAGCTGCTTCGGGCGATGACGCCTTAGCGCGCTGCGCGCGCGGCGTTCGGGGTTTGGGGTTCGCAGACTCGACCCCCGAATCCCAAATCCCGAACCCCAAATCCCCAGTCCCGAGCCTCAAGTGAACCCCCTCAAAATAGGCCTCTCTGCCCGCCTGCTCTATCCGGATCCGCGCCGTGCGTTTCTGCCGACCAAGTCGGTGCAGTATCTGGAGCAGTCGGTCGCCAATTGGGTGATGAGTGCGGAAGTGCTGGCCTTCATGATTCCCGCCATCAGCTATGCCGCCCCGCACTTCCCCAAGAACATCACCGTGAAGGATTACGCCGCCAATCTCGATGGACTCGTGATGCAGGGTGGCGCCGATGTTTCGCCGGAGACCTACGGCGAGACACCCATCAATCCGGAATGGTCGGGCGACCGCGTACGCGACCTGTACGAGATCGAGCTATTCAACGAGTTCGTACGCCAGGGCAAGCCTGTGCTGGGGATCTGTCGCGGCTGCCAGCTCATCAACGTCGCCTTCGGCGGTACGCTATTCCAGGACATCGCAACGCAGGTGCCGGCCACGCTTGAGCACTGGTGCGACAAGCGCTACGAACACAACTTCCACGACCTGCGCATCCTGACGGATACCCCGTTGGCCCGACTCTACCCCGGTATCGAGACGGCCCGCATCAATACCATCCACCATCAGGGTGTGAAAGACCTCGGGCGCGATCTCATCATCGAGGCCATCTCCCAGCCGGACGGCATTGTGGAAGCCGTGCGCTGGAGCGGGCCGTCCTTCGTGCGCGGCGTGCAGTGGCACCCGGAATTCATGGATCCGAAGAATCCTTCACTGCTCGACGGCAAGCCCATCCTGGACGAGTTCATCGCCGAATGCCACGCCGTGAGAATGGGCGAAGCGGCATCCTCACGCGTTCGCGCCGCCTGATCAGACCTCCAATCCCCTAGAGCCCTGGGGCCCTCCCCCGCCCCGTCTGCACTCGCAGGTAAAATTGCTCTTTGCAGGTGGGCAGTCGACCACAAGTCGTCACGCGCCACCCCCCATCCCGGATCACCACACCAGGAGCATCCCATGCAGATCGGCGTACCCAAGGAAATCAAGAATCACGAATATCGCGTCGGACTCACGCCCGGCAGCGTGAAGGAGCTGGTCGCCCATGGCCACAAGGTGCTGGTGGAAACCGGCGCGGGTGCCGGCATCGGCATGCGTGACGTGGACTACCTTTCTGCCGGTGCCACCATTGCCGACAGCGCCACGCGAATATTCGCGGAAGCCGACCTGATCGTGAAGGTAAAGGAACCTCAGGCTCCCGAGCGGAAGCTCTTGCGCAAGGGTCAGATTCTCTTCACGTATCTGCATCTGGCACCAGACCCCGAGCAGACGAATGACCTCATCGCCTCTGGCGCCACCTGCATCGCCTATGAAACCGTCACCAGCGCACGTGGCGGGCTGCCGCTCCTGGCACCCATGTCAGAGGTGGCGGGCCGCATGTCAATACAAGCGGGTGCAACCGCGCTGCAAAAAGCCACGGGCGGACGCGGCGTGCTGCTGGGCGGCGTGCCAGGTGTAGAGCCGGGCAAGGTGGTGATTCTGGGCGGCGGCGTCGTGGGCTCGCACGCAGCCGACATGGCCGTTGGGCTGGGCGCAGACGTGACCGTGATCGACCGCAGCATTGATGTGTTGCGCGCCCTCAATGCGCATTGGGGCGGCCGCGTGAAGACGGTGGTGTCCACCACGGCAAGCATCGAACAGTATCTCCTCACGGCCGATCTCGTCATCGGCGGCGTGCTGATTCCGGGTGCCGCAGCACCCAAGCTGGTGAGCGCTGCCATGATCAAGCGCATGCAGCCCGGCAGCGTTGTCGTGGACGTGGCCATCGATCAGGGCGGCTGCTTTGAGACGTCGCACGCCACGACCCATGCGGACCCCACATATGTCGTCGACGGCGTGGTGCATTACTGTGTGGCCAACATGCCGGGTGCCGTCCCGCGGACCTCCACCTTCGCCTTGAACAACGTGACGCTCCCCTTCGTGCTCGCCATTGCGGGCAAGGGCTGGCGCCGCGCCATGATCGAAGATCCGCATCTGCTGAACGGACTGAACGTGGACCATGGCGAGCTCACCAACCACGAGGTCGGCGAAGCGCAAGGCGTGTCCAGCATCAGCCCCGAGGAGGCGGTGAGGCGCGCACACTGATGGATCCCGTCGTCCTCTTCTTTCTGCTGGGCGCGGTGGCGCGGCTGGCCAAATCCGATCTTCGGATTCCGGAGGCACTGTACGAGACGCTCGCCATTTATCTCCTGCTGGCGATCGGCCTCAAGGGCGGGGTCGAAATCGCCAAGTATTCACTGGGCGCCGTGGCACCGCAGGCCTTGGCAGTCATGGCAATGGGTGCTTTGCTCCCGCTGATCGCGTTTCCGATACTGCGAATATTCGCAAAGCTCTCGCGAGCCGATGCCGGCAACATCGCAGCCCACTATGGTTCGGTCAGCGTGGTCACCTTCGCGGTCGGGATCGCGTTTCTCGCGCGCCAGCAGGTGGAATACGAAAGCTACTTTCCGCTCTTCGTGGCACTGCTGGAGGTGCCGGGCATTGTGATCGGCATTCTCCTCGCCAAGGCTGGCCGCAAGTCCTCGGAGGGAAGCCCTGTCCAATGGGGCCCGCTGCTGCATGAAGTGCTGCTGGGCAAGAGTGTGGTGCTGTTGATGGGCGGCCTCGTCATCGGCTGGATCGCCGGACCACAAGGCATAGACCCCTTCAAGGGCCTGTTTTTTGATCTCTTCCGAGGCGTGCTGGCGCTCTTCCTGCTGGAGATGGGATTGGTTGCAGCGGGCCGCATTGCCGACCTGAAATCACGCTGGCTCTTCATGCTGGGTTTCGGCACGGTGATACCGGTGCTGTTTGCCGTCATCGGCATTCTGCTGGGCAAAGCGCTGGGGCTCTCCGTCGGCGGCATGACTCTGCTGGGATTGCTGGCGGGCAGCGCCTCGTATATCGCCGCACCCACGGCCACACGCATCGCCATTCCCGAAGCCAACCCGGGCCTCTCCATCGGGCTTGCATTGGGCGTCACCTTTCCGTTCAACATCACGCTGGGTGTGCCGCTGTATCACGCCATCGCCAAGCATTTGGCCTGACCCCGTCCGGCCCAACCCGATCCCTGCGACACTTCGCACCCTCATCATGCAAACCCATCCCAAAAAACTGCTGGTCATCATCGCCGAGGCCGCGCTGGAAAAGGCGCTCATCAAGGATGCGAAACATCTCGGCGCGCACGGCTATACCGTGGCAGAAGTGCATGGCGGCGGCAGCCGCAGCGAGCGCGACGCCGACTGGGAAGGTAACCGCTCCATCCGCATGGAGGTGATCTGCGATCCGGCGGTCGCTGCCACCATTGCGGAACATGTGCTCAGTGTCTACTGCCCCAACTATTCTGTGTCGATGTTCCTGGCCGACGTGGAAGTGCTGCGCCCTGCCAAGTTCTAGGTCGCCACCGATCCAATGAGCGCGCTGGCGCTTTTCCTCGTCATCGGCGCCGCCCTCTGCCACGCCAGCTGGAACTATCTGCTGAAGAAATCCGGCGGCGGCATCGGCATCCTGACACTCGCTGCCGTGCTGGGCCTTTTCTGGGTCGGCCCCTTCGCCATCTGGCAATGGTGGACGCGCGACTTCAGCTTCACCTGGCCGCAGATCGGCATGGTCATCGGCTCGGGTGTCATCCACACCGCCTACTTCCTGCTGCTGGACCGCGCCTATCGCTCGGGCGGCGATCTCTCCATCGTGTATCCGTTGGCGCGTGCGACCGGTCCACTACTCACGATCCTGTTGGCAGCGCTGCTGCTGGGCGAACGGATGGGGCCGATCGCTCTGGGCGGTGCGGTGCTGATCGGTGTTTCGGCCTTCCTGCTCACCGGCAATCCCGCAAAGCTTGCGGACAAGGCCGCACGCAAGGCTGCCAGCTTCGCGCTGATGACGGGTGGACTCATCGCCGTGTACACCATCTGGGACAAGCAGGCCATGGCGCTGTTTCTCATTCCGCCCATCGTGTTCGACTGGGCGGTAAATATCTCGCGCGTCGCCGTGCTGGTCCCGCTTGCGAATATTCGCGAACCCGGCGCCATCACGCGCGCGTGGCATGCGCACAAGGGCACGGCACTGGCCATCGGCTTCCTCTCTCCCCTGTCTTACATCCTCGTTCTCACCGCCATGGTGTTCACACCGGTGAGCTACGTGGCGCCCGGCCGAGAGATTTCGATTCTGTTCGCAGCGCTGATGGGCGCACATCTCTTGAACGAAGGGGATGGCTTGCGCCGAACCATCGCGGCTGTCGGCATGGTGCTGGGTATTGCAGCATTGGCCATCGGATAGCCTTGAATCTGCAGGGGTCACTGCGAATATTTGCAACTCCCCGCCTATAATTCCCGTCATGGCTGCCGCGCATACACACTCCCACGATCATGGACACGACCACCACGGTCACGATCATGACGATCACAACCATGACGATCACACGCATGGCGGCGCGCATCACTGCCCCACCAGCCATGCGCATCAGCCGCTGGATGCCGAGGCGGACCATCACGACCATGACGGTCATTCCCACGCTGCCGGGCACCACCACGAATATCGAGCCAAGGATCGCGGCCTGCTGCTGATCGCGTTCGTCATCACCGTCGCGATGATGATCGCGGAAGTGGTGACGGGCTGGCTCACCAACTCGCTCGCGCTGATTTCCGACGGCGTGCACATGTTCACGCATGCCTTTGCACTCGGGCTCTCGTGGGCTGCCATCATGCTGGCGGCGCGTCCCGCATCCGGCCGCAAGACGTTCGGCTACTACCGGGTTGAAGTCGTGGCCGCCTTCGTCAACGGCATCACTGTGCTGCTCTCCGCCATCTGGATCGTGGTCGAGGCGGTGGGCCGCATCATCGCCACCGAGCCCGTCAACATCCAGCTCACGCTGGCCGTCGCCGTGCTGGGCCTCGTGGTGAACCTCATCACCGGCGCCATCCTGCTCCGCGCCGACCAGACCAATCTCAACATCCGCTCCGCCGTGCTGCACATGGTCACGGATGCACTGTCGTCGGTCGCCATCATCATCGGCCTCGTGGTCATCCACTACACCAGCTGGAACGTCATCGATCCGCTCATCGCCGTCATGGTGGCCGCCATCATCACCAAGTGGTCATGGTCGCTGCTCTCGGAGTCACTGCATGTGCTGCTCGAAGGCTCGCCCATCGACACCGATCGCGTGCGCGAACACGTTAAGGCGCGCTATCCGGAAGTGGTGGATCTGCACGACCTTCACGTCTGGCAGATCTCGCAACGCTTCAACTGCCTCACCGCGCATGTGCTGGTGGCACGCGAATATTCGCAAGAGGGGCAAGCGCTCATCGGCCGCATTTCTCACGACCTGAAGCACGAGTTCGGCATTGGGCACACGACTCTGCAGCTGGAATGGCAGTGAAAGCACTTTCACGAGGACGCACGCCCCTCCCTCCCCCTTGAGGGGGGAGGGAGGGGGTGGGGGTGCTCAGCACACCGAAGCATGCAGGTAGCGTCACCAAAACTAGAACTACACAGAATGAGCCTAAAAGATTCCCGCACGTTCGCCTACGCCATCTTGGCCTTTGCCGTCCTCATCGTCTCCGGCGCCGCCATCATGATCCGCTACGCACAAGCCGAAGGCGTGCCCTCCATCAGTATCGCGGCCTGGCGATTGTCACTCGCGGCAATCGTGCTGACGCCGCTGGTGCTCGCCACACAGCGCCCCGCGCTGGCCGCACTCACCGCGCGCGAATGGGGCTTCGGCTTCGCCTCCGGCGCGTTTCTCGCGCTGCACTTTGCATCCTGGATTTCATCGCTCGCCTACACCTCGGTCGCGAGCAGCGTGGCGCTGGTCACCACCAATCCCATCTGGATCGCGCTCGCGTCCTGGCTCTTCCTGAAGGAGCGACCCAGTGGCCTGCTGGCACTCGGCATCGCCAGCGCCATCGGCGGCAGCGCGCTCATCTTTCTTTCCGACAGCCAGCCCGGTGCCGCGACCGGTTCGAACCCCATGCTCGGAAACCTGCTCGCCGTCGTGGGCTCACTCACCGTGTGCGGCTATCTCCTCATCGGCCGCAAGCTGCGCGCGGGCGTGGCCTTGCTGCCCTACATCTGGCTGGTGTATTCCGCCTCGGCGCTCTGTCTCATGGCGCTGGCGCTCATCAGCGGGCAGAAGCTCCTCGGCTTCTCCGACTTCGCGTGGCTCATGCTGGCCGGGCTGGCGCTGGGTCCGCAGCTGCTGGGGCACAGCGCGGTCAACTGGGCGCTGAAGCATCTCTCAGCATCGTTCATCGCGGTTGCTATTCTGGGCGAGCCGGTGGGCTCGGCGATTCTGGCGTGGGTGTTTCTGGGGGAGAAGTTTGCGGTGTTGCAGTTGTGTGGGTTTGCGGCGTTGCTGGTGGGGATTTATCTGGCGGCTAAGGCAGAGAAATCCTAACGAGCAGCCAAAGGATCATATGAACTTGCTGGGTTACAGGAAGCTCATGACACGAAGATGGAATAGGTGACCTTAACGAACAAGTCCATGCTTGGCACTATCAGAAAGCAGTATCCGATTGTTGACAACAGAAGACACAAAGTTAGCCATATTCTTCCCTGGGTGTCTGCCCGAAAGAAGTTCTCGCGCAGCATTGAACGCAACAAGCTCCCATACTGTCTCTTGGCATCCTCCCAGTTACCAGTCCTCGCCACAGCCGTCGTTCCCTCGCCTTGATTTCTTGCTGCTACGGCAAAACCATCCCACTCACTGTCGTAATACTTTCCTTGCGTTGTCCAAGCACCTTTCTGTCGAATTGTGCTGTGAATTTCAACGTAATCTCCAAAAGTAAAGCTTTCAAAAGCCGTTCTGGTGTACTCAACAGAGTCTCTTCCAAATCGGAATGCGTATGGTTTTTTAAAGCGATAAAGAAAATTGCTCACTCCTAGGAAAAACAATGCGTAATAAACCAAGTGCAGTCTAGTCTCGGCACTTAAGCCCCAAGCGTACGTGGACTGATGTGTGATGGTTTTGAATTGGATAACTGCGCTGATCTGGTCATTGAACAGAATCATGTAACCGACTAACGGAAAGAAGAAAGAAAATCTTGGCACCCACCCGTCGATGTACTCAACCCAGTCTGACCATGCAAAGTTGTATATGAAGGTGCTCCACCAAACACTAAGTCTGTTCATGCCATTTTCCCGAGAGAAAGATCACAGATTTACCCTTCAAGCATTTCTTGAATCAAAAGTATGATTTCAGATACTGCGAACTTTTCAACGTCAAGCATTGCAGCTTGCCCACAGATATTCGCATCATACTCAACGCACCAGATACAACTCCCGAAACACCTGTACTTTCTCCCCCACCCCCTCGTTGTAAAAGAACACTTCCCCCGCAATCCCTGCCCTCCGATTCGCCTCAACCATCTGCTTCAACAGCTCCGCCGACGCCGCATAGCTCTTGCCCAGATTGAGCAGCACTCCCGGCGCGACTTTACCCAGATCAGCCGCCGCAACCTGCTTGTTGACCACCGCATTCACCGCCGATTGATAGTGCAGCATGTCCCTGCGGTACAGCTGCGGTGAAACCAGGTCGACCCAGCCGTTCTTCATCCACGCGGGCCAGTCCTGCAGATACTCATCGCGGCTGAACGGGAACACGCTGGGTGCCATGGCGACCTGCATCGCGGGCTTGCGCTGCTTCGTCTCTGCGAATATTCGCTGCATGAACTGGCTGAGGCGATCCGCGCGCCACTGCACCCACTCGCGGTCCTTGGAGTTGGCGGGTGGATCGCGGCCGTCGTGCGCGGCACGATACGCTCCCACCACATTCGCGTTGTAGCCACCCTCCACCGGCAGCGCGGGCAGGCGGTCATCGCCCTGGATGCCGGTGACGTCGTAGCCCTCGACGACTTCCATGAGCAGCGACATCATGAAATCCTGCACCGCCGGGTCCAGCGCGTTGAGCCAGCGGAAGCCGTTCTTCACGACTGGCTTGCCGTCGCTGGTCTGCGCCATCCATTCCGGCTTGACGCGCGCGATCTCGCTGCCCTTGCCACCGCGCACATCGGTGGCGAAGCCGAACTCGAACCATGCGTAGACGCGCATCTTGCGTGGCTTGGCGGACTCGACAATTTCGCGCAGCGGGTCGCGGCCCTTCATGCGCTCATCGATGGCGATGCCGGTGAGTCCCTCCATCACCTTGCTGGGATAGAAGGTGCGGCCCTGGTTCCACATGACCACGAACACGCTATTGATGCCTGCGGCGGAGAGTTCATCCAGATGCTTGTCGATGCTGGCGCGCGACGTCCAGAAGCGGGTGTGGTCGGGGGTGGGGATCCAGACGCCGCGAACTGGCAGGGCAGCTGAAACTGGCTCGGCCGCACTCGCGAGCAGCGCTGCGCAGCACAGCAGCAGGGCAAGCGCCCGGCTCGCCAGTCGCATCAAGCCCTCAGCTCCACCCGATCCCGGAACTGCTCCAGCGCCTCCGGATTGGCCAGCGCCTCGGTGTTTTTCACCGGTTCGCCATGCACCACCGCGCGCACGGCCAGCTCTACGATCTTGCCGCTCTTGGTTCGAGGAATGTCGGTGACAGCCAAGACCTTGTCCGGGACATGGCGGGGCGTGGTGTTCATGCGGATGGTGTCCTTGATGCGCCGGATGAGGCTGTCGGTCAGCTCGAAGCCTTCCTGCAGTTTCACGAACAGCACCACACGGATGTCACGGCCCCAGTTCTGGCCGATGACGAGCGATTCCGCGACTTCCTCCAGCTTTTCCACCTGGCGATAAATCTCCGCCGTGCCGATACGCACTCCGCCGGGATTCAGCACTGCATCCGAGCGGCCATAGATGATGAGGCCGCCGTGCGGTGTCACCTCGCACCAGTCGCCGTGATGCCATACGCCGGGGAAGCGGTCGAAGTAGGCCGCACGATATTTCTTCTGGTCCGGATCGTTCCAGAATTGGAGCGGCATGGTGGGAAACGGTACGGTGCAGACCAGCTCGCCCTTCTGCCCCCGCAAAGCATGACCGCGCTCGTCGAATACCTCGACCTTCATGCCGAGCAGCGCGCATTGCAGCTCGCCGCGCCACACGGGCAGGATCGGATTGCCGCCCGCGAAGCAGGCGATGAGATCGGTGCCACCGGAAATCGACGAGAGACAGACATCGTGCTTCACGTGTTGATACACGTAGTCGAAGCCTTCTGGCGCCAGCGGCGAGCCGGTGGAGAGAATCTGCCGCACGGTGCCGAGATGATGGGTGTCGATGGGATGCATCTTGATCTTGGCCAGCGCATCGAGGTACTTGGCCGAGATGCCGAAGTGGGTGATGCCTTCCTCGTCGGCGTAGTCCCACAGTACTCCGCCACGCGAGAGAAATGGCGAGCCGTCGTAGAGCATCAGCGTGGCCTGCGAGGCCAGTGCGGAGATGAGCCAATTCCACATCATCCAGCCGCAGGTGGTAAAGAAGAACACGCGGTCGCCGGGCTGCACGTCACAATGCAGCAGGTGTTCCTTGAGATGCATGAGCAGCGTGCCGCCCGCGCTGTGCACGATGCACTTGGGCGCGCCGGTGGTGCCAGACGAATAGACGATATAGAGCGGGTAATTGAACGGCAGCTGCTCATAGCGAATATTCGCAGGGTCTTCCGCCGTGAAGGGCGCCATGAAGTCACGCCACAGCACCGCATCGGACACACCCGCGGTCGCCGGTGTATCCCGATCCGGATTGAGATAGGGAACAATGACGACACGCTCCAGGGACGGCAGACCCGCTGCAATCTCGCAGACGGTCTGGTGCGTGTCCACGGCCTTCAAGTTCATGAAGTAGCCGTCGCAGGCAAACAGCACCTTGGGTGCCACCTGGCCGAAGCGGTCAATGACCCCGCGCGCACCGAAATCTGCAGAGCAGGCCGTCCATACCGCGCCAATGCTGGCCGTCGCAAGCGCTGCAATCACCGTCTCTGGCAGATTGGGCAGAAACGCCGCGACGCGGTCGCCGGGCGCAACACCCATCGCACGCAGCGCCTGCGCCACGCGCGAGACATCGGCGACGAGCTTGCGATGCGTCACGCGCTGCCGCATCCGGTTCTCGCCACGGAACACGATGGCATCGCGGTCTTCGCGCCCCTTGGCCACAGGGCGCAGCAGGTTCTCCGCGAAGTTGAGCGTTGCATCGGGGAAGAACTGTGCGCCGGGCATGCTTCCGGCATCGATCAGCACGCGCTCGCCCTCTCCACCAAACTTGGTGCCGAATTTATCACCCAGCACACCGGCGAAATCCCACAACGCGCTCCAGAAGTCGGCTGGATGTTTCACGGACCAGTCATGCAGGTGTGCATAGTCCTCGGCATTCACGCAATAGCGCGAATGCACGGCGCGCATGAAGGCCGTCATGTGGCTGGCAGCAATGCGCTCAGCCGAGGGCTTCCAGAGTGGATGGTGGTTTTCCAGTGACATGAGCGGTTGCAGGGCCGGGCTCGCCTTTTCTTACTGTGGGCAGGGTGCTATCGCCGCATCAAAGCGCGATGCGGAATGCACAGGCTGTTTTCGCCTTCACCTCGTCGAGCGTCACGCCGGGATGCAACTCCTTCAGGACCAACCCTTCGCCCAGCTGTGCCACCTCAAACACGCAAAGATCGGTGATGATCAGGTTGACGACACCTTTTCCGGTCAGGGGAAGCGAGCATTGCTTCAGCACCTTCGATGTGCCGTCCTTGGAGCAATGTTCCATCAGCACGATGACGCGTTTGACGCCAGACACCAGATCCATCGCACCGCCCGGGCCCTTGACCATTTTTCCCGGAACCATCCAGTTGGCCAGATCGCCGTTCTCGGCCACTTCCAGGCCGCCGAGAATCGAAAGGTCGATGTGACCGCCGCGAATCATGGCGAACGAATCTGCGCTCGAAAAGAAGCTCGATCCGGGCAGCGTGGTGATGGTCTGCTTGCCGGCATTGATGAGATCGGGATCAACCTGCTCTTCTGCCGGGAACGGACCGATTCCGAGCAAACCGTTTTCCGACTGCAGAGTCACCTTGATGTCTGCCGGAATATAGTTGGCCACCATGGTCGGTATGCCGATGCCGAGGTTCACGTAATAGCCATCGCGCAATTCCTGTGCGGCACGCTTGGCCATGAGCTCGCGGATGGGCGAGTCCTTCTTCGAGGCTGCCGCCCCGGTGACGGTGCGAAATTCGATTCGCTTCTCGTACGACTTGCCCTGGATGATGCGATCCACATAGATGCCGGGTGTGTGGACATGCTCGGGATCGAGCTGGCCGACTTCCACCAGCTCCTCCACTTCGGCCACTGTCACCTTGCCGCAGGTGGCAATCATGGGATTGAAGTTGCGCGAGGTCTTGCGATAGACGAGGTTTCCGGACTTGTCGCCTTTCCATGCTTTCACGATGGACACATCGGCGTGTATGCCTTTCTCGAGCACATAATCACGCCCATCAAAACTACGCGTTGGCTTGCCCTCGGCGAGCTTGGTACCAAAGGCGGTCCGGGTATAGAACCCCGGAATGCCAGCACCACCGGCACGCAGCCGCTCAGCCAGGGTGCCCTGCGGCGTGAGTTGCAACTCCAACTCATTGGCCAGCACCTGGCGCTCGAACTCCTTGTTCTCGCCGACGTAAGAGGCAATCACGCACTTCACCTGGCGTGACTTCAGCAGCAGCCCCATGCCGAAATCATCGACCCCTGCATTGTTGCCTGCGATGGTCAGCCCCTTGACGCCGGACTCGACCAAAGCGCCGATGAGATTTTCCGGAATGCCGCACAGGCCGAACCCGCCTGCCGCAATGGTCATGTCGTCCCTCAACAAGCCTGCCAGGGCGGATTTGGCGTCTGCGTACACTTTGCTCATGGTGTCTCCTATTTTTTCTACATCGAGATTTCGTCATTCCGGCCGGGTTTGCCAACTTCGCCGGAATCCAGCATTTCATCCCACAGTTTCAGAATACAAGTCCCGCCAATCAGGATTGTTCTTCTCTATCAGCTCAATCTTCCAGTCCCGCTTCCATTCCTTGATGTCCTTTTCCCGCTCAATGGCGGAAATCATGCTCTCGTGGACTTCGTACCAGACCAGCTTGTCCACGCCGTACTTTTTGGTGAATCCATCAGCCTGCTTGTTTTTGTGCTGCCAAATTCTGCCGGGTAAATCTGAGGTGACACCAATGTACAAAGTGCCGTTGCGCTTGTTTGCAAGCAGATAGACGCAAGGCAATTTGTTCACGAGTCATGTCTCAAACTTCGTCATACCGGCGAAAGCCGGTATCCAGTGCTCTTTCGTGATTCTGGAAAATTCGCTGGATACCGGCTTTCGCCGGTATGACGACCATTTTCAATCGTAGCTTCACGCTGTTTCCGCGGCACGCAGCATGATCACATGCAGGATGCCGTCTTCATCGTAGGGCTCGGACACGGTCTTGAAACCGAATCCGCCATAAAACTTTTCCAGGTACATCTGCGCACCAATGCGAATATTCGCACGGGGATACAGCGCCTCACAGCGCGCGACGGCTTCAGCCATCAACGCCTGACCATAGCCGCCACGACGGAAGGCCTTCGTGGTGAGCACCCGGCCGATGGATGGCTCGGGAAACTTCAGGCCCGGCGGCACGATGCGCGCGTAGGCCGCGATGTCATCACCCGCCTTGCCTATGAGGTGATGGCACTGCGGGTCCGCGCCATCGGCATCCAGAAACGCGCAGGTCTGCTCCAACACGAATACGGACTCGCGTGCGGCGACGATGTCATGCCACTCTCGCACGGCGAGATCATCGAACTTCTCGAACCGCCAAATCATCGAGGCACCCAACACGTTGTTCTCGCTCACGCCTTCTTCCTGAACGCCAATTCAACAATTTCTGCGCGTCGGTGCGACGTGATGCCGGCACGTTGCTCGCGTTCGAAGGGATGGCCTGAAAGACGAAGAAAGAACGACGGCCGCTCGTGTCGGTTGAAGCGGATGGCAACACGTGCGCCCAACGACTGACCTGGAAGATAACGCCGCATGTCATTGGCAATCCGACCCCAGACCGAGCTGATGCGGACGAAATCTCGGGAGCGGAATACGTGCCGCGCCCAATGAAACGTGTCGTGATCCACCTCGGCCCAGGCGCCGATGCAGAACTCACGGTCCTCGTCGACGATGCGTGTCGGCAGGACACCGCGAATGAAGTAACGACGGCGATTGAGCACACAGAAATTCTCATTGGCCCAGCTCTTGCGATATACCGCCATCGTCGAGTAGAAGAAGTCATCCGGCCGCTTGAAGGTCGGCTCCATTTCCGATGGTGGGTGCGCCTTGCCGCACTGGGCGCAGATCATGGAGCCGTCCATCTAATGACAACTCCACGGAGCGATTCTGGGATAAGTGGGCTTGTCCGAGAGAAACAGCTTCACACAGTTACCAACTTCGTAGGCGAAGAACTCGCTCAGAATCTGCACGCGATTGCCATCTTGCGCTTCAACTACGTACTCGAATATCGGAATGCTTGCGGACCCAAACAGCCCTCCGCCCGAGAGCCGCACAAAAATCATGGCTCGGCCAATCGGAACTGGAACGACCACCGGGATACCCCCACCCATTGGCCGATTGACTTTGGCAACCTCCCGCTTGCTCACGATCTTTGCAATTGACTCCGATGCGTCGGGATCGTAGGTCGGCGCACGTGAACCAAAACCCGCACACGCAGAAAGGACAATTGGAATCAATGGCACCCACAACGCCCTTGTGAGCTTCATGCCTGTCAGCCTGCCTTGGCGCCACTCTTGGCCAGATGCAGCCAAGTCTCCACCACGGTGTCCGGATTCAGCGACATCGATTCGATGCCTTCCTGCATGAGCCACTCGGCGAGATCAGGATAGTCCGACGGGCCCTGGCCGCAGATGCCGACGTACTTGTTGGCCTTGCGGCAGGCGGAAATGGCGAGATGCAACATGCGTTTCACCGCCTCATCACGCTCGTCGAACGCTTCCATCACGAGGCCAGAATCGCGATCCAGCGCCAGCGTGAGCTGGGTCATGTCGTTGGAACCGATGGAGAAGCCGTCGAAGTGTTTCAGGAACTCGTCGGCCAGAATGGCGTTGGAGGGGATCTCGCACATCATCACGATCTTCAATCCATCCTTGCCGCCGCCTTTGCCACGTTCGAGGCCGAAGCCCTTCATGATGTCCTGCACCTTGATGCCTTCGCTCACGGTCCGTACGAAGGGCACCATGAGTTCCACATTGGTGAGGCCCATCTCGTCGCGCACGTATTTCATCGCCTCGCATTCGAGGCGGAAGCAGTCGCGGAAGCTCGCAGCGATGTAGCGCGAGGCACCACGAAACCCCAGCATGGGATTTTCTTCCGTCGGCTCATAGCGTGGGCCGCCGATGAGGTTGCGGTATTCGTTGCTCTTGAAGTCGGAGAGCCGCACGATGACCTTCTTCGGCCAGAACGCCGCAGCGATGGTGGCCACACCCTCGATCATCTTCTGGCGATAGAACGTCACCGGATCGGCATAGCCACGCGACTGCTTGGCCACTTGCGCCTTGAGATCGCCGGGCAGCGTTGCAAACTCGAGGCAGGCCTTGGGATGGATGCCGATGGTGTTGCTGATGATGAATTCCAGCCGCGCCAGACCCACGCCATCATTCGGCAACTGGCAGAAGTCGAAGGCAAGGTGCGGATTGCCGACGTTCATCGCGATCTTGACCGGGATCGTCGGCATCTTGGCGAGCGCAATTTCCTGCAGCTCGAAGTCGATCAGGCCCTGATAGATGTTGCCGGTGTCTCCTTCGCAGCAGACGACGGTGACTTCCTGACCTTCCTGCAGCTTGTCGGTGGCATCCTCACAGCCCACGACAGCCGGCACACCCAGCTCCCGCGCGATGATCGCGGCATGGCAGGTGCGGCCACCGCGGTTGGTGACGATGGCGGCGGCGCGCTTCATCACCGGCTCCCAGTTGGGGTCGGTCATGTCGGTGACCAGCACGTCGCCGTCCTGCACGCGGTCGATCTGGTCCACGTTCTTGATGATGCGTACCTTCCCGCGCCCCACTTTGCCGCCGATGGCGCGACCAGTGACCAGTGGCTCGCCCTTGCCGCCGGGTTTTCCGATGAGCCGATAGCGCGCCAGCGTGTCGGTGCGGGTCTCCTGCGATTTCACCGTCTCCGGACGCGCCTGCAGAATGTAGAGCTTGCCGTCGTTGCCGTCCTTGCCCCATTCAATATCCATCGGGCGGCCGTAGTGCTGCTCAATGATCACGGCATAGCGCGCCAGCGCTTCGACATCCGCATCGTTCAGTGAAAATGAATCGCGCTCATCATCGGTGACGATATGCTCGCGCACCGACTTGCCCGCCGCGACGTCCGCGCTGAAGACGAGCTTCCGCGCCTTCTGGCCGAGGCTGCGGCGCAGCACTGCCGGCTTGCCGTTGGCGAGGCAGAGCTTGCTCACGTAGAACTCGTCAGGATTCACTGCACCCTGCACCACCATTTCACCCAGGCCGTAGCTCGACGTGATGAACACCACTTCGCGAAAACCCGACTCGGTGTCCATCGTGAACATGACGCCGGCGGCACCGGTGTCGGAGCGCACCATGCGCTGCACGCCCGCGGAGATGGAGACGTCCTCGTGCGAAAAACCTTTGTGCACACGGTAGGAAATGGCGCGGTCGTTGTAGAGCGATGCATACACGCGCTTCACGGCATCCAGAATGTTGTCGATGCCGGAGATGTTGAGATAGGTTTCCTGCTGCCCGGCAAAGGAAGCATCGGGCAAGTCTTCAGCCGTGGCCGACGAGCGCACCGCAAACGTGGCCCCGGGGCTGCCTTCCGCCAGTTGCGAATATTCGCTGCGGATCTGGGCATCGAGCTCGGCGGGCAACTCGCCTGCCTCCAGCCATCCGCGAATGGCCGCACCGGCCTTGGCCAGCGCGTGGACATCGTTCACGTCCAGGCCAGCGACTTCCTGCTGGATCTTCTCGCCCAGATCGTTGTGTTTCAAAAACAGCTGGAAGGCTTCGGCGGTGGTGGCAAATCCGCCAGGGACCCGGACGCCTGCCTGGTCAAGCTGGCTGATCAGTTCGCCCAGCGAGGCATTCTTGCCCCCCACGGTGGCGACATCGGTCATGCGGAGTTGGGCGAGCGGGAGGACGTAGGTCATAGGGACTCGGGGTTCGGGGCTTGGGACTCGCGGGCCAAGACTGTGGCGAAGCCTCGCGATGCACGATTATACTGGCGTGCATACCACATTGCTGCCCCGCAGCATTCAGCCGCTTCCGAATCCCGAATCCCAAATCCCGAGTCCCCAGAACATGCCCAATCGCCGTTCAGTATTCTTCGTCTCCGACCGCACCGGCATCACCGTCGAGATGCTGGGTAATTCCCTGTTGACTCAGTTCGACGATATCGAATTCAAACGAATCACACTGCCCTTCATCGACAGCATCGAGAAGGCGCACGAGGCCAAGAAGCAGATCAGCCACGCCTTTGCAGAGTCGGGCAAGCGGCCCATTGTCTTCACGTCGCAAGTGGATGAAGCCGTGCGGGCCGAAATGACCAAGGTGGACGGCCTGGTACTCGATCTGTTCGAGCGATTCATCGTGCCACTGGAAGAGGAGCTGGGCGCCAAGAGTGCACATGCCATTGGCCGTTCCCACAGTGCTGGCAACTTCAAGGACTACAACCATCGCATCGAGGCCGTGAACTACACGCTCGCACACGATGACGGCGTGACCAACCGCAATCTGGACCAGGCCGACATCATCCTCGTGGGCGTGTCCCGCTCGGGAAAGACGCCGACATGTCTCTACATGGCGCTGCAATTCGGCGTGAAAACCGCAAACTACCCGCTCATTCCCGAGGATCTGGAGGCCATGCGCCTGCCGCCCGCCCTGGTGCCGCTCAAGAGCAAGGTCTGGGGCCTTTCCATCGCGCCGGACCGGCTGCACCAGATCCGCACCGAGCGCAAACCCGACAGCAAGTACGCCGCCCTGGATAACTGCAGATACGAAGTCGCGGCGGCTGAGAAGCTCATGAACCAATCCGGCATTTCCTTCCTCAACTCGACCTCCAAGTCGATCGAGGAACTGGCGACCCACATCCTGCACGAAGCCCAGCTCGTCCGTCGCGTCTATTGACGCCGGCAGCGTCTGCCGGGTCCCGCCACCCCACCTGCGAATATTCGCAGGCAAGGCCCCGAAGTGATCAGTTGTTGTAAGGGCGTCACACCCCTGCAGGGACGGCCTAGCCCAGTCCTTCCCTTTGTGGGATGATTCCGGCTGAAATGGAGCGGCGCAACCCAGATGCCGTCCAGAGTATCCCGCCCAGACCAATCCACTCGAGGAGCCAACAAATGAAGAGCCGTCTCAAATCCAAGCTGCTGCCTGCACTGGTCACCGCTGCTGTTGCCACCATGGGTGCCTTTGCCGCCCCGGCACAAGCCGCCCAATTCACTGGTGTTTTCATCTTCGGCGACAGCCTGTCTGATGCGGGCTATTTCCGCCCGGCATTGCTCGGCCTGGGCGTGCCTGCTGACTTGGCCTCCACACTTGGCCGCTTCACGACCAACCCCGGCCCGGTCTGGTCGGAAATCGTGAGCCAGCGCTACGGCATCGCACCTCGCGCCAGCAATGATGCCAATGGCAATATCTTCGCTCAGGGTGGCGCGCGCGTCTCGACAGACTCGGCGTCCACGCCTCCCGGTGCCGCTCAGCGCCCGGTTTCGACCCAAATCACCGAGTTTCTCGCCCGCAACAGTGGCGGCGCGGATTCGCGTGCGCTGTATGGCGTGTGGGCAGGTGCCAATGACATTTTCCAGACCCTGCCCGCGATTTCCGGCGGCACCGTCAACCCGGCCACGTTCATTCCCGCACTGGCCGGTGCCAATATCCAGCAGATCGGTCGCCTGCGTGCGGCGGGTGCCCGTTACATCCTGGTATTCAACCTGCCGGATCTCGGCACCACGCCGCAGTTCACTGCGCTGGGCCCGGCCACCGCCGGTGCCGCCACTGCCCTGGCTGCAAACTTCAACACCGCTCTCTTTACCGGCCTGCAGTCGAGCGGCATCAGCGTGATCCCGGTGGACACCTTCACGGTGCTGAATGATGTGCGCGCCAACGCGGCAGCATTTGGCTTCACCAATGTCACCGGCGTGGCCTGCGGCCCGTTCCCGCCCTTCGCCCCGACCGGCGGCAATTCGCAGTTCTGCAACGCAACCAACCTGGTCGCCCAAGGTGCCGCAACGTCCTATCTCTTCGCAGATGGCGTGCATCCGACTACCGGCGCGCACCGCGTCATCGCCGATTTCGTGGTCTCGCTGATCGAAGGCCCGCAGCAGTACTCGCTGCTGGCCGAGGCGCCGCTGCGTTCCCGCGAGAGTCACATCCGGACCCTGGATACCGGCCTCATGACCGGCATGGGCAAGGAGATCGGCAAGATCTCCGTGTTTGCCGCGGTGGATGGTGCCAAGTTTGATCTCGACGCATCGGGCATCAACCCGCAGCAGAAATCCGAGCAGCAGTCGCTGACGGTCGGCGTGACCACACGCGTGTCCGAGGCGATGGTGGTTGGCCTGGCTGTCGGCTCATCGGAGAATGAAGCGCGGTTTGGCGGCAATCTCGGCGGCTTCGACACCGAAGAGACCACGCTCTCAGCCTTCGGGTCCGTAAAGCTCGGCGGATTCTATGCCAACGCAGCCCTGTCCGTAGCCGATGTGGATTTCAAGAACATCAGCCGCAACATTCAACTGGGCCAGGTGTTGCGGACTGCACGCAGCACGACCAATGGCTCGAACGCGTCCGCTCACATCGCGGCGGGCTATGACTTTGATCTTGGTAAATTCAAGATCGGTCCGATGGGCAGCTACACCACCCAGAACATCACGGTGAATGGCCTCACTGAAAGCGGCGCCGGCTCCGCAGACCTCAATATCCTGCAGCAGAAGCGCGACTCCGCCGTAGCCAGCTTCGGCGTGCGTGCGTCTCTCGACCTCGGGCGCTTCACCGCATTTGCGCGTTTCACGGCGGACCAGGAGGACAAGGGTTCATTGCGTGAAGTCGGCGCCAATCCGGTAAGCGTGGTGGCAGGCAACACCTACACGATGCCGGCATATATCGGCGACAATCGCTGGAGCACCGCCACCGTCGGCGTGCGCGGCAGCCTCACCGACCGCCTCGGCCTGGCTCTGGTGTATACCGCGGTGCAGGGCCGTTCCGGTGCCAAGCAGGATGGATTCACTGCCAATGTTGCATTCCAGTTCTGATCGACAAGCTGCAGCATCGATGCGGAAAGGCCGGGGATTCCCGGCCTTTTTGTTTTCGTCTGGCAGCCCACGGCATTGCAGGGTTCGTTGCGGCGTGCCATGCGGGATGCCTTGCAAGGCGCGGACACGGGTGGCCCTGTTCTTCGGGGTTGGCGCGGCTTGTCGAGTTGCTTCATTTCAGCAGGGTCGGGTGCGGTCACTGACATGAAGCGCGTCTGCTCCGCAACGAATCTACCCGAGGCTCAGCTACTCGCGGACTTGCTGGTACAGGCAGGTATCCGCACTCGCGTGTTCAATCAGAACGCCGCCGGTGCGCTGGGCGAGCTCCCGGTCGATGCGGCACAGCCTCAGCTCTGGGTGGAGGACGACAATCGCCTCGACGAAGCGCAACAACTGGTCGAGTCATTCCAGACTGCGAATATTCGCGGGTCGCCCTGGACCTGCCGTGAGTGCCGGGAAAGCAATCCTGCGACTTTCGAGACGTGTTGGCAGTGTGGATTGGCAGACGACTTGCCGAGCTGTTGAGCCTTGGGCGTTCAGCATTAGGCGTTGGGCATGAAGCGAGACGTGCCAATGACTCGCTCAATGCCGAACGCTGAACGCTCAACCCAACTACGGTGTGCCGAGAAACAGATACCAGCTGCTGCGTCCCTTGGGCGCATTCGCATAGCCGAGGTAAAGTGGTCCGACAATGGTGTTGAGCCCCAGATACATGCCAAAGGACTTCTGCCAGCCGCCAAGACGCTGCTCTGTATAGGGCAAACCGATCTTGCCAGCTTCGGCCAGCACGCCTGCGTACACGCTGGCGCCAACCAGACTGGACGGCGAAAGCACACGGCGCTGCAACGCGAGACGCACAAAGCGCATGTCATCGCCGATCAATTGACCGGCAGCAAATCCCGAAAG
This sequence comes from Betaproteobacteria bacterium, assembly GCA_031394355.1. Lineage (GTDB taxonomy): Bacteria > Pseudomonadota > Gammaproteobacteria > Burkholderiales > Usitatibacteraceae > JAEUMY01. The sequence continues at coordinate 89,644 of JANNSU010000012.1, read as the reverse complement.
GCGAAACGGCCCACCCAACGAGAAGGCATCGTAGACGGGCAGCGTACCGCGCGTGCTGGAGCCGGCCTCGGCAGTGAGTTGCAGCGTGTAGTCGTTGATGGACCATGCTTTCCACAACTCCATCGATGCCCTCGTGTACGGCAGATCCTCCTGTTTCACCCGGCGCACATCGTGAATATTCGCATTCAGGTAAAGCCCGCGCGAAGGGAAGTAGCGCTCATCCAGACTGTCGTACTCAAAGCCGACATAGGGGCCGCCAGCCCTCGCCCGTTGCGCATCGAAGAGTGAAACGCCGGTCACAGTCTCTGCCTTCAGGTCGCGCGCCTGCCAGCCAAAGCGCAGCTGGCCGGGCATGGGAAAGCTGTAGCCCAGCTCGATCCCGATGCGCCGATCCTGTATCTCGAACTCGCTGACCCTGGAGCCGTCCACATAGAGGCTGCGACTACTCTGTGTCACGCTGGCGCCGGGTTTGATGAACCAGGTTTGGCGCTGGTTGAGCGGCTGGTACCACTCTGTTGCGATCAGCTCGCGTTCGCCCAGCTGCACGGTTGTCAGCCACTCCGCGCCCAGCGAATTGAGCCAGGTGCGATGATAGACCGCACGCAAGTTGTAAGGCGCATTGTTGTTGAAATCAGTGGAGAAGTTGATGCCAAAGCGCAGGTAGTCTGGCCCCCACGGCTTTTCAACAGGAATCACTTTCAGGATGCGCCGACCACCGACGGTATCGATGGCGTAATCCACGGACTGGAAATCGCCCTCACCGTGGAGACGGACCAGACTCTTGTTGAGGCGTCCCGTATCCAGCGGCTCTCCCAGCGACACATCGAGATGTTTGGTTACGACACCAGGACTGACCCGTTGCAGCGTCGCGATCTCGACGGCATCGATGGTGACCGGCGGTAACTGGCGTGTGCGAAGGTGCGCCATCCGGGAGTCGTACGCCGATTGCGAGAGCGACAACGAAGCCAGTGTCGGCGCCATCGCCCGTGCCGCTTTGCGACCCGCCTCAATGGCTTCCACATGACGGTCAAAGTTTGCGGACGTCAGTGTTCCCAGATCGGGACGCAGCAGTACATCGGTCTTGTTCAATTCGGCGATCGATGCGTTCACGTTCTGGTTGGTGAGGATGTTGATCATCTGCACCGCCACCGACAGCACGCCACCGATCTCTTCGGACTTCAGGAGCGGCGTGCCCACATCGACTGCAATCACCACATCGGCGCACAATCGGCGGGCCTCCCTTACCGGCACGTTGTCCACCAACCCGCCGTCAACCAGTTTTTGGTTCTCAATCACCACGGGCACCATGAGGCCGGGCACGGACATGCTGGCGCGCATGGCCTGCGACAGGCTCCCTTCCTTCAGCACCACCTTGTTGCCCGTGGCGATGTCGGTGGCAATGATCCAGGTTGGTACGGGCAGGGACTCGATCAACCGCTGGCCGCGGTCGGCACCCACCAGCTCATTGATGAAGTACTTGATCTTGTCACCCGCAACGGCCCCAGAACGAAATGCCGGAGAGCCGGTGGCCACGCCGATTTCAAGGCCGGGGAATGTCTGATCGTCCAGCTGCTTCCTGCGCAGCTTGATGTCGGCTCGGTCAGGATCGTCCAGAAAAATGTCTTTCCAGTCAGTCTGGCTTACCCGCTCCGTCATGGCCGCAGGCGACCTCCCCGCCGCGTAGGCACCGCCCACGAGGGCACCCATGCTGGTGCCGACGATGCAGTCCACGGGGACCCGCATCTCCTCCAGGACTTCCAGTACGCCGATGTGCGCAGCACCGCGTGCACCACCACCGCCGAGGACCAGACCGACCCGGGGACGTTCGGCTTGCGCTCTGGCCTGCGTGGCCTCAATGTCCGCCACCGCTGCCAAGAACAGTGCTGCCACCAATGCAGCGGCACTCGTCACAGAGCTCAGACTTCTCCTCACGCTTTTCTCCTCACTCCCCGCACCCCACTCATGTCTTCAACGAGAAGGGGGTGAAATTCGTGTCGCGATCGTAGTAATCCTCGTTCTCTGCCTTTTTCAGTGCCGCCACGATGCGATACGTGATGGGCAGGAACACGATCTCCACGCCCACCTTGGTGACAAACTGGGCCAGCATCACCATCGGCAGCTTGTCATCGGGAATGATTCCAGTACCCCAGAACGCCAACGGATAGAACAGGGCCGAGTCCACTGCCTCTCCCGCTACGGTCGACGTTACGGCGCGCCCACCGAAGCCGCGCCCTGAAGTCCACACTTTCATCCTGGCCAGCACGAAGGAGTTGACGAACTCGCCGCAGAAATAGGCGATCATCGATGCCAGCGCGATGCGCCAGGTAGACCCGAATGCCACCTCGTAGGCCGCTTGATTGTTCCAGAACGGTGCCGGCGGCAGTGCGACCACGACGTACGCCATGACGGAGGCGAAAGCGAGGCCTGCGAAGCCGGCCCAGATTACCCGCCTGGCACGTTGGTAGCCATATACCTCGGTCAGGATGTCGCCGAACACATAGGAAATCGGAAAGAACAGGACACCAGCGCCAAACGTGAGCGTGCCAAGCAGCGGCGCGTCAATCTGCGCAATCTTGGCCGGGCCGATCAGATTGGAACAGATCAGGATCGTGACGAAGGCAGCCATCACGAACTCGAAGTACTTGAAATTGCGGGGTGCGGTCATGGGCGGCTGGAGGCTTGAAGGTGATGATCGAAGACTGCTGACCAGGCACTATTGTGGCGTCTGCGCGAATATTCGCAAGCAAGTTCTACGCAGGACCTGTCCCTGTCGCCGACGACCTTGCCCGGATCGCGGCTGCTGGCTAGCGCATGCCTGCTGCACGCTGCCGCACCACTTCAAACAGCGCAATGGCGCCCGCGGCGGCAGCATTGAGCGACTCGAATCCGCCTGGCATGGGCAACTTCGCGCGGTGCGTGGCCGCAGCCATGAGGCCGGACGAGAGCCCGGCACCCTCATTGCCAATCAGTAGTGCGACTGTGCCAGACAGGTTCAACCCGAAAACCGATGATTCTGCAGTGGGCGTGAGCGCAATGCTGCTACCCGTGTAGGCCCGCACGAAGCTTTCCAGCTCCGCGTCTTCCACAATGTTCAGGCAAAAGTGCGCGCCTTGCCCAGCGCGCAGCACCTTGGGCGCCCAGGCAAAAGCACAAGTCGGCGACAGCAGGATGTCACGAACACCGGCTGCAGCAGCCGAACGCATCAGTGAGCCCAGGTTCCCCGGGTCCTGGATATCTTCCAGCAGCAGGCAGAAGGACGACTCGGCGGACACCGGACGTGACTGGGGCGGCGCTACCAATGCGAGCAGCCCGACGGGTGCTTCGACAGAGGACAGCTCACGGAAAATGGCATCACTGAACACGACATGCTCGCCTGCCGCGCTCTGCATCAGCCGCGCGATTTCGGGATGCTGCATGCCGGACTCGCTGGCGATGAGCGACTCTGCCCGTCCACCGCTGTCGATCAATGCCGTGACCAGATGCGGCCCTTCAATGAGCGCCAGCCCGAGCTTCTTCCGCTCACGGGAGGAGTGGGATAGCGCCCTGACGCGCCGGGCGAGTGGATTATCGCGGGAATGGACCTGTTTCATCGCAGCACCGCCGTCATGACAAATTTGACTATCGCATCCTCGAACGCGGCCTGCCGGGCATTGTCAGGCGCACCGCAAAGCCACGAGCACAGCACATCGCCCGGGCCCTCGGGATCGCAGTGCGTCGCACCCGGTATGCTGACGTCCAGCACGGGTTTCAGACGCGAGCGGATGACCGTGAAGGACCGGCCGTGCGCATTGCAGGCACCCGACTCGGCCGTGATGAGCGCAACCGGTGGAATGCCCTTCGCCAGATCACGCGGATACGATGGTGGCAACACCGGGTCCACCAGCACCAACCCCGCCAGCTCGTGTCGCGATGCTTCAGCAACGGCGAGCGCAATCCCGCTCCCACGGCTGAAGCCCCCGAGGATGAGCCGCGCGTTGGCACCCATTGCCGGATCGGCTGAAAGCAACGCCTCGACATGCCGCACGTCACGCGTCTGCGCGCCGGCTGTCAACGGGGATGCCAGCTCCGGCAGAATCACGACAACACCCTGGCGTGCGAGCCGCACGGCCATGTCGCGGTGACGTTCGGCGCTGCGCAGGAAACCGTGAACAAAGACAAGCACTGCCCTGGGCGAAGGGCTTTCCAGACCCGGCATGTACCGCACGGCTCGAATCTCGTCCCCATCGCTGCCCATGCGAACCGTCTGCACTGTCACGCCCTGCAACGACGCTGGCGCGGTTGCACAGCCACCCAGCAGCAGCGACAGTCCAATCAGAAGTGGAATGCGCATGTCAGAACGCGAACCGCTGTTGCGCCAGGGCTTCCCGCACCGGCGCAAAGCTCATGCGATGGATGGGACAGGGCCCATGCTCGCGCAATGCCGCGAGATGCATTGCAGTCGCGTAGCCCTTGTGGCGGGCAAAACCATAAAGGGGATACTTCGCATCGACATCCCGCATCTCGGCATCTCGCGCGACCTTTGCCAGAATTGACGCCGCTGAAATCGCAGGCACCCGCCTGTCGCCTTCCACCAGTGCCGTTGCAGGGCAGGACACCTTGGGCACGTGAAGGCCATCCACGTAGATCTCGGTTGCGGACAGTGAAAGCGCCTCGACTGCGCGCTTCATGGCCAGCAGACTCGCTTGCAGAATATTGATGCGGTCAATCTCCTCCACCGAAGCGTAGGCGATGGCCCAGGCCTGCGAATATTCGCGAATGGTCAGCGAAAGGTCTTCCCGTCGGCGCGCGCTGAGCTGCTTGGAATCGGCAAGACCCGCGATGGGGCGCAGAGGGTCCAGAATCACTGCAGCCGCAAATACGGCACCTGCCAGCGGGCCGCGTCCGGCCTCATCCACGCCCGCAGACTGTGCCCCAAACGCGGACACCGCTATCGGACTACGCCTGTGCGGTCGCGACATGACGTGACGCGTGCTGCAGGGTCGCAGGTTTCGCCGCCGGCCCGAGATAGTCGGCAAACACTTCCTGAAGCCGCGCGGCATTGTTCTGGCGAAGACTTGCATGCATGGCGTCAAACGATGCTGCCATGGCCTCGCGCGCACGCTTGTGAACCCAGAGATTACCCAGCGCCTGGGCGAGATTCTCGGGCGTGGCATCGTCCTGCAGGATTTCCGGCACGATGAAGCGATCAGCGAGGATGTTGGGTAGCCCGACATAAGGCAGCAAGGCCTTTTTCTGCATCATGCGCCACGTCACCGGCGACATGCGGTAGGTGATGACATGGGGACAACGCAGCAGCGCCGCCTCCAATGTTGCGGTGCCGCTTGCCACGAGAGCCACGTCGGCAGCGGCTAGTGCCAACTGGGAGTGGCCAAACAGAATCTGGATGGGCAGATCACGCGCGCCGCGGGTGTAGCGCCGCTCGTCGAAATGATCACGCGTTTCACGCGTGGTCAGCGGCACCAGAAATTGGGCTTCCGGATACTGCTTCGCAAGCAGCTTGATCGTGTCGATGAACAGATCGGTGTGAAAGTCGAGTTCCGTCTGGCGGCTTCCGGGGAGGAACGCGAAGTACTGCCCGCCCTGCTTCAGCTTCAGCTGATCGCGCGCGTCCTCGCGCTGCGACGCTAGCGGCACCGCATCCGCGATGGGGTGCCCGACATACGTCACGGGCACGCCGGCCTTCTCGTAAAGGGCCGCCTCGAAGGGAAAGATCGTGAGCATGCGGGAGACGGCAGACTTGATCGCATGAATGCGCTCCGGTCGCCAGGCCCACAACGACGGGCTCACATAGTGAATGGTGGGAATACCTGCCGCCTTCAACGTGCGTTCCAGTGCCAGATTGAAGTCGGGGGCATCAATGCCGATGAAGAGTGCCGGCCGCTCGGCGAGCAACCGCGCCTTGAGGCCACGACGGATGCCGATGAGTTCCCGCAGGTTCTTCAACACCTCGACATAGCCACGCACCGCGAGCTTGTCCATCGGATACCACGACGTCGCACCGGCCGACTGCATTCTCGGCCCGGCAATTCCGACGAATTCGAGATCCGGCCATCGCGCACGCAACGCATCGATCAGCGAACGGCCCAGAAGATCGCCGGACGCTTCGCCGGCGACGATCCCGATCTTCATCGCACGATGCCGCGCGTGGAGGCGTCCAGGAACTCGGCCAACGCCGCGACTTCGGCCGATCCAGCAGCCTCAGCCTGCAAGGCCAGCTTGGCATCCGCAAAGGTCAGCCCGGACTTGTACAGGGTCTTGTAAGCACGCTTCAAGGCACTGATGGCCTCCGGCGTGAATCCGCGACGCTTCAGCCCTTCGCTGTTGATGCCGTAGGGCGCCAGCGGATTGCCCCCCACCATGACGTAGGTGGGGATATCCAGCAACACGACACTGGAGACGCCGGTCATTACATGCGCCCCGATGCGGACAAACTGGTGCACGCCGGTAAACCCGCCCAGCGTGGCCCAGTCACCCACATGAACATGCCCTGCGAGCTGAGTGCTGTTGGCAATGGTGGTGCGGTTTCCCACCACACAATCATGCGCGACATGCACGTAGGCCATTATCCAGTTGTCGTTGCCGACCGTTGTCACCCCCCGATCCTGAACGGTGCCACGGTTGATCGACACGTATTCCCGGATGGTGTTGCGATGGCCGATCACGAGACGTGTCGGCTCACCTTGATACTTCTTGTCCTGGTTGGCCTCGCCAATGGAGCAGAAATGAAAAATTCTATTCTGTTCGCCGATGATCGTGTGGCCGGTGATGACGTTATGCGCACCAATGGTGGTGCCCGCACCGACTTCGACATGCTCGTCAATCACCGAGTACGGTCCGACGCTAACACCCTGCGCCAGCTTCGCTGACGGGTGAACGATCGCAGTGGGATGAACTTGTGCAGTCATGCGGCTCAGCCCGAATCCCGAACCCCAAGCCCCGAATCTCGCGCCTCAATGCGCCGCTCGGTGCACATGAGTTCGGCCTCGGACACCACCTGACCATCCACCTTCGCCACACCACCATACTTGAACAGGCCCCGCTTGCTCGCGATCAGCGCGACTTCGAGCCTGAGCTGGTCACCCGGCACCACCGGGCGCTTGAAGCGGGCACCATCGATGCCGACAAAGTAGTACACGGAGTTGCCGTCGTTTTCCTGGCCGCGTGACTTGATCGACAGAAAGCACGCAGCCTGCGCCATGGCCTCGATGATGAGGACGCCGGGCATGACTGCATAGTGCGGAAAGTGCCCCTGGAAGAACGGCTCGTTGACGGTGACATTCTTGAGCGCTGCGATGCGCTTGTCCGCCTCGAACTCGACGACGCGGTCCAGCAGCAGGAAGGGGTAGCGGTGTGGCAGGTAGCGCTTTATTTCTTCAATTTCGATATTCACGTTCACGACTTCTCTCCCTGATTGATCTTCCTGACCATCGCAGCGAACTGATCAAGTCGCCGCAACTGCGCCGCATTCTTGAGCCACTCCGCATGTTTCATGAAGGGCATGACAGAGGTGTAGGTATCGGGTTCGGTGATGGACTTGGTGATGAGCGTCATCGCCGATATGGTGCAACGATCAGCCACCTCGAGGTGCCCCAGAATGATTGCACCGCCACCGACCATGCAGCGGCTCCCGATTCGCGCACTGCCCGCGACGCCGACACAACCCGCCATGGCGGTATGGTCACCAATCACGACGTTGTGGCCGATCTGAATCTGATTGTCGAGCTTTACGCCATGGCCAATGACTGTGTCATCCATGGCGCCCCGGTCGATGGTGGTATTCGCACCAATCTCGACGTCATCACCGATCAGCACGCGGCCCGTTTGCGGAATCTTGATCCAGCTACCCCCGGCTTCCGAGAACTCTGGGGCAAATCCGAAACCGTCCGCGCCGATGACTACGCCGCTGTGGACGATGCAGCGGGCACCAATCCTGCAGCGCTCCGACACGGTGACCCGTGCGGCAAGCCGGGTGCCGGCACCGATCTCGACACCTTCACCAACGTGACAGCCGGGGCCGATTCGAACGCCCTCATGAATGATCGCACCTTCGGCAATCGACACGAACTCCGCAATGCTGGCCGACGCCGCCACCCTGGCCCCGGCATGCACGACTGCGCTGGCATGCACACCTTGCGAATATTCGCGCGGCGGTGAAAACTTCTGCGCGACCTTGGCAAAGTACGCGTAGGGATTCCTGGTGACGATACGCGGGCGGGCGGTGGCATCGCGATCCGCGTCAGACAAGATGACCGCGCCTGCCTGGCTTGCGATCAATCGGCTTCGATACTTGGGATTCGCAAGAAATGTGATCTGGTTGGGCGTCGCCGACTCCATCGACCCCACCGATGTCAGGTTCGCCCCGGTGTCACCAAGCAATTCCCCGCCGAGCTCCCGGACGAGATCATCGAGCTTCATGAAAGGGACTGGCGCTGTTCGGACATTGCCGCGATCCGCATGCGCTGCGGATGCAGGCTACTTGTCCGCCAGCGCCTTGATCACCTTGTCGGTGATGTCGATCTTGGCGCCAGCGAAGACGGCTTCCTGCAAAATGAGATCGAACTTCTCCTTCTCTGCGATCTCGTTCACCACCTTTGTAGCCTTCTCCTGAATGGAAGCCAGCTCTTCGTTGCGGCGCAGGTTGAGGTCTTCGCGGAACTCGCGCGACAGTCGCTGGAAGTCGCGATCAATTTGCTGCAGTTGGCGATCACGCTCGCGACGATCAGAGTCGGAAATGGTCACGCTTTCCTTCTGCAACTGGGTCTGCAGGTCGCGTCCTTGCTTTTCGAGCTTGTCCAGCTCGGCCTTGCGGGCTGCGAATTCTTTTTCCAGCTTTCCCTGGGCGCGCTTGGCCGGGCCGGAGTCACGCAACACTCGTTCGGTGTTGACGAAGCCAATCTTGAGGTCCGCAGCACCGGCCTGGAATACGACGCCAGTAAGCATCAGGGCAAGCAGGCCATTTTTGATTGAGGAAATAATCATGTCTGTCTCCTTCTACATAGGGCCGCAATGCGCCCTGAATGCAATCAGAATACCCTGCCTAGCAGGAACTGGAAGCGCTCGATCTGATCGCCGTCCTTGGACTTGACCGGACGCGACAGGCTGAACTTCAGCGGACCCACCGGCGAAACCCAACTGACAGCAAGACCTACGGACGCGCGGAATTCATCAAAGCTCACTTTCTGGTCCCGCCCGAACACGTTCCCAAAATCGAGGAACATCGAGGCACGTACCGACTTGTCAGCCTTGATGCCAGGCAAAGGTGCCAGCAGCTCGAAGTTGCCGACGATGCGCCGATTGCCGCCGATGATGTCGCCGTTGGGCTCACGCGGGCCAAGGGAGCTGCTTTCAAATCCACGGATCGACTCGACGCCGCCGGCATAGAAATTCTTGAAGAACGGCAGCGGCTTCCCGCCATAGCCCTGCGCGTAGCCAAATTCACCATTCAACGACAGCACGATGCCCGCAATCAGCGGCCGCAAGTACTGGTGACGGGCATTCAAGCGGAAATACTTCAGATCGCCGCCAGGCAGACCCACTTCAAGCCCGAACTCACTCAGCATGCCCCTGGAAGGAAACAGCACACTGTCGCGTGTATCCCTTGCGAATCCGACGGTGCCACGGAGCGTGTTGTTGGTCGCACCGAACTGATCCACAAACTCGAAATACCGGGGCGGGCTCGATATGTCGAGCGCCAGCGTCGTTTGCTCCCAGCCGAGGCCGAAGTTGACGTTGTCGAACTCGGTCACGGGCACGCTGAACCGCATGCCGGCGCCGGTGGCGTTTGATTGAAACGTCCCGACGACCAGTGTCGAGGAGTCCAGCTCGCGGCGATACAGGTCGAATCCGCGCGCAATGCCATCCACAGTCCAATAGGGATTGAGATACGACATCGCGTAGGTCTTGTTCACACTGCCGCTGTTGACGGAAAATGACAGCTGGTTGCCTGTGCCAAAAATATTCGACTGTGCGACCGACGCAGAGAGTGTGAACCGGTCCTGGCTCGAATAGCCCACGCCGAATTGCAACTGGCCGGTGTTTCGCTCCTTCACCGTCAATACCAGATCGACCTGATCCTGCGTGCCCGCGACCTGTGGCGACTCGACATTGACCTCTTCGAAGAAGCCGGTGCGCTCGAGACGTTCCTTGGAGCGGTTCACTTTCTCGATGGAGTACCAGCCGGCCTCCAGCTGGCGCAGTTCGCGGCGAATCACTTCATCGCGTGTGCGCTGGTTGCCAACGATGTTGATCCGCCGCACATACACCCGCTTGCCGGGATCGACAAAGAGCGTGAACGCGGCAGTGCGCTTTTCCTTGTCAAGATCCGGAACGGGATTGACGTTGGAAAACGAATAGCCATCATTGCCGAGTCGGTCAGTGATCGACTTCACGGAGTCGACAATCTTCTTCCTGGAAAAGAACTCGCCTTCCTTGAAGAGCAGCAGCTTCACGAGCTCGGGTTCCGGCACCTTGAGATCACCGCTGAATTTCACGGAACCGATCCGGTAGACAGGACCCTCGGTCAGTGCAATGGTAATGAATATCTTTTCCTTGTCGGGCGTGATCGACACCTGGGTGGAGTCGATGTTGAACTCCAGGTAGCCACGATCAAGGTAGTAGGAGCGGAGCTTTTCGAGATCACCGGAAAGCTTCTGTTTGGAGTATTGGTTGTCCTTGGTGAAGAACGAGAACCAGCCACCGGTCGACAACTCGAATTCCTTCAGCAGCGAGCTTTCAGAATAGGCCGTGGCGCCGATGATGCTGATGTCGACAATCCGTGCGACCTCGCCCTCATCGATCTTGAAGGACAGCGACACCCGATTGCGCTCCAGCGGCGTCATGGTGGTCGTGACCTTCGCCGAGTAGAAGCCACGGCTGGTGTACTGCCGCTTGATTTCCTTTTCGGCGCGGTCCAGCAGCGACCGGTCGAAGATCTTCGCTTCGGCAATACCGACGTTCTTGAGGCCGTCGGTAAGGTTTTCCTTGGTGAATTCCTTGGAGCCTTCGATCGTGATCTGCGCGATGGCTGGACGCTCCTGCACGAACACGACCAGTACATCGTTTTCGGCTTCGAGACGCACATCCGAATAAAAGCCGGTCGCATACAGGGCACGAATCGCCTCTGCAGCTTTCTCGTCGGTGATGCGATCGCCGACTTTCACGGGCAAATAACTGAACACCGTGCCGGCGTCGGTGCGCTGCACGCCCTCGACCCGAATGTCGCGGATCACAAAAGGTTGAATGGCCATGGCGGCAGTCGAAACAAGCAGCGCCAGGACAAGGAAAATACGAGGCATGAGATGCATGAAGGGAATCGATCCGGTAAAGCCGGTAGGCTCAACCCGCAATGAGACGGTGAATATCGTTGTAGAAGGCAAACGCGGTCAGACCCAGCAGCACGGCCACACCTACCTGCTGGCCGGCTTCGATGATGCGTTGCGATACGGGACTTCCCTTTAAAACTTCGACCAAATAATACACCAACTGCCCCCCATCCAGCACCGGGATGGGCAAGAGGTTGAGTACGCCGATGCTGATTGAAATTAGCGCGAGAAAGGAAAGAAAGGTCAACGGGCCCTGACGCGCCGACTGCCCGGCATAGTCGGCGATGCTGATCGGGCCGGACAAATTGCGCCAGGAGAGCTCGCCCGTCAGCATCTTGCCCAGCATCGACAGGCTGAACGCTGACATGTCCCACACTCTTGCCGCTGACTTTCCCAACGCCTCCAGCGGGCCAGATCGAACCGTGACAAAGTAGGCATCGTCCAGACGCGGCTGCACGATGCCAATGCGGCCCACCACCTTGCCGTCAGCCAGCTTGGTTGCATCAGGCACCACCGGGATCTCCAGGGTCTGTCCTGCCCGACGAACCTGCAGACGCACCACTTCTCCAGGTCGCGTGCTGATCCGGCTCGCCAATTCATCCCACCGACGCACGACGACGTCATCGACACGGATGACCTCGTCGCCAGCTTGCAGCCCCGCCCTGATTCCTGGTCGGTCGGGTTGCAAAGATGCGATCACGGGTGCGACCACCGGCCGGTACGCGCCCAGCCCTACCTTGGCAAGAAAATCGCGGTCCACGTCATCTTTGGTGATGCCCGCGAGAGAGACGCTGCGTTGGGCGGTGCCATCCCGCGCATCACGGACATCGAAAACGACCTCACGGCGATCTACGGCGGCCTTGAGCAGCCGCCAGCGGAGGTCCTGCCAGGTGCTGACCGGTTCGCCGTCCACGTGCGTGACCAGATCCAACTCCTTCACACCGGCCAGAGCCGCCACAGTCCCTGTCACTGGTTCAGCAAGCAACGGCTTGAATCCTGGCATGCCGTTCACGAACAGAACCCAGTAGAACAGACCGGCCAGCAGGAAGTTGGCAGCCGGACCAGCGATCACGATAGCAATGCGCTTCCACACATTCTGACGACTGAATGCGCGCGGCAGCTCCGCAGGCGTGGCCTCCTCGTCCTGCACATCAAGCATGCGCACAAAGCCACCGAGCGGAATGGCAGCAATGACCCACTCTGTGCGATCAGGCCCGTAACGGCGGATAAGCAGCGGTCTTCCGAACCCGATCGAAAAACGCAGAATGCGGACATTGAAAAGTCTTGCCACCCCGTAGTGACCCAGCTCGTGGATGGTCACCAGCAGGCCCACTGCACCGATGAAGGCCAGAATCGTGGTCAGCAGATTCATGTGATGGCGACTGATCTCATGTTCATCGAATGCGAATATTCGCCCTGTTTGCTATGGCAAGAAGCGACGCGCTGAATCACGCGCAGCCTGATCTGCGGCATGCACTGCAGCCAAATCGGGCAGCGCAAAGACCGGGACATCGTTCAGCACGCGCTCAACCACGTTTGCAATGTTCATGAATGGCAGCCGTCGCTCAAGAAAGGCTTCGACAGCAACTTCATTCGCAGCGTTCAACAAGGCAGGTGCACTGTCGCCGCGCAACATGGCTTCTCGGGCAATCCTGAGACAGGGAAAGCGCATGTCGTCGGGCTGCTCGAAATCGAGCCTGCCGATGGCGGCAAGGTCCAGGGGCAACACCCCCGCATCAATCCGCTCGGGCCAGGCCATGGCACAAGCGATTGGTGTGCGCATGTCGGGATTCCCCAGCTGTGCCAGCACGGAGCCATCGCGATAAGAGACCATCGAGTGAATGATGCTCTGCGGGTGTATGAGTACCTCGATCTGCTCGGGCATGGCATTGAAGAGCCACCTTGCTTCAATGACTTCCAGGCCCTTGTTCATCATCGTGGCCGAGTCCACCGAAATTTTTCGGCCCATGGCCCAGTTGGGATGCGCCACCGCCTGTTCTGGCGTGACCGAAGCGAGACTGTCGAGCGGCACATTGCGAAACGGTCCACCTGACGCAGTCAACGTGATGCGGCTGACGCCTGCCTTGTCGAGGCCCTCACGATGCTCTGCGGGCAAGGCCTGAAAGATCGCATTGTGCTCGCTGTCGATGGGAAGCAACCGGGCACCCGCACGCTCCACGGCCTGCATGAACAAGGGTCCGGACATGACCAGGGCCTCCTTGTTGGCGAGCAGCACCGTCTTGCCTGCCATGGCCGCCGCAAGCGTGGAGGGAAGCCCGGCGGCACCGACAATGGCAGCCATCACGAGGTGTGCATCAGGGTGGGACGCAACGACAGACAGATCATCCGCCCGCTCGAGCACCTCGGTTCCGCGGCAGCCGCTTTCTGCCAGCGCAGCACGCACCCGCAACGCATTCGCAGCATCCGGAACCACCGCGAATCGCGGCTTGAACTCGATGCACTGTTCGACAAGCCGGGTGGTATTGCGATGGGCGGTCAGGGCAAGCACTGCAAACCGATCCGGATGACGTCGAACCACATCCAGGGTGCTGGTCCCGATACTGCCGGTTGATCCGAGAATGACGATATGTCGTTTCATCATCACGTCATGGTCTTGGCAGGACCTGCAAGAGCAATCCTGCGAGCGGCAACGCTGCGGTCAATGCGTCGATGCGATCCAGCACACCACCATGTCCCGGCAGCAGGGTGCCGGAGTCCTTCACGCCGACGCAGCGCTTCAGCCACGACTCGTAGAGATCGCCGAGCACACTCACTCCAGCGAGTGCGAGGAACACCATGGGCAGCCACGCACCGAAACTCAGCAGCGGTATCGCCCAGGGTGGTTGATCAAGTTTGCGTACGATCAAAAACCAAATGAAGAAGTAGACCATCACCAGCACGAGCCCACCGACCACACCTTCCCATGTCTTGTTCGGGCTCACTCTGGGTGCAAGTTTTGTCTTGCCGAATCGCCGCCCTGCAAAGTACGCACCAACGTCAGCAGCGAATACGATCACCATAATCGACAAGAGCAACCAGGCACCGATATCGTGAAGCATGAGAAAGGCCGCCCAGGTGGGGAAGATCACAACCCATCCTGCGATACCGACGGCCCAGGGATGTGGCAATTGCCAGCCCTTGCCCAGCCACAAAGGCACGACAACGAACCAGAAGATCGCGGAAATCCCGAACAGCGCCTGGGCAACCGATTTGAACAGGGCTGGCGAAGGCATCAAATACAGCCCACCCAGCAGGAGCACCAGCATCACGGTAATGACCCGAAACACTGTCCCATGACGGCCCTCGAATCTGCAGAACTGGGACCACTCCCGACACGCCACCAGGACTATGAACGCCGTGAAGGCATCCCACGCCCAATTGGGAAACCAGAACAGCGCCACCGCAAACAACGGGAGAATGACCAGCGCGGTAAGTATGCGGGTGCGCAGCACGCGGGATCAGGCGTTGGCCGCCGGCGCGCATTCCGGTAACGCAGCGCGGAGCTGTTCGCTGGTGCGCCCGAAGCGACGCTCGCGCTGCTGGTAGGACGCCACCGCCTTGTCCAGTTCAGCACGACCAAAGTCCGGCCACAATGCATCCGTGAAATACAGTTCGGAATAGGCCAGCTGCCACAGCAGGAAATTGCTGATCCGTTGCTCACCGCCTGTGCGGATGAAAAGATCAGGCTCAGGGGCGAAATTCATTGACAGGTGCTGTGCAAACTCGGACTCGGTGACTGGCGCCGTGATGTCGTCGCCGCGTTCCGCCCGCGCCAGATTGACTTTCTGCATGGCCTGCATGAGATCCCACCGACCGCCATAATTTGCAGCGACTGTCAGGGTGAGCTTTGTATGGCTCTGGGTCAGCGCTTCGCCACGGCGGACGAGCTCGATGATGCGGGGATCAAACGCGGACAGGTCACCCACGACCCGGAAACGAATTCCATTGACATGAAGCTTCTCCACCTCCTGCTCCAACGCGCGAAGGAAGAGCTGCATCAGCACCGAGACTTCCTCGGGCGGGCGCCGCCAGTTCTCGCTGGAAAAGGCGAAAAGTGTGAGGTACTCAATACCGAGCTCGCCACAGGCCTTCACTGCCTGCCGTACAGCCTCCACACCCCGCTTGTGCCCCGCCACGCGCGGCAGAAACCGCTGCTTGGCCCAGCGCCCATTGCCATCCATGATGATCGCAACGTGCCGGGGCACGGCGAACACCGGTGGAATGGTCTGCGTGGCGCTGGTGAAATCAGTCATTGTGTTGGCGGGATAGGGAAAGGGGGAAGGAGATTGGGGATTGGGGATTGGGGATAGCCAAGGAATAAAGGAAGTGGTTCTCTATTGCCTATTGCCTATTTCCTATTGCCTATTCCCTGCCTCTCAGATCGACATCAAATCCTTTTCCTTTTCAGCGACGAGTTTGTCGATTTCGAGGATGGTCTTGTCGGTCATCTTCTGCACGTCATCTTGGGCACGCTTCTCGTCGTCCTCGGACACGGACTTCTTCTTCAATTCATCCTTGAGATGGGTATTGGCGTCGCGGCGCACGTTGCGCACGGCCACTTTGGCGGCCTCGCCTTCACTCTTCACCACCTTGGTGAGATCCTTGCGGCGCTCTTCGGTCAGTGGCGGCATGGGCACGCGAATGATGTCGCCATTGGTGGCGGGGTTCACACCCAAGTCTGAATCGCGAATGGCCTTTTCCACCACCGGAATCATCTTCTTTTCATACGGCTGCACGGAGATCGTGCGCGCGTCGGACAGGGTGATGTTGGCCACCTGATTCAGCGGCATGGACGAGCCGTAGTAGTCCACATGCAGGTGATCGAGCAGGCCGACGTGGGCGCGGCCGGTGCGCACTTTGGCGAGGTCATGCTTCAATGCCTCGACGCACTTGGCCATCTTCTGGTCGGCGGTTTTCTTGATGTCGGCGATCATGGTTCTATCCTCGTTCGGGACGGATGGAGGTCAATCAGGCGTGTACCAGTGTACCTTCGTCTTCGCCCATCACGACGCGCTTCAGCGCGCCCGGCTTGAAGATGCTGAATACACAAATGGGCAATTTCTGGTCACGACAGAGCGCCAAAGCGGTCGCATCCATGACTTTCAAATGTTTGATGATGGCTTCGTCGAAGCTCACCTTGTCGTAGCGCACGGCATTGGGGTTCTTGACCGGGTCGTCGGTGTAGACACCATCGACCTTGGTGGCCTTGAGGACAATGTCGGCCTCCATCTCGCGGCCACGCAGCGCAGCGGCGGTGTCGGTGGTGAAGAAGGGATTGCCGGTGCCGGCAGCAAAAACAACGACCTTGCCCTCTTCCAGGTAACGCATGGTCTTGCCGCGAATGTAGGGTTCGACCACGGGCTCGATGTTGATGGCGGACTGAATGCGCGGGGTGAGACCGGCCTTGTGTAGCGCATCCTGCAGCGCCAGCGAATTGATCACCGTTGCCAGCATGCCCATGTAGTCGGCCGTAGCGCGGTCCATGCCGGCAGCGCTTTGAGACACGCCGCGGAAGATGTTGCCGCCGCCGATGACGATCCCGATCTGCACGCCGAGGTCGGCAACCTCCTTGACCTCACCCACGATGCGCTCGATGGTGGCTCGATTGATGCCGAAGGCATCGTCGCCCATCAGGGCTTCGCCGGACAGTTTCAGCAGGATGCGTTGATATTTGGGTGCCGAGCTCATGGGATGACTGCTCCTCTGTTCTTGTTGGAAAAACACCGCAAACACAGATGAACACGGATGAACACAGATTAAGACCGAATCATCGCTTAGACAGCGCGGAGACCCACACCCGCGTCAACCATTTCTCAATGCCCGCAACCACAGAACACGGAGGAACATCTGTGTTCATCCGTGTTCATCTGTGTTTGCGTTTGACTACCTCAGGCCGGCGCCTTGTCGTTTTCTTCCTGCTTCTTCTTGGCGAGCGCTGCCTGTTCCGCCACTTCGGCTGCAAAGTCGGTCTTTTTCTTCTCGATGCCCTCTCCGACCACGTACAGGGTGAAACCGTTCACTGCTGCACCCTTGGACTTGAGAAGCTGCTCGATGGTCTGTTTGTCATCTTTCACGAAGGGCTGGCCCAGCAGCGCCACTTCCTTCAGGAACTTCTGCACGGAACCTTCGGCGATCTTGTCCAGCATGGCTTCCGGCTTGCCGGCTTCCTTGGCCTTCTCGATGGCCACGCGACGTTCGGTGTCGATGAGATCCTGGCTGACGCCTGAGCTATCCAGCGACTTCGGCTTGGCTGCGGCGATGTGCATGGCGATGTCCTTGGCCAGCGTCGAGTCACCGCCGGTGATATCGACCAGCGTGCCGATCTTGGCGCCGCCGTGGATGTAGTTCACGAGGATTCCCTTGGCGTCCTTCCGCTCGAAGCGGCGGATGGACATGTTCTCGCCGATCTTGCCGATGAGCGCCGTGCGCAGGGTTTCCACTGTGGAGCCATTCAGCGAGAGCGCAGACAGTGCTTCCACATTGGCAGGATTCTGGGTCGCGACGAGCTCGGCCAATTGCTTGGCCAGTGCCAGGAAGTCATCGTTCTTGGCAACGAAATCGGTTTCGCAATTGACTTCGATGATCGAGCCCAGCTTGCCGTCACCGGAAATGTGAATGGTCACAACACCTTCGGCCGCAACCCGCGAGGCCGCCTTGCTGGCCTTGTTGCCCAGCTTCACACGCAGGATTTCCTCAGCCTTGACCAGATCGCCACCAGCTTCGGTCAATGCCTTCTTGCATTCCATCATCGGCGCGTCGGTCTTCTCGCGCAGTTCCTTCACCATGCCTGCGGTGATTTCAGCCATTTGATTCTCCAGATTGCTTGCGAATATTCGCGTTACTGATTCGGTTCAATTCATTTCCAAAAAAAGGGGGCATGCGGCCCCCTTTTTGTGCCGCTGCAGTGATCAGACGATCACGCTGCAGTTTCTTCCTCGGTCACTTCAACGAGCTCATCGGTCTTGACCATTTCCTGGATGACCTGGCTGCGGCCTTCCAGTACCGCATCGGCCACGCCGCGTGCGTACAGGCGAATGGCGCGGGTGGAGTCGTCATTGCCCGGGATGATGTAGTCCACGCCATCCATCGAGTTGTTGGTGTCGACCACGCCGATCACCGGGATGCCCAGTGTCTTGGCTTCGGTCACGGCGATCTTGTGGAAGCCCACGTCGATCACGAACATGGCATCGGGAACGCCGCCCATGTCCTTGATGCCGCCCATGGAGCGCAGCAGCTTCTCCAGCTCGCGCTGATAGCCCAGTGCTTCCTTCTTGGAAATCTTTTCAAACGTGCCGTCGGCCAGCATCTGCTCAAGCTCCTTCAGACGCTTGATCGAGCCTTTCACGGTCTTGAAATTGGTCAGCATGCCGCCGAGCCAACGGAAATCCACATAGGGCATGCCGCAGCGTGCGGCTTCTTCCTGGATGATCTCGCGGGCCTGGCGCTTGGTCCCGACGAACAGGATCTGACCCTTGTTCGACGACAGCTGGCGCGCGTACTTGAGTGCGTCCTGATACATCGGGAGCGACTTCTCAAGGTTGATGATATGAATCTTGTTGCGGCTCCCGAAAATATAGGGGGCCATCTTGGGGTTCCAGAAGCGGGTTTGGTGGCCGAAGTGGACACCGGCTTCGAGCATTTGACGCATGGTGACGGACATGATTTTTCCTGTACGTTAAGGTTGACCTCCACCCGACTGACCTCATTGCGATGACGTTGCGATGAGGACCTTAACGGTTCGGGTGTTCGGATTTGAAACACGTTGCAATAAATTGCTGGTGCTGTGTGTGACTGTTGCTGCCAACCTGCCTGACCGCGCTATTACTGGGTCAGGAAAGTTAGCCCAAGATTATAGTCCGAATCCTGCCACCGAATCAAACCTTCGGACACGACTCGCCAGGAATCCCGCCCCGGCGCCCACAACGCGCCCATCATGCGCCCAACGCGGTATAATTTTTCACTGAATTCAATGACCTAATGCCTACCAGTGCGATCAACCGACTCCCCCATGTCTGTACAGCTCAAAACTTCCGAAGATATCGCGAAAATGCGTGTGGCAGGCCGCCTTGCTGCAGAAGTCCTTGATTACATTACACCTTTCGTAAAGCCCGGCGTCACAACGGGTAAGCTGGACAAGCTGGCGCACGACTACATGGTCAACATCCAGGGCACCATCCCGGCAACGCTCAACTATGCGCCGCCCGGACACAAGCCTTATCCGGCCTCGATGTGCACGTCGGTCAATCATCAGGTCTGCCATGGCATCCCGGGTGAAAAAGTCTTGAAGAATGGCGATATCGTGAATATCGACATCACCGTAATCAAGGATGGCTACCACGGTGACAACAGCCGTATGTACTACGTTGGCGAACCGTCCATTCAAGCCAAACGCCTTTGCCAAACCACCTACGAAGCCATGTGGCGTGGCATCAGCGCCATCAAGCCGGGCGCCACGCTGGGTGATCTGGGCAGCGCCATTCAACGCCATGCCGAAAGCAACGGCTACAGCGTCGTGCGTGAATTCTGCGGGCACGGGATTGGCAAGAAATTCCACGAAGAACCACAGATTCTCCACTATGGCCGTCCGGGTAGCGGGCTCACGCTCAAGGCCGGCATGATCTTTACCGTCGAGCCGATGATCAATGCCGGCAAGCGCGATATCCGCCAACTCGCCGACGGCTGGACCATCGTGACCGCAGACCACAGTCTGTCCGCGCAGTGGGAGCACACCGTACTGGTGACCGAGAACGGATTCGAGGTTCTCACCCAATCCGACGGCACACCGCCGCCGCCCACAAGCTAGGCCCCGCATGTCCCGTCCGGGCGCCACTGCGGCGATTGCGATCCAGCCGGGCCGCGATGCGGCAGCGCGTTGGCGCCGCTGGCTGAGTGATGAGAAGGCGCGCCTCAAGTGCGAATATTCGCAACACCAGCTTCCGCGAAAATTCCTCGCTGCCCATACCGCTGTGGTCGACCAGGCGTTGCGTGGACTGTGGCGTGAGCTCGGCCTTCCCGCAGACTGGGCCCTGGTGGCCGTGGGTGGCTACGGACGTGGCACGCTTTTCCCGCACTCCGATGTCGATGTTCTCGTCCTGGTACCGGATGGCACGAATGCGCAACCTGTCGAGGCGTTCATCGGCCTGCTCTGGGATTGCGGCATCGAGCCGGGTCACAGCGTGCGCACTGGAGCGCAATGCGTGGAGGAGGCTGAACGGGATGTTACGGTCCTGACCAGCCTCACGGAAACCCGGCTCATCTGCGGTGACGCAGCACTCTTTGCAGCCATGCACACGGCAGTGCTGAAGGTCGTACACCCGCGCGAATTCTTCAACGCCAAGCTCGACGAGCAGCGCGCCCGACACACGCGTGCGCTGGATGCCGCATTCCGGCTGGAGCCCAATATCAAGGAGAACCCTGGCGGCATGCGCGATCTGCAGACCATTCACTGGGTTGCGGATGCCGCCGGCATGTACGCAGGCAAAGGCTCAGGCTGGAAGGCCATGGCTGCAGAAGGGCTGATCACTGAGGGGGAGGCGCTTCGGATCGCGAAGGATGAGCGTGTTCTCCAGGACCTGCGCATTCGCCTCCACTTCCTCGCCGGACGTCGCGAGGACAGGCTGGTATTCGACCACCAGGCGCGGCTCGCAGCAGAAATGGGGATTGAATCGACGCCAGCCAAGCGCGCATCGGAGCTGTTGATGCAGCGCTACTACCGTGCTGCCAAGAGCATCTACCGCCTCAACACCATCCTCCTGCAGAACATCTGGGCGCGCATCGGTCCGCCACGCGACATGAAGGTCGTGCCCATTGATGAGACCTTCGCACGCCGGGGGGCCACGCTGGAAATCCTGCGGGAAGACGCCTTCGTTACGGATCCATCAAACATCCTGCGCGCCATGCACCTGCTGCAGAAACTCGATGACCTGGAGGGGCCGTCCGCCGATGCATTGCGTGCGCTGTGGCGGGCATTGCCGCTCATCGATGCCGCATTCCGCGCCAATCCCGTTAACCGCGAACTCTTCATGGCCATCCTGCGTGAGCCGAAGCGGGTCACGTTCATGCTGCGCAAGATGAATCACTACGGCATCCTCGCCCGTTACTTGCCTGCGTTCGGTCGCATCGTGGGCCAGATGCAGCATGACCTCTTCCACGTTTACACCGTGGACGAACACATCCTGATGGTCGTGCGCAACCTGCGCCGCTTCATCGTGCCACGCTTTCTGCACGAGTATCCATTCTGTACCGAGCTCATGCGCGACTTCGAGCGCAAGGAAGTGCTCATCCTCGCCGCACTGTTCCACGACATCGCCAAGGGACGCGGCGGCGACCATTCCGAACTCGGTGCCAGCGACGCGCGCCGCTTTTGTCGCGCGCATGGGTTGGCCCCCGGCGATACAGATCTGGTTGTCTGGCTGGTGGAGCAACACCTGACCCTGTCACAAACCGCACAGAAACAGGATCTCTCCGATCCTGACGTCATTGCCAATTTTGCCCTGCGGGTCGGCAATGAGCGCCGCCTCACCGCGCTCTACCTCCTCACCGTCGCGGACATTCGAGGTACCAGCCCGCATGTGTGGAATGCCTGGAAGGGCAAGCTGCTGGAAGATCTCTTCAAGCTCACCCGCAAACTACTGTCTGGCGAGCGAGCGCCCATCGAGACCTGGATCGAAGGCAAGAAGTCGGAAGCATTGCGAATATTCGCGCAGTATGTGACCGCGCCAGGCAGGGAGTCTGCGCTTTGGGCCGAGCTGCATCCGGCCTACTTCCAGCGATTCGAATCATCGGAGATCGCGTGGCACGCGCGGGCGTTGTGGTCGCGCCCGTCACCGGAAGCACCCATCGTGAAGGCAAGGCTTTCGCCTATCGGCGAGGGCCTGCAAGTCATGGTGTACACACGCGACCAGGCGGGTGTGTTCGCGCGCATCTGCACGTACTTCGAGCGCATGCACTTCGACATTGCTGCAGCAAAGATCTATACCACCGTGCACGGCTATGCGTTGGACACCTTCCAGGTGCTGCCACGCTCGCGCATTCCCAGCTTGTCCGGCAACAGCGATGATCTGGGCGGACACTACCGCGATGTCATCGCCCGCATCGAAGATGAGCTTGCGCAGCAGCTGAAGGACGCCAAGCCGCTCCCCGCTGCCGCTTCCGGCCGCCTGTCACGCCAGGTGAAGCACTTCCCCATCGAGCCTGTCGTCAACATCACGCCCGAGAAGCGCGCAGGACGGTATGCCGTACAGGTCATCGCCGCAGACAGACCCGGATTGCTCTCCATGGTCGCGCGCCACTTCCTCGCACACGAGCTCAGCCTGCACGATGCCCGCATCACGACGCTTGGCAATCGCGCGGAGGACGTTTTCGTGGTGGAAGGCGAAGCGCTCGCGCGCGCCGACGGCGCGCGCGAGTTCAAGGAAGGATTGCTGAAAGTGCTGCGTACTTGACCTCGCTCAGACCAGGGGCTTGTCGTCATTGAGGGCCAGCCAGCCGCGGATGACCCGGTAGAGATACCAGACGAACAGCACGGCATAGGCCACCGTCGGGATCACCCACATCACGATTGCGCCAACGCCCAAGGTCAGCACGGTGACCACCCAGAAAATGATCCAGGCCATCGCCATCCAAAGCAGCGCCCACCAGAACGCGCCAGCGAGCCACGCGTAATGACTGTCGTAAGGCGTGCCGCGCACTGCATCGCGTTTCACGAAGCCGATGAACACCGCCACGGCGGCGAGCAGCCAGGCCGTGAAGGGCGCCAGCGCATGCAGCAAATAGACGATATGCAGGGTTGTTTTCTCGCCTGAGAGGTCCCTGGGAGTTGAAGCACCCCCTACAGGCATCACATCAATGGTCTCAGCCATGGTCAATTTCCTTTCGCAGAAAGTGGAAGCACAGCCAATCGACTGCTTCATGATTCACCGGGATTTTCGGCTGGGAATAGTCCCAACCCTCCAGCGCTCACATCCGGAAAGATGCCATGCCTCACCCGCAATTCAATTGGGTACGCGACGAACTGCAGAATTGGCGGCCCGAACGCCCGTCAATCGTCCTTGTCCTTCCCCGCGAGCTCGGGGAACAGCACCTCGGTGAAGCCGAAATTGTGCATGTCGCGGACGCGCATCGGGAAGAGCGTGCCGATCAGGTGATCACACTCATGCTGGACCACCCGCGCATGGAAGCTGTCCACCTCCCGTTCGAAGCGGTTGCCATACGGGTCGAAGCCGCTGTACCGGACACGATTGTGGCGCGGCACCAGGCCGCGCATGCCGGGCACGGACAGGCAGCCTTCCCAGCCCTCCTCCATGTCGTCACTGAGGGGCTCGATTGCGGGATTGATGAGCACGGTCTCGGGGACCGGTGCCGCATCCGGATAGCGAGGATTGTTCCGCACTTCGAAGATGACGACTTGCAAGGAGACGCCGATCTGCGGCGCGGCAAGACCGGCACCCTTGGCGGCAATCATCGTGTCCTTCATGTCTCTGAGCAGCGCATGCAGCTCGGGCGTATCAAACGCCATAACCGGCTCTGCTGCACGAAAGAGCACCGGCTCTCCCATTTTCATGATGGGACGGACTGCCATCACTCCGTCCTGCCCTGCTGATGTAGCGACACGGCCTTCTCGAGAATTCGCAGAATCCTGCCCATGCCGGCGTCGAGCACGACCTGCAGCTCATCCAGCAGAATCGCGTCCTTGCTATCCCCCAGCCCAGCCGCGTGATTGACTGACAGTGCAATGGCCGCATAGGGCAGATCCAGCTCGCGTGCCAGCACGGCCTCCGGCATACCGGTCATGCCCACCATGGTGGCACCGTCGCGCTGTAGGCGACGGATCTCGGCTGCGGTTTCCAGGCGGGGGCCCTGAGTCGCCGCATAGACACCCGAGGCGACGACGGGAATTCCTGCTGCCTCAGCGGCGAGGGCGAGCAGCTTGCGGGTGTCCGCGCAGTAGGGGTGGGTGAAGTCAACATGCTTCACAGGCGCTTCGGGCCCTTCAAAAAAAGTGTGCTTGCGGCCCCAGGTGTAGTCGATGATCTGGTCAGGAATGGCAATCACACCCGGCCCAAGTTCGGGCGCGATGCCACCGACCGAGTTCACGGCAACGACCCGACGAGCACCCAGATCGCGGATGGCCCACAGATTGGCGCGGTAGTTGACTTCGTGCGGGGCGAACGTGTGCCCGTAGCCATGCCGGGCCAGGAAGCAGATCTCCGTGTCACCCACGCGACCGAACGTGAGCGGCCCGGAGGGCTCGCCAAAGGGCGTGCGGACGATTTCGCGTCGCGAGATGTCAAGATCGGTCAGTCGGGACAGGCCGGTACCACCAATGATTGCAAGCATGTGTCTGAAGGGTGATGGTTAATTGGTGATGGGTGATTGGTGATTGGTGATTGGTGATGGAGAAGCGTCTCAGGTGGGGCGAATATTCGCAAGCGGCCGATGGTCAATCAGCTCCGCGTCATCACCCATCACCCTTCACCCATTGCGCATGGCATAAATCGCCGGCAGGTTGCGCCAGGCGCCCTTCACATCCATTCCGAACCCGAACACGAATCGATTTGGCAATGACAGGCCGACAAAGTCGGCGGTGATGGGTTTTGGCTTGGCGATGGACTTGTCTGAAAACACGGCCGTGGCGATCGATGCGGCACCTTGTGAGCGGATGAGGTCACAGACTGCAGCCAGGGTAATGCCCTCATCCAGGATGTCATCGACAACGATGACGTCACGGTTGCGAATATTCGCACGTGGCGCCACACGCCAGGTCAACTCCTGGCCTGTGGTCGCATCACCATAGCGGGATGCTGCGATGAAATCGAAGTCCAGCGGAAAAGTCAGCTTGGGTAGTAACTGCCCGGTGAAGACGACCGCACCGCCCATGATCGACAGCATCAGGGGGTGGCGGCTGGCATAGGCGTGATTGAGTCCATCCGCCACGCGCTGCACGGCGGCGGCGACCTGGGCGGCGTCGTAAACCAAATCCGAGTCAGCAAGTATTCCCAGAGCCTCCGTACGCGACAGTGTGCTCATGTTGATTGCCTGCGTTTCTTGCCCGCTACCGCCGCCATGGCACCGCCCGCGAGAAAGGCCGAAAACTCGGCGCCAACCTCCGGGTGCTTCATCCCATACGCCAGCGTCGCCTTGAGATAACCCAGCTTGCTGCCGCAGTCATAGCGCGTGCCCTCAAACTCATAGGCGTATACGGTCTCCTCGTCGAGGAGTGCTGCGATGCCATCGGTGAGCTGGATCTCCTTGCCCACCCCGGCAGAGAGTTGGTCGAGGAATGCGAATATTCGCGGCGTGAGAATGTATCGGCCCACCACGCCCAGTGTCGATGGCGCCTTCTCCGGCTTCGGCTTCTCGACGATGCCGGAGATCTCGGAGAGCTTCGGCGCGATACTCGTGGCCGACACAATCCCGTATTGCCCGGTCTCCTCACGCTTCACGTTCTGCACACCCAGCACGGATGACTTCCGCTTCTCGTAAAGCTTCACCATCTGCTGCATCACTGGTGTCTTCGCATCGATCAGGTCATCGGCCAGAATCACCGCGAATGGCTCATCACCCACGAGATGCCGAGCGCACAGCACCGCGTGGCCCAGCCCCAATGCCTCGGCCTGGCGCACATACACATACTGCACACCCGCCGGCAGCATGTCGCGCACCTCGGCCAGGAGTTTGTGCTTGCCCTTCGTGGCGAGCTCCGCTTCCAGCTCATACGCCTTGTCGAAGTGGTCCTCGATGGTGCGCTTGCCACGCCCCGTGACGAAAATCATCTCCGTGATGCCGGCGGCAGCAGCCTCCTCGACGGCGTACTGGATGAGCGGCTTGTCGACAATCGGCAGCATTTCCTTCGGGCTCGCCTTGGTGGCGGGCAAAAAGCGCGTGCCGAGACCGGCGACGGGGAAGACGGCTTTGGTGATTTTTTTCATTTGTGTGACAGGCAGATAGGTCAGTCCGGCGGCAAGTGTCGCAGAAATTCAGCTTCATCCCAAACCATGATGCCAAGCTCCCTTGCCTTTTCCAGCTTGCTTCCCGCTTCCACTCCCGCAATGACGAGGTCGGTCTTCTTCGACACGCTTCCCGACACCTTGCCGCCCAGCGCCTCGATCTTTGCCTTGGCATCTTCACGCGACAGGCTGGAGAGCGTACCGGTCAACACCGCCGTCTTGCCTGCAAACGGGCCGGACACTGGCGTGATGGCGGGCGGGCCTTCGGTCCAGGTCACGCCACATGCACGAAGCTGCTCCACCACCTCGCGGTTGTGCGGCTCCTGAAAGAATCGCCACAGAGACTCCGCCACCACCGGGCCGACATCCGGCACTTGCAACAGGGCTGCCTGATCCGCCGCAACGATGGCGTCGAGCGAGCCGAAGTGGCGGGCGAGGTCCTTCGCCGTCGTCTCGCCGACATGGCGGATGCCGAGGCCGAACAGGAAGCGGGCGAGCGTGGTCTGTTTGCTCTTCTCGATGGCCGCAAGGATGTTGCTCGCCGACTTCTCCGCCATACGCTCCAGACCAGCCAGCGCCGAAAGGCCAAGGCGGTAGATGTCTGCCGGCGTGTGCACCAGATTCGCATCGACCATCTGCTCCACCAGCTTGTCGCCCAGACCCTCGATGTCCACCGCCTTGCGCTGCGCGAAATGCAGCAACGCCTGCTTGCGCTGCGCGGGGCAGATGAGTCCGCCAGTGCATCGCGCGGCCGCCTCGCCGTCGAGGCGGATCACGGCCGAGCCGCATTCCGGGCAATGCGTGGGCATGACGAATTCGCGAATATTCGCGGGACGCTTCGCATAGATGACCGCGGCCACTTCGGGAATCACATCACCCGCGCGACGCACGATGACCGTATCACCGATCTTGAGATCCTTCCGGCGGATTTCGTCCTCGTTGTGCAGCGTGGCGTTGGACACCGTCGTGCCGCCGACGAACACCGGCTTTAGCCGTGCCACCGGCGTGATGGCACCGGTGCGGCCCACCTGCACATCAATGTCGAGCAATTCGGTGGTCGCCTCTTCTGCCGGAAACTTGTGGGCGACGGCAAATCGCGGCGCACGGGACACAAAGCCCAGCCGCTCCTGCCAGTCGAACCGGTTGACCTTGTAGACCACACCATCGATTTCAAATGGCAGAGTTGGCCGCAGTGTGCCGATACGGCGGTAGTAGTCGAGTATCCCGGTCACGCCATTCACCACTACCCGCTCACGCGTCACCGGAAATCGCCATGCCGCCAGCAGGTCCATGAGTGCGCCATGCGTATCCGGCAGCGTCATGCCTTCCACTGCGCCAATGCCATAGGCGAAAAACGCAAGCGGGCGTTCGGCAGTCATCTTCGGATCGAGCTGGCGCAAGGCACCTGCCGAGGCATTGCGCGGGTTCACGAACAGCTTTTCACCCTTTGCGGCCTGACGTTCGTTGAGTGCCGTAAAGTCCTTCTTGAGCATCAACACCTCGCCCCGCACTTCAAGCAACGGCGGGATGGCGTCGCCTGCAGGCGGCGTCAAACGCAAAGGCACTGAACGGATGGTGCGAATATTCGCCGTGACATCCTCCCCCACCGCGCCATCGCCACGCGTGGCACCTTGAACAAACACGCCGTTTTCGTAGGTCAGGGTGATGGCGAGACCATCAAACTTGGGCTCGCAGGCGTACTCGACTTGCCCTGCATCCAGCCCCTCGCGGCAGCGCCTGTCAAAGTTCGCCGCATCCTCATCGGTGAACGCATTGGCCAGGGAAAGCATCGGCACACGATGCGTCACCTCGGCAAGCTCCGTGGCCGGCTTGGCACCAACACGCTGGGTGGGGGAATCTGCGGTCAACAGCGCCGGGTGGGCAGTCTCCAGCGCGACCAGCTCATGAAACAGCTTGTCGTACTCCGCGTCTGTGATGACGGGGTCGTCAAGGATGTAGTACCGGTAGTTGTGTTCTTCCAGCGCCTGCCGGAGCGCGGCCGCGCGCCCTGCTGCCGCACGAGCCGCATCCATCAGGTGGAGACGGCCTGCTTCGCCCGGCTGAACCAGAACGAGGGTCGGCGCAGGCCCGTGGCATCGAGCCGGCAAGCGGAGTCCTCGCCCTGGACAGTCGCGCGCACACATTGGCTCACGACGTCCCAGAACTTGAAAGTCTCCACCTGGAGACCTGGGTTCATGTCATCGCTCCGGTCACCGAAAGAGCCGTTTCGCCGACGGGCTGCCTGGCATGACGCCAAAGTGCTCCATCTGCGCGCCGATTCCCCGGATGGCCTGGCGGATGGCCTCGATGCCGTTCGGGTTGAGTGGTCGACGATTGTCATCCACCACGTCACCGCCGAGTGACTCGGAGAGCTGGCGCGCAAGTGTGATCATGCGTTCCAGCGCCAGCATGCTGTCCTGGCAGTGCGGCACATCCAGCGCCAGCGTCAGGCCGGACAGGTAGCCCGTCTTGTTGATCGCAGGTGGCTCGGAGGACTCCAGATTGCGGACAGAAAACAAAACTGGTCCTGCATCATCGAAGGCGGTCGGCCCATCATCCATATCGACCGCCGACGCTGGCGTTGCCAGCGCGCTCTCCCGCAGGCAGTACTCGCCAGTTGGCTGCAAAGTCAGACCAGCAGCCTCCAGCAGGCCACGCACCTTGCTCGGCGCAAACGTGACCCCGCTGCGACCGACGAGGCTGATGGCGATCTCGATGTCAGTATCGGCGCAGAACGCATCCACGCTGCTTGCACGCTCCGCGGCCTCATCCACGTCCTCGCGCTGGGACACAGCGGTAATCTCATGCGCGAGTTCTTCGGCCAGCAACATGAACTCGCTGATCTTTTCTTTCGGTGTCGGGCCGGATCGGTCGGCCAATTGCAGACCCACACGCAGCTCCTTCATCGACACGCCCTTGGCAAGGGCAGCATCCAGCGGCTCCCAGAGACCGTCCACCAGGCCCTCCCAGTGCACGACGCATCCCAGTTTCTGTGAGCTCAGTACAAATCCGGTGAGCTTGTCCGGCGTCACCGGCGCTTCGGCCAGGATCACCGCAACGGAATCAATGCGGCCATTGATGCCTTCTGCCGGCTGATGCTGGCGTGGCGCCAGCGATGCGATGGCATCTGGCGCTGGGATGACAAGATCGTCTTCTGGCAAGGGCAACTCACCCAGCGTCGGCTCAAGACGCGCGGGCCGGGTGGCGTCGGCACTGTCAAAGAGTACGTCCGGATGGTCTGCCTTGAATGCCCGCTCGGCGGTGCGCGCGTATCGCCGCTCCTGCCACCAGTTGAAGACCAGGATGGCGGCAACAAGCAGCGCAGCTGCCGCAATGAGGGCCATGGTGAAGTCGTTGATCACGGCCTCAATCCTGATTCAAACGCAAACACAGATGAACACAAATGAACACGGATTCTCCGGTGAATTCGTACATCGGGCGCTCTGACGACAGAGGCCACACTTCGCAATGGGCCCTGCTGCCGAAGGATTCTAAGACACATCTGCGTTCATCTGTGTTCATCCGTGTTTGCGGTTCCGGCTTTTACGCCGCCACGGGCTGCGGTGCATTGGCTGCAAACGTCATCGCTGCGCCAATATCCACCTCCACCACGCGAGACACGCCCGGCTCATTCATGGTCACACCCACAAGCTGCTGGCCCATTTCCATCGTGACCTTGTTGTGGGTAATGAACAGAAACTGCGTGCTGTCAGACATCTTCTTGACCAGATCGCAATAGCGCACGGTGTTGGAGTCGTCCAGCGGCGCGTCCACCTCATCCAGCAGGCAGAACGGTGCAGGGTTCAGGCGGAACAGCGAGAACACCAGCGACAACGCGGTCAGCGCCTTCTCGCCACCTGAAAGCAACTGGATGGACGTGTTTTTCTTGCCAGGCGGCTGCGCGAAGACCTGCAGGCCCGCGTCGAGAATTTCCTCCCCGGTGAGCTTGAGATACGCAGTGCCGCCGCCAAACAGCAGCGGGAACATCTCGCTGAAGTTCTTGTTGACCTGATCAAACGTCGTCTGCAGCAGGTCACGCGTCTCACGGTCGATCCGCTTTATGGCGGCTTCGAGCGTCTCGACGGCCTCGGTGAGATCTGCGGATTGTTTGTCGAGGAAATCCTTGCGCTCCGTACCCTGCTGCAGCTCCTGCAGCGCGGCAAGGTTGACCGGGCCGAGCGCGGCAATTTCTTCCTGCAGGCGATTGATCTCGGCCTGCATGGACGATGAACGCGTGCGTTTTTCGATCAGGTCGGCCAGCTCTTCAGGGTTGGCACCGGCCTCCTCCAGCTGCAACCGGTATTGTTGCTCATGGATGGCAGCTTCCTGCTCCTTGAGGCGGATGTCGTTGATCTTGTCCCGCATCGGCTGAAGGCTGTGCTCGATGGCAGACTTGGTTTCTTCCAGCGTCTTCAGTCTGCCAGTGGCACCGTCCAGCGCATCGCGTGCCTTCGTGAGCTCGGCTTCGCGCTCGGCGCGGCGGGACAGCGCGCCCTGCAGCCGCTCGCGCAGGTTGCCTTCATGCATCTGATCCAGCTCGACGGCAATGGCCTCCCGGCTGCCAGCCAGACTTTGCGCCCGCGAAATCAGGGAGCCCGCGAATGTGGCCAGCGACGCAATCTTTTCATGGCAGCTCTTCTCGAAGAACTGCGCCTCCTGCGTGCCACGCTCCGCAGCGACTGCGGCATTGCGTGCGTCCTGCAGCGCAGCCTCTGCCTGCTTCTGCTTGTCTTCCAGCCCGATGAGCGCATCCATCAGCTCATTGACGCGGTCCGCGCCCTCTTGCAACTTCTGCTGCGCATCCTGCATGGCTTCGCGTTCGCTGGTTTCCTCCTGCTCGATTTCGGCCAACTCGGCCTTGATGGCGGCACGGCGGGTCTCAGCCTGTGCCATGGCCTGCGACAGCTTCTGTACCTCCATGGCGAGGCCGTGTTCGCGTGATTTGGCCTCCGCTACCTGCCCGCGCAGGGTGCGTGCCTCGTCCTGAAGTTCATTCAGTCGCTGCTCCAGATGCCGGAGTGCGCTGTCGCGTTCGTTGCGCGCCTCGACCAGTGCGGGCATCTTCTGCTGCAGATCCTCGATCTCACGCTGGCGCTGCAACACACCGTGCAGCTCCGATTGCGGGCCATGCAAGACCAGACCATGACGCGAATACAGGTGGCCTGTGCGGGTGACGAGCAGCGTGCCTTCCGGCAGGGATGCGGTGCGCGAGGCAGCCTGCGATTCATCCTCCAGCAGCATCACGTTGGCCAGGCACTCGCGCACAAACGGCATCACGCCCGCATGCGTTGCGGTGACCAACGTCCATAAAGGCTTCAGTCCATTCGCGCCGGCCTGCGGTTGCGCCGCGGAGGGATCATCAATGAGTACAGCCACACTGCCGGGAGGCGAATCCTGTGCCAGTCGCGGCAGCGCCGCGCGGTCACCGATGCGGATCGCATTGAGGCGGACGCCCAGCGCGCTTTCCAGCGCATCCTCCCAACCCTGCTCGATCTTGATCGCCTGCCAGAGGCGCGGCGCATTCTCCAGATTGTGCTTGGAGAGCCACATGGCGATCTTGTTGTTGTTGTCCAAGCGGGCCTGCTGGTTCTGCAGCGCAAGCAGCGCGGCTTCCACCTTGGCGAGCTCGCGTGAAGCCTCCTGTACGCCGGTGGCGGTATCGCGGCGGGATTGCTCCAGTGTCGGAATCTCCTCTTCCAGCGCGTGGAGCCTCTCTTCGCCCTGCGCCATGCGTTCGGCAATCTCCGACCGCTCCGCTTCCAGCCCGGCAAGATGCGCGGCGTCCGGCATGACCAGATTCAGGTTCTCGACAGTGAGACGATTCTTGCGCTGCTCAAGCTGCGACAGGATCTTGAGCGCATGCGATTCACGCGCCTCATCCAGGCTCAGCGCAGACTCTGCATCGCGAACCGTATTGTCCGCCGCCTTGGTTGACGCGATCGCAGCACGTACCTTCTCTTCGAAATCCGGTACCGACAGACGGGCTTCTTCGGCGCGAATATTCGCAAGCTCGATCTTCTCGGCAGCGCCTTCCAGCTCTGCCTTCCAGCGGGCTTCTTCATTGACCGTGCTTTCACGGCTCATCTCGACTTCCGCCAGTTGCTGCTGCAAGGCGGTCATTTGCGCGACCATGCGACGGCGGCTCTCGCCCAGGAAAGTAATCTCCTGCTCGATCTGATTCACCTCCGTATTGGCCTCGTAGACCTTGGCCTGGATGTCGTGCAGCGCGTCGCCCTCGGTGTAGTGTTCCTGGCGCAGCTTTTCCAGCTCGGCTTCAGCTTCCCGCAGCTTGGCGGTTTCCGCCTCGATGCCGGTTTCCAGCTTCGCGATCTCGTTGGTATACCGCGCCTTTGCCTGCGACGCTTCCCGCTGGCGCGTAAACGCGAGCAGGTTCTGGGTCATGCCCAGTTCCTTGTGCAGATCGTGATACTTGGCCGCCACCTCGGCCTGAAGCGTCAGCTTCTCCAACTGGTTGCCAAGTTCATTGCGAATATCTTCCACGCGAGAAAGATTCTCGCGGGTATCTTCCAGCCGGTTCTGGGTTTCGCGGCGGCGCTCGCGATATTTGGATACGCCCGCCACTTCCTCCAGAAACACGCGCAGCTCCTCGGGCTTCGAGGTGATGACGCGCGAGATCATGCCCTGCTCGATGATGGCGTAGGCACGCGGGCCGAGGCCGGTGCCCAGGAACATGTCGGTGATGTCGCGACGGCGCACGTGCTGGCCGTTGATGTAGTAGTTCGAGTCGCCATCGCGCTGGATGACGCGCTTCACTGCAATCTCGTTGTACTGCGCCCACGGACCACCGATGCGGCCCAGGCTGTTGTCGAACACCAGCTCCACGCTGGCGCGGCTGACGGGTTTGCGCTGCGATGAACCGTTGAAGATCACGTCGTCCATCTTGTCGCCGCGCAAATGCTTGGCCGAGCTCTCGCCCAGCACCCAGCGCACGGCGTCGATCACATTCGACTTGCCGCAGCCGTTGGGGCCGACAATGCCGACCAGCTGGCCGGGGACTGCAATGGTGGTGGGATCAACGAAGGACTTGAAACCGGCAAGCTTGATTTGAGTGAGGCGCACGCTTTGCTCTTCTGTTCTGTTCTGACCAACGCTCTACCCGTTTAGGGGGGAGGGCCGGGGTGGGGATGAAATCTCCGATCCAGCGACCGGGATTGCGAATATTCGCACTGGCCCGAAGCAATCCGAGCCATGCACTAAACTGCTGATTTTAGCCGATTGAAAAAGCCCGCCCCAATGCCAAAAAAAGTCACTTCAACAAAAGCGTCCAAGTCCTTGAACCCATTGAATTCCTTGACTCAACTCGGGAACGCAACGACGGCCCAGCCGACCAAGTCGCTGGAAATATTCCCCAATCCGCACCCGGAACGCGACTTCCTGATCCACATGCAGATCCCGGAATTCACCTGCCTTTGCCCCAAAACCGGCCAGCCCGATTTCGCCACGCTCGAGCTCAACTACATCCCGGACAAGGCCTGTGTTGAGCTGAAGAGCCTGAAGCTCTACATCTGGTCATTCCGCAACGAAGGCAAGTTCCATGAAGCGGTGACCAATGAAATTCTGGGTGATCTGGTGAGTGCCACCAACCCGCGCTTCATGCGGCTGACGGCGAAGTTCTTTGTGCGCGGTGGTATTTTTACTACGGTGGAGGTGGAGCGTCGCAAGAAGGGGTGGAAGCCTGAGCCGCGCGTGGACCTGCGAAACTTCGCAAGCGAATCACCGACAAGGTTTTAATTTTGTCGTCCCGTCGAAGGACGGGACCCAGCGGCTTTGCTTGGTTTTTTCTGGAGCCAACGTAACTCAACGAACGAAACTGGGTCCCGGCGCGGTTACGTAAACTCGACGGGACGACGAATCTGACAGGCCAATCACCATGTCCAGCAAAACCTTCACCATCTCCGACGGCCTGCACCAGTACCTGCTCGACGCCAGCCTGCGCGACCACCCCGTGCTGGCGGAGCTGCGCAGCGTCACGCTAGCCGACCCCATGGCCCGCATGCAGATCTCGCCCGAGCAGGGCCAGTTCATGGCACTGCTGGTCAAGCTCATGGGTGCCAAGCGTTGCCTGGAAGTCGGCGTGTTCACGGGCTACAGCAGCCTCTGTGTCGCCATGGCCCTGCCGGAAGACGGCCGCATCATCGCTTGTGACGTCAGTGAAGACTGGACCCGCATCGGTCGCGAACACTGGGCCAAGGCAGGTGTGGCGCACAAGATTGATCTCCGCATCGCCCCGGCGCTGGAAACGCTGGATGGATTGCTCGCGGAAGGACAAGCTAGCAGTTTCGACTTCTGCTTCATCGACGCGGACAAGACCAACTATCGCGGCTACTACGAGCGCGCACTTCAACTGTTGCGTGTCGGCGGACTTGTCGCCATCGACAACACGTTGTGGTCGGGCAAGGTGGCGGAGCCGGACAACACCGAGCCGGATACCGTGGCGCTGCGTGAGCTCAATGCGTTCCTGAAGACGGATCAGCGGGTGGAGTTGTCGTTGTTGCCGATTGGGGATGGATTGACGTTGGCGTTGAAGAAGTAGTCATTGCGAATATTCGCAGTGGCGACAAGGCTAAAACGGAAAGTCATCGTGACGTGTCACTGACCTTATTTCCGCATCTTTCTTGAAGATATCTTCGATGCTCTGAACCAGATTCAGCACATCAGCAGACTGGTCAATCTTCTTCCACTTGGACCACGACCACTTTTTGCCTTCATGAATTGAAGGCAGGATTACATATCGCTTTGGGTTGCCTTCTGATGCCGGATCCGAATAGATGCACAAGCCCATCTTGAACATGCCCTTCTGAACTTCGACCCACCAACCCCAATCCTCATTGCAGAAGAAGGGAACTTCGATTCCGGCCTGTGGCAACTGTTTCTCCAAATACTGGCAAAGCGCCTTGCCATACATGTTCTCGTTCACCAGTTCTTTCTCCTCACCCTCAAGAACTGGAAACTTGTTGGTTTCGATCAACAAGCAGGAATTAGGAATCATCGTGTCAGACCTCCAAACTCATCTTTAGAAACTTTGAACTAAAACTGCGGCAAATGGGTTTGAACTGCAAACCAACCTGTAGCTCACTTTGGGCGGCCGAACTCCCAGATCTCCGCCTCGCTCCACCCCAACGCCACAAAATCCGGTTGTCTTAACGCGAAGTCCCCCGTCTCCCCATCCCCAAGACAAAAGAACTCATCCAGCTGTGGTGGCGGCACGTCGGTGCCGACCAGCATGGCATGCGCCTGGCCGCGATGATGAATCTGATGCTGGAAGAGATGGGCGAGGAAGCGAGGGATGGTCTCTGTGACCGTGCCAGCTCGGCGCGGAATGCGGATTCCAAGCTTCATGTCCTCCGGTAGCGCCTTGCAGGCGGCAATGAGCCGGTCATCCACCGCCTTCTGCTCACGCCAGAGATCGGCGCAGTGATCAAACGGCTCCTCCGGCTCGTAGAAGGCGGCGGGATTGGGGTTCACCTCGCGGCCCTGCAGGCTGCGCTCCAGCGCGTCCACGTAGTACCAATCGACCGTCAGGTTGTGATTCAGCGTGGCCTTGATGGACGGGAAGAAGCTCGTGCGGGTCGCCACGAAGTCTTCCTGCGAGAGCTGCAAGCAGGCCTTGAAAAGGCGGTAGTTGCACCAGCCGTTGTGGTAGGCCATGGTGACGAAATGATGCGTAAGTGGATTCATTGCGGGCGGTTTGGATATGGCATGTGTGAATGCTAGCAGCAGGGTCGTATAATTCCACAGGGGCGAATATTCGCAGTACCCACCCTCTCCCCGGCCCTCTCCCCTCAAGGAAGAGGGAGCAGACCCCGAACCCCCGGTCCCGAACCCCGAATCTCCAGCCCCGAGCCCCGAAAATGACTGATCTCCAATCCACCATCGAAGCCGCGTGGGAAGACCGCGCCAACCTCAAACCCGGTTCCACGTCTGCCAAGGTGGGCGAGGCAGTGGATCATGTCGTTGCCGGACTGGACGCTGGCACGCTGCGTGTGGCCGAGAAGATCAATGGCGAATGGGTGACGCATCAGTGGATCAAGAAGGCGGTGCTGCTCTCCTTCCGCATTGCGGGCAATGAGCCGATGAAATTTTCGGGGGTTGGTAGTGCGGAGGCCCCCTTCCAGTTCTACGACAAGGTGCCCACCAAATTCGCCCACTACACGCGTACCGACTTCGAGCGCGGCGGATTCCGCGTCGTGCCGCCAGCCGTGGCGCGCAAAGGGTCTTTCATCGGCAAGAACGTGGTGCTGATGCCGTCCTACGTCAACATCGGCGCCTATGTGGATGAGGGCAGCATGGTGGACACCTGGGCGACCGTGGGTTCCTGCGCCCAAATCGGCAAGAACGTGCACCTCTCGGGCGGCGTGGGCATCGGCGGCGTGCTGGAGCCGTTGCAGGCCAATCCGACCATCATCGAGGACAACTGCTTCATCGGCGCCCGCTCTGAAGTGGTGGAAGGCGTCATCATCGGTGCAGGTTCCGTGATCTCGATGGGCGTGTACATCGGCCAGTCCACCAAAATCTACGACCGGGCGACAGGGGAAATCCATTACGGCAAGGTGCCACCCGGCTCCGTGGTCGTCTCGGGCAATCTGCCTTCCGCCGACGGGAAATACAGCTTATATTGTGCGGTAATCGTCAAGCGCGTGGATGAACAGACCCGCGCCAAGACCAGCATCAACGACCTGCTGCGGGGCGACTGACACCCACGCACCAGCAGGCTCTACAAAAAAGAGGCGGAGGCGCGGCATGCTGCTGAAAAAGCTTTTCACCATGATGGCGGACAAAAAGGCATCGGACATCTTTGTCTCCGCCGGGACGCCCATCCAGATCAAGATCAACGGCGTCACGATGCCGATCAACCCGCAGGCTCTTTCGGGCGACGATGCCCAACGCATCTGCTACGAAATTCTCACGCCGGATCAGATCGCCAGGCTGGAGAAAGAGCGCGAGCTCAACATCTCCTTCCCCATCGAAGGTGTGGGCAATTTCCGTGTGAACATGTTCTGGCAGAAGGGCACGGTTGGCGCTGTGGTGCGCTATATCACTACTGCGATTCCGGACATGCGCACACTGGGGCTGCCGCAGATCCTGGCCCAGCTCATCATGGAGAAGCGCGGCCTGATCCTTTTCGTGGGGGCCACGGGCTCGGGCAAGTCGACTTCGCTTGCCTCGATGATCGAATTCCGCAACATGACCAAGTCGGGGCACATCCTCACATTCGAGGATCCGATCGAATATCTGTTCAAGAGCAAGAAATCCATCGTCAACCAGCGTGAGATCGGCAACGATTCGCTCAGCTTCCTTGAAGCTGGCCGCAACGCCATGCGGCAGGCGCCGGACGTGATCCTGGTAGGCGAGATCCGGGACATAGAAACGATGAAGATGGCCATGATGTACTCGCTGTCCGGCCACCTTTGTCTCGCCACACTGCACGCCAACAACAGCTATCACGCGCTGAACCGCATCATCAACTTCTTCCCGCTGGACCAGCGTGCAGTGTTGCTGAGCGATTTGTCCGTGTCGCTCCGCGCCATCATTTCCCAGCGACTGATTAAAAACGCCGAAGGTGGCCGCTCCGCTGCAATCGAGATTTTGCTCAACACCACCAATATCGCCGAGCTTGTTGAGGAAGGCCGGGTCTCTGAGATCAAGGAAGCCATGGAGAAGAGCCTGACACCCGGCTCGCAGACATTCGAGCAGGATCTCTTCCGCCTGATCAAGACCGAGAAGATCACGGTCGAGGAAGGCCTCGCCAATGCCGACTCCGCGACCAATTTGTCACTCATCATCGGCAACTCGGGATTCAAGCCCATCTACAAGGATGGCGCCCCGCCGCCGAGCGCACCCAACCGCCATGGCGCGCCAACGTTTTCGGAATTCAAAATCGACGCCAGCACCGAGAATTGACGGGTTGCAGGCACAGCCGCACGGAGGAGACCATGCGCACACTGGAACAACAAATCACGCAATACGCGGCCTATCACCGCGACCGGCGCAACATCGCCACCCACTTTGTCGGCATACCGATGATCGTATTTTCGGTGGTGCTGGCGCTGTCGGTATGGTCGCTGCCGCTCGGTCCACTCAAAGCACCTTTGGCTGGAATGGCTGCAGGCTTCGCGGCCGTGTACTACCTCAAGCTGGACCGCGTGTTGGGCGTCGCCATGTTGGTCTACCTCGCCATCAATTGTGGCTTCGGCAGCGAGCTGGCCGACCGCCTCGGCACAGCCAACACACTCTGGACCGCGCTCGCCGTCTTTGTCGTCGGCTGGATTCTGCAGTTCTGGGGCCACAAGTTCGAGGGCATGAAGCCCGCATTCGTGGATGACATCATGGGGCTCGTCATCGGACCGCTATTCATCATGACGGAAGTCTTCTTCATGCTCGGCCTGAAGCCCGTGCTGAAGCAGTACGTGGAAGCGCGCGTCGGCCCGGTCGTGGCCCGTCGTGAACACCAGGCGGCCTGAAACATGAGTGCCGAACGCTTCCAATCCTTCGCGTCGTTCTATCCGTTTTATCTGGGCGAACACCTGAACCCGATATGCCGCACGCTGCACTTCGTCGGCAGCACCATCGTGCTGCTGCTCATCGTGGCTGCATTCATGACGAGCCAGTGGATCATCCTGCTCGCCGTCCCGTTCGCGGGCTACGGTTTCGCCTGGATCGGCCACTACGTCTTCGAGAAGAACCGCCCCGCCACGTTCAAATATCCGCTATGGAGCTTCATGGGCGACTGGGTCATGTACTGGCAGCTGCTCACCCGCCAGATTCATTTCGACGGACGCATGGATCCGGTGATTTCACCCCGGTAGCCCGTCGCAGGACAACCGCGCGCCAGTCGAGCGCGAACAACAACCTTTGCAAGGGAGCGGTATGCAGAAGCCGAAGTTCTACGATCCTGAAAGCACCCAGCACAAGGGGCTTTGGGACCTGGCTCAGGAGGACCTTGTCACCGTGCGCGACCTGCTGCGCTTCGGCGTATCCCGCTTCAACGAAGCCAAGCTTTTCTTTGGCCACGGCTCGGAAAATGCCTACGACGAGGCCGTATACCTGCTGCTGCACACGCTGCATCTGCCGCTGGATCAGCTCGACCCTTGGCTCGATGCACGTCTGCCCGATGCGGAGCGCGATCTTGTGCTGTCCATTTTCAAGCGCCGCGTCAAAGAGCGCCTGCCTGCTGCCTATCTCACCAACGAGGCGTGGCTGGGTGATTACAAGTTCTATGTCGACAAGCGTGTCATCGTGCCGCGTTCGTTCATCGCAGAGCTGCTGCGCGAAGACATGCTGCCGTGGGTTGAAAGCGCGGATCAAGTCACCAGCGTGCTGGACCTCTGTACCGGTTCAGGCTGCCTCGCTATTCTTGCAGCACTCACCTTCCCCAACGCGCAGGTCGAGGCCGTTGACCTGTCGCAGGACGCGCTCGACGTGGCCCGCCGCAACATCTCCGACTACCGGCTGGATGGCCGCATCAAGTTGATCGAGTCGGACATGAGCAAGGCGCTGAAAGGCCGCAAGTACGACATCATCATCTCCAATCCGCCCTACGTGACACAAGAATCCATGGGCGCCCTGCCCGATGAATACCGCCATGAACCCATGATGGCGCTGGCCTCAGGCGAAGACGGCCTCGATCATGTGCGCGTCATCCTCGACAACGCCCCCAAGCACCTCAACGACCACGGCCTCCTCGTCGTGGAAGTGGGCTACAACCGCGAAGGCGTGGAAGCGACGTTCCCCGACGTGCCGTTCATCTGGCCGGAGACGAGCGCGGGGGATGGGGTGGTGTTCTTGTTGAACAAGGCGGATTTGAAGTAGTTGCGAATATTCGCAAGCAGTAGAGTCACAACCTGACGCCGATGAACGCGGATGGAAAGCGGAAGGACGCCGGATAACCCGTAGCCCGGATAGAGCGAAGCGGAATCCGGGACTCGTCCTACTCTCCAAACTTCCCTTCGACATTCGTACCACCCCAATCCACCGGGTAGATTCCATCGTTCACAAACCGATGAAAGCTGGAGTGCGCCCAATCCGTTAGGCGCGCTACCAATCCGTGCTTGACCGGATTGAAATGAATGTAGTCCGCGTGAGCCCTAAAGTCATCTTCATTGCGGATTGTGTGTTCCCAGAAGCGCTTCTGCCAAAGCGAATATTCGCCACGTGCGTCGCGTGTCAGAGGCTCGCGCTTCGCGAGCGCCTTGGTGAACCGGCTCTTCAAGCCCTGAACCCGACGCGAAAAGTCGGCGTCACCTTCGGGCAATGTCAACAACAGATGAAGGTGTTCCGGCAGGACGCAGATGGCATCCACATGAAATGGGTGCGAGTTGCGCGTGGCCTGCATGGCAGATCGAAGCAAATCGATCTCATCCACCAGCACGTTCGCTGAACGATCTGCCAACGTGATCGTGAGGAAGTAGATGCCTCCCTGCACGCGGTTGCGACGATAGTTGACCATGAACGTCCCGGATTTCGCTGCGCTGCATCCGGGCTACGGGAATAGCTTTGCGATGATGCGAGTCACGGCCCACATAACGCCTTGCGCAAAGGCGAAGCAGACGAGCAAGTCCCCCACCCTCTTCGCGCGCATCTTGCACGTCATCAACCAAGGCAAATCTGTTGAGTCCAGTTTGATGAACGCGAACAACAGGAAGGCTAGCGAAAGGCAGGCGAATCCGCTCGTTGTCAGGCCAAGCAGGCCCAGCCCGAGACGGGTTGCGTCGATGCTGGATGCAACGAGCTGTTGATCAAGCGCGTCGAAAAAGATCGCCCCGAACTGCGCCGTGAGAAACGCGAAGACGCAAGCGGCAACTAAAGCGAGCGCCATACGCTCGTAGCGCATCTCGGCTGTCGCCGGGACCACCTTTCGCCAGAGACGCTCAGGACTGAGCATCCCGCAACGCCCTCCTCAAAACCTTCCCCACATTCGTCTTCGGCAACGCATCGCGAAACTCGATGATCCTCGGCCGCTTGTAGCCGGTGAGATTTTCCTTGCAGTACTCGGCCAACACTTCCTTGGTGAGATCGGGATCCTTCTTCACCACCACCAGCTTCACGGCCTCGCCCGAATGTTCGTCCGGCACGCCCACCGCAGCGCACTCCATCACGCCGGGATGCATGGCGACGACATCCTCGATCTCGTTGGGGTACACGTTGAAGCCGGAGACGAGAATCATGTCCTTTTTGCGGTCCACGATCTTGATGTAGCCATCCGCATCCATGACGCCGATGTCGCCGGAGCGGAAGAAGCCATCGTCGAACATCACCTTCCCGGTTTCATCGTCACGCTGCCAGTAGCCCACCATGACCTGGGGGCCGCGAATGCAGATCTCGCCGGGCTGGCCGAGCGGGACAGACTTGCCATCGTCGTCGCGGATATCAACGTCCGTTGAGGGCATGGGCAGCCCTACGGTAGCGGTGTATTTGTCCGACAGGACCGGATTGCAGGTGGCGCCACTGCAAGTCTCGGTAAGGCCGTAACCCTCGACGATGGGTGAGCCGGTCAGCGCTTTCCAGCGGTCCGCCACGGCGCGCTGCACCGACATGCCGCCGCCGTTGGAAATGCGCAGGTCGGAGAAGTCCAGCTTCTGAAAGCCCGGGTGCAAGGCCATTGCATTGAACAGCGTATTGACCGCCGGGAACAGGTTGACGCGATGGGGCGTCAGGGCCTTCACCACTGAGTCAAAGTCACGCGGATTGGGGATGAGAATGCACAGCGCGCCGCCGCGCATGCCCAGCCACAGGCATGAGACCAGCGCGAAGATGTGATACAGCGGCAACGCCACGACCACCTTCATCTGTTCAATGGGCTTGTCAGTGTGCAGCGCAGGCTCCAGCCACGCCTCGGACACCAGCACGTTACCCGCCACATTGCCATGGGTAAGCATGGCGCCCTTCGACACGCCCGTGGTGCCGCCGGTGTATTGCAGGAATGCGAGATCGTCCGGTTTTGGTGTGGCCATCTTGAGGGTCATGCCCCGGCCGCGCGCAATGACATCGTTATAGTGCACCGCGCCAGGCAGGTTGAATGCCGGCACGGACTTTTTCACTGTGCGCACCATGAAGTTCATGATGAGCCCCTTGAGTCCACCCAGCATGTCGCCAATAGATGCCAGCACCACATGCTTCACTGCAGTCTTGCTGATGACCTGCTCGACCGTCGTGGCGAACATTTCCATCACGATGATCGCCTCGGCACCGCTGTCCTTGAGCTGATGCTCCAGCTCGCGGGGCGTGTAGAGCGGGTTCACGTTCACGACGACATAGCCGGCACGCAGGATGGCGCAGAGCGCCACCACGTACTGCGGCACGTTGGGCATCATGATGGCCACACGCGCACCGGGTGCCAGACCCAGCGACTGCAACCATGCGCCCAGCGCGCGCGACTGCCGGTCCACTTCCGCATACGAAATCTGCTTGCCGAGAAAATCGACAATGCTCCGCTGCGAATATTCGCGGAAAGACGTCTCCATCAGGTCGATCAGCGTGGGGCAGGTATTGAGATCCACCTCTGCCGGCACGCCGGGCGGGTAGCTCTTCAGCCAGACTTTCTCCATCCTCTCCTCCTCGGTTTTACTGATTTTGGAACCGCAGATGAACGCGGATGAACGCAGATAAAGGCCGCTGCGCACACTGAGTTCTCTTCAATCGTCCAGCCCAGATGCAATGAAATGGAATTCAGGAATGTTGCCCCGGATTGCGCTGCGCTGCATCCGGCTTACGCAAACTGCGCAGGATTGAACGTGTCAGAATCTGCGTTCATCCGTGTTCATCTGTGTTTGCGTCTTTCTTCTTCGCTAAGTCCCCCGATACCGCCCCAGCTCGTTCTTTGCGATGGCATTGCGGTGCACTTCATCCGGCCCATCCGCCAGCCGCAGGATGCGCGCCCAGGAATACGCCTCTGCCAGGGGGAAATCGTCGCACAATCCGGCGCCGCCGTGCGCTTGCATGGCCCAGTCGATGACCTGACAAGCCATGGATGGCACGGCCACTTTGATCATGGCGATCTCGTTCCTGGCGGCCTTGTTGCCCGCCACATCCATCTTCCATGCGCAATGGAGTACGAGAAGCCGCGCCTGGTCAATCAGGATGCGCGACTCGGCGATGCGCTCCTGCCACACGCCCTGTGCGGCGATGGGTTTGCCGAACGCCACACGTGAACTGACGCGCTGGCAGAGCAGCTCCAGCGCGCGCTCGGCGGAGCCGATGAGCCGCATGCAGTGATGCACCCTGCCCGGTCCCAGCCGGCCTTGCGCGATCTCGAATCCGCGACCTTCACCCAGCAACAGATTTTCGGCCGGCACGCGCACGTTCCTGAACGTCATTTCGCAATGGCCGGACGGGGCATCGTCGTAACCCAGTACATTCAAGGCACGGTCGATGGTGAGGCCGGGCGTGTCGCGCGGCACGAGGATCATGGACTGCTGCGTGTGCTTGTCCGCGTCCGGGTTGGTCTTGCCCATGACGATGAAGATGGCGCAGCGCGGATCGCCCGCGTTGGTGATCCACCATTTGC
Source organism: Betaproteobacteria bacterium (assembly GCA_031394355.1). Classification (GTDB taxonomy): domain Bacteria; phylum Pseudomonadota; class Gammaproteobacteria; order Burkholderiales; family Usitatibacteraceae; genus JAEUMY01. The sequence goes on along the minus strand of JANNSU010000012.1, from coordinate 45,851 downwards.
GGCCATTGATCACGTAGTCGTTGCCATCGCGCACGATGGAGGTGGCGATGTTGGTCGCGTCCGAGGAGGCCACATCCGGCTCGGTCATGGCGAAAGCGGAGCGCATTTCGCCTGATAGCAGCGGCATCAGCCACTTCTCTTTCTGCGCGTCAGTGCCATAGAGCACCAGCGTTTCCATGTTTCCGGTGTCCGGCGCGTTGCAGTTGAAGACACTGGGCGACCACAGCACGCGGCCCGTGATCTCGGCCAGCGGCGCGTATTCGAGGTTGGTGAGACCGGCGCCGAAATGCTCGTCCGGCAGGAAGAGGTTCCAAAGGCCTGCGGCTTTCGCCTTGGGCTTCAGCTCCTCAACCACCGGCACCGGTGACCAGCGTTTGCCCGCTGCCGTATTGGCGGCCAGCTCTTCATGGTGGCGGCGATCGTTGGGATGGATGTGCTCGACGAAGAACGCATTCAGGCGTTCGATGAGGCTCTGCATCTTGGGGGTGTAGGCGAAATTCATGTGTTCTCCGATGACTTCATCTTTTCCGCAAACTTCCACCCCAGCGCCGCCACCATGGGCGCCGCCTTGCCCATCTCGATGGCCTGCGCGCTGGAAGCCGTGCCATCCACGACACGCTTCGCAATGCCCTGCAGGATGCCAGCCATGCGGAACAGGTTGTACGCGAGATAGAAATCCATGTGTGGAATACCAGGTCGACCAGTGCGTTCGCAATACATTTCCGTGTACTGGCGAATATTCGGAATGCCGAGCTCGTCCAGCGCCACACCCGCGAGACCGCGCGCCGGGCCGGGTGGCATGACCCACACCATGCAGTGATACGCGAAATCGGCCAGCGGATGGCCCAGCGTCGAAAGCTCCCAATCCAGCACCGCCAGCACGCGCGACTCCGTGGGATGCCAGATGAGATTGTCGAGGCGATAGTCGCCGTGCACGATGGTGCTCTCATCGCCCGCAGGGATGTGCGACGGCAGCCAGTCGATAAGCGCATCCATGGCAGGAATCTTCTCCGTCTCGGAGGCGCGGTACTGCTTGGTCCATCGACCGATCTGGCGCCCGAAGAAATTGCCGGGCTTGCCGTAGTCCGCGAGTCCGATTGCCGTGTAGTCAACCGTATGGAGGGCCGCGATCACGCGATTCATCTCTGCGAATATTCGCATGCGCTCTTCACTCGACAGGCCCGGCAATGCCGGGTCCCAGAGTACGCGGCCTTCGACAAACTCCATGATGAAGAACGCGCGGCCGATGACAGCCTCGTCTGCGCAGAGCGCGTACATCTTCGCCACCGGCACACCGCTGCCAGCCAGTGCCTTCATCACCGCGAACTCGCGCTCAATGGCGTGTGCGGAAGGCAGCAGCTTGGCGGCCGGGCCGGGCTTGGCTCGCATCACGTATATGTTGTTCGGCGTGATGAGCTTGAACGTGGGGTTGGATTGCCCGCCCTTGAACTGCTCGATGGTGAGTGGGCCTGCGAAGCCCTCGACGTTGGCGGCGAGCCATCGCTCCAGTTCGGGCACATCGAATTTCTGGTTCTCGGCGACTGGCCGGGTTCCGGTGGCATCAATCGACATGCGAGTTGCCCTTTCTGAATTTCAGGTACTGCTCGTATAGTGCTTCCATGGTCGTCTTGCGTGTGGTGGTGTGGAGCTGATCCAGCGGTGCATGGTTGATGAGCCGCACCGACACGTCATGCCGCGCCTCACCCACATCTATTGCGTTGATACAGGCAGGCGCTTGAGCCAGTCCGCCGATGAATTGCTTTTGCCCAGTGAGTAGCCACGACAACACGGCACGATTGACGCCGCCATGCAGCACCAGCAGCACGATGTCCCAATCAGGATCGGCACGCAGTGTATCGATGCGCGGCGTGACCCGATCCATGAGTTCGCCAACCGTCTCGCCGCCGAGAAAGCGGGTGTGGAGATCGACCACACCATCCATCGCGCCCGTGAACGCCAGCCGCAGCTCGGCATCGGGTATGGCGGATAGCTTGCCGCCCCCGATTTCGCGCAGATCAGTGTCGTGTTGCAGAGGGATCGACAGCCCTGCCGCAGCCAGTACACGGTCGGCTGTCTCCACCGTGCGCGCAAGGCCACTCACGATCACACGGTCGAGGCGAATATTCGCAGTGGCGAACAGACGTCCGGCGGCATCAGCCTGATCCCGACCTTGCGCGTTGAGCGGCACCGTGTCCGGCGGATACGGTCGACCATCGGCATCGAAGTACGTCACGCTGCCGTGGCGCATGAGGAAGATGCGGCGACGCGCTGCGTCTTTCGGGATCATCTCGGACCCGGTCGAAGTTCAATCGCAAACACAGATGAACACAGATAAACACGGATAAGTGCAACGGACTCCGCAGTACTCGTTCTGCTGGTGGACTTCATCTGTGTTTATCTGTGTTCATCTGTGTTTGCGGGGCTGTTGAATTCTCAATGCATCGCCGCCTGCGCAGCCGCCTCTTCCTCCTTCGACAACGGCGGCGCGAACTTGCGCATGAGGAACACGAACGCGATGCCGCTCACATACATCAGCAAGCCATATATGGCGCCGGGCAGGCTCATCACGTCATCCTTGAGGATCGACGAAGCGATGACGATGGCCAGCGTGCCGTTCTGCACGGACGACTCGATGGCGACGGTGGCGGCCTGGCGGATATCCACACCGACCAGTTTCGAAAGCCCGAAACCGAGGGCAAGCATCGTCAGGTTGATCGAGAACACCAACGGGGCGAGCGTTGCGGTGTGTTCCTTGAAGAGCAGCCAATTCTTGGCAATCGCGGCCGCAATGACCAGCACGAAAATGATCGTGGCAACAGTACTCATCGGCTGATGGAAGCGGATGGCGAATGCGGTGGCCTTGGCCCGAAGCAGCATCCCGAGCGCCACAGGAATGGCAAGAATGACAAAAATGGGCGCGATGATCTGGCCCGCCGGCACCTTGATCTCGCGCGCCGAGCCGAGAAAGTAATCCAGAGACCAGCCGAGGATCAACGGTACGGTGAAGATGGAGACGAGACTTGCCACTGCCGTGAAGGATAAAGCCAGCGCCACATCGCCGCGAGCGTAGTACGTGAGCAGGTTGGAGGTGGTGCCCGTCGGACAGGCGGCGATGATCATGAAGCCCACAGCCAAGGCACCCGTGACACCCCAGAGCTTCACCACCAGAAAGCCGACCAGCGGCAACAGAATGAAGTGGCAAAGCGTGCCCACGGCAAATGCCTTCGGATACTTGAATACGCGCCGGAAATCCGCTGGCGCAAGCCCCACACCGAGCGTGAACATGATGAACGCCAGGCCCAGCGGCAGCAGCACGGATGAAATGATGTCGCCTTGCATCGGGTCTCCTCCCGGTGATGGTGGTACGAATCAGTGCTGGTAGTCTGGCGCAATCCGGTCCAGCTTGCGCAGCAGTGCAGGCCAGGCAATTTGTCCGCCCAATCCCTTCGTGCCGGCAGTGACCTGCGCCGCGGCCCCGTCCAAAATGGATTGAGGGACGCGAATGAGCTCGCCTCCCGTACTTTGCGCACGAATCTGGATATTGCAGGTGGTTTCAAAAAAGTACATCAGGAGAAAGGCATCGGCGATCGATTCGCCCACGGTCAGGAGGCCGTGGCTACGCAGCATCAGAAAGTTTTTGCTTCCCAGGTCACGCACCAGCCGCGGCTTCTCATCATCCCTGAGCGCAACACCTTCATAGTCGTGATAGGCCAGGCTCGACAGCACAAAAATGCTTTGCTGGGAGATTGGCAACACGCCGCTCTGCTGGGCCGCGACAGCGACGCCATTGGCCGTGTGGGTATGCAGCACGCACTTGGCATCCGTGCGTGCGGCGTGGATGGCGCTATGGATGACGAAGCCTGCTGGATTGACCGGATACGGGCTGTCATCCAGCTTGTTGCCGGCGTGGTCGATCTTCACCAGGCTGGAGGCCGTGATCTCGTCAAAGAGCATGCCGTAGGGATTGATGAGGAAATGATCATCGGTTCCCGGTATCTTGGCGGTGATGTGGGTGAATACCAGATCCGTCCAGCCGTACAGGGCGACAAGGCGGTAGCAGGCGGCCAGATCGACCCGGGTCTGCCACTCTTCGGGCGAGACGTTTTGCTTCACGGATTGGGTAGCGGCAACGATTGCGGCCTGGGTGGCAGGGTTCATGCTTCTCTCCTCATGGATTCTAATGATGCTCGCGACGTATTGGCGACGTATTGGCACTTGCTAATGCGACATGCGACCACCCTGCATACCAGTTGTCCGCCTCGGACAGCAGCAGGATGGGGGGCTTGACACATGTCAAGATACCGTTGGTTATACTTGCAGTCTGTCACAGACCGGACATTCACCCGGCACCACACAACAACAACACCCGGAAGAACGCATGGCCACCTTATCACCCGCGCAGCTCGCCATTCTCCAGAGCGACATCTGGTTCTCCGGATTACCCGGTCCCGTGCGCACTTCAATCATCGCTGCGGCACAGATCAAAACGCTGTCTGACGGCGAATATTCGCACCGCAAGGATCGGCCCGGTGATGGCTGGATGGGCATCCTCTCCGGCGCAGTGAAAATCTGTGCGACGGCACCAGAGGGCAAGCAGACGGCCCTCGCATTCCTGGAGCCGGGCACGTGGTTCGGTGAAATCTCGCTCTTTGACGGCCTGCCGCGCACGCATGACGGCATCGCCCATGGCACGACGGAACTCCTTCTGGTACCCAATCATGAATTCCGTGAGCTCCTGAAACAGCATCCCGAGCTGCCACTGCACTTCCTGAAACTGCAGGCATCGCGCCTGCGCCTGCTGTTCGCGGCCATGGAGGATGTCAATGCGCTGCCACTGCCCGCACGACTGGCCAAGCAATTGGTGAATCTTTCGCATGCTTATGGCGTGAAGGAAGCTGATGGAGTGCGCATCAACCTGCATCTGCCACAGGAAGACCTTGCGCAGCTGCTGGGCTCATCGCGCCAACGGGTCAACGTGCTGTTATCGGACTGGGTGCGGCATGGCTGGGTGTCGGTGCGGTACGGCGGCGTGACGCTCCACGACGAGGCACCGCTGAAGCGCATTGCAGCAGGCGAAGTCACAGCCTGACCCGCCTCACGGTTCCAACGCCGCGTCCCGCAACGCAGTCTTCAACACCTTGCCATAGGCATTTTTGGGCAGTTCTGCCATAAACCGGTAATGTTTCGGCCGTTTGAAGCGGGCGATTGCAGCCAGACAGTGCGCGTCCAGCGCCGCCGCGTCGGCAAAGCCGTCCCGCCCCACCACGCAGGCCACGACGATCTCGCCCCACGCCGCGTCTAGCATGCCGATCACCGAGACCTCGGCCACGCCCGGATGGGTCAATAGCACCTCCTCCACCTCTCGCGGGTAGATGTTCGAGCCACCCGAGATGATGAGGTCCTTGCTGCGATCCTTGAGCGTGAGGAATCCTTCCTCATCGAAGCTGCCCATGTCCCCGGTGATGAGCCAGCCGTCCTGCAGTGCAGCGGCAGTCGCCGTCGAATCGTTCCAGTAACCCGCCATGACCGTGTCGCCGCGAACGCGGATATCACCCACCTCGCCGGGCGGCAACGCGTTCCCCGACGCATCGCATACCGCCACCTCAATGCTGGCGAAGGGCACGCCAACCGATGCCAGACGTTCCCGGAATCGCGGATGACCTGCGTCGGCCAGCACTGGCTTGCCCAGCACGGTGATGGTCATGGGTGACTCGCCCTGGCCGTAGATTTGCACCAGCTTGCCAGGCAGTCGCCTCAGCGCAGCGTCTGCATCGGCGACATACATCGGCCCGCCGCCATAGACGAGCGTCTTCAGCCCTTCCACCGCGCGCGCCGTCCAGCCGTCATGTTCCACGAGGCGCTTCACGATGGTCGGTGCGGCGAACAGTGTCACCCCGAGATGGGCGGCGAAGAGATCGATGACCTCGGCCGCATCGAACCCGCCTGATAGCGGGACCACCTGGGCCGCCCCAGCCTGGAGATGCGGCAGCGCATAGAGCCCCGAGCCATGCGACAGTGGTGCCGCATGCAGGATGCAATCCGTGGGCGCGATCACATCGACCTCAGCAACATAGTGGCCACACATCGCTGCCAGATTGTCGTGCGTGAGCATGGCGCCCTTGGGCCTGCCTGTTGTGCCGCTGGTGTAGAAGAGCCATGCCAGCGCCGCGCCTGGCAAGACCGTCAGGGGCAGCGGCACATGGTCCAGCGCTTGCGAATATTCGCATCCACCCAGGTTGAGTACCGGCAGCGTGCCCGTGGGCGACCACCCCGTCCAGGCCGCGGCGGCGTCCCGCCATGAGCCGCCGACGCAGGCGCCGCGCGCACCACACTGTGCCAGCACATACGCCACTTCTTTCGGATGCAGCTTGGCGTTTACCGGCACCGCGGCCAGCCCGGCCCACCAGATTCCCCACAGCGCCTCGATCCAGACTGGCGCATTGGGGCCGAGCAGCAGCACCCGGTCGCCCGGCACCAGCCCCGCCGCACGAAACCAGCCCGCGAGGCCCGCAGCGCGCCGCGCCAGCGTCGCAAAGTCAGCATGGACGTTCGTGCCCAGCACCACAGCAGGCGCGTCCGGGCGATGCATTGCGTTGCGTTCCAGCCACAGTGCACAGTTCATTGTCAGGCTTTAAGTGAACTCCCAACCAAAAAGTACCGCAAAATGCGGTTTGCAGCCGGAACACCGCTCTGCGGCTTGCACCATTCCGCAGATTGATCACATCCAGAACGGACGGCATGTCGTATTGGGTCCATACGAAACAGGGAGGTCACATGGGTATCCGTCTCAAATTCAACATTGTGCTGTTGCTGGTGTTCTCGGCAGGCATAGCCGTTTCTGCCTGGGTGTCCTACGGACTCCTGCAGGCCAATGCCAGGGAAGAGGTCCTGCGCAAGGCCGAGCTGATGATGGAGGCTTCGCTTTCGATGCGCAGCTACACCGAGATGCATGTCCGTCCCAATCTCGAAGCCCCCCCGGACAAATTCTTGCCCCAAAGCGTGCCAGCCTTTGCAGCCACGGAAATCATGGGCAGCCTCAGGAAGACCCACGCCGAATACACCTACAAGGAAGCCGCGCTCAACCCCACCAATCCGCGCGACAAGGCCGTGGAATGGGAAGCGGATCTCATCAACGCATTCCGCTCGAAGCCGGACCTGAAGACCGTGTCCGGCATGCGCATGACCCCCACCGGGAGTGCGCTCTATCTCGCGCGTCCAATCCAGATCACCGAGTTTTCCTGCCTTGCCTGCCACGACACTGCCGCTGATGCGCCCGAGGCCATGGTGAAAATTTACGGCCCCAACAATGGCTTCGGCTGGAAGGAAGGCGAAATCATCGGCGCCCAGATCGTGTCGATTCCTGTTTCCGTGCCAGTGCAAAATGCCAACCGCGCGTTCATGACGTTCATGGGGTCACTCGCCGCGATTTTCGTGGTGACCTTCATCGTATTGAACGTCATGCTGTCGTTCATGATCATCCGCCCCATTTCACAAATGTCGGCCGCAGCGGACAAGATTTCCACTGGCGACTTCGATGTACCCGAATTCGCGGGCCAGGGCAAAGACGAAATCAGCACGCTGGGCACCTCGTTCAACCGTATGCGCCGCAGCCTGCAGAAGGCACTGAAGCTGCTGGACAAGTGATCTTCGGGTGATGGGTGATGGGTGATGGGCGAAGGGAAATGTGTGAAGCCAGAATGACCGGCTCATTCACAAGCCTTTCCTGATAGAAGCCAGAATCACCAATCATGATTCACTCATCACCCGTCACCCATCACCCATCACCAGAAAATGGCCCAACCCGAAAAAATCGGCAAGTACCAGATCGTCAAGGCGCTCGGCAAGGGCGCCATGGGCATGGTGTACGAGGGCTTCGACCCGGTCATCGAGCGCCGGGTGGCCATCAAGACGATCCTGCCGGAGTTCCTGGCTGACGCCGACTCCGAGGAAGCCGTTGCCCGCTTCAAGCGCGAGGCGCAGGCTTCCGGCCGGTTGCAACATCCCGGCATCGTGCAAGTCTTCGAATATTCGGAAGATGCGGGCATGGCATTCATCGTCATGGAGTATGCCGAAGGCAATGAGCTGAAGGATTACCTCAAGAAGGGCAAGCGCTTCGAGATGGTCCACATCTTCGAGATCATGAAGCAGCTGCTCGTGGCGCTGGACTACTCGCATAAGCAGGGCGTGATCCACCGCGACATCAAGCCCGCCAACATCATGCTGACCAACGGGCTCAAGGTGAAGCTGATGGACTTCGGCATCGCCCGTATCGGCACATCGACCATGACCCAGGTGGGCACAGTGGTCGGCACGCCTTCGCACATGGCACCGGAACAGTTGATGGGGCTCACTGCGGATGCACGCACCGACCTCTGGGCCGCCGCAGTGGTGCTCTACGAGCTCATCACCGGCAAGAACCCGTTCCTCTCCGACACGCCGGCCGCCGTCATGCACAACGTGATGTCGGCTGAGCCGGCGCCGCCATCGTTCTACCGGCCCGACATTCCAACCACCCTCGACGTCTTCTTCAGGCAGGCGCTCGCCAAGAAGCCTGCAGACCGCTTCCCGGGCGCAAGGGACTTTCTGACGGCACTGCTGCAGGCGCTGCAGGGCAAGGAATTCACCGCCACCGTGGCGATGAAGGCGATGGATGTCGAGAAGACCCAGCCGCTGAATTTGCCACCGAGTCTGCAACCGACACAGCCCGATGTCTCAGGCCGTGCTGTAGCGCCCGGCGACGAGACGATGCTGATGGCCCGCGCGCTGGACATCGAGCCGGAACGGCTCAAGGAAATCGAAAGCTCGCTCACCCGCTATCTCGGCCCACTGGCCCGCGTTGTCGTGCGTGACAGTCAGGCATCGTCTGCCAATCTGGACGAGTTCTTCGCTGCATTGGCAGACAACATTGCCGAAGGTGCCGAGAAAGAGGCATTCCTGAAGCGCGTGAAGGTCTGGCAGGGCGCCGAATTGTCTAGCCCGCGTGTGGACGCCACGAGTTTTGCGTCCGCCACCGCCGCCCTGCGTGCAGCGGATGCGTCCAGCCCGCGCGCTGTGTTCTCGCCCGAGGTGCTCTCGACCGCAGAGAAGCGGCTTGCGAGTTACGTGGGTCCCTTGGCCAAGCTGCTCATCAAGCAGGCTACCGGCTCGACGGGAACGATCAAGGAGCTCTACACCAAGCTCGCCGAAAACATCGACGATCCGGCAGAGCGCAAAGCCTTCCTCGCGACACTGGATCAGGCCTGAAGGCCACGTTCCCGCATTGAGGCTGCACTCGCATCCGTCAGCGCCTCGCCCAGATGCACCAGCTGCTCGATGACCTCCACACTGGGCCCATCCGCATAAAGCTTCACCTCCAACCCGGAAGCATCGAGCCCAGCAGAGAGACAATTGTCCGGCTTGCTCATCGAGCCCTTGTACTCAGGCCAATGCAGGATGAGCCTCTCGATGTCCGGCGTCACCATGTGATCATGTGCAGCAGTGTGGGCGATAAGTGCATAACGCTCGCGAAAGCGGGCTGATCCAGTTGTTCTGGGGCGTGTGGAGCGGAAGAACTCGGACTTGGCGGCCAGCGACTTCGAAAACACGCTGCCGATGGCCGCAAGGCCGCCGATCAAGGCACCGGGCACACCCTTGCTCACCAGGTCATAGGCCCAACGGTCGATCAGCTGCCATGCCATCTCGTTTGCCATCTGCGTGTCGGCCCGAAAGATGAGCCGGGGCGAAGAGGACGAGCTGGAGTGGTCCGAATCATAGTCAAGACGCCATTTGAATCCGGCTGGCGTTGTGCCATGCACTCTGTAGCGAATGTCGCCTTCTGATGTGGGGTCATAACGCCAGCCGTTCATTTGCAGGCGAGGTCCGCGGCGTAGCGATTCTGCCTCCTCGCGCTCACGCGCCAGCTTGCCGCCGCCGTACTGGTTCCACCACACGGCATAGCCCAGCACCAGCACGACAATCCCGATAAAGACCGCGATCCCGAGGAAGGGCATGACATTCATGTTCTTGCGGCTCCGAGGATAGAAGGATGCAGCGCAGTATTGTCGGAGACGATGGCATCAGGATGACAGGGCATCCAGCACAGAGACGTCTCGCTCAGCGCGGCGCGCAGGCCTTGTTGGCACCATCCTGCATCTGCTTGCGATAACTCTCTATCTGGCGCTGCAACTCCACATGGGTGATACCCGGGTTGCGGCCCTTCATCTCCGCCGACAGCACGGCGACGCGCTTTTGCCACTCCAGAAGCTCGCAGGCCATGCGTGCGTCGGCGGCCGTGTCCTTCTGCTTTGACGTGGTCACCCAGACCAATGCGGCAATCGCGACAGCTGCACCGCCGAGCATGATCCACTTCTGCTGTCGCTGCCAAAGACTGTCCTCGGCCTCCAGCTCATCGACGAGGTTGCGCACCTTGCGCAACGCGGCCTTGTCGACAGTGCGGTCGATGTTGTCGTCGATGGCCGCTTTGTCGACCTCATCGCTATTCTTGTTGTCATTGCTCATGCGGTACACACTCCCCTGTCAGTCTTCCTCTACCTGCATTCCTTCTTTGCCGAATCCTCCGCAGTCGGACGGACCGACGCGACCCGGGCAGCGAGCGCGGCAGCAGCAATGTTCGGCTGAGCGGCACGAATGTCGCGCTCGAATGCAGCTAACTGCCGGTCCGTCGATCTTGCCACGCATTTGGCCTTCGCTTTCGCGGCTGCAGCCCTCGTCTGCTCCTTCAGCGGCCTGCCATCGATGTGCCGTGAAATCTCCACGGAGCCAATGCACACGATCATGAGGCCGGCCAGAAACCAGCACATGACCCTGAACTGCCGGGCCTTCTGCGCCTTCTCGTCCTGCTCGAAGTTATCCACCAGTGCGCGCACCTTGCGCAGCGCCGTCTTGTCCACCGTGCGCCCGATGTTGTCGGCGATGGCCTCATGGTCGATGACGGGTTGGTTTGCCATATCTTGTTCTTGTTCAGCGTTGTATGAATGACATTGTAGCGACGCCCCGAAGCCGGGATGTGAACTGCGTCACCGGCAATCCTTCTCGATCACTCCGAATCGCCTGCTCGTCACCTCGACCGGCGGGCCCACTTTCAGCGTGACGAGGCGCGAATATTCGCAATGGGGATAGTCGTCGATCTTGCCGCCGCCCAGCGCTGCCGTGATGGGCACGAGCGTGTTGGTATGCCCCACCACCACGACTGTGCCGCCCGGCGCTGCACGCACGGCCTTGACCACCTCGACAACGTGCTGCTCGACGCCGTCCGCGCCCATGGGCACCACCGTGGGTGCAATCGAGAAGTGTTTGGCCAGTGGTTCCGCAGTCAGACGGTTTCGTTTGGGCTGTGTGGTGATGACTGTGGTGACCTTTTCGCCGGACAGCACCTTCACCAGATCCTGAACACGCGCAAGGCCGGCCTCGGTCAATCCAGGGTCACGCTTCTCGTCGGTCCGTTCTGCGTGGCGTACCAGAATGACCTGCGTCGGCTCGCGCGCACAAAGCGGCAAGGCCACGATCAGGCAGAACAGCATTGCGAATATTCGCATCACCATGGCAGCAGGAATCCCCAGAGTGCGTTGCGTGGATCGGTGCCCTTCCGATTCTGCGAGGGCTCGTAAGGTTTCATGGGTTGTTGACATGTGGCGCAGGCCCGCGCTTCATCCGCATGCGTCGCGGCCGCCGTCGATCGCGCATCACCGGCAATGCTGCCGCATCGGGGACACATCCACACGCCGCGGGAATTCCGAGGGTCCATGATGGTTCGGTCGCAAGCTGCCCACCGGTCAACCGGTGGGTGCCACTTTCAGCACTTCTTCCATGGTCGTCAGGCCCTGCGCAACCTTCATGGCACCCGCCACCCGCAGCGGACGCATCTTGACCTTGTAGGCCTCCCGGGTCAGCTCCAGCAGATCGGTGTTCTCGTTGATGAGCTTTTTCAGCGCACGGTCCATGACCATAATTTCGTAGATGCCCACGCGCCCTTTGTAGCCCGTGTTCCGGCATTCGAGACACCCGACCGGCTTGTAAACGAAGTCCGGCGGCGGTGCCTTGAAGGGCTGAATGGTGGCGTTCCACAGGGCTATCTCGTCATCGCGGTGGAACGGGACCTTCTCCTTGCAATGCGGACACAGTGTGCGCACCAGCCGCTGCGCCATGACACCCAGCACCGTCGCGCTGACCAGATAGGGCGGCACGCCCAGATCGAGCAGGCGGGTGACGGAGGTGGGCGCATCGTTGGTGTGCAGGGTGCTGAACACGAGGTGGCCGGTCAGCGCCGCCTGGATCGCCATCTCGGCCGTCTCCAGATCGCGAATCTCGCCCACCATGATGATGTCCGGGTCCTGCCGCATGAGCGCCCGCACACCTTCCGCGAAGCCCAGCCCGATATCCGGCACCACCTGCATCTGGTTGAACTTGGGCTCGATCATCTCGATCGGGTCTTCGATGGAGCAGACGTTCACTTCCGGCGTGGCCAATTGCTTCAGCGTGCTGTAGAGCGTGGTGGTTTTGCCCGAGCCGGTCGGGCCGGTGACGAGCAGCACGCCACCCGGGCTCTTGATGAGCTGTTGCCAGACGTCGTGCTCTTCTTTGCTGAACCCCAGGTCCGCGAAATCCTTGGTCAGCACGTCCGGATCGAAAATCCGCATGACCAGCTTCTCGCCGTGCGCGGTCGGCATGGTGGAGATGCGCAGCTCGATCTCCTGGCCGTCCGGCATGCGGGTCTTGATGCGGCCATCTTGCGGGCGGCGCTTCTCCACCACATCCATGCGCGCCAGGATCTTGATGCGCGATGTCATGGCGACCAGCACCGTGGCCGGCATCTGGTAGACCTCATGCAACACGCCATCTATTCGAAAGCGCATCACGCCGACGTCGCGGCGCGGCTCGACGTGAATGTCCGATGCGCGCTGGTCAAAGGCGTACTGCCACAGCCAGTCGACCAGGTGGACGATGTGATGGTCATTGGCATCTAGCTGGCGGCCGGAATTGCCCAGCTCGACCAGCTGCTCGAAATTGTTGACGCCGCCGGAGACATCGACGCCACTTTCCTCGGCGCGCTTCACCGAGCGCGCGAGATTGTAAAACTCGCCGATGTAGCGGCCGATGTCGACCGGATTGGCGATCACGCGTCGGATGGAGAGCCTCAGCATGTCCGCGAGATCCCGCTCCCAGGCGGTCACGAACGGCTCGGCGGTGGCGATGACCGCCTCCTTGCCCTTGAACTCCACCGGCAGGATGAGCCTTCGCTGCGCGTAGTCCGCACTCATCACCTCGGTGACAGCGCGCATGTCGATCTTCAGCGGATCGATGTGGTAGTACGGCAGGCCCACGAATCCGGCCAGCCATTCGGTCAGTGTCTCGATGTCGAGCAGTTTGCCGGGCGCACGGGCGTTCTTGAACTTGCCATCCGCGATCAGGATCAGCGGATGCATGTCGCCACGACGGTACTTCTGGTCGGTGAGCAGGTGCTCGGAGTCCGCGGGCGAGAAGTAGCCCTCCTTGGTCAGACCCTCGACAACTTCGCGCAACTGCAACTTGCGATCCACGCCGGGCTGGCGGTTCGCTTTGGGGCTTGCGGGGGCTGCTGCTTTGGGCGTGGCGCTCATGGCGGACCACTATAGCGAGTTTGAGACGGGGCCGCCATTCCGGGATGACGCTACTTCAGCGTCCCCGCCGCTCGCGCCTTGGCCACCTCGGCAGCAACCTCTTCGCCGGACTTGTAGTGCGGCACCTTCGACACCATGCGCTTCGTGCGCTGGATGAACGCATTGCTGCCCGCAATCTCCTCTTTCCAGTACTTGTCCGCCAGCGCAATGTGCTTGACCGGATCGACCAGAAACCCATCGCGCGATCCGGCACCGCCGAAGATGTACAGCTTGCCATCGAGGATGCGCCAGGTGTTGGCGTCGCCGCCCCACGGGATGCCATACACGATGCCGTTGGCGCAATAGCCGCCGTACTGCGGCAGGTATTTCTCCGGCGCCGCGTCGAAGAGGGCCTTGTGCTCCGCCTTGGAAAACTGGAAGGTGACACCCTTGTGCACAGTGCGAATATTCGCATCACCCTGCTTGTGCGTGCCCTCGGTGAAATAGCTCACCACGTCATGGCCGAAGAGCATGAGGTGCTTGGCGTCGCCCTGCTCCACGGCGTTGACCGGGGAGTAGCCCTGGCCGGGGCTTTGGGTGGTGAGAGGGGCGCAGGCGGAGAGTATTGTAAGCAGCGAGAGGATTGCGAATATTCGTAGGGGGGACATGCTTGGCTCCGGGTTTCGGGATGGGGGTGTGGTTTGATGATGCGTGATGTGGATTTTGGCACGATAGGCGCACAATAGTTTCCAGTATTCGTCGCACCGGGGCGAAGGTCATCCATTCATGGAAGCTGCCCAGCCCCCAATCCCCAGCCCCGAGCCCCCCAAGAGCCCACCATGACCCGCACCGCCTACCGTGCCTGCAACCTCTGCGAAGCCATCTGCGGCCTCGAATTCAAAGTCGACGGCGACAAGATCGTCAGCATCCGTGGCGACCACGCCGATCCCTTCAGTCGCGGCCACATCTGCCCGAAGGCAGTGGCGCTGAAGGACATCCACGAAGACCCGGACCGCGTGCGCAAGCCCATGAAGCGGGTTGGCAAGGACTGGCAGGAAATCGGCTGGGATGAAGCCTTCGCACTCGCCGCCGACCGCATCGCCGCGATTCAGGCCGTGAACGGCAATGAGGCATTCGGCTTCTACGCTGGCAACCCGTCGGTGCACAACTTCGGCACGCTATGGTCGCTGCCCCGGCTGGCCCGAGTGCTGAAAACCAAGAGCGCCTTCAGCGCCACCTCCGTGGACCAGTTGCCGCAGCAGCTCGCGTCCTTCTTCATGTACGGCCACCAGTTCATGATCCCCATCCCGGACATCGATCACACGCACTACTTCCTCATCCTGGGCGGCAATCCCATCGCCTCCAACGGCAGCATGATGACTGTGCCCGATGTGGCCCATCGCTTAAAAGCCATCCGTCAGCGCGGCGGCAAGGTGGTGGTCATCGACCCCCGCCACACGGAGACGGCGGAGGTTGCGGACGAGCATCATTTCATCCGGCCCGGCAGTGATGCAGCGCTGCTGATGGCGATGATCAATGTGTTGAAGGCGGAGGGGCGGCTGGCCAGTGTTCGCAATGCCGCGCAACTCGCCGGCCTGGACGAAGCCCTCGCTGCCATCGCCCATGTCACGCCAGAAGTGGCCGAACGCGCCACCGGCATCCCCGCTGCGAATATTCGCAAGCTGGCACTGGAGTTCGCCGACGCACCTTCCGCCGTCTGCTACGGCCGCATCGGCACCACCCTGCAGTCCTTCGGCACGCTGAACCAGTGGTTGGTGCAGCTCATTAACATCGTCACTGGCAATCTCGATCGCGTCGGCGGCGCATTGCCCACCCAGCCCGCGCTGCCACTGGCCGGCCCGGGTTCGCGTCCGGGGCACTATGCCGAATGGCGCTCCCGCGTGCGCGGCCTGCCGGAGTCCGGCGGCGAGTTGCCCGTTGCGGCGCTGGCAGAGGAGATTCTCACGCCCGGCGTCGGCCAGATCCGCGGGCTCCTCACCGTCTGCGGCAACCCGGTGCTGTCCACGCCCAACGGCCGACAACTGGATCAGGCCCTGGCAAGCCTCGAGTTCATGGTGTCGGTGGACATCTACCTCAACGAGACCACGCGCCACGCGCATCTCATCCTGCCACCCGCGTCATCTCTGCAGCACGATCACTACGACAGCGTGTTCAACGCCTTCGCCGTGCGCGAAGTGACACGCTTCAACGAGGCGCTCTGGCCGCGCGGCGCGGATGAGCTGTGCGATTGGGAAATCTTCAACGCGCTGGGAGCGGCCCTGTCTGCGCGCAACAAGCGTCCCTTCTCACCCCTGCCCGATCCGCGCATCGCGTTGGCCGGTGCGTTGCAGGCAACCGGCAATCAGCACGGCGTCACGCTGGACAGTTTGCTTGCCGCCCCGCACGGCTTGGACTTGGGACCACTCTCGCCATCACTCTTCGCACGACTGGAAACACCGGAGAAAAAAGTGCAATGTGCCCCCGCGCCGGTGCTGGCCGATATCGCCCGCTTCAATCGCGAAGTGTTGGAAGCGCCAGTGCAGGCATTGCAACTCATCGGCCGCCGCCACGTGCGCAGCAACAACTCGTGGATGCACCAGTACCACCGCCTCACCAAGGGCAAGCCGCGTCATCAGTTGTGGATGCATCCGGACGATCTCACGAAGCGTGGCTTGCAGAGTGGTCAGCAAGTGACGCTGCGTTCGGCCAAGGGTGAAGTGCGTGTGCTGGTGGAAGCCAGCGCGGACGTGATGCCCGGTGTCGTGTGTCTGCCGCATGGCTGGGGGCATCATCGCGAGGGGACGCGGTTGTCAGGAGCCGAGAGGAATGCTGGGGTGAGCTACAACGATGTCAGCGACGAGACGCGGCTGGATGCGGTGTCGGGAAATGCGGCGTTGAATGGGGTGGCGGTGGAGGTGGTAGGCGCGAAATGAAACTGAAGCATGTTTCCGACAAGAACTGAGGACCGGAGATTCTGAATGACCAGCCCAAACTTCAAGACTCTTTCAGATATCGAAGAAAAAGCGTTATCAGCGAGACTAACTGCTGTTAGGGCTGGGATCGAGCACGCAGGCGAGAAAGGGCGCGCTTTGGAAGCTCAGGTGAAAAGCTTACTGCGCGATTTGTTGCCGTCTCAGTATGGAATCTCAACAGGATTCATTGTTTGGGCAACGGGCGATGGCCCCAAGTTATCTCCTCAACTCGACATAATCATTTACGACGCAATTCGACACAGTCCAATAATCAGACTCGAATCTTGCGATGTCTTTCCGCTCGAAGCCGTATACGCCTATATTGAAGTAAAGGCATCCATTAGAAGTATTCGAAATCAGAAGAGCAAACCGCCAGACGACTCGCTTGAAGCGTGTATCCGAACGAATGAAATCATGAGGCAAATGCGGACGAGGCACTTTCAAGGCGCAAACATTGGCAGCCCACCCAGCTTTATGAGGTGGACGGAGGAATGGCTAGCAATTCGTTCATACATTGTTGCTTTTGAGGCCAAAGGGGCAATTAGAGACTCAAACAAAATGGCAAAGCGCCTTTCGTCTTCTCTCAAGGCAAGCGGGAAATCTCATATTCACGGGCTGTTTGTGATCAATCAGGGTTTCTTCTACACACGACCGATTGATCCAACAAGGTCGGGGCCAGAAGAGGCCTGTCACGTCCACTACACAACTGAGCATCCATTGCTTGCATTCAAGACAGTTCTATATCAGGGGCTATCAACTTTTCCGCGATCTAGTGAAGGAGTCACAACGCCTTTCGATCAATACTATTCGGGCGGTCCAGAATGGTCAGTCCTGACTCCCGACACCCGATCCAATGACTGAATGGATTCACGCAACAAAAGGGGCCTTGATTTCTCAAGCCGCTTCGGCATGCAACCGCACACCCAGCGCCTTGGCCACTTTGAGAATGGTGGCAAAGCTCGGATTGCCGTTCTCGCCAAGCGCCTTGTACAAGCTCTCGCGGCTAAGACCGGCATCCTTTGCAATCTGGGTCATGCCCTTTGCACGAGCGATATCTCCCAGTGCGCGTGCAATGCCGGCTGCGTCATCGGGTGCCTCGGTCAGCCACGCATCCAGGTAAGCAGCCATTTCCTCAGGCGTACGCAACTGTTCCGCCACGTCATAGGGAAGGGTCTTGGTTTTGGGCTTGGGTTTGGCCTGCGCGGACGCTTTCGTTGCGGTCTTGGTCATTTCAGTCACTCCTGGAGATTCATTGCCAGCGCAATGGCTGTCTTGATGTCGCGTTGCTGCGTGGACTTGTCGCCCCCGACAAGAAGCACGATCAATTCACCATTTCTTTCGGTGTAGTAAACGCGATAGCCGGGACCCACATCAATCTTCATCTCGGACACGCCATCTGTAAGGTGGCGAAACTGCCCCGGGTTCCCGTGCGCCAGCCGATCCACTCGCACTTGAATGCGCGCACGAATTGTGCGGTCCTTGAGATCGTCAATCCAATCCCGGTAGACCTCGGTCATCTTTATGCGCATGGACGCAGTGTATCCCACGGGATACATATGTCAAGCGCCAAGCGAGGCCGTGCTGGCTCATGTCGCTTGAACAATCGTCGTCTAGGCTACGGCTTCCAATCCATTAACACCTGCACCATAGAATTTAACACCGCCCGCAACGGCGCACTGGCCGCGCTGTCGTACTCCGCAGTCTGCGCCTCGTCCCGCATTTCCGTCATATAAGCCGCCTGCGCGATCTCCAGTTGCAGCGCATGCACGTTTTGATCCGGCCGACCGTAGTGGCGGGTGATGTAGCCGCCCTTGAAGCGGCCGTTGTGCACGGCCGTGAATCCCGGCGCGCTCGCCAGCACTGCGAATATTCGCGAGGCGAGCGCGGCATCGCAGCTCTTGCCATCCGCCGTGCCCAGGTTGAAATCCGGCAGGCGGCCCTCGAAGAAGCGCGGCACCTCGGCCTGGATGGAGTGCGCGTCCAGCAGGATGCAGAAACCGTGGTGGGCCTTGATGGCTTCGATCTCGGCGGCGAGGCGGTCATGATACGGCTGCCAGTAATCGCGGCGGCGCTGCTCGATCTCATGCGCGTCCGGCGTCTGGCCCGGCTGGTAGATCGGCTCGTCGGCGAAGGTGCTGGTGGGACACAACTCGGTGTTGCTGGCACCGGGATAGAGTGAGGCGCCGGAGGGATCGCGATTCAGGTCGACGACGATGCGCGAATGTGTGGCCACCATCATGGAGGCGCCCATCTGCAGCGCGGCGGTGTAGAGCTTGTCGACATGCCAGTCCGTGTCCGGCACGGCGCGACCGGCGTCGGTGAGGCGCGTGGCGATGGCGTCCGGGATCAGCATGCCGGCGTGGGGGACGTTGACGAGGAGAGGTTTGCGGCCTTGGGTGAGTTTGAAGAGTGTGCTCATCAACGTACTTGCCAGCGAATGGGCGCGCGGCGCGCGTGCATCACGGCCACGACGACAATGGCCTCTGGATACTCGCGAAAGAAAACGCCGTATGGAAACTTCTGGAGCAAGGCACGCCGAACGTCGCGGTGGATCACCCCGTGCGTCCGTGGCTGCTGCGCGATTTGCTCAAAGACGATGCGCAAACCAGCAAGAAAAGACTTCCCTAAACCTGCGCGCTGATTTTCATACCACTGAAACGCATCCTCGATGTCGGCCTCAGCCGCCGGCCGGACGCGGACTGGTTTCAACCCTGCCCGCCGGACAATCGCGCCAGTACGCTCTCTGCCGGGGTGCCGGCTGGCCCCTCGCGATCGAGGTCCACCAATCTGCGGTCGAGTTCTTCACGTTGCGGCGCCGTCAACGGAACGGCGTTAGGCGACTTGGACAAGCTTTCCCAGAGCGCCTCCAGCAAACGAAGTCGCTCTTCCTGATCCAATGCGGCGATATCAATCATGGTTGTCTCCAGAACAGCGCGATGCGACCATGCGCGATGGCCTGAGTTTACTCCGTGCGGCTTCACATTCATCCCCGGAATTCGCTTCGCTCCTTCCGGGCTACTTGCTTAAGCGAACCAAACGCAGAGACTCGTGCCGAATCGTGACTTTTCGAGAGCCAGCACCGCCTTCATCCACGAGAACGACGGCGTCAATTCTGAAACAACGTCTGTCCTCGATGTTCAACTCGATCCCGTCATCCCAAGGCTCCAGCTTCCAGAGCATTGTTGCACCATGTCCTGCTGAAGCCTTGAAGCGGGATTTCCCCCCCGATGGACTCGCCACCTCGACAGTCCAATCACGGGGAATGTTCCGAACACCATGAAAACTTCCGCAGGTAGCAGTCAATTCGATAGCTTCGACTCGATGCCCCTTGTCTGCTGAGAGGGACAATTGAGGAAAGTGGATCTTTACCCGGTCTGGCTGATTGCCGGCCATGGCAGGCATCACGAGCATAAGGAAAACGATGCACGATGCCTTGGTAAACGCGCCCTTCATTTGCCCAGCGCTCCGCTTCTTACGCGTGAGGAAGGCCGAACTCCACCCATCCAATACGTCAACTCCACCACCGACTCCACATCCCACACCGCCAGATCAGCACGACGACCCACATCAATCACGCCACGATCCGTAAGCCCCAGCGCCCTGGCCGCATTAACCGTCACGCCGCGCAGCACTTCCTCCGGCGTCATGCGAAACAGCGTACACGCCATATGCATGTTGGCCTGCAGCGACACGATGGGTGACGTGCCGGGATTGAGATCACTGGCGACGGCCATAGCGACACCGTGCTTGCGCAGGAGATCGATGGGCGGCAGCCTGGTTTCGCGCAGGCAATAGAACGCACCCGGCAGCATGACCGCGACGGTACCAGCCTTCGCCATGGCGGTGATGCCGGGCTCGTTGGTCCATTCGAGATGGTCGGCGGACAGCGCATCGAAACTGGCGGCCAGTGCGGCGCCACCGCCATCGCTCAACTGGTCAGCATGCAACTTGACCTTCAACCCCAGCTCGCGCGCCCTTGCGAATATTCGCGATGTCTCGGCGGGCGTGAAGGCAATGTTCTCGCAGAAGGCATCGACCGCATCGGCCAGCCCTTCCGCCGCGACGGCGGGCAGCATGATGTTCAAGATGTGATCGACGTAATCTGCCTGACGGCCGACGAATTCCGGCGGCAGGGCATGCGCGCCGAGGAAGGTGGCGCTCACGGTCACCGGGAGTTCGCGGCCCAGCCGACGCGCGACGCGAAGCTGCTTCAGTTCGTTGGCGAGATCGAGCCCATAGCCGCTCTTGATCTCAACCGTGGTGACGCCTTCGGCGATGAGTGCGCGCAAGCGCCTGGCGCTTTGCGTGAAGAGTTCATCTTCTGTCGCAGCGCGCGTGGCATTCACCGTGGAGCGAATGCCGCCACCCGCCTTGGCGATGTCCTCGTAGGTGGCGCCCTTGAGACGCATCTCGAACTCGGCCGCGCGGTTACCGGCGAAGACGAGATGGGTGTGGCAGTCGATGAGGCCCGGCGTGACCCATGCGCCACCGAGGTCACGGGTTTCGCAGTCCGCGTCGGGTTTGCCCTCACCGATCCACGCAATGCGGCCTTCAGCAATGCCGATGCTGCCGCGGTCGATGGTGCCAAGTCCTGTACCCCGCATGGTGGCGATGCGGGCGTTGGTGAGGAGGAGGTCGAAGGGCACGGGGCTCAATGCGAATATTCGCAGCACAACGATATGAACCCCCCTTTGCCAAAGGGGGAGGCACTTCGAGCGATGCGTTGTAGCGGCGCGTTCACGCAAGCAGTCGCTTCAGTGTCCTGCGATACGCCGCCAACGCCGCCTCTTCCCCCGCATGTCGCCCCTCCCGCACGCGCCACACACCGCCGACCATCACATCCCGCACGGGATTTCTTACCGGGCCGAAGATGGCGGCGTCGAGCAGGTCATCGCCTTCGCGTTCGATGAGCGCGGGATCATCGGCGTTCATCACCACGAAATCTGCACGGCAACCCGTGGCGATGGCGCCGGAACGCTGGCCAAGGGCCTGCTGGCCGCCGGTCAGCGCCTGGCGGAACAGACCTGCGCCCACATTGCGAATATTCGCAGTGCCGAGGACATTGCGTCGTTCACTCTTCAGCCTTTGCGAATATTCGATCAGCGCCACTTCGCGGAACGGGTCCACGCCGACATGGCTGTCGCCGCCGATACCGAAGCGGCCTTTCTGCATCATGAAATCCGGCGCGTTGAAAATGCCATCGCCCAGGTTGGCCTCGGTCGTCGGGCAAATGCCGACCACCGCGCCGGATTGCGCGAGCCGCCAAGTCTCATCATCATCAAGATGCGTGGCGTGCACGAGGCACCAGCGGTCGGACAGGCCGACGTTGTCGAGCAGCCAGGCGACGGGACGCTTGTGGCTCCAGGCGAGGCAGTCGTTCACCTCTTTCGATTGCTCGGCAGCATGGATGTGGATGGGCGCTGTGGCGTCGCCTTGATCGAGAATCTCGATGGCCCATTTCAGTTCGTCAGGCGTCACAGCGCGAAGCGAGTGCGGCGCAATCCCCACACGGCGCAACATCGCGCCGGGCCTCTTCGGCTCGCCACGGCGGGAGAGCAGCTCGTGCACCAGCGCTGCGTAGTCATCCAGCGTCATCACGAAGCGCTTCTGCCCGTCTGTCGGCGGCAGCCCGCCAAAGGTGCTGTGCCGATACAGCACGGGCAACAACGTCATGCCGATACCGGCCGTATCTGCCGCTGCCATGAGGCGCGTGCTCATCTCCATCGGGTCGGCATACGGCGTGCCGTCGATGTCGTGGTGAAGGTAATCGAACTCCGCGACACTCGTATAGCCCGCCTTCAGCATCTCGATGTAAAGCTGTGTGGCGATGGCCTCGTTGTCCTCCGGCGTGATGCGCGCGAGGAACTTGTACATCAGTTCACGCCAGCTCCAGAAGCTGTCGCCAGAGGGGCCGGCCTTCTCGGTGAGTCCGGCCATGGCGCGCTGGAACGCGTGGGAATGCAGGTTCGGCATGCCGGGGATGAGCGGGCCGTGGACGCGCTCGATGCCCGGCTCGGTGGCAGCAGGCTCGCTGTTCGGCTTGACGATGCCGATCCAGCCATCAGCCAATACCTCGATCAGGACATCGCGGCGCCAGCCCTCCGGGAGCAACGCTTCCTTTGCGAATACTTTCATGGAAGCCATGCTTCTTTTGCGAAGAGTTTCATTCAGAACGCAAACACAGATGAACACAGATGAACACGGATAACTCCTGGAGCAACGCCCCCATTGTCGTCATTCCGGCGGAAGCCGGAATCCACGCACTTTGCATTTCATGATTCAGCGAAACAATCAGTCGGCTCGCGCTTGGATTTGACGATACCGACCCCGCCCGACGGCAAGCTGTCGATCAGCACGTCGTGTTGCCAACCTTCGAATCGCTAGACCCACTTTTTGAATCGTCTTCATGGATACGGGGCCAGGGGCCATTGAACAGGACCACACGATACCCGTCTGCGTCCTCAAAAGTACGTCCACCGCGATCCCAGTAGGGATTCCGCGAGGTGACCACCTCGAAGCCAGCAGCCAGCATGCGTTCACACGCGGCGTTCCACTCGGCTGCATCAAGGATATAGAACACGAGCAGATTGTCTTCGGTCGGTGCGCGACCAACCTTGTGCGTGCGCTCTTGCGTGAACTCGATCTGGTAGCCCAGCTCGCGATGCGCCAGGACGGTGCCATCGATACCTTCATGGTCGCGCCAGTCGGCCACGACATCGAAGCCGAGGCCGTCACGATACATGGCGGCAATACAATCCAGCTGATCCGTGGGCCGCGCCACGCGAAGGTGTGCAAACACGTTGCTCATGCCACGATCTTGCCGACCATCGCGTTGAATGTTGCGCCGCCCACCACCAGCGCCTTGGCTGACTCGATGTCCGGCGCGAAGAGCCGATCGTGATGGTAGTAGGTCACGGCCTTGCGAATATTCGCATGTGCCTGCTGCAGCGTGGCCGAAGTCTTGAGCGGGCCGCGCATGTCGATGCCCTGCGCCGCCGCCAGCAGCTCGATCGCGACAATGGTCGCGGTGTTTTCCGCCATGTCGGCGAGACGGCGGCCAGCGAAGGTAGCCATGCTGACGTGGTCTTCCTGATTGGCGGAGGTAGGAATGGAATCCACACTGGCCGGATGGGCGAGCGACTTGTTCTCGGAGGCCAGCGCCGCAGCCGTCACCTGCGCCATCATGAAGCCGGAGTTGAGGCCCGATTCGCTCACGAGGAAAGGCGGCAGGCCAGACAGCGTGGGATCGACCAGCAGTGCGATGCGCCGCTCCGACAGCGAGCCGATCTCCGCGATGGCCAACGCGAGATGATCGGCGGCAAACGCAACCGGCTCCGCGTGGAAGTTGCCGCCGGAGAGCACATCGCCGGTGTCGGGGAACACGAGCGGATTGTCCGACACGCCATTGGCCTCGATCTCCAGAATCTCCGCCGACTGGCGCATCACATCAAGGCATGCGCCCATCACCTGCGGCTGACAGCGCAGGCTGTACGGGTCCTGCACCTTGTCGTCATCGACTCGGTGTGAATTGCGGATCTCGCTCGTCTCCAACAGTTTGCGATAGATCACTGCCACATCACACTGACCACGCTGGCCGCGCAGCGCGTGGATGCGCGCATCGAACGGCGTGTCGCTGCCCATCGCGGCATCGACCGACATCGCCCCCGCGACCATGGCGGCAGCGAAGGCATCCTCGGCGGCGAAGAGACCGAAGAGGGTCAATGCGGTGGAGACTTGCGTGCCGTTCAGCAAAGCCAGACCTTCCTTCGCGGCGAGGCTGATGGGCGAGAGCCCGACGTGTGCAAGACCCTCGGTGGCGGGCATGACCTTGCCGCGCACCTTCACCTCGCCCAGACCCAGCAGCGCCGCCGTCATGTGGGCAAGCGGCGCCAGATCGCCCGACGCGCCGACAGAGCCCTTCGACGGGATGCATGGGTACACCCCGCCGTTGTAGAGCGCGAGCAGCGCATCCACGATCAGCGGCCGCACGCCGGACATGCCATGCGCGAGGCTCGCCGCCTTCAGCACCAGCGTGAGCCGCACGACTTCATCCGTGAGTAGCGGGCCGGTGCCAACACTGTGCGACAGCACGAGGTTGCGCTGCAGCGTCTCCAGCTGGTCGTTGGGAATGTGGGTGTGCGCGAGCTTGCCGAAGCCGGTGTTGATGCCGTAAGCGGGTGCCCCTTTGGCAACGATGGCCGCAACCGTGGCCGCGCCCTTGCGAATATTCGCCAGGCAGGCGGGATCGAGCTCCAGCGGCGTCGCATCGCGGGCGATGCCGCGCAGCTGGGAGAGCGTGAGTGTGCCAGGGGTAAGAATCACGATGATTGTCTTTCTGTGGATTGCTGAATGCGTTGGGGATGGCCGCGCGGAGGCAAGGCGTCTTCACTGCCACGGAAGGCTGTGCCCCTGTATGCTGTAGTCAAGTACACTCCGTCTTTCAGCAGCGCGGGAGAAGCAGCATGGGAAAATCCCGAAGGAAGTTCGGCCCGTTGATGCACAAGGTGATCCGTATTGCCTATGTGCTGGTGATTCTCGTTCTGGGTATTTTTGCATTCAGAACCTGGCAGCAGCTGCAGACGCTGCGGAGTGCGCCGGTGGCCCTGCCCAACTTCTGGTTTCATCTCACCGGCGAGCCCGGCCGATTGCGCATTCAGGCGAACGGCACCTGGTTGGGGCCGGGTGCCGGCCCGGCGGCCGCGACACCGGCCAGCGGGAAGTTTGATCGCCTGCAGACATCGTCCCTGGAGTGCAACCAGGCGCGGATGCAGTGTCTGGAATCGACCGCCGTGGTCGAGGTGATGCAGCGTGCTTTTCTCGAATCCATCCCCCGCGCCTACGATGTCGAGACCTGGAACGAGCAGTCGGTCATCACGAAACCGGCGATCCTTGACAAATGCCGTCTGCAGGCGATCACGCTCAATATCGCCGACAAGACCGTGACGGCAAACATCTCGCTCTTGCCGGACAAGACGGCGGCAGACTGCAAGGGCGCGACCGGCAAGGTGAATCTCGAAGACGGCAGCAAGTTGCTCGCACAGGTCGGCAAGAGCTGACCTGCCGGGCTGCGACTTCTGCATCACGACCGGTCCATTTCGCGGCTACTGGTGCTGGCCAATTTCGCAAGCCAGCCGTAGAAGCGCATCACTGCATCCAGGCTATCCAGCTTCGCGCCGTAGCTGTGGAGGAATCGTCCCACGGGCTCACGCAGCGCGGGGTGCTTCTGGAGCACGGCCGCCGAAGCCTGCCGCCAGACTTCTCCAAAGTTGCCGTGCGACGCATGCACCAGCAGCAGGTCGGGGCAAATCCCGATGCGCAGTCCAGCGACGTGGCAGCGATAGGTGAAGTCCACATCGTAAAAGTGAAAGCCCGGCAACGCCTCATCGAATCGGATGCGACGCGCAGCATCCGGCCGGGCCGCAAACCACAGCCCATCCAGCATCTGCGCGCCGGCAACGACAGCAAAGTCAAGCCCGAACGTGCCTGCCATCCAGCCCTTGCCATCCGGTGCCGGATGCGTGACCCAGCCATGCGAATGCGGATGCCCGGACCAACCGAAGGTCGGCCCGCTGGCACGGGTTGTTCCTGCAACGCCGATGACATCGAAGTGCTGCATATGGCCAGCGAGACGCTCGGCAAAATTGTCCGGCAGAATGTGGAGATCGTCGTGGCTGAACACCACGATGTCGCCCGTTGCACGGTCCAGTCCGCGGTTGTAGGCCTCGTTCAACCCACGGGCGTCGTGGATGCCGATGATTTCCAGCTTGTCTGAGGGAAACAGCGTGCGATAGCGCTCGGTGATGGCTGCATATCGCGTGGGGTTGATGCTGCAGATAATGATTGAAACCCTGGGCGGCACAAAACCTTCCGGCGCGGCGGCGGGTGCAGGCAAGGCAGGTGCAGCCAGCGTCGTGTCATTGGCGAGGATGGCAAGATCCTGCACTGCGGTATTGGCCGCCTCGAAGTTGCCCGGCTGTGTCCGAACCTGCCGGGCCAGCGAAAGGGCACGTTGCCACAGCGAGTTCTGTTCAACATTGGTATGCATAGTGAGTGCTAAGCCTGAAGGGAGTTTTCAATCTCCTGACAGATCTCCCAGAAATTTTTCATCCTACGATGCGAGTCGTGAACTCCCTTAAAGGGCACTGATACATGACGAACAGATAAATCGAGATACTTGTGTCTGCAAAGTGCCGAGAGAGCGACTTCTATAGTTCGGAATACTGCAACAACCTCTTCCCGCCCGATCAACGAGGGAACAGTCCTAAGTTGGAGAATTCTTGTTCTCGGCACTCCCCGTCTCTTCAGGAGAACCACCTGCTTGAACTTAGAGTCAGTTTGCCAAGAAGTATCAATCCTGAAATTTCGCACATGAACGGACTGGAAGTCCTCCCATACCTGCTCATAAGTGTAGACATGATTGTGTGCAATCGAGTTTCGAATCAACATTACTTCAGCAACTCTTGCGCCCAACCGCTTACATCCTTTCAGTGAACTGAAGTAGCTCCACGCTGACTTCTTTTGCGCGCTAGCTGACGTAAGATCAAAGTGCCGAACCCTAGATAAGTAAGACTCGAATACAAGCACTAACAGAAGACAAACGGCAGTTGAAGAATTGACCTCGTGAACGTTTGGGATGTCAGGGTTGGCGGGATCACGCTTTTGTCGTACCAAAGTCTCACAAAGAGCCGCCGCCGGCCAAACAAGTCCTGCCCCAGCTATCGAAATGAATTCTTCTTTGTGTTTCATACAGCAACTTGCATCGGCAGCTTGAGTCCCTGCTCCCGCGCACACGCCTTGGCGATGTCGTAGCCCGCATCCGCATGCCGCATCACGCCGGTACCCGGATCATTCCACAGCACACGGCCGATGCGGGCATCGGCTTCCTTGGTGCCGTCGCACACGATGACCACGCCCGAGTGCTGCGAGAAGCCCATCCCGACGCCGCCGCCATGATGCAGCGACACCCAGGTTGCACCCGAGGCCGTGTTGAGCAGTGCATTGAGCAACGGCCAGTCGGAGACCGCATCGGAGCCATCCAGCATGGCCTCGGTCTCACGATTGGGTGACGCAACCGAGCCGGAATCAAGATGGTCGCGGCCGATGACGACAGGCGCTATCAATTCACCTTTGCGCACCATCTCGTTGAACGCAAGACCGAGACGATGGCGATCACCCAGCCCCACCCAGCAGATGCGTGCGGGCAGGCCCTGGAATGCGATGCGCTTCGCGGCCATGTCGAGCCAGTTGTGCAGATGTTTGTCGTCGGGGATCAGTTCCTTGACCTTCGCATCCGTCCTGGCGATGTCTTCGGGATCACCCGACAGCGCCACCCAGCGGAACGGCCCCACGCCGCGACAGAACAGCGGGCGGATGTACGCAGGCACGAAGCCGGGGAAGTCGAACGCATTGGTCACGCCTTCTTCCAGCGCGACCTGGCGGATGTTGTTGCCATAGTCCACGGTCGGAATGCCGGCGTGGCAGAGATCGAGCATGGCGCGTACCTGCACGGCCATTGATTGCTTTGCGGCGTGCACCACCGCTTCCGGATTGCTGGTGCGCTCGGCTGCTGCCTGCGCCATGGTCCAGCCTTGCGGCAGGTAACCATTCAGCGGGTCATGCGCAGAGGTCTGATCCGTTACGGCATCGGGACGCGCTTTGGCGTCACCGGCCTTCACACGCTTCACGATGTCCGCGAACACATCAGCAGCGTTACCCAGCAGCCCCACTGACACGGGCTCCCCCTTCGCGTGCGCGGCGTGGATAATGTCCAGCGCCTCATCCAGCGTGGCAGCTTTGCGATCCACGTAACGCGTGCGGAGCCGGAAGTCGATACGCGTCTCGTCGCACTCCACCGCCAGCATGGAGGCCCCCGCCATGGTCGCCGCCAGCGGCTGCGCGCCGCCCATGCCACCGAGGCCGCCAGTGAGAATCCACTTGCCCTTTAGACTCCCACCGAAATGCTGACGACCCATCTCGGCGAAGGTCTCATACGTGCCCTGCACGATGCCCTGCGAGCCGATGTAGATCCACGAGCCCGCCGTCATCTGGCCGTACATCATCAGGCCCTTGCGATCGAGCTCATGGAAGTGCTCCCATGTGGCCCAGTGCGGCACCAGGTTCGAGTTCGCCAGCAACACGCGCGGCGCATCGGCATGGGTGCGGAACACGCCCACGGGCTTGCCGGATTGAATGAGCAGCGTCTCGTCGGCTTCCAGCTTCTTGAGCGATTCCAGAATGGCGTCAAAGCAGGCCCAGTTGCGCGCGGCCTTGCCGATGCCGCCGTACACGACCAGCTTGTCCGGGTTCTCCGCCACCTCGGGGTCGAGGTTGTTCTGCAGCATGCGGTATGCGGCTTCGATGAGCCAGTTCTTGCAGGTGAGCTCGCTGCCACGCGGCGCGCGCACCGGGCGGGCCTGGCTGGAGGCAGCAGTGGAAGAAGCGGCGGGCGGACGGGAAAGATCGTTCATCGGGGGCTCCAGTTGCAGCGCGCCTCTGGTCAAGGCGCTGGTTCATCGGGCAGACGGGATCACCGTTTGCCCGGAAACCGCGATTTTACGCCCCGCGCGCGCTCAGAGCAGACGCCACAGCACCGGCCCCGCGATAAGCACCCAGACAATGCCGGCAAGCGTGAGGGACAGGAACACGGCCGCGCTGCCAATATCCTTGGCGCGCTTGGACAAGGCATGATCTTCCAGGCTGACGCGGTCCACCACCGCCTCAATGGCAGAGTTGAGCAACTCCACGATCAGTACCAAAAAGAGCATCGCGATCAGCAGCACGCGTTCGATGATTTCGAACGGCAGCAGTATTGCCACAGGCATCAGCACGAGGCACAGCAACAACTCCTGGCGAAAGGCGTGCTCGTGCTTCAGCGCCGCGCCGAAGCCTTCCAGCGAATACCAGAATGCGCGCCAGATGCGAACCAGGCCGCTGCGGCTTTTGTGCGGGCTTTCGCCGTCCCGGCTCATCAGGCGGGCAGCTCGACATGAAGCTCCAGCGGGCCCAGCGTGAAGCACTGACCCGCCTGCGCCACCGGATGGAAGCGGACCGAATCAATCGACGTCATGCCCGCCGCCGCCTGGCGAATCTGCTGGCGCGTGAGCAGGTTCATGCAGGGGCGCGACTTCAGCGTCTCGTCCAGGCGCCAGGTGCCGGACGTTTCGCCATGATGCAGCGTAATCGACTTGTAGTAATGGGCGCGGAACTCGGAGAGGTTGGCACTGCGAATATTCGCAAGCGCAAGCGTTGCGGTGGGAATCGCTGCTTCGAGGGCATAGGCAACGCGTGCAGTCGCCTCGGTGGCGCGAAACACAGCGATGCCGCCATCCAGCGTTTCCACCTGCTCGGCACCGATGACCTCGGTCGGGGACACTTCAATCCTGCGCAGCGAAGCCCGCTTGAGCAGGTCCGTCGCGAACGAGGCAGAGTCGTCCTCGCTGCGCAGGTTGCGATTCGACAGCCATTCCAGCGTTGACTCCGAACACGTCGTGGGCACCGCATCAAAGCCGCAATCCTGCGCAAGAAACGCCAGACTCTTCTCATCATGCAGCCAGCGGTGCCCCGAGAAACGCAGCCCCGCGTTCATGGCGTCCACCTCCGTTGCGACACCAAATGTCTCGCGCAGGAATTCACCCGGTGCCGCCGCCTTCTCACCCAGCGAGAGCAACCGCGCC
Source organism: Betaproteobacteria bacterium (assembly GCA_031394355.1). Classification (GTDB taxonomy): domain Bacteria; phylum Pseudomonadota; class Gammaproteobacteria; order Burkholderiales; family Usitatibacteraceae; genus JAEUMY01. Next base: position 15,632 of record JANNSU010000012.1, on the reverse strand, counting down.
CAGCTCGGCATGAGGATGCGCGAGACGCCGCCGGATTTCAGCAACACATTGAGATTGCAGAGGATGTACGCCTGTTCGGCCAGGAAGAAATGCTCCAGCGTGTCTTCGGAGAAAGCACCCTCGAATTGTCCTGCAGCAGCGAGCGGCCACGGGTCCAGGAAGTCCCACTCCAGCACGCGGGGGGAGGCCACGAAATCGACGTTCACGAAATCGTCGAACACATTGCTGCCTGCACCCCAGTGCAGCCAGCGGGCGGGCAGCGGATCAGGCAGCCCGTTGCTGCGCCACAGGAATTGCCGCGCGAGTGCGGGATTCGATTCGGTCAACGCGGCCAGCGAGAAGGCTGCGGGTGAATCGCCGAATATGCGCGCAGGCACGTTCAACTCAAGCTCGCGGGGCTCAAACGACTACCGCAAACACAGATGAACACAGATAAACACGGATAGGGCCACAGATGCCTTGCATTACGGATGCCGAGAGTCAATGCGGGATGCGAATATTCGCATCGTCCGACATCCAACCATCTGTGTTCATCTGTGTTCATCTGTGTTTGCGTGAGGTTTGAATGCAGGAACGTGGCGATCAAACCAGCGCCGACACCACAGCGCGCTTGCCGAAGCGATGCTGTTCATACCCACCTGTCGGCGTTTCGATCACCTCGCAATGCCGGAACCCGATCTTCTTCAAAATCCACAAGAGCGCATCCAGACTGGGGCAAAGGCAGATGCCGGTGACGCTCATCTCCGGGCCTTCCAGCTCCTCGCTCTCGTCGATGACGGCGAAACTGCCGTGCATGGGCTTCACGTATTCGTAAGAGCCCCAGTCCATGACGCCCGACAGGGATGGCGCGATCTGGGTTTCGATGATGCAGATTTTCTTCGTGAGCGCACGCGCGATGCGGAGCGCGCCGACCGGATTCTCGACGTGATACAGCAGACCGAACAACAGCACGAGATCGAACTCGCCAACAGTGGAAGGCTTGAGATCAAAGAGATCGGATTGCAGCGTGCGAATATTCGCAAGGCCCATGGACTGCGCGATGAAGCCCGCATCGCGCACATGCTCGGCGCGTGCATCGGTGGCCAGTACCTCGGCAAAGCCCAAGCGAGCCAGCTCGGCGGAGAAGTAGCCCTGATGGCAGGCGATGTCGATGGCAGTCCGCTCGCGCAGGCTGCCCAGCCCGGCGCGTTCGATGGCGGCTTGCATCATCGCGTTGCGCGTCGCGTGAATGGGCAGCACATGCGGCGGCGTGCGGCAGGGGAGCTTCGTGCCGTCCGGCAGCGTGAACTCGTAGAACCACTGGTCGTGGGGAATTTGCATGGTAGTCATGGCGCGCATTTTCCCACACCGCGCTCTGCGCTGCCCCGCCTTCGCCAACTATTGAGGATTCCAGAAATCATTACAAAGTTCGTCGCCCCGGCGAAAGCCGGGGTCCAGCGGCTTTCGGTCGAACGAAACTGGGGCGAAGCATGCCTTCGCGCCTTCGCAGGGACGACAACAATCTGTCGTGAATTGAGGAAACATCAATAGCCTGGAATCATGCGCAGAATCGTCTCCAGTGAATCCGCGTCCTCGATCTGCTTGTCGCGGCGGATGCGCGCCATGCGCGGGAAGCGCACCGCCACGCCGGACTTGTGCCGCTTTGACCGCTGGATGCCCTCGAACGCCAGCTCGAAGACCAGTTCCGGCTTCACCGTGCGTACCGGGCCAAACTTCTCCAGCGTGTTCTTGCGGATGAAGGCATCCACCTCGGCGATCTCCTCGTCAGAGAGACCTGAATACGCCTTGGCAAAAGGAACCAGCTCGCGCCCGGCCTCGGTATCCCGCCAGATGGCGAAGGTGTAGTCGGTGTACAGGCTGGCGCGCTTGCCGTGGCCGCGCTGGGCATAGACCAGCACGCAGTCCAGTGTCCAGGGATCGATCTTCCATTTCCACCAGTCGCCACGTGTTCTGCCGACGCCGTAGGCCGAGTCCCGCCGCTTCAGCATCAACCCTTCCGTGCCGCGCGCCCGGCTTCCTTCGCGCGCCAGGGCCAGTGTCTCCCAGCTGGGCGCGCGCACTAGGTCGGAAAGCTGCAGCACGCGCGGCCCGGCTGGGTCGATGACCAGGCCATAGATGAGCCGGTGCAAAGCAGTACGCCGCTCATGCAGCGGCTGTGGGCGCCAGTCCGTACCTTCCAGCTCCAGCAGGTCGTAGATCAGAAATATGGCAGGGTTATCCGCGAGAATCTTCTTCCCTGGGTTCTTGCGGCCGAGGCGCTTCTGCAGGTCGGCGAAGGGCCGCACGCGCTCTTCGCCACCGGCGCGCGTCACGGCGAGAATCTCGCCGTCGTACACCCCTTCGGGTAACACCCTGGCCGCTGCGAGAATTTCCGGGAACTGTTCGGAGATCAATTCTTCCCCGCGCGACCAGAGATGCACGCCGCCCTGCCGTTTCACCAACTGCCCGCGAATGCCGTCCCACTTCCACTCCGCCTGCCAGTCGGCGCAGTCACCGAGCGAAGCTGGGTTACCTTCAATCGGATGCGCCAGGAAGAAGGGATAGGGCTGCGACGCGTCGAACGCGTCACCCTCTGCAGAGATGAGCCTCGTCCAGTTCTCCGCCGAGGGCACCCACTTGCCGGTGAGACGATGCGCGATGATCTTGGCATCCACGCCGCTCAACTCGGCCAGCGCACGGATCACCAGCAGCGACGACACGCCCACGCGAAAGCCGCCGGTGATGAGCTTGTTGAAGACGAAGCGCTCAGTGCCGGCGAGCTCGTTCCAGTAGCTGAGCAGTGCCTCGCGCTGGGCGGCCTCATCCAGCGAACGCAAGGGCAACAACCGATCCTCTACCCAGGCGGTGAGCGGCAAATCGCTGGTGGATGTGGGTGGCGGCAGGATCAGCGCGATGGTCTCCGCCAGGTCGCCCACCGCGTCATAGCTTTCGGCGAACAGCCACGCGGGCAGGCCCGCTGCATCCGCTGCCCAAGCGTGCAGATGCGTGGTCTTCACAGCTGCGCGAGGTCGGTTGCCCGTGAGAAACCAGACTGCCCAGGCGGCGTCCGCGGGCGCAGCGACGCGAAAATAGTCCGCCAGCGCACGCGTCTTGTCTGCCGTGCGGGTGGAGCCGTCGAGGTCGGCGAAGAGTGCGGCGAAGCGTTTCATGCTGCCGACTCTGGCGCAGGCTCAGCCGTTACATCATCACTCCCGCCCTCCCCCTGAAACTCTGTCTCCAGCGCCTCTGCATTCAGCCCGCGCTCCCGCAGATATCGCACCATCACCGGCACCGAGCCATGCGTCACGCGAATATTCGCAGCGCCTGTGGCGTCAATGGCCTTCAAGAGCGACGGCCAATCCGCATGATCGGACAGCACCAGACCGAGATCGACATTGCGCTGCTTCTTCGCCCCGCGAATCGCCATCCAGCCGGAGGCAAAGCAGTCGGCGTAATCGCCAAAGCGCTTCATCCAGAGTGTGCCCTGCGCGGACGGCGGTGCCACGATGAGTGCGCGGCCGTAGTCGAACTTGTGGTCCACATCCGAGACCCTACGCGTTTCCGGCAGTGCAACCCCCGCCTTGCGATACGCCTCGTTCAATACCTCGACCGCGCCATGCACGAAGATCGGACCGATACCGGTATCGACGCTGGTCAGCACGCGTTGCGCCTTGCCGAACGCATAGCCGAATACCACGCTGGTGCGTCCCGCTTCGGCATTGCGTTGCCACCACGCGTTCACCCTTGCGAATATTCGCGTTGGGTCTTCCCAGCGATAAACCGGCAATCCGAACGTGGATTCAGTGACAAAGGTGTGGCAGCGCACGGGCTCGAATGGCGTGCAGGTGGGATCGGCGTCGAGTTTGTAATCGCCCGACACGACCCATACTTCGCCGCGATGCTCGACCCGCACCTGGGCCGAGCCCAGTACGTGGCCAGCCGGATGCAGGGAGACGCGCACGCCGTTCAACTCGCGCACCTCGCCATGGCCCACACATTCCAGGTTCACGTCAGCACCCAGCCGGTTGCGCAGCACGCCTTCGGCCGGAAACATCGCGAGATAGCGCGCGTGACCCGGCCGCGCATGGTCGGAATGCGCATGGGTGATGACGGCCCGGTCCACCGGGCGCCAGGGGTCGATGTAGAAGTCGCCGGCGGGGCAATACAGGCCGCGGGGCGTGTGCTCTAGAAGTGGCATGGCGTCCGAATTCTATCTGCCCCGTAGTGAAAATCCCCTGCCTGCGCCGCATGCCCGGCATCGGGGGCTATAATTCCCCTCCTTTGCCACGCTGAAACCGCCTACGGATGTCTTCCAACGCACTTGTCGCCCTCAATGAGCCGATCTTCGAAGCCGATCTCGGCGGACATATCGTGTTCGCGACCGAGTCGTTGCTGGAGCTCTTCGGCCTGGCGGCACTGGGACTGGATGCACCGTTGGCGGAGCATTTCACGGCGGACTCCCGCGCGGCATTCAATCGCGCATTCCGCAAGATTGCCGATGGCAAAGCTGCGACGGCGGAAGTGGATGTCCGCCTGAACAGCGACCCGGACAGCGAGTACGACATCAAGCTGGCCGCGCTGCTGGGCGCCAATGAGAAACCCATCGGCGTCGCAGGCAGGCTGCGCGACGTGAGCGGCGACCGGATCACCGAACGTCAGGCGGCAGTCAGCATCGCGCATTTGCTGAACCTGAGTGAAAATTCCGACCAGCCCTGCCTCGTGGAATCCGGCACCGGTGAGGTGGAGAGTGTCAACAGTGCGTTCTGCCTGTTATTCGGCATTCTGGATGCACCACAATCCCTGATCGGGCTGCAGGTCCCGGATGTGTTTGCGCAGGCACGCAAGGAGTCGGGCATTGAAGGCGGACCACACATCCCGGTCAAGAATGGCTCGCAGGACAGTGAATTCCGTCTCGCAGACGGACGCAATGCGCGCCAGCGGGTATTCCCGGTCGAAGAGGACAATGTTCTTCAAGGTCGGCTGCATCTGTTTGAAGTCAGCGCAGCGAAGCCCGCCAAGGGCAAGGCAGGCAAGTCCGATGGCGCCACGACAGCGGCTCAGGTGGCCCTGGTCGAACGCATTGCCCGCGAGCTCGCCACCACCGTGGAAAGTGCCGGCAGCGCCATCCACCGTGCCGAGCAGCTGGACCTGCCAGCGACCGTGCTGGAACACTTCCAGCGCGTGGAAAGCTCTGCGCGGAGCGCCTTCAACGCCATAGGCGGCCTGCTCGACTTCTCCAAGTTCGAACCGACCGAGCTGAAGGCCGTGAAGCTCGACAAAACCGAATTCAATCTGCGCGAGGTGCTGTGCGCCCTGATGGAGCATGTCGCCATCGTGGCGGAGGAGCGCAACGTGCAGCTCAGGCTGCGTGTGGAGCAGGATATTCCCTCGTCTGTCACAGGCGACGCGCCACGGCTGATGCTGGTGCTGCGCAGCGTCATCGAGGCGCTGATCGGTGCGCTCGACACCTCAACCGGCGCGCAACACGAGGTGTATCTCACCGTCTCGCCCGAATATGTCGAAGAGCAGGCCATCCACCTCAATTTCAGCATTGACGCCAACACCGCCGGCAAGCCATCCAAGCTGCGCACCTTCGCTCCGCTGGCGCTGATGCAAATGGCCGTGGCGCGCCAACTCGTGAACGTGATGGGTGGCAGTCTCGACAACGTGCAGCGCAAGGATGCCGTGGGCTATGGTTTCGCGGCCGCGTTCCCCTGGAGCGAATCGTTCGAGTCACGCCCCAAGCTGCATGTGGTCACGCTGACCGGCCTGCCCATACTCATCGTGAGCGACGACGCCGCGCAGCGGAGCGAGCTCGCGGCACTGATGAAGAGCTGGCGCATGCAGCCCAAAGAAGCCGACAACGCCACCATGGCCATGCAGCTATTGCTGCGTCAGGAGCAGGAGGATGAGCCGATTCCGCTCGTGATCGTGCCCAGCCACATGCCGGTGCAGGACGGCTTCCTGCTCGCGTTTCGCATCAAGCACCACCCCAAACTCAAGGGCACGCAGATCATGATGCTCGCGAAGAGCGGCATGCCGGGCGACGCCATCACCTGTCGCGAGAACGGCATCTCGGCATACCTGCGCTATCCGCTTTCGGCCAATCAGCTGAATCAGGCCATCGCCGCCGTGACCGGCGTATCCGGTGACGACAGCGACGCCACGCACACACTCATCACCCGCCATTCGCTGCACGAAAGCCGTGACGGCAGCATCCTCGTCATCGACAGCAACCGCGAGGTGCAGCTCGCGGCCGCACACATCCTGAAAAAGCGCGGCTACACGCTGTCGGAAGCCGATTCGGCCGAGATCGCATTCAAGGCGCTGGAACAGGACATCTTCGATGCGGTCATGGTCGATCCCGACATGCCAGGCTTCGTCGATGTCGTGCTCGACATCCGCACCCGCGCGCAGAAGCGGCCGGAAGATCTCGTGGTCATCGCCATGAGTACCAACGGCTCCGAGAAGCACCGCCAGGATTGCGAACAGGCGGGCTTCAACGGCTTCGTTGGCAAGCCGCTGGACAAGGATTCGCTCGTCACGTTCCTTGCGGCGAAATTGCCGCCGCGGGAGCTGGGGGGGGGTAGTGTCCGCGTTGCGAATATTCGCAACTGCCCTGTCGGCTAATTTATCGGACTGTGCTCTGAGGACAGTCGGCAAATGGGCACGCACCCATCATGTCGTCGGCTGCGATGTTGCAAGGCCCGACGCGGCCGATTTGCTACTTGTTTGCTACGTTGCGAGACTTGGGCGTTGTGTTGCGATGCTGGGCACGAAGCAAGCGCTGCGACGCGGCAGAGGTAGCTATCCACGTTCTCAAATCCCCCTGCCCCCCCTTTTGCAACAGGGGGATAGCATCGCGGTGGCGCTCGACACGGCGCGTTACTGGCGGCTGGACTTGGCGGCGACCACCAGCCTTGCAATCACCTCGGCGAACCCTGCACCGCTGCGACCCTCGGTGACATACCTCGGCAGGCTCGGCACCCGATCCGCCAGATCGCGAATATTCGCAACGCCAATCGAATGCGGAAACCAGCCGAACATGGGGGAATCGTTGGGTGAATCGCCGATGAAAAGGTATTGATCCTTTACCTGGTCCAGGTCAATGTCGAAGCGTTCCCGCATGAAAAGCCGCGTGGTGGACAGCTTGTCATACTCGCCGAACCAGCCGTTGACGTGAATGGAGCTGATCTTGGCGGTGAGTCCGGCATCACGCATGTGCGTGGCGATGCGCTCCACCTCCTCGCGCGGCAACGCGGCCACGTCCTCGCAGAAGTCGATGGCGATGTCGCCCTCGCGATAGTGTTGATCCGACGCCCAGGCTGTCCCGGGCACTTCCCGCAGGATGCGCTCGCCGGTAGCGCGCATGCGGATACGGCGCTCGGTACGCGTGGTGGCATCCGCGATGAAACGCTGCGTCATCTTCTTTGCGGCATCGTCGTGCGCAAACCAGAACGCGCCGTTCTCGCCCACCACGCCATCCACCGGCCACATGCGCGCAATGTGATCGCACCAGCCGGCGGGACGGCCGGTGACGGGGACGGCGAGCAGGTTGTGCGCCTTGAGTTGTGCCAGCGCGCTGTAGGCAGATGCGGTCAAGCGGCCGTCGGTGGTCAGCGTGTCGTCGATATCGAAGAAGACACCGCGAATATTCGCAAGCAGGGAGGCTGGAATGTCTTGAAACGGCTTCATGCCAAGGCGACCTTCGCGCGCCCAGTCAAGTCAACAGGAAGGCCGGGGGGAGCCAACCCGCAGCGACGTCCGGTATGCCTTCACATCTTCCCCGGCGACATGGAGAACACGTAGTCCGCCACAGCGCGGCGTTCATCGCTCGTCATGCCGAGCCCGGCCTTGGTGCGGCGCCACAGGATGTCGTCCGCGGTGATGGCCCACTCCTCGGCGATGAGATAGTCGATCTCGCGCTGAGTGAGCTGCTGGCCGAAGCGGATACCGAGATCATCGACGACTTCCGCTGTACCGAGGATGCGGGTGATGCGCGTGCCGTAGCGGCGCAGCAGGGCGAAGAGATAGTCCTTGGGCAGGCCGGAATAGCGCGCCTGCAATCCGGTGTACAGCGCCGTGACAGATGGCGTGTCGCCGCCTGGCAGTGGCTCATTGGCCGTCCACGTGCCACGCATGTCGGGAAAATAGGTCTTCAGCTTGTCCATCACGTGGACGGCCAGCTCGCGGTAGGTGGTGATCTTGCCGCCGAAGACAGTCAAGAGCGGCAGCTCGCCTTCCGCATCCATCACCTGCAGCGTGTAGTCGCGGGTGACCTGCGAGGGATTGCGTTCGCCATCATCGTAGAGCGGACGCACGCCCGCATAGGTCCACACGACATCGCTGTATTTGAGCGTGGTGGTCATGTAGCGATTGACCGCAGCCAGCAGATAGTCGAGCTCTTTCGGGCTGATCTGCTCCGCACCGTCCAGCGTCTTGACCTGCACATCGGTGGTGCCGATGAGGCTGTATTTGTCCGCCAACGGGATCACGAAGATGACGCGCTTGTCGTCGTGTTGCAGGATGTAGGCGTGATTGGCGCCGGGCAGGCGCGGCACGACAATGTGCGACCCCTTGACCCAGCGAATGGTCGATTTGCTCTTGAGATGCAAGACCTGCTCGGCAACTTCCTTGACCCACGGCCCGGCGGCATTGACGACAGCGCGTGCCGTCACATCGGTACGCACACCCGTCGCATCCTGCAGCAGCACGCGCCACACGCCGTCATGGCGCTTGGCCGACAGGCAGGCAGTGCGGGTAAGAATGACAGCACCCTTCTCCTTGGCCGACAACGCATTGAGAATGGTGAGCCGCGAGTCGTCCACCTGCAGATCGGAATAGATGAAGCCCTGCTTGAACTCCGGCTTCAACGATTCGCCGCACTGCGGGCTGGGGAAGGTCACGCGTTGCGACTTCGGCAGCGTGATGGGGCCGGCGATGTTGTCGTAGAGCCACAGGCCAAGCTGCAGCATCCACGCGGGCCGCATGCGCCGGTCATGGGGCAGCACGAAAGAAAGTTGGCGCGTGATATGGGGAGCGATCTTCAGCAACACCTCACGCTCGCGCAACGCCTCGCGCACGAGGCGGAACTCGTATTGCTCCAGATAGCGCAGGCCACCGTGGATGAGCTTGGAGCTCCATGAGCTGGTGTGGCTCGCGAGGTCGTGCCGCTCGCACAGCAACACTTTCAGGCCGCGGCCGGCCGCATCGCGGGCGATGCCGCAACCATTGATGCCGCCGCCGATGATGACGATGTCGTAGTCTGGGCTCATGCACTGGCCTTTGCGCAGACCCGATGCGAACGCAAACACAGATGAACACAGATGAACACAAATGGAGCTGACATGACAGCGCGCCCGTCCTGAATCAATTTGAGGTCATTCTGACAGAACATGAGCCGATGCCACAGCAGCAGCCGAGCACCCTCGACAAACATCCGTGTTCATCCGTGTTCACCTGTGTTTGCTTCGCCTTTGCTTGCGAGCCCGTACCCAAACTGCTCCATCCACAGCGCCGCAAACACGGTCTTGGTATCGGTCACCTCGCCATTGCGAATATTCGCAAGCAGGTCCTTACGGCGCAGGGTGATCACGTCGAGGAATTCGCCAGCGTCCGGCACTGCACCGGTCTGGGTGAGATCGCGCGCGACGAAGAGCTCGATGATCTCGTTGGAATAGCCAATGCAGGGATGCGTGAGTGCGAGGTGTTGCCAATCGGCCGCTACGTAGCCGGTCTCCTCCTTCAACTCGCGCTTCGCTGTCTCGATGGGCGGCTCTCCGGCGTCGATCTTGCCCGCCGGGAACTCGATGAAATGGCGGCGCAGCGGATAGCGATACTGGCGCTCCAGCACGTAGGTGTCGTCATCCAGCATGGGCACGATGATGACGGCACCGGGATGGGTGATGTACTCGCGATGTGACAGGCTGCCATCAGGCAGACGCACAGTGTCATTCAGAACTTGCAGGAAGTTTCCCTGCCAGGCAATGCGGGAATCGACCGTGGACTCGGTCAGGTCACGGCCGGTTGCAGCACGGGAATCGGGCTGGTCAACCTGCGACATGGATAGCCTTCAGAAACTGACGGCAATGGCTCGCCGGCAGACTTCCAGCAGGCCGCCCGGAATGAGGCCCAATACCAGCAGCGCAAATGAGTTGACCGCAAGCAGCGACCGCACCGTGGCATCACCGCCAATGGGTGAGGTGTCGACCGGCGCATCCATGTACATCAGCTTCACCATGCGCAGGTAGTAGAACGAACCGATGACGCTCATCAGCACGGCGAAGACAACCAGCCAGGTGAACCCGGCTTCGAGTACGGCCTGCAATACGGACAGCTTGGCGAAGAAGCCGACTGTGGGCGGAATGCCCGCCAGCGAGAACATGACGATGAGCATGAGGAATGCGTGCCACGGGGAGCGTTGGTTGAGGCCCTTGAAGTCCTCGATATTCTCGGCCTCGAAACCCTCACGCGAGAGCAGCAGGATCATGCCGAACGATGCCAGCGCCGTGAGCGCATAGGTGATGACATAGAACATGCTGGAGCTGTAGCCATTCTGCGTGCCCGAGAGGATGCCCAGCAGCAGGAAGCCCATGTGCGAGATGGTCGAGTAGGCCAGCATGCGCTTCAGATTGGTCTGGGCAATGGCGACGATATTGCCGATGGCAAGCGACATGACGGCCAGGAATACGAGCATCAACTGCCAGTCCGCTGCCATGCCGGAAAGCCCGTCACCCAGGATGCGCAGAACAAAGGCCAAGGCGGCAATCTTGGGTGCTGTGGACAGCAGCATCGTGATCGGCGTGGCCGCGCCGTGATAGACGTCTGGCACCCACATGTGGAACGGCACCACGCCCAGCTTGAACGCGAGGCCGGCCACCACGAACACGAGACCGAAGGCCAGCAGCGGTGTGTTGCCCTGACTGAAGCTCACGGACTTCGCGACCTTCTCGATGTCTAGCGAGCCCGTGGCGCCGTAGATCATGGAGATGCCATACAGGAGCAGGCCGGATGCGAGCGCGCCGAGGATGAAGTACTTCATCGCAGCCTCGGACGCACGTGCAGAATCCCGTTGCAACGCGACCATCGAGTACACCGACAACGCCTGAATTTCGAGGCCAAGGTACAACGTGACAAAGTTGTTGGCCGACACCATGACCATCATGCCGAGCAGCGCAAACAGCGACAGCATCACGTACTCGCCATTGAACAGATTGCGCTTGGCCAGATGATCGCGGCTGTACACGAGGCCAATCAGCAGCGCAGCAACCAGCGCCGTCTTGAGCACGACAGCCATGCCATCGACGATGAACATGCCGCCGAAGGCGAAACGCGACTGCCCAAACGGGGAGGATGAAAACGGGATGTAGAGCGATAAGCCGACTCCCAGCAGCGCCACGACTGCGAGGAACATGATTCTGCCCGCACGCTTGTCTGGCGGGCTGAACAGATCCGCCATCATGATCACGCCGATCATGACCAGCAGGAAAATCTCCGGCGCGGCGAGGATGATGTTGTGGTTCATAGTGCGATCTTTCCGATGGCCACATGCCTCAGCAGGGCCTCGACGGAGACGTGCATGACGTCGGTGAACGGCTTCGGATAGATGCCCATGAAGAGCACCGCGACTGCGAGCACCGTGAGGATCAGGATCTCGCGGCGGTTGATGTCCGTGAGCGCTGCGACATTGTCATTGGCCACTTCACCGAAGATCACGCGCTTCACCATCCACAAGGTGTAGGCAGCACCAAAGATGAGTGTGGTGGCGGCAAGGAAGCCGTACCAGAAGTTCACCTTAACGGCACCCAGGATCACCATGAATTCACCCACGAAGCCGGATGTGGCCGGCAGGCCGGAGTTGGCCATGGCGAAGAGCACGGCAAAGGCGGCGAACACGGGCATCTTGTTGGCGACACCGCCATAGGCCGATATCTCGCGCGAATGCACCCGGTCGTAGAGCACCCCGATGCACAGGAACATGGCGGCCGAGATGAAGCCATGCGAAATCATTTGTATCAGAGCCCCTTCGACGCCGATGATGCTGCCCATGCCTTGGTTGTTGAACAGGAAGAACCCCAAGGTGACGAAGCCCATGTGCGAGATCGATGAATACGCGACCAACTTTTTCATGTCGGCCTGGATCAACGCAACCAGGCCGATGTAAATCACGGCGACGAGCGAGAGCGTAATCATGAAACCGGCCAGGGCCTGCGAGGCATCGGGTGCAATGGGCAGGTTGAAGCGCAGGAAGCCATAGGCACCGATCTTCAACGTGATGGCGGCCAGCACCACGGAGCCGCCAGTGGGCGCTTCGACGTGCGCGTCAGGCAACCACGTATGCACCGGCCACATCGGCACCTTCACGGAGAAGGAGGCGAAGAAGGCAAAGAAGATCAGTATCTGCGCCGTCATCGACAGCGGGACTTTGTGGAAATCGTAGATATCGAAGCTGCCGCGGGTCTCATGGTAAAGATAGATGAGTGCGGCCAGCATGAGCAGCGAGCCCAGCAGCGTGTAGAGGAAGAACTTGACCGCCGCGTACACCCGGTTCGGGCCGCCCCAGACACCGATGATGAGGAACATCGGGATCAGCATGGCTTCAAAGAAAAGGTAGAACAGGATTGCGTCGGTTGACGCGAAAACGCCGTTGATGAGGCCGGACATGATCAGGAAGGCGGCCAGGTATTGCGACACCTTTTCCTGGATCACTTCCCACGCAGCGATGATGACGAGAATGGTGGTGAAGCTGTTCAACAGGATGAAGAGCATCGAGATGCCGTCCACGCCCAGCGCATAACGGATGTTGAAGCGCGGAATCCACGGCAGCACTTCGACGAACTGCAACGCGGCGGTACCGTTATTGAACCCGGCCCACAACGGCACAGCGACGACCAGACCGATGACGCTGCCGATGAGCGCTGTCCAGCGGGCGCTGGTCTTCAGATGATCGCCGGACTGGAACAGCACCAGGATGCCGGCGATGATCGGCACCCAGATGGCAAGAGATAGAACTGGCGGTTGCATGTTGTGTCACACCGGTATTGATCCGGCGTTCATCCCATTTCGATTTCGTTATGGATCAAGTCGGTGCTCAGTTTGGTACATACAGTCGCAGGAAAACCCAGGTCAGCATCGCAAACACGCCGATGATCATGGCGAATGCATAGGTGGACACCACGCCTGTCTGAATCTTGCGGATCACGGTGGAGCTCCAGCCGATGACCTTCGCCGTGCCATTGACCATGATGCCGTCGATGATGGTGACGTCACCGAACTTCCACAGACCGCGCCCCAGACCGCGTGCACCGGCGGCGAAGAACCAGTCGTTGAAGCGGTCAAAGTAATATTTCTCTTCCAGGATCGTGACCAGCGCACCTGCTTTCCTGCGAATATTCGCAGCCAGCTCAGGATGCAGGATGAAGAAGTAGTACGCCACACCCAATCCCGCGACGGCCTCCCAGAACGGCGCAGTCTGGAATCCGTGGGAGATCATCCCCAGACCGCCGTGGAATTTCAGCGCCAGCTCAGCAATGACACCCTTCTCCACCGCGGCACCAAAGTAGCTTCCGTACACGATTTCGCCAATCAACCAACCGGAGAAGATGGATGGGATGGCGAGCAGGATCAGCGGAAGGGTCACTACCCAAGGGGATTCGTGCGGCTTCTCACCCGGGGCAAGTCCGTGGTGCTCGTCGTGCCCGCCGTGCACGTCGGCATGGTTCGACACATCATGCCAACGCTCCCGGCCATGGAAAACCAGGAAGACCAGGCGGAAGGAATACAGCCCACCCACGAACACCGCGGCCAGCGCGGCGATGTACGCGATGCTTGCACCCGGCGTGGTGGAGGCATGCAATGCCTCGATGATGGTGTCCTTGGAGAAAAAGCCGGCGAAGGGCGGGAATCCCGCATTGGCCAGCGCACCGATCAGCACCGTGATGTAGGTGATGGGCATGTATTTGGCTAGCCCGCCCATTTTGCGCATGTCCTGCTCGTGATGCATGGCCATGATGACCGAGCCAGCACCCAGGAACAGCACGGCCTTGAAGAAGGCATGCGTCATGAGATGGAAGATGGCAGCAGAGTAGGCCCCTGCGCCCAGCGCCATGGTCATGAATCCCAGCTGCGACAGCGTGGAATAGGCGACCACGCGCTTGATGTCGTACTGCACGATGGCGATCAACGCCATGAAGAATGCCGTGATGGAGCCGATGATGAGCACGAACGACAGTGCCGCCTGCGACATCTCGAAGAGCGGCGACATGCGCGCCACCATGAAGATACCTGCAGTCACCATGGTCGCGGCGTGGATCAGCGCAGAGATGGGCGTGGGACCTTCCATCGAATCAGGCAGCCAGACATGCAGCGGGAACTGCGCGCTCTTGCCCATGGCACCGATGAAGAGGCCGATACAGATGGCCGTCATCAGGTTCCAGGTGAAGCCGGGAATGGGGGCGATGGCGTCCTTCAATGCCGGGGCTTTCGCAAACACCTCGGCATAGTTGAGTGTGCCCATGGTGGCGAAGATGAGGCCGATGCCGAGCAGGAAGCCGAAGTCACCCACGCGGTTGACCAGGAAGGCTTTCAGGTTGGCGTAGATGGCGGTCGGCCGCTTGAACCAGAAGCCGATCAGCAGATACGACACCAGGCCCACCGCCTCCCAGCCGAAGAAGAGCTGGAGGAAGTTGTTCGACATCACCAGCATCAGCATGGAGAAGGTGAACAACGAGATGTAGGCAAAGAAGCGCTGGTAGCCGTCATCCTCGGCCATGTACCCGATGGTGTAGACGTGCACCATGAGCGACACGAAGGTGACGACCAGCATCATGAGCACGGTCAGCCGGTCGATGAGAAAGCCGATCTCCAGGTTGACGCCCTGGGTGACGGTCCAGGTGTACAGCGCACCATTGAACTGGTTACCCGCCATCACGTCCTGGAACACGATGCAGGACAGAATGAAGGATGCGGCAACACCGGCGATGGTGATCGAGTGCGCGAAGGCCCGGCCCAGCAACTTGCCGAAGAAGCCGGCACCAATGGCGCCTGCCAACGGGGCCAGGACGACGAGAAGGTAAATGGTTTTCATGTCCATCGTCATCAGCCCTTCAGCTCGTCAATGTCGGCGACGTTGATGGTCTGCAGGTTGCGGAACAACACGACCAGAATGGCGAGGCCGATGGCGGATTCCGCCGCAGCCACGGTGAGAATGAAGAACACGAACACCTGTCCTGCGATGTCCTGCAGGTGATGCGAGAAGGCGATGAAATTCATGTTCACTGCGAGCAGCATCAGCTCGATGCACATCAGCAGCACGATGAGATTCTTGCGATTCAGGAAGATGCCGGCCACGCTGATCGAGAACAGGATGGCGGACAGGACGAGGTAGTGGGACAACGTGATCACGACTTGCCCCCTTGCTGGGTCGGTGCTGCTGACGCGGGCGGTGCGGTCTCTTCGACTTCGGAGGCGACCTTGATGATCTTGAGCCGGTCGCTGGCCTTCACGCGAACCTGGTCACCCATGTTCTGGTACTTGGTCTCCTTGCGCGTGCGGAGCGTGAGCGCGATGGCCGCGATGATCGCGATCAGCAACACGACCGAGGCGAGCTCGAAGGGCAGCAAGTATTCGGTGTAGAGGACGCGCCCCAGATCCTT
>JANNSU010000085.1:0-55244 GCA_031394355.1 Betaproteobacteria bacterium | reverse complement strand
GGGAAGCGACGTTCGCAGGAAGCAGGGGCCCCGTTCGCACGCGAACGGGGATGCGACCGGCCGCGAATCGGCGCCGGTCGGCCGACACGAGATGCGACGCAACCGCACCGTCACGTAAGGAGGCCGGCGGCCCTTCGGCGCTCACGTCCGCGCCTCTTCGCACAGCGGGACCTCGACGAGGCAGCCGAACTCGCGCGGGAAATCCACCGACACGCGGGCATGAACCGCGCCCTGCTGGTCGAAGAAGCGCTGTTCCCCCTCGCGCGTGAAGACGCCTTCGTGCCACACGTCGGCGTGGATGTAGAGGCCGCGCGTGCCGTCGAAGCGGTACGCGACGAAGTCCTCCGGCCGCACCTCGTCGCCGGGCGGCGCGAGCGGGACCACGAAGGGCTTGCGGTCGAGCGGGAAGAAGAGCTGGCCGCCGTCCGGATGGTAGTTCGCGTGCCACAGCAGCATGCGCGAAGGCGCGCGGGCATGGTCCTCGCGCGCGTCGGCCGGTTCGGACCCGTACGCGAGCACGTAGTGGCCGCCGACGGCCTCGTTGCGGCCATAGAGGACGTCGCCGCGCCACGCGCAGTGGAAGATCCCCTCGGTCGTGCCGCCTTCGTCGCCCGAGTCGACGTCGACCGGGCGCCGCCCGCGCGCGGGCCAGCGGGTGATCGCGACCTTCACCGCGGCGGGGTCGTCGACGAGGCGGCCGAGGCCGGCCAGGTTCGCGTCGGTCGCGTCGACGACCCGGATCGTCACGCGCGCGAGTCCGCGCGGGACGGCGGGATTGAGGTAGTCGGGGGCGTTCATGGACGGGGCCTCGCCGCCATTGTCTCGCGCCGGCGGGGCCGGGCCAAGCGACCGGCCGCCGGCCCTCGCGACGGAGGCCTCGCATTCACCCGACCGGCCGGTTCGCGTATCGTCCCGGTTCGACCCACCGGCGCGTCGGACATGGAAACCGCGATCAGGCTCGTTCTGTCCAATCCCACGGTGACCTGGCTGGTGTTGGGATTCGCCGCGGCGCTCGTCGCCATCGCGCGCCGCCCGGCGCCGCGCAGCCGGGCATTCGTCGTCGAGAAGTTCTTCGCGTGGTTCCTGTTCTTCTCGATCGGCGTCTCGTTCCTCTACAACACCGTCATGCACACCGTGTTCGCGGACTTCACCGCGACATTCATCGGCTGGGCACCGAGCCCGTTCCAGTTCGAGGTCGCGATGGCGAGCCTCGGCTTCTCGGTCGTCGGGTTCCTCGCGTTCCGCGGGAGCCTTGGCCTGCGCGCGGCGGCGGTGATCGCGCCGGCGATCTTCCTCAGCGGCGCCGCGATCGGCCACGTCGTGCAGAGGGTCGTCGCCGGCAATTTCGCGCCGGGCAACGCGGGCAGCATGTTCTGGACCGACCTCGTCGTGCCTGCGGTCGGCCTCGCGCTGCTCTGGCGGCAGGCGACCGCGGGATCGCGCGACTTCCGCTGACTGGCGCGCGTCCCGCGCCGCGTGCGCGCCACGGGTGATCACATCGCCGCGAATTCGAGCCCCGCCGCCCTCTTCGCCCCCACCGCGACCAGGAACACGGCGAACACGCGCTTCAGCACGATCGCGCGCTGCCGGTGCGCGACCCACGCGCCGACCGACGCTGGCGAGCGCGATGCCCGCGAGCGCCGGCAGGTAGACGTAGCCGAGGGCGCCGGCGGGCAGGTTCTCGGCGTTCCAGCTGGCGAGCACGAAACCCGCGGTCCCCGCGAGAGCCAGCGGGAAGCCGACCGCCGACGAGGTTCCGATCGCGCGATGGACCGGCACGTTGCACCAGGCGAGGAAAGGCACCGTCATGACGCCGCCGCCGATGCCGACGAGGCTCGGCAGCGCGCCGATCGCCGTGCCCGCGACGGTCGTGCCCATGCGGCCGGGCAGCAAGCGCTGCGGCGGCGGGCGGTAGTCGAGTGCCATCTGCAACGCGATGTAGGCAAGGAAGACGACGAAGAAGACCTTGAGCGCCAGCGCCGGCAAGCGCGCCACCACCAGCGCCCCGGCGAAGGTCCCGGCGACGATGCCGGGGCGACAACCAGTCCGCATAGCCACCGGGATACTCGCGCCAAAGACCGCCACCTTCCGCAACAATGGACTGCGTCACGATGTTGTCCATGAACGCGCGATCATGACTCACAAGCAGGAGCGTGCCCGCGTAGTCCTGCAAGGTCTGTTCCAGCAGCTCCAGCGACTCGATGTCGAGATCGTTGGTGGGTTCATCCAGCACCAGCAGATTTGCCGGTTGTGCAAAGAGGCGGGCAAGCAGGAGCCGGTTGCGCTCACCGCCTGAAAGCATTCGGATCGGCGACTCCGCACGGCGCGGCGGAAACAGAAAGTCACCCAGGTAGCTGATCACGTGTTTGCGCTGTCCGTTGATTTCGACCCAGTCGCTACCAGGGCTGATGGTATTCGCAACCGTTGCTTCCGGGTCGAGTTGCGCGCGCATCTGATCAAAATAGGCGACCTGAAGTTTGGTCCCCAGCCGGACGGTGCCTACATCAGGTGTCACGGTGCCCAGGATAATCTTGATCAGGGTGGACTTGCCGGCACCATTGGGCCCGATGAGCCCGATCCGGTCACCGCGCATGATGCGGGTGGAAAAGTCGTGGATCAGCACGTCTCCTCCGAAGGACTTGCCGACGCCTTCCAGCTCCGCGACCAGCCGACCGGATCGCTCACCTGCATCCAGCGTCATCTTGACATTGCCCAGCCGCTCCCGTCGCGAGGCCCGATCGTTGCGAAGCTGTTCAAGCCGCTCTACCCTGCCCGCGCTGCGGGTGCGGCGCGCCTCCACGCCCTTGCGGATCCAGACTTCTTCTTCCCGCCAGAACTTGTCAAAGCGGCGACTGGCGAGCGCCTCGGCCGCAAGCTGATCCGTCTTCACCCGTTCGTAGGCCGAGAACGTGCCCGGATAGCTTCGCAAGGCACCACGATCCAACTCCACGATGCGGGTGACGACCTGGTCGAGAAACCGGCGATCATGGGTCACGACAATGCAAGCCGGACCGCGCTGGAGGAGTGTTTCCAACTGCTCGATGCCTGCAACATCAAGATGGTTCGTCGGCTCATCCAGCAGCAGCAAATCCGGCGCTAGCGCCAAAGCCAGTGCCAGCGCAGCACGTTTGCGCTCTCCGCCCGAGGCCTTTGCCGGGTCAAGCGTTGCTGCGTTGTCCATCCCCATGCGGTGCAGGTACTCGTCCAACCTCGCCTCGACGCGCCACCGATCACGGTCATCGCGAATATTCGCAATGTCACCCCGCTCGACCAAGCTCTCACGCATGCTGTCGGCCGGCGGTAGTACCGGTTCCTGCTCCACCAGCACGATCCGCACGCCGTCCTTGACATGCCGTTCGCCGTCATCGAGCGACGCGAGGCCTGCAATGATTGCCACGAGCGAAGACTTTCCGGTTCCGTTCCGGCCGATAAGTCCAATTCGCTCACCGTCCTGGATTGAAAATGAAGCATCGTCCAGCAGGGGAAGCAGGCCAAATGCGAGATGGGCGGATTGCAAGGCAAGCAGGGTCACGTTCGGTTCACAGTTCAGTCAGAAACAAGGATTCAGCCCACTGATTGCACCCCGTGGTGAATGGGGAAACCAGGGAGAATTGGAGGCGCGAGCCGGAGTCGAACCGACCTACTCGGATTTGCAATCCGGTGCATAACCGCTTTGCTATCGCGCCTCGGCCACCGGACATTGCGCCCGGGATGCAAAAAAGGGGAAGGCGGTCACCTTCCCCTTCTTGAATTTGGAGCGGGCAAAGAGTCTCGAACTCTCGACCTCAACCTTGGCAAGGTTGCGCTCTACCAACTGAGCTATGCCCGCATTGCGGATCGCATTATAGCCAACTCGGCCCCGGGCTGCAATCGGACAGCTATCCTGCTTCCACATCCGGAATGGAAGGCAGGCTTGCCGGGTGTAAAGGCTTGCAGGGTGTGCAGAATTCCCGCTGGCAGTAGACTTCGACGCTCATTGATCGAGATCGCGCGTCAAAAAACAAGTTCATGCAAGTTCATCCATTGCCATCGCTTCAGCCAGACTCGATGATCCAGGCACTTCGACCAGCCCTGGACGTCCTCACGCTGCCTGCCGCATACATCGACCGATCGCAGACTTACCTATTGGCAAATGCGGCGTTCTGTGACTGGATCGGACTGAGTCAGGACGACCTTCTTGGCAGGTCTGTACGCGAGATCATCGGGGATTCACTGCATGCGTCCGTCGAGACTTACATCGACGCTGCATTGCGCGGAGAGCCCGTGAGCTATGAGCGCCAGGGCTACCTGCCAGACGGCACCGAACGCTGGGTAAAGATTGTCTTCTCACCCCAGCGGCTAGACGATGGGGCAGTACCCGGCTTCATTGCCATGGTTCTGGACATTCAAGACCTCAAGGCGCTGGAACGCGAAGCACTAAGACGCGAAGAGCAACTGCGCCTGATCACAGACAACATTCGGGTGCCCATCTCCTACATCGACACCAAGTTCACGTTCCGATTCAGCAACAGGCATGGGCTACTGGGCTTGGCCCTCGATGAACGTGTCATCGTCGGTCATCATGTGGCTGAGATCTTCGGCAATGAAGTCTTTGAAGAAGTACGACCCTATCTTGAGAAGGCGCTCAAGGGTGACACAGTCGTATACGAGCGCCAAGTTCAGCACGCCAGCAGCAAGCGCTGGGTGCGCACCACACTTCTTCCAGACATTCAGGAAGACGGCACTGTCGTCGGCATGTATACCGTTGTTGCCGATATCCATCAGGACTATCAGCTTCAGCGTGCATTGGAGCAGAAGGAACAGCAGCTGCGGCTGATAACCGACAACATCGGTGCGCCGATCAGCTATATCGATCGAGACCTCCGCTATCAGTTTGTCAACCGGCCGGGCGAAGAATGGGCCGGAAGACCCGCAACGGAAATCATCGGACAGCCGCTGCAGCAAGTGCTGGGAGCGGAAGTACTGGAGGAAATCCAGCCTTATCTCGACAGGGCGTTTTCCGGTGAGGCCGTGATGTACGAACGACTTGCGCAATGGGTGCAAGGTGAACCGCGATGGATTCGGAATCATCTTTTCCCGGATGTCCAGCCAGACGGCAGCATCCTGGGTGTCTACACGCTGCTGACGGACATCAGTGAAGATCACCGATTGCGCGAGGCCCTGGCCCTGCAGGAAGCCGAGATGCGCCGGTTTTCCGATCGAATTCCAGCTGCGATTGCCTACCTGGATGCAAACGGACGCTACACTTTCGTGAACGCGGCATATGAGGCAGCCCGTGGCGTGTCACGCCACGACATCCTCGGCAAGACGACTGCCGAGGTGCTGGGTGAAGCAGTTGTCGAAGTGAACCTCCCCTATCGCAAACGTGCGCTAAGTGGCGAAACAGTCAGCTACGAGCGCCAAGTAACGCTGGCCGATGGAACCATTCGCTGGTATCGCGTGCAGCAGGCACCAGACCGCGACAAGGCCGGCACCATTTGTGGCGTGTATGTCGTGGCTACTGACATTCATGAGCAGAAATTGGCTGAGCTGGCGCTGCGCGAGAGCGAGAACGAGCTGCGCTCCGCCATGGAAAGTGTTCCCTTTCCGCTGGCCTACATCGATCAGTCGCTGCATGTGCGCGCAGTGAACGAGCCATACGCGGAAAACATGCTGATTCCTCGCGAAGAAATCATCGGCATGTCCCTGGACGACCTCTTTGGTGCGGAACGGGTCAAGCGCTCCCAGCCCAATCTGGACCGGGTGCTCTCGGGTGAAGTCGTTGACATCGAGACACGCGTACAACTGCCAAGATTCGGCAAGGAGATCTGGTACAAGCTGCGTTACACGCCAAGGCGGGCCGCCTCGGGCGATGTCATCGGCTTCTACACGGCCGGCACCGACATCGACGATATCAAACGAACGGAGCTTGAGCTGCGCAACGCCAACGCGATGTTGGAGTATCACTTCGACAACACGCCGCTGGCCGTGATTGAGCTCAGCCGTAACGGTGAGTTGAAGCGCTGGTCCGCACAGGCGGAGAAATTGTTCGGCTGGACGCTGGAGGAGATTCGCGCCGAAGGCTGGGACCGAATCCGACTGGTCTTTGAGGAGGATGAAGGCAGTGCTGCAGACCTCCGCGACCGATTGCTGTCCGGCCAGCCGCGGCGAGTGACGAACCTCCACCGCAACTATCGCAAGGATGGCCGGGTCATCTGGTGCGAGTGGTATCACTCCAGCCTGATGGATGATGCCGGCAATGTCCTATCGATTCTGTCTCTTGGTCAGGACGTGACCGCGCGTGTCCTTGCCGAGGAGCGGCTGCAGCATCTGGCCACTCACGACGCACTGACCGGCCTGCCAAACCGGGTCCTGCTGCTCGACCGCCTGCGCCAGGCGATCGCCCGTGCTCGCCGCACCGGTCTGCGCGTCTGCACGCTATTCGTTGATCTGGATCGCTTCAAGGAAGTCAACGACACGCTCGGGCATCGCGTCGGTGACGAGCTGCTACGGGAAATGTCGGTACGACTATCGCGGGTTGTGAGGGAAAGTGACCTGCTGGTCCGCCTGTCCGGCGACGAGTTCATGGTGGTGCTGGAGCAGGTTACCGATCTCGATGCGCCCAGAATGGTCGCGCAGAAACTGCTGGATGAAATTCGCGAGCCGAGCCATATCGAGGGTCATGAAATCTATGTCAGCGCCAGTGTTGGGCTCAGCATTTTCCCCGATGACGGCGATGACGCCGAGACCCTCATGCGCAACGCGGACATGGCCATGTATCGCGCCAAGGCGCAGGGCAAGAATACCTTCCAGATGTTCAGCGCCGACATGGCTGCCCTGGGTACGGAAATGCGGCTTCTGGAAAATGCGCTCCGATCCGCCATCGCGCGTCAGGAACTCGAACTGCATTACCAGCCCATCTTCAACATGTCGTCAGGACAACTCATTGGTGCCGAGGCATTGCTGCGCTGGCACCATCCGGTTCGCGGCATGTTGGCCCCGGGCGCTTTCATCCACCTCGCCGAGGAATCCGGTCTGATCCATGACATCGGCAACTGGGTGCTGGATGCGGCGCTTGACCAACAGAAGCTTTGGCACTCGGTAGCCCATGCGAATATTCGCATGTCCATCAATCTGTCGGCAGGCCAGTTCCGGGCCGTGCATTTCACTGACCGGATCCGGGAGAAATTGCGCCGCACCGGCTGTTCCCCCCAACATATTGAACTCGAGATTACTGAAACCAGTTTGTTGCAGGATGCAGAAATAGTCGGCCGAATGCTTGCAGAGCTTCGGTCGATGGGGGTTCGTGTGGCCATCGACGACTTCGGTACCGGCTACTCCAGCCTCTCACACCTGAAGCGCTTCCCGATCGACACGCTCAAGGTGGACCGCTCATTCGTGACTGACATTCTCGACGACGCAGACGACGCAGCGATCGTGTCAGCGGTCATCGCGCTGGGACAAGCCCTCCATCTCGAGGTCACCGCAGAAGGCGTTGAACAGGCCGCGCAACGCGACTGGCTCGCAGCGCGCGGCTGCCATGCCATGCAGGGCTATCTGAGCGGCAGACCGGTGCCCGCCGCGGAGTTCGAGCGCCTTTATCTGGCGGGCTTCAGCAGCGAGCGCCGCGACATCTGAATGCCGCCGCCCCGGCTGTTCTGCCGGCCACGATATCCGCCGCCGAGAAAATCACGCCAAGGCCCTGCGCACGACTACCCATGAACAAGCCACCAATACTGGTCGCATCAAGCGTACCGGTCATGCCGGATTGGGTATTGCGCCAGATACCGTTGTTGGTACCGCGAACTTCAAATCCTACATAGCCGGTGTTGCTGGTCAGGCGGGTGCCATCCGGCATCGGAATGCTGTACGTGAAGTTACCCACCTGATAGGCGACGTTGCCGTTCAGCGTCCGATCAAGGAAATTCACCGTAAAGTTGCCTGCGAGGAATTGACCCACGTTGCCTGAACCGTCCGTCGGGCGCGGTCCGCCGACGTAGTCATAGACAAACGTGCCCAACAGCGCGGTACTGGTCGCCAGCGGCTGCGGCAATGCGGAGGGTGGTGTGAGATTTCCGTATACGAAGAAGACCCCGGTGGGTGGTGCAAACGTCGCCCCATTCAGGACTATCTGCGCACCGGCATCCCACCTGCCCCACACCATTCCGCCGTCACCCGCAATGCCACCAGCGTCTTTGATGGCTGCAGCCCCCCTTGAGCCCGCCATTCCGCCGATGAAGAACTTGAATGACTCAAACGCCTTGGTCTGCGCATCAAGCGTGATCACCGTGCCACGACCCCCTTCGACCTGGGCTCGTTCCTCTGTGCCAGCGGACCATGCCACCGCAACACCAAGACCTGCCCCCAGCACCGCGATATTGCCGGTTTCATCCTTGAGGTCGGCAGCTGCAATGGGTGCCTGCGGTGTACCAGCCACTGGCCGAAACTGTGTCTGTGCTTCCTTGCGCTGGTCTGACTGACGCTGCCCTTCACGCTCTGCTTCTCGACTCATCGCCATTGCCGCTTCCTGCCGATCACGCTGACGCTGGCGAGCCTCAAGACGGTCACGCAAGAATCCGGGTCTCCCAACCAGCGGCTGCGGTGCGGTGAGCGCACTCGCCACGAAGAAGGCCTCATCCACCCCAAACTCAGCAGTGCCCCCTGCGTTGCTGACAGCTAACCGCCCTTCCAGCACCAGGCCATAATTTCCGTCCGGTGCAAGCTGACCGTCAGCGTCCAGACAATCCTGCTGGCAGATGATCAAGGTATAGCTCGTTCCACGAATGCCGACGGTTGATACGGGCGTGCGGACACGATATCTCTCCTGCTGCGTTCGCCCGATGAGACCAGTCAGCGTGCGCAGCCCCCCCCGAACCAGGCTGAATGTCGCCTGCGAAGCGGCATCCTCGCGCCCGCTGAACACGAAGTTCTCGATCTTGAATTCGGTACCAGCCCGCAGTGCCACAAGGCTTTCATCGCTGAATCGAATCTGGGCATTGCTCTGGCTACCCACCCGGATGGCATCCTGATTCTCGACAGTGGACCCTATGGTGAGCGGCACGACCTGCCCCTTGCGCAACGCACTCACCTCACCAATGGACATCAGCACCCGACCGACAGTTTGGGCATGGGCGACATTGGCAACCATGCCGGAAAGCAGAACTGCGCCCAACGCGAATATTCGCAAATAGTTCATGGAAGCCCTCACTTGAAGTCGTAGCGCAACTTGATCCCGCCGGCACGTCGCTTGTACTCATAAAGCGCCAGATTGCTCTTGTTGTGTGCATTGATCCAGTCCACACGAAGCGACAGGTTTCGAGCCCAGGACATCGGCAGTGCCCATGTCAGCGCAACTTCACTGGCGAGATAGCGGTCATTCCGCACGACCAACAGCAATGGGTCCGCTTCCAGGTAGTCGCTCTTCAGCCAGTTGGAGGATAGCGATATCGTCCAGGCCGCTGCAGGGGACAACGAGAGCCCTGCGCGGAAGCCGGTGAGATCGCGCGACAAGTCCTGTCGATCTCCCAGCAATGCCTTTTCACGGGCACCACTCGCAGCCAGATCAACATCCGGGCGCCATGCGCCCGTGCCCCGCCAGCGGAGTCCAAGACTGATTGCATCGTAATCGGCGTCTCGCACGGTATTGAATCCCCCATAGCGAAACTGGGCGCGCTGGTAGCCGATGGTTCCGGTGGTACTGGCCCCGAGCTGGCGACCCCATTCAGCGCTGAACGCGCTGCTGTCGCGATACTTTCGATGATCGATGGTCTGCGTCGAGAGGCCAAAGGTGAATCGCAGGGCATTCCGATCGGACAGTTGCCAGCTCAATCCGGCAGCGCCTGCAATGACCTCCTGATCAAAGACATCAATACTGCGATTGGCTCGTTGCTCTCCCGACAGCGTGGCAAAAGCTTGCCACTTGGCGGCAACGGGTCGCGAGAATCGAATGCCGGCACCTGCCATCAGATAGCGATCACTGGCGCGCACGGCGGAGTCTGCTAGCGAAATCTCACCAAAGACCGGCAGTGTGATGTTGGGATCTTCCACGCCTGACGGCACGTTACTGTCATGGCCACCGCCAAACTCCGCATAGCCGGAAAGCGAAGGCTGGAAGCGGCTGGAGCGCGCGGCCAGCGCCTCAAGGTATTCGTTGATCACGCGCGCAACATCCGGCGGCGGCTTTCGTTCCAGCAGCGCCTCAAACTCCTCCCGCGACCGGGCGTCCTCACCCAAGAGAAAATAGCCACGAGCAAGTTCCAGACGGGCAACCGTGTTGTCCGGTGACGCAAGCAGCACGCGCTCCAGGGCCAGCACCCCTTCAGAGGCTTTGCCGGCGTTGATGGCGGCAATGCCGAAGACGAGATCAAACTCCGGCGTACCCAGCAAATCCGCATGCCGTCGGCCGAGCTGCCAGGCATCCTGCGCCTTGCCCTGTTGAAGCAGCGCTCGAATTTGAGCAGCCGTCTCCGATGCATGTGCGGTGCCCAGAGTCATCCACGAGAGTCCCACCGCTACCCACCACGCTGCCAGCTTCAACATTTGGCGATTCTCCTTGCAGCCTTGTTTGCGGCACTTCAGATTGTTAAAGTCTGCCAAGTCTACCGAGAGGTGAGCCACGTTGCCAACTCTCTGGGGAGCAACCGGCATCAGGCTGAACAGCATGACTCAGGACTCGGAAGACCCGCCACGCAAGAGCGGCCAGGCCGCCTTGAGGTAGTAGACCATCGACCATAGTGTCAGTATTGCCGCCACCCAGATGAAGAAATGTCCGGCAATTCGGCAATCGACAATGCCGAACAGCAAGTCGTTGTAAAGAAGAAAGGGGATCGCGACCAGTTGCGCAACGGTCTTCATCTTGCCAATGAATGCGACAGCGACGCTCTTCGCCTTGCCGATCTGCGCCATCCACTCGCGCAGGGCCGAAATGGTGATTTCGCGCCCGATGATGATGAGCGCCACGATTGCATCAACTCGGCCGAGCTCGACCAGCACAATCAGTGCCGCTGCGACCATCAACTTGTCGGCCACCGGATCGAGAAACGCACCGAACGCCGACATCTGGTTCAGTTTCCGCGCCAGCCAGCCATCAAACCAGTCCGTGATGGCCGCAACAACGAAGATGACGGTTGCGATCGTACTGGCCCGGCTCGAGGTGATCCAGTCGGGCGGCAGATAGAAAACCGCCACGAACAATGGAATTGCAACGATGCGCAGGGAGGTCAGTACATTGGGGATGGTGAGCAGCATGTCGTCTTTTCGTCAATGCAGCTCATTGTAGAGGGTCTCGGCCAGCTTGCGGCTGATTCCCTCCACTTTTGACAGATCGTCGACACTGGCCGAGATGACGCCCTGCAGTCCGCCAAAGTGCTTCAGCAGGCTCTGGCGCCGTTTGGGACCTATGGCTTGGATATCCTCCAGCCGCGACGTGTTGCGTGTCTTTCCGCGGCGCGCGCGGTGGCCCGTGATGGCGAATCGATGTGCCTCATCACGTACCTGCTGGATGAGGTGCAGCCCGGGATGATCATTGGGTAGATTCACCATGCGGTCCTCGCGTGGGAACACCATCGTCTCCAGTCCGGGCTTGCGTTCCTCGCCTTTCGCCACACCAACAAGCTGGATGTCCGACAGGCCAAGCTCATCCATGGCTTGCTGTGCGATATTGAGTTGACCCTTGCCGCCATCGATGAGGATGAGGTCCGGCCGGCGAATCTCCGCCGCCTGGGCATCGCCTTCCTTCACGGGCTCGGTCCCTGCCTGCTCCGCCAGCTTGCGATAGCGCCGCAGCAGGGCATCCCGCATGGCTGCATAGTCGTCCCCGGGCACGATGCCGGTGATGTTGAAGCGCCGATATTCACTGGACTGCATCTTGCCCTGGTCGTACACAACGCAGGACGCCACCGTTGCCTCTCCCATCGTGTGGCTGATGTCGAAGCACTCGATACGGGCCACGCCGGCAAGCCCCAGGGCTTCCTGCAGCGCCGCCAGCCGCTCTTCCTGCGAGGCCTGGCTCGCCAATCGTTGCTGAAGCGCAATGGATGCGTTCTTGTTCGCCATCATCATCCACCCGCGGGATTCACCTTGCGGTCGAGTGATGAATTTCACGGCATAGCCTGCCGACTCGCTGAACGTGGTCTCCCACTCGTCGATGTCCACGTCGGAATCCAGCACGATGCGCGATGGTGGCCGCTGTTGCCCATAGTGCTGCTCGATGAATGCCGACAGAACTGTACGTTCATCTGCACCCAGTGTGTTGGTGGGAAACAGACTGCGGTCACCCAGATGGCGGCCTCCCCGGATCATCACCAGGTTCACGCACCAGGAATTTTTTTCCTGCTTCACGACGATGACATCCGAATCGCGCTGATTGCCGGATTCGACAAAGGTCTTTGAAAGGATCTTCTGCAGTGACCGAATCTGGTCGCGCAGCGCAGCGGCGCGTTCGAATTGCAGCGCGGAGGCAGCAGCCTCCATCTTGGCGGAAAGGTCATCAATCACTTCACTTTCCTTGCCCTCTAGAAACAGCTCCGCATTGCGGACATCTCGCGAATATTCGCCTTCACCCACCAGCCCGACGCAGGGCGCTGAACAGCGGCCGATCTGGTGCAACAGACAAGGGCGGGACCGATGGGCATAGACCGAGTCGTCACAGGTTCGCAGCCGAAACACCTTTTGCAAATGTCCGATCGTCTCCCTCACTGCCCAGGCGCTGGGGAAAGGCCCAAAGTACGTGTGCGGCTTGATGTGGTTGCCACGATAGAAGCGGATCTGCGGGAACTGCTGTCCGGTGAGCATGATGTACGGATAACTCTTGTCGTCCCGGAAGAGAACGTTGTAGCGTGGTGCGTGGCTCTTGATGAGATTGATTTCAAGGAGCAGTGCCTCGGACTCGGACCGCGTGACCGTCGTTTCGATATCGGCAACATGCGAGACCATCAGATCGGTGCGGGGGCTGGCGTGCGTCTTCTGGAAGTAAGACGACACCCGCTTCTTGAGATCGCGCGCCTTGCCGACATAAATGACCTCCCCTGCCCCGTTCTTCATGCGATACACGCCGGGCAGACTGGGTAGCTGGGCGAGGATTGGCTTGGGATCGAAGGTCACGGGGTTCAAGGTCACCGCAGGGGCGCAGTCTGGATTGCGAATATTCGCATGGGCGGGAAAAAGGACTGCCGGGGATTGCGACGTTCAGGCCGCGATGTCCATGCGAATCATGTCAAAGACCTCATGAAATCCGGATTCAGTCAGTCGCCGAGTCTGGGTATTGTAGCGACTGCAATGGTAGCTATCGATGAGTGTCCTGCCATCGGGCAGTTGATGACGCGCTGCATGTCCGAATCGCAGCGCGCCTTGCTTCAGCCCGACGCTTCGCAGGACGGCCTGATGCGCGATCTGACCCAACGCCAGAATGACCTTCGCTGACGTCGTACCCGCAATCTCAGCAGCCAGGAATCGGTTGCATGTGCGTATCTCTTCAGGTGTCGGCTTGTTTTCTGGTGGCAGACACTTTACGGCGTTGCTGATACGGCAGTCCACGAGCGACATGGTTGGGTTCGGTTCGCCGGTCGACGTCACCGGCTCGGCTGAACTGGCAAACCCGTATCGATGCAAGGTGGAATACAGCAACGTGCCGGCGTGGTCGCCGGTGAATGGCCGCCCAGTCCGGTTCGCACCATTAAGGCCCGGCGCCAGGCCCACAATCAGCAGGCGTGGCGCGTCTGCCCCGAACGGCGGAACGGGCTTGCAGAAGTACGTGGGATAGCGACGGCGCACATCATCGAGAAATCCGGCAAGGCGCGGACAGTCTCTGCAATGGAGGTCGTGAAATGCTGGATTCATGGCCATGTCGACAGCGGCAGGTCAGCCGAATATTCGCAAGGCCATCATGGTAACTGCTCGCGATCCGGCAGGCAGATCGCGAGCGAGACAGCATCAAGGCTGCACGGTAACCGTAAAGGTGACGGTACCGGACTGTCCGGGTGCCAGATTGCCGTTGGGTATCGACCACTGGTACGCCCCCGTGCCGTTGACAGCAGGCTGGGTGATGTTGCAAGGCGGCAGCAAGTTGGGCGGCAACACGCCACAGCTAGCGCTGACATGCTGCGTAAAGCTGGGGGTGGAGTCGTTGATCACAATCAGCGTGATCGGCCCGGACGAGTTGTTGGCGTACGTGATGATGTACTCCAGCGTGTCGCCCGGACGCGCCTGGTTGCTCGTCCCCACCGCCCCGCCCTGGGTCACGTTGCGCACCGTCTTGGCCAGCGTGAGCCCCGCAGAACCCGATGCGCCCACCGTGGTGATGTCGGTGCGGACGTAGGTCAGCGAGCCATTGAACGTTGCCGTGACGGTGATCTGGTTCTGCGCGTTGAATGGCGCATTACCGGGCACGGAATCGCGCACGATGATGCAGACTTGGGTACCCGGGGTCACCGCCACAGTGCCCGTCAGCAGTGCCGCACCTTCGCTGCCATTCAATGTGCCGTTGCAGTCCAGATCCCGGTAGATAGCCTGGGTCCAGGCCGGATTGCTTGGACTGGTGATGTTGGTGGTCGAGAAGCCCACGTTGCCGGTGAGGCCTGCAATGAAGGTATGCGGATAGAACAGCGTGCTGCCCGGCAGGGTTGTCTGCGCGCCATCCGTCAGGAACTGGTTGATGGCGGCAACACTGACCAGCGTGTTGTCATTGGCAAAGTTGTTGCCGTTGTTCGCGGCAGGTTCACTTCCGCCACTGACAGTCGCATTGTTGATGACCGAGGGCTGCGCGGTGGCGGTCACTCCAACCGTCAGGGTGATGGCCGCCGCAGACGCACCACCGGCAAGGGTACTGGCAGTGGTACAGGTGATGATCTGTCCAGCGGGCGTGCACGACCAGCCCGTACCGGTTGCAGAGACAAAGGTCAACCCGGTGGGCAGCGTGTCTACCACGGTGATCGTGCCACTCGATGTCGGTGCACCCGCCGCGTTGCTCACGGTAATGGTGTAGACGCCATTGACGCCCACGGTAAAGTTGCCCACATGCGACTTGGTGATGGTGAGATCCACCGAGACAATGGACAGACATTGATTGGTGGAGGTATTGGTGGCGTTGGTCGTGGTGACGTTGGCGGCGAGGTTGGTCTGCGCCGCTTGGGGGCAGGTGCCCGTCTGACCCGGTTCATTGGTCAGTCCCGACACCGTGACCGTACAAGTCGTCGTGCCGTTGTTCATGGCGATGCCGGTGAGGCCCGACAAGATCCGGCTGCCGGTGTTGTACGCCGCCGGGGATGGCCCTGAACAGCCTGCGCTGTAGGCGACCGCAGGGGTAGTCGTGTTGAACCGCAAGCCACTCGGCAACGTGTCACCCAGCGCAATGCCAGACTGCGCCGGGTTGGTGCCCTGGTTGGTGAGCGTGAAGACCAGTGTCGTCGCAACACCATCATTGATCGCGCCCGTGCCAAAGGTCTTGGCTACGTTCGGCGCAATCGTATTCACACTCAGACACTGGTTGGTCGAAGTGTTGGTGGCGTTGGTCGTGGTGACGTTGGCTGCGAGGTTGGTCTGGGCCGCCTGCAGACAGGTGCCGGTCTGGCCCGCTTCGTTGGTCAGCCCCGACAAGGTGACGGTACAGATCGTCGTGCCATTGGTCATGGCGATGCCGGTAAGGCCCGACAGGATCCGGCTGCCGGTGTTGTACGCCGCCGGGGATGGCCCTGAACAGCCTGCGCTGTAGGCCACGGCAGGCGTGGTGGTGTTGAAGCGCAATCCGGCAGGCAGGGTGTCGCCCAACACGATGCCCGACTGGGCCGGGTTGGTGCCCTGGTTGGTCAGGGTGAAGACGAGTGTGGTTGTGGCGCCGTCGTTGATGGTGCCGGTACCAAACGTCTTGGCCACGTTGGGGTTGATGCGGTTGATCGACACGCACTGGTCGGTGGACGTGTTGGTCGCATTCGTGGTCGTGACGTTGGCGGCCAGGTTAGTGAACGCAGCTTGCAGACAGGTGCCGGTCTGGCCCGCTTCGTTGGTCAGCCCCGACAAGGTAACGGTACAGATCGTCGTGCCATCGATCATGGCGATGCCGGTGAGGCCCGACAGGATCCGGCTGCCAGTGTTGTACGCCGCCGGGGATGGCCCTGAACAGCCTGCGCTGTAGGCCACGGCAGGTGTTGCGCTGTTGAACAGCAAGCCAGTCGGCAGTGTGTCGCCCAGGACGATGCCGCTTTGTGCCGGGTTGCCAGTGCCGTTGGTCAGGGTGAAGACCAGGGTGGTGCTCCCCGCATCGGCAATGCTGGCCGCACCGAAGGTCTTGGCCACTCCGGGCTGTACGACCGTCAACGTTGCGGCCGCGGTTCCACCCGTCAGCGACAGCGGGCCTGTGGCACTTACGGTACCTGACGTATTGTTGTAGCTGCCTGCAGTCGGTGCAGTGATGGTGACCTGAACGGTACAGGTAGCCCCGGCGTTGATGGAGATACCCGAAACCTGAATGCCGACGTCACCGACATTGAGCGCAGCGCCGCCGCTATCAAG
The DNA here is from genome assembly GCA_031394355.1 of Betaproteobacteria bacterium. Classification (GTDB taxonomy): domain Bacteria; phylum Pseudomonadota; class Gammaproteobacteria; order Burkholderiales; family Usitatibacteraceae; genus JAEUMY01. The sequence goes on along the minus strand of JANNSU010000085.1, from coordinate 38,762 downwards.
TATGGTTGCACCGGTACACGAAGATGATGTCGTGACGCTGGCGAGCGTCATGGCTGCAGGTGCGACAGGGAATACGTCCGTGAATCCTACCCCGGTGATCGGAGCCGGATTGGCCGCCGGATTGCCGAGGGTGAAAGTCAGCGTGGTGCTACCGCCAGGGCCGATGTTCGCGCCGAAGGCTTTGGAGATCGTCGGCGGTGCGAAGGCGTTCAATGTCGCGTTGGCGACGGCCGTGTTCGAGCCTGCGTTGGTTGTGGTGACATCACCGATGGCTATTGTGTTTGCGTAAGCACCGGCCGTCGCTGCACTTTGATTCACAGTGATTGTGCAATTTCCACTCGCAGGAATGGTGCCTCCCACCCCGCCCAGCGCGACGCTGGTGCCGCTGGCCGCAGCAGTAACCGTGCCGCCGCAAGAACTATTGCCTGCAGGGGTGGCCGAATTGAGTACACCCACCGGGTTGGTGTCGGTGAAGGCGACACCTGTCATGGCGGCAAAACTGTTCGGGTTGGTGATGGTGATGGTCAGGACCGTCGCTCCACCCGCAACAATAGGATTCGGCGCGTAGGACTTTGTGACGGTCGGTGGTGCCAGCACGTTCAATACTGCACTGCCAGCCGTACTGTTGACCCCTGCATTGGTGGTCTGAACGCCACCAATCGGGATCGTGTTGGTGTAGGACCCGGCCGTTGCGGCAGTGACGTTCACCGTGATGGTGCAACTCGAGTTGGCCGCAACACTGCCACCCGTGACGCGCACGCCCACATCGCCGATGTTGAGCGCCCCGCCACCGCTGTCGGTCAGCGAACCACCGCAGGTATTGCTGGTGGTCAGGTTGGCCAGTGTCATCGCCGCCGGCGCAATCGGAAACACGTCAGTCACTTGCAGCCCCGTCATCGGCACTGCATTTGCATTGGTGACCGTGATCGTGAGCGCGCTGGTACCACTGAGCGGCATCGACGTCGGCGAGAACGCCTTGGACACGGCGGGATTCTCAAGGACGTTCAAGGTCGCGCTCACGCCCGATACGTCCATGGTGGACGTCGGGCTCGCGATGCGCGAAGGTCCGTTGAAGTAACTGCCGACAAATGCTGACGTGACATTGACCGAGAAGGTGCAACTCGCAGCGGGTGAAGTGATCGTGCCCCCGGCGAGCGTGATGGTGCCTGCGGCAGCTACTGCAGTGACCGTGCCGCCGCACGTGTTGGTAATCGCTGGCGCACCGGCTACAAACACGTTGGCAGGCAGGTTTTCGATGAAACCAAGTCCTGTCTGGGTCGGATTGCCGGGGCCATTGGCGATGGTGAATGTCAGCGTTGACACACCACCTCGGCCTATCTCGACCGGCGTAAATGCCTTGGTCAAGGCAGTACCCACGACTTGCAATGTGGCATTGACGCCTGTAGCGGTGAGGCCACCAGTCAGGCCAGACACATTGGTCGAATTGTTGACGTAATTGCCGAGACTCGCCGACGTCACGTTGACAGAAATCGTGCACGTCGCGGGTGCTGCACTGATGGAGCCATTGCTGAGCGCGATGACACCGCTGGCCGCCGCAGCCGTGACAGTTCCACCGCAAGTATTCACAACCCCTGGCGTGCCCGAGACGACCACGCCGGCTGGCAAGGTATCCGTGAAGCCCTGTCCGGCATAACCTGACGCTCCCGCGCCGTTGGTGATGGTGAAGGTGAGGACAGATGTCCCGTTGGCGCCAATCGACACCGGGTTGAATGCCTTGGTCAGCGTCGCATTGTTCTGGACTACCAGCGTGGCATTGACCCCGGCTATGTTCAGTCCGGCTGAGGCACCGGAAATGTTCGTTGAATTGTTGAGATAGCTGCCTGTGACATTGCTGGTCACATCCACGCCAACCTGGCAAGTCGCCGTACCAACGGTCATGCTGGCACCGGAGAGTGTGACGGTACCGCTACCCGCGACCGCCGACACCGAACCGCCGGTACAGGTAGTCGATGCATTGGGCGGGCTTGCGATCAGGAGATTGGCAACAAAACTATCTGTGAAGGCGATAGCGGGTTGCGCCGGATTTCCAGCAGCGTTGGTGACGGTGAAAGTCAATCTCGATACGGTGCCACGCTGAATGGGCGTGGGGCTGAAAGCCTTGGTCAATGTCGGCCCCGTTACGGTAAGGACGGCATTGGTGGCGACGGTGTTGCTGCCCGCAACCGTGGAGGTCACTGCACCGATCGGTATGTCGTTGTTGTAGGCGCCCGCAGCGGGCGCAGTCACTTCAACCTCAAAGTAGCAACTGCCCGCAGCCGGAATGGTGCCGCCCGACAGGCGCACACCCACATCACCAATATTCAGCGCACCGCTGCCGCTGTCGGTCAGGGATCCGCCGCAGGTGTTTGTTGCCGTGAGCGTCGCCAGGGTCATCGCGCCTGGCGCTACCGGGAACACGTCGGTCACGGCAACACCTGCCATCAGACCGGGATTGGCGACCGGGTTGCTTAGCGTGACGCGCAACGTGCTGACGCCACCCACACCGATAGAAGCCGGCGTGAACGACTTTGCCACCGTAGGCGGCGACCAGATGCGGACGATGGCGGAATCCGTGCTCCCGTTCAGACTGCCGTTGCCGCCACCTGCATTGGTGCCGGTGACGGTATTGGTCTTCAGGCCAGCTGTCGTGCCTTGTACCGATACAGAGATGATGCAAACACCAAAGTCGTCGAGATCATCAAGGTGACGGGCGCCATCAAAATTGAATGTGGTGGCCCCGCCCGCCTCATTGGGAATCGGGTTTGGCGATTCATCGCATTGTCCCGCGAGACGGGAGATGAAGATGTCCCCGGCCACCGTCTGCAGGCCGGCTGGCAACGGGTCGTTGAAAAAGAGATTGTTCTGATTATTGCCAATCCCGGGATTGAATATCGTGATCCACATGAAGAACGGCGTGTTCACAGCACGGTCAGTCACGGGAGTGCAGGTCGATCCCGCAGGAAGCGCTGCAGGCAGATTGGAACAGAACTGCTTCTGGATCTGCGTCTGACCCACAGTGAGGAAGTCAGTGCCTCCGGCGACCGAGGTAGGCGTCTGGGTGCTGGAAACCAGCGTGATGTTGTTGGTGTAGTCCCCGGCGGTACCGGCGGTAACGTTGATGCTGACCGTGCAACTGCCACCCGCCGACAGGCTGCCGCCGGTCAATCGGATGCTGCGGTCATTGACCTCCAGCGTGTTGTCGCCATCGGCTGCGTCATTCTCGTCCAGCGTGCCGCCGCAAGAATTGCTGGTGGTCAGCGGCGTTGCCACCGTCATGTTTGCCGGTGTGGTCGGGAACCCGTCAAAGAAGCTCACGCCAGTCAAGGCGACAGGGTTGGGGTTTGTCACGGTGATCTGCAGCGTCGAAGTGAGTCCGGTGCCGATGTAGTTCGGCAGGAAGCTCTTCGTGACCACCGGGGGGGCGAGCACAACCAAGGAAGCCGAGGCGCCCGGACTGCCACTGGGTGTCTGAACACTCGTTACCGTGCTGGTGTTGTTGGCGTGTCCGGTAGCAATGCTGATGGAACCGCTGGTGACCTGAACGGTAATCGTGCAGTTGGCACCGCCTGCAAGCGAAGGCACCGTCGGATTGATTTGCGTGCCGCCGATACTCAGGACCGGGCTGAATGTTTCCCCTGCACAAGTACCGCCTGCGGTTGCGTTCGACACCGTCATGTTGAACAGCGGATCGTTGAACGTGAGGTTGGTCAGCGCCGTCGATGCATTCGGGTTGGTGAGGGTGAATGTGATCGTCGATGTTCCACCCGTCTGGATCTGAGTAGGCGCAAATGCCTTGGTCAATGTCGGCGCAGAGAGCACGACGAGGTTGGCTGTATTGGAAGCTGGGCCGGCGACGGGCGTCTGGGTCGATGTCACGCCGCTCGTGGTGTTCGGGTGCGTACCCGACACGCTTGAAGTTACAGTGACAGTTATCGTGCAGTTTGAACTGGCAGCAAGCGTGGGCACTGACAGGTTCAGCGCGGTCGCGCCCACCACCAATGCCGGTGAATTCGTGACGGCTGCACAGGTACCGCCGATGGTCGCGCTGGATACGGTCATGTTGACCAGCGCATCGGTGAAGTTCAGATTGTTCATCACCGACGCATTGGGGTTGGTCAGCGTGAACGTGATGACACTGGTGCCGCCCTGCGCAATCGGACTGGTGCCAAAAGCCTTGGCGATGGTTGCTGGTGTCGAGACCGTCAGTGTCGCGACATTCGAAGCGGGTCCCGCCGTGCCGCTTTGCGTGCTGGCAACACCCGAGGTCGAGTTGTTGTAGACACCCGCCACTGCCGAGGTCACCTGAACCGTGATGGTGCAGCTAGCGCTTGCAGGCAAGGTTGCTGCCGTGACATTGAAGGTGCTGCCGCCTGCCGTCGCCGTTGTGGTGACACCCGTACATGTGCCGCCGACCGTGAGGGGCGTGCGGTTCACCAGATTCGCGACATATGTGTCAGTGAAGTTGGCTCCCGTCAGTGCAATCGTGTTCGGATTGGTGAGCGTGAGCGTCATGGTACTGATACCACTGGGCACAATGCCTGCCGGGGCAAATGCCTTGGTGATGGTCGGCTTGCCAATGACGATCAGGTTGTCAGTATTGGAGCCTGGTCCCTGGGCCAGCAAGGCTGTTGTAACGCCATTGGCTGCGTTGGGAAGTGTGCCGATGGTGGATGACGTGATGAGCACCGTCACCGTGCAGCTGCCGTTCGCAGGAATCTGCAAACCCGTGAAATTCAGGCTGGTCGAAGCCGTGACAAAGCTGTTGCCCGCCGCTCCCACACAAGTCCCGCCCGACGCGCCACCAGGTGCGGCGATGCTCATGTTCACCATGGTGTCGAGGAAGGTGCCCGCAGTCTGCAGTGTTCCCGTCGGGTTGGTCAGTGTGTAGGTGATGGTGGATGTGCCGCCCGACTGAATCTGGTTCGGCCCGAAGAATTTGGTGATGCTGATCAGGCCGACGCTCAGGCTGGCGGTATTGGACACGGGGCCGGCCGTCCCGGTGGTGACCGTGGTAAGCCCGGTGGTGGTGTTGTTGTAGGTGCCCGCAATGGCACTGCGCACCGCAAAGCTGATCGTGCAACTTGAATTGGCGGGAATGTTGCCGCCCGTCAACACATAGCTGGTAGCGTTCGCCGCGATGGCAGCCGGCGCAAAGCCCGTGCATCCTGCGCCGCTGTAGGTCACCGTGCCACCGGTTGCTACCAGATTGGCAGGAAGCGGATCTGTCAACCCCGGGTTGCTGATGGTGAGCGCTGCCGTGTTCGGATTTGTCAAGACAAGCGACAGTGTGCTGTCGGCGTTCGGCGCGACCGCTGTCGGGCTGAATGCCTTGGTCACTGTCGGATTGGTGAACAGCGTTGCCGTTGCAGCGGCAGTGTTGGATACGCCTACAGCAGTCGTCAACGCACCGATGGGTATGGTGTTTACGTAAGTGCCATCACCCGTGATGGTGACGTTCACCGTGATGGTGCAGACACCAGATGCGGGAACCGTACCGCCGGACAGCGCCAGGCTGCCGCTGCCAGCTACTGCAGTGACCGTACCACCGCAGGAACTCGTCCCATTGGGGCTGGTGGAATTGACCAGACCTGCGGGGTAGGTGTCCGTGAAGGCGGCGGACGTCAGAGCTACCGCGCCGGTATTGGTGATGGTAACCGTGAGTACACTGGTGTTTCCCGGCGTGATACCCGCAGGATTGAATGACTTTGCAAGCGTGGGCGCCGGATAGGATGGCGTCACGATGGTCGGGTCACGCGTGCCCGCAACCTGCACCTGCACCAAGCTGTTTGCCAGCGCAGCCACGCCTGTGGGCAGCGTGGCCCCCGCTGTCGTCAAGTCAATCGCATCCGAACTCGCTGTGGCAAGCGACGTGCCAGACAAGGTGGGTTGATTGGTTTTGGCACCCGTAGATGAAACAAGGGTCGGAACGTCGAATCGGACTGTGCAATTCGCAGGGAGCGTCTGGCCTGCAGCCAGCAACGTGTTGTTGCCAGCCCCGTTATAGGCGACGTTGAGTGTCGGCAGTGCACCGCAAACACCGGCAGTCTGGGCAATGGTTTGTGCGCCAGCGACCGTGATGGTTACACCGGCAGGCAGCACATCCGTGACCTGGAAGTTGGTGACTGCCAGTGCCCCAGTCGGATTGCTGACAAAGATGCTCCAGGTCAGCGTGTCGCCAACGGTCGGATTGGCCAGCCCCGAGGTGTCGGGGTCGGCCGTCACCCGCACGGACTTGTAGATAGACGTGATAGGCGTGACGCGCGCACCAGCGTTGTTGCCGGTATCGCTTTCTGTCTGGCCGGTCAACGTGACGTTGGCGGTATTGGTCAGCGTTCCGGCCGAATTGCCCGGCACACTGTTCGCCGCATTGAAGGTCAGCGTGATGGCCGGATAAGACGACCCGGCGGCGAGCGCGTCTGTGCGCGTGCAGGTCAGCGTGCCCAGCACGCAGGTCCAGCCGGTACCAGCAATGGCCGTCGCGGTGAACCCTGCAGGCAATGTATCCGTGACACTTGCGGTGGAACCAGTAGTCTTCGGCCCGCTGCCGTTGTTGGTGACCAAGATACTGTACGTAGCGCCTGTCTGGCCCGGGGTGACATTGGTCGCAATCGTCTTTGCCACAATCAGATCCGGCGCAGCGCACGGCGATGCGGGTGCAGAGGCAAGGGTTGTTCCCGTGCCGCCCACGCCACCTCCTGGCAATCCGGCTCCAGAGAGAGCGCCAGGCGCAAAGTCCGTGAAGGCGATAACGCCCGCTACTCCCCCGTTAACATTGCTCGCGGGCGCTGTCGACGCGGAAAAGAACACTACTCGCCCACCGCCACCACCACCGCCCGGCCCGGCCACGTTGGTCCCGTCGCAATGGCCGGCATTGCCGCCATCGCCGCCGTTGGCGTTGACCGCCAGTGAACCCAGTCCAGAACTGGTGGCGATCAAAAACGCCGAGCCCCCTGCACCCGCACCCTCGCCACCCAAGCCACGCAGGTTGACAAGGTCGAGTGGCGCGTTGCAACCGCCGAGATTGGTGGGCATGCCGAAGCCTGATTGCCCGACCAGATTGAGTGTCGCCGCGCCGGAGATGACATCCCCGCGCAACATGACGATGCCGCCGCCACGACCGCCACCGGACAGGATGGGAATACTCCCCGCACCGGGCGGATTGTGGAAGCCCTGCCCCGAGCCGCCGCCACCACCCAAAAACACGCGGTCACCGGTAAAACCGGTAATCGCCGAGCCGCCGAACCCGCCAAAGTCATCGCCCGTTGTGTAAGCACCACCCCCACCCCCACCAGGCCCACCGTTGCCACCACCGCCACCGCCCGAGTCATGGCGGTTGCCACCGCCCCCTGCGTTGCCGGGTGCGCCGCGGCCGAAGTCACCGAACGCGCCATTGAACGGATAACCCTGATTGGTGTTGTCAGTGGTGGTGTAGCCGAATGTCAGCGCCGAAGACTCACGTCTGTCCACCAAACGCGGCGTACCAGCAATGCCTTCTCCTTTCGCGGCGCGACCGCCAGCAGGAAGCGCCCCTGCATAGCTGGCTGCTGGTATGGCGGCTCCGCCGTCGGCGCCGGGGTTCCCGTTGGGCTGGCCGTTTGAGGCATGGCCACCGCCACCACGAAACCCGAGACCGGCGGCGTCAACACCTGCATTCATGGCAAGGTTTTGTCCTGCCTCGATGGCGACGACGCCACCCGTGCTGCCGTTCCACGACATGGGCCGCACCGTGCCGGTTACCGTCACGTTGCGCGAAAAGGGAACCCTGATGATCTGGTAACTGCGCTGCCCGCTGGTGCCGGATACGGCAGCAGCAGACCGGAATTCGGCTGGGGTGGCGGGCGAAAATCCGATGCTGCCTCCAATGCTGGTGACACGAGCGAAGTGAAAGAGGCCCGTATTGCGAATATTCGTATATCCGCGGCTTCCGCTGCCCGCAACGCCGTCACCATACGAATCGGTATTGGCGGTGTTGATGTCTGCATCCTGCATCTGGATGATCAGCATCATGTCATTGACCGCGAATGCTGTAGTGGTCGCTGCCAGACCGGTGATGCTGTCGATGCCGCTGCGAACGGCACCTGGTGTGACCGATGTGGAACCAGCAGCCAACGTGCCAGTGCCCACAAAATAGGTATTCACCACTCCCGACAAGTTGATATCAGCCGTGGAACAGGTCTGTGACAGAGCCAGGCCGGACTGGCACAGCAACAGTGCAATCAGCGAAACCTGTCGCCACAATCCGATAAATGTTCTGCCTGCTGCCTTCATTGTTTTCCGATTCCCCGGTGAAGTCTTCATGTGCCGCTGATCACACGCGGCTCAGCCAGCTTGTAAATGTACCCGCCCCAGCTTTGCATGTCGAAGAGCGTGAGCGTTCCCTCCACGACCATCATCGTATTGACCTTGGGCGGGAGACTGTTGCCCAGCAGCACATCGACAAAGGTCTCTGCGCCGCCTGCCGTGCAGCCGTCCTCATCTATCGCTGGCAGTGCCGAAATCAGGACCCTGCCGGCGTTGTTGTCCCCTGAGCGCGGTAATGCATATCCCTTCACCTTCACCCGCTTGCCCACAAGAGCCTTCACTTCTGGTGCGACGACCGGTTCTGCGAAGTGGGCGACACCGGTACCGAACCGCCCGTCGGTGTTCTCGTGTTTCACGATACTGATACGCGTCAGCACTTTCCAGGAGAGCAGGCCATCTGCCTCCACCAGCTTGTCGCCAGCGGTCAGGAGCAGACTGGGCAAAGCCTGGGGTACGGATTCTTCGCTACGCGGCCCCTGATGGGTGCCGCTGCGGCCGAGACTTTGCGAGTGGGCCAATGCAGAGGCTGCGAGCAGCACCAGAAGGGTCGCGAGGCGGATCATGGCTTGCGACTCGGTTGGGACGGCGCATCTTTGGACTGGCCAGATCGGTCGAAGAGCTCCTCGTCAAACTTGTAGCGGAGGCGAACAAAGGCGCCTTTGGTGGTGTGATCACCGGATACCAGATCGTCATCACGGAATCCGAATACGTTGTAGCCACCCGACAACCAGAGGTTATCCGAGACCATGTAACCCAGCTCGAAGCCGAGACCGTGCTGGCGTTTCTGCGCGCCCTGCCCCAACAACGTGGATGCATTGATGGAGAAATCGAAGCGCGGCGCAAATTCCCAGGTTGCGCGCCCGGCAACGAGTTGTGCGTTTGACTTGCTCACCAGACCGTTGGATTTTTCCGATGCGATCTTGGCGGCGTAGCGACCAGACAAGGTGAATGGACGGCGAGGCTGATAATTGGCATGCAAGGAAAGAATCTCCACGCTGCGCTTCAGCTCCATCCCGGGCTGGGTAGTGTCCTTCTCGACCTTGAGTTCCACGCGCGCCAGACCGCTCCATTCGTTGGAATCAGTCTGCCGATAGGCGACACCTGCCTGGAATCGATCCTGCAGGATTTCGCCAGCGGAGGTGCCCTGGTTGCGGGTGAGCGAGAAAGTGTTCCGCCCAAGGAAAGTCCAGTCACGATTCAGCTTTGACGCGATGCCCAACGTCGAGAGGATCGAGTCGGACGTGGCACCATCCCGAAGTTCAAGACGCGCCGTGCCTTTCCAAAGCGGGTTGCGGGTGTATTCCAGACCCAGCGTAATGGCAGTTGATTCAGCATCGCCCTTGCCAGATAGCGCCTGAATGCGTTCAAACCCGGTGCCGAGCTTCAAGCCCTCACCCAGCGTCCACAAATTGCGCAATCCGAATGCCGCCTCGGCATCGCCGCCACTGATCGCATCGCGGATACGGTACTCGCTGAATACCTTGCCGTCTTTCATGTACTCGGTATCCACACCGAAAACGGTTGAGTTCTGGCGCTGAGATGAGTTGAGCCCGTAGGGACCTGTCAGGCTGGAAATGAATTCATGGCGGGCGTAGACGCGACCCTTGTTGGGCAACAAATACTCACCGCCAACGGCCGCGACCTTGCGATCCGAGTCCTTCACGTCGACTTCCAGCTCGCCATACACAGTGGCGTCCTTAAGCCCAGGCATGGGGCCGGTCACGCGGCCGCGAATACTCGTTACCTCATTGGGCGTGGTGCCTGTTGACCCGGCATTCAAATCATTGGGGAAGGTCGGCAGTGCGGCAGTCGTGGTTTCCTTTGCGTGCCGAACTGCAGCTTCAACCCGGAGTCCGTTTTCCAGTGAACGCTCGACAGATGCCTGGATGCCTTGACGGCTTGCATTGGTGGTCCTGTCGCCCGTGTGCAACGCTTCGACCTTCACCGTGGTCTTTGCATCGATGCGAATATTCGCCTTGACGCCCGCTTCCTCGCGACCCCTTGAAATCGATGCGGCGGCATTGTCAAAGCCTGCGTCACTCCGCCCCGCATAGACTTCCACATCCAGCTTGTCGGTACGGTGCTTGAGTTCCACACGCTGGGCATTACCCTTCTGCGGCCCATTCCCGGCAGCAGTTGAGCCCGCAGTGATGCCGCCCGCATTCAAGTTGCCGAGTGGCTTTTCCGTCTGGGCAAACTCGCCGGTGAGCAGCGTGCGCTCGGCCAGCTTGACCGTGGCATTGATGCCACGCATTTCAAACGGCTCCACTGGGTTCCGGTCTTTGACAAATGTTGCGCCAACTTCGATCCGGTCCGTAACCTTGACATTCACATCGCCACCGGCAACCCAGAATTCTGCGCCGCCCTGATCAACTTCATACGTCACACGAATGGAAATCGGGTTCAGGTCTGCATCCAGGCTGGCAACCGGCGCACGGAACAGGATGCGGCCGGTGAAGGGCTCAATCTCATAGTCGCTGAAGCGGCTCTGTGCCACGGCCTTCAGCACCAGTGAAGGCTGGTTGCGATCGCGCGTCAGGACTTCTACTTTTTCACTGTTTATGAGTCCCTTGTTGGAGGAAAGCGTGTACGGTCCCGACGTGCCGTTCGCACGAATTTCCTCAATGTCCTGCCTGGTCGAGTCGCGGCTTGCGAACACGTTCGCCGACACCTTGCCCTCTTCGTAGTGAGCCTTGGCGCCTGTCAACGAACGGTTGTAGTTCGCCAAGCGGCGGGAGTTGCCATCACTGTTCGTGGTGAAGTCACCGTACAACAACCAGGACTTCTGCTTGTCGACTCGCACATAGAATCGTTGGGTGGATTGCGCATCAAAGCCGCGTGAAGAGGCGTCGCCATAGACAGGATAGAACTCGTCAGGCTGGATGTCGCGGAAGAGCCGCTCACGGCCATCCTTGTCGGAGTCATATGCCATCGTGAGGAGATACTCGCCCTTCACCTTGCCCTTGAGGAAGAAGGCTGCGCGAGCAGACGTGTCGCGTTTGCCGTCGTTGCTCGACCGGGAGAAGTGCGTCAGCTCCTGTTCGAATCCGTCCTGGCTCCGCGTGGGCTGCATCGCATTGGCGCTCAACTTGCGCAGATTGAGCACACCCTCAATGACGCCGGCTGCAATCAGATCGCGCAGGTCGGGCATGAAATCCAGCTTGATTTCCGTTTCAATGATGCCGGAGGACACGCGAATATTCGCATTCCCTGGCTGAGCTGGTGGCAGTAGATCAAATGTTGCTGTGCCGCCTTCGATGAAAGTTTGAGTTCCCTGCTCGCGAGGATCGAGATCTTCCACCTTCCACACGCCACTGGTCGTCTCAAGGCTGATCGGTGTGCGAACAGTGACGGGTACACCCTTGTCATCGGTGAGTCTCACAACAATCTTCGCAGGCGTTCGCCCATCCGCCACTGCACCGCCTTTCGGCAGATCGACCAACAGCTTGCCGAGCTTGTCGGGTGCAACGACCGAGATGGCGAGTACGCCCCGCTCATTGCCGAACGAGTCGAACTGGGTCAGCTTGAGCTGGTTTGCACCCGCCTTGAGATCCACACCGACAAACTCCCACGCCTGCAGCTTCTTCTCGGGTACTGAAGTACGTTTGCCGACACGATCAGCCGTCAGGTCAACACCATTTATCGACAGCGCAAACCGGGTACCTTCCACGCCTTTCACCTGGATCGTGGTCTGCGCATACGGCAGCCGGTCTCCGTCCTTGAGGCCGATGAAAGCAAGTGTGTTGTCAGCATCCTGAATGAGCACTTCCAAAGGAATTGCCAGGACCTTGACGGTACGAGGACCCAGTGTTGACTGCCTTGCAGCAGCCAGCTCCATGATCGTGGCAGTTGGCAGTGCAGTTTGTGCAGTGGCGGTGGCAGGCTTTTGTGCAGCCGTATCGAGGGGCGCAATCGACGAGGTATTGCCGCCCTGCGTATTTCCCAGCGTGCCCGAGGCCGGCAGGGCCCTGGGATCACTGATCTGACTCGCTCGAGTATCTGTTTCCAGTTTTTGCTGAAGCCGTCCTTCAATCTCAATGTTTGTATCCCGCGCCACTTTGCGACGTGCGCTCACCTCTGCATCGATGCCATTTGCACAGCCTTCGATCGCGAAGTCAGCACGATGCAGTTCTCCATTCTTCAGGTCGAGGAAGCGAGTGCCTGACTTGCCGGCACTGCGATTGCCCATGAGCGAAAGCTTGGCACCTGCTGGCAGCGTCGATGGATCAGCCTTGAACACGCGAGTTTTGGCCGTCAGGCCATACAGGCTGTACTTGCCTTCCGAGTCGCTGATGACACTTGTGCCATCTTCAAGGAAGAATCGAACACCGGGCACACCCACCTCACCAGCATCCTGTGTCCCATTCGCATTGCAATCCGCGTAGATCTTCCCGATGAGGTAAGCCTTTTCGCTGAACACCCCGCCCTGCACTCTGACCCGTGCCGTTGCGACATTGGATTGGGTCTCCACACCGGCAACCGTATAGGTAGCGAACACCCGGTTGATGCCGTCACCCTGCAGTGCACCCGGACCAACACGAACGCGATAGGTCAGTGTGACTTCCTGGCTGCCAGCCAGACGACCGGCATTGAACGTGAGCAAAGGTCCGACCTGACCGACCGGGTCAGCGATAGGCTGGCCACCCAGTCTCGCGGTGCCTTTCACGAAGGAGAATCCAGGCGGCAATGCGTCAACAACCTGCACGTCTGCACGATTCAGCGCCACGCCAGCCTGGTTGCGTACCTTGACCGTGTAATCCAGCGAGTCGCCAAGCTCCACGACTTCGCGTTGAACCGACTTCTGCACGAACAGGCCGGTCACGGCTGACGGGTCCACAGGAATGTCCATGGCGACAGACCCGGTTGCGGAACTGATCGAGAATGTCCCGCCATAAGAGGGACCGCTGGTCGGGCCAACCGCGAGAATGTTCCGACCGGCGGGGAGCGCGGTGAATGGCACAGCGGACGCAAACGAATAGCCGTTTGGTGGGGTGACGATCACGCAATACTGGCCCTGGGAAATCACCGGAAACTGGAAGCGCCCATCCGCACCCGTGGTAACCGGGTTCGCAGAAGCTGCCAACTGGCCTGTGGCCGAATTCATGGTTTGAACCACAGCAGCGGTATTCGTGCACGAACCGCCTGTGGCCAACACCAACCTGACCACAGCGCCGCTGATCGGCTCATTGCTGTTGCTGTCGAACACAATGCCCGCCGGATCAATCAACGTCACGGTGGTGGCAATGCGACGTCCGCAACCCAGGAGGCTCACATCAAACGTGTCTCCGGGCAGCCCTTCGAGGAAACCATTTTCCGCGCTGACTGGCGGCCGCCGCGTCGGGAACGGCACAACCTCGAAGATGCTGGTATTCGGTCCTGTTTCGATGGCGGTGACAGTCTCCTGCTCGCCGTTGGGGCCGGTGATGACGACTGTACGCGACTCCACCACAGCAGGCAGCTGGTTGCATGACGTTGCATTGGCCCTGAGATAGAGCGGCGTCCCGACAAATGCCCACACGGTCGGCACCAGACGCCTGATATCGGTGTAGTTGCGGATGTCATTGTCGATTGCCCCGATACCATCACTGTCAATCGAGGTGATGTCGGTGATCTTGAGATCTGTGTTGCTGGTGGACACAGCCAGCACTATCGTGATGTTCTGATCTGTCGGTGCCGCATTCATCGATGCACGAACCCTCACCAGGATTCGCTGGGACTGTCCGGGACGAAGAATGAAGTTGGTCGTTTCGGTGACCAGCACGTCATTGCCATCGACCAGTCCGGCGACCTTGGCCGCTGTCGAGGACTTGTTGTTCATGCCCTCATCCAGATAAACCTCGGAAGACCATGTTGTGCGCGAGTCGGTCTTGAATACGCCGGGGAATGTCACGGTTTCATCGCAGTTTCCCATATTCGTGATGACGTGTGGGTAGGTGATCAGACGACCCACTCCAACCTTGCCGGTGTGGTCCGGATCCATGATGATCCGACAGGACTTTGCCAACGCCGTGACTCGATCAAGGTCCGTTGAGAAAACGCTGGAAGCAGCAATGGATCGCGCAGTCTTCTGAATGGAAAACGGCCCGCCCACTGCAGTGGCCGGCAGGCGGACGCGAACGATCACATCGATTGAAGCACCCGGCACGAGCACACCGGTATCCGGGATGCCATCGCCGTTGGAATCCGCGAGCGGGGTGACCCCATCCGCCTTGAAAAGTTGAAACGTCGTGCCAGCGGGGTAGTTGCTCGTGCCCAGCGTCACGTTGTAGGTGTCGGGTATGTCCCCGATGTTGGTGACAACGTTCTTGAACAGAACCACCTCGCCAGGCGTGACCGGGCCAAGCGTTTGTCCCACCAGCCTGACACCGAGCCGGCCCGTCACCACATAGCTGACGCGGTTGCTGCGGATGACGAAGGGCCCGTTGAGTGCGGAGCCGGACGCGGTGGCGGTATTGTCGAGCGAAGTCGCGACCGGCAAACCCGCTGCGATATTGACCTGAAACGACACATAGCCACCCTGCCCCGGGGCGATGGAGCTGATCGTCGCATTGACCAGGCCGCTACCTGCCTCGTAGCTGATGACACCCTGAGATCCCGTTTGCTGATCACCTGCCACATCAGTCAAGGCAATTTCAAGTGGCGTGCTGACATAGCCCCACTTTCCACTTCCCGCCACATACTCGAACCCTGTCGTGAGCGCGTCACGCAGATTGACACTCGTCTTGGTACCGTCTGCACAGGAGGGATTGTTATAGGCAATGCGCACGACCAACGGTCCCGCTGGAGAGGGGCCGCTGATCTGGCTGATCGTCTTGCTGATGAGCAAGGCGCAAGGGTCCGCCGGGGCAGGCGGTGCCTGAACATTGACCGTGTCGATGTTTACCAGCGGCGTACCGCCGAGACTGGGCGCATTGGCGCTGATCCGGAATTGGTCAGACGAACCAATTGCCGCACCGGCAGGCACTACAGCGACCACAACAAAGCGAAACACCTGACCGACAGCCAACGCACCACTGGTCGCGATGGGTACCAGGCTATCCGGAATGCCATCGCCATTCGCATCCGGGAGGATGGTCAAGCTCGTGAAGTTGAAACCACCAGGAAGGTCAAGCGTGGAGAGCGCATACGTATCGGCAGTGGTGCCATTGGTCAGGGTATGCGGGAAAGTGAGCGTCGTACCCGGGAAGCTGTTGACCGTCTGATTCAGCGTGAGTGTTGCACCCGTTGCGCTACCCTGAACCGTAACCTGCACGGTGTTCGAGGTGGGCAGGATGATCGGATTGCCCAGCAGAACTGCCGTTCCATTTGCCGTGTTGGGAATGACCGTGCCAGCCGGTGGACCGGCCAGTGCCGCCGCTGAAAACAGCAGCAATGCCAGGAACACCAGCCAGACGTAGACCAGCTTGGCAGCTAGTTTTTCGCTGAAGTCTCCGTTGGCATTGATGGCGGTCCCGTATTCCGTTCTCATTTCGACAGGCAATGATTGAGTCTGCCTTGAATTGTGTTTGCTTTTCGATGCACGCTCTGTGAACCCTGTCACCAACGCACATCGAAAAGCAGCGGTGATTGCAAACAACTGCGCAAAACACTGTTGCCACCGCTGCGAATCTTCGCGGAGAAGCATGTCGCCTCTCCGCGAATCCTCAACTACTTATGGATCGATTCGTACACCAAACGTCAGGAACTGCGTGACGCCTGCCGCCAGTGTCGGGATCGTTGCCTGCACCGTACCTGTCGCACCACCTGCTGGCGCCGTCACCGAATTGCCCGCGCCAGTGATAGCCGCAGCAACGGTGATGTGATACGTGGTGTTTGCTGGCGTTGCATCCGACACCACCAGCGTGGTCACAGCACTCGTGCCCTGGTTTTCAATGGTGATGCGGTAGCGGATGCATGCACCAGGTATGGCACCAGTAGTGATCGGTGCAATGCTGAACGCCGTGTCGGCAACACCGTCACAGTTGGCGTCCAGCGCCTGTTGCTTCTCCAGGCGAACCTGACCAGAGATCACAGTGGTGCTATCTGTCACAGGGGCCACCACAGGTGCCGCGATCGTGTTGACGACCCCCACTACGGTCGCCGTCGTGGTCACGACGTTGTTATCCCCGAGGTTTGCGCTGATTGGTGCATTCACGCGGACAAAGAAGCGAGCAGTTTCACCCGGATCCAGACCGGCGGCTGTCGATGCGCCACCTGTACCGCCGGTGAGCGCCGACAGATCGCTGATGACAGGGTCACCACCATCGAGAACGCCATCGTTGTTGCGATCCCAGTACAGCGAAGTCGCCCAAGACGTTGTTGCACCCGACATCACACTAGCGAATGTGACTTCGCCCGCTGTGTCGCCTTCAATGACGTTGCCGCTGTTGGTAACCGTATGCGTGTACACAACCGTACCGCCCGGGAAGACTTGTCCCGTGTTGTTCGGCGTAAACACGATGTTACGGACCGTATTCACGATCACGGCATCATGCTTGCGGTCGACAACGCTGGTGGTGGGTGACAACGCACGGAAGAACAGGCTGGTTCCCGGCGCAGGTGAAGCGGCGGAATTGGCCGGCACTGCCACAATTGCGCAGACTGTCACGTTTGAAACAGTGTTGACCACACCAGTGTTGCTGACGATCGCTCCCGTTGTAGAGCAGTCACCTGCACCACCGTCGGCACGGAACGTCACGGTCCAACCTGCAGGCAGCACCAAAGTCGCGAACGAATTATCTGTGCTGGCTGCGAGGTTGTAAGTGTCTGCCGGACCAGCAGTGTTGTTGATCTTCAACACAAACGTGGTTGAGGCACCCGGATTGACCGTGTTGGTCGTCACCGGGGCACCTTCAGGACCAGCACCCGTACCCAACGTATTGGCTGCACCGTTACGCAAGTCAACCGTGCTGCCGATGATGGTTGTCAAGCTGTCCGTAACCGGGTCAAACACCGCCGCGTTGAACGTTGAGGTTGCCGTCTTCACGATGTTGTAGGCGCCGCCACCCGATGCACCACCTGGGAGCGTTGCACGCAGCACAACACGATAACCGCATCGGTTGTTTGTCGTGTCTTCGGCGAATCCGTTACCAGCCGTACACGCTGCAGCGGTTTCACTTGCGGGAATCGACGGTGTCGTACTACCCACCAGCGGCGTCACGCCATCCTGCTGAAACAACTGGAACGTGGTGCCGACGGGGAAAGTGCTTCCCGACGTGGTGATGACAAAGCTATCCGGACCATTACCCAAGTTCCAGATGTAGTTGTTGAACGTCACGGTACCGCCCTGAGGCGCAGAAGCCACTGTAACCGTGTCGCTGGCCGCACCGGAGCTGTCTGTTGCGCTGGCATTGGCACGCACAACGGCAAGCTGGTTGACCGTGAACGGTACTGTGTTCGACGCCGTCCCCGTGGTGGTGACGTTGGCCGCACTACATGTAGCCGGAACCTGCACGCCACCCGTGGTGTTGTCCGTGTAGCAAAGACGCGCGGTGTTGTTGATCACGCCCGGCGGAGTGGAAAGCGGCACATTGACCTGGAAGGTAATGTTCTGGGTCACGTTCGGCGCAATCGACGCGATGACTGCGGTGATGGCACCTGCATTGGTCACGTTGTGATCGTAGGTAATGCCGGCAGGATCGCCTGCACCACCTGCATCGGTGAGAGGTGTCACACCCGACCCGCTCCAACGACCACTATTTAATCCATACGTCATGCCAACCGGAATCACGTCAGCAATGATGACGTTCTGGGCCGTTGCTGCACCCGTGTTGGTGAACGTGATCGTGTAGGTGTAGGGGCCCGTGCCAGGGTTGCCGCTCGGTGCGCTGATCGACTTGCCGGTAATGTTGACCACGGCATTGCCGGTCACGATGGTGGTGTCCACGTTGAACTGTGTCACAGCACCGTTGAATACGCTGGTTGCGGTAATCGTGACGAGCGACTGCTGCGTGGACGTTGCTGTACCCGGTACGTTGCCCTGAACCACGACGCAAGCCGAGCCCGTAAACGCTGCCAAAGGCCCAACTGACGTGATGGCCGCTTCACCAATACCGTCGCAATTCGTATCGGCGAGGATGGTGAGACCGGTCAGATCGAAGTTATCACCACCGTTATTGGTGACTACCAGATTGAAGCTGTCTGGTCCGTTACCGGTGTTGGTGATGGTGTGCGAGAAGGAGACAGGAGCGGCGGGTGCCGATGTCTTCGACTGCGTTGCCGTCAAAGTGAAGGACGCAACCTGTTGAACAACTGTGTTGACAGTGTTCGACGTTGCTGTCCGGGAAATGGCTGATCCGTCCGTATAGGTCGCAGCCGCCTGGTTGCCAATGGTTGTTCCCGCCAACGGGGCCGCATGTGCCGATTGACCAGACATCGCAAACATTGCGACGGTGATCAGAAGCAGTGCTGCCACGATGCCGGAGCGCAACCCACCCCATTTCTGGGAAAGCTGTGCCACAGTGCTCATGGTGTTCTCCTTTGTGTGCCCTGATTTCATATGCTCATACTCGATTGATGCTGATTCGGTTTCGATTCCGGGTGCTTCATTGCTTTTGCGGCGGCTGACGGTCATCAACGACTTTGACTCGTGCAGTGAAACTCACCGTCGCGCCTGCCGCCAGAGCGCCCGGATACCAACGTAGCGAGCGGTACTCGCGCGCTGGAATGACCTGTTCAAATTCCGCACCATTCGCCTGACGCACTTTGCGCTTCAAGGGAACGACATCAAATGATGAACCCCCTGTGGAGGCCTTGGCCCCACCCGGCTTGATGGATTCGATGACGAGTTCGGTATTGGAGGGGATTGGCAGGGTTGCCTCGAGATTCGAGACGCCCGCGCGACCTTTGTTGGTGTAGCTCGCCACGTATTGCAGCAGGTCGCCCGGACGAGCGGTCCCTGCAGGTTCCAGCGATTCTTTGCCGTCCTTGGTGACGACCTTGCTGACTTCAAGTTTGCTCTCGACGCCGCCGGCGCTGGCGGGAGCCTGTGCATGAGCGCCACCCATCCAGACAACCAGAATTGAGGCAAGGAGTATCGATTTGCAATTCGTCATTTTCAGAAGGTTCCTAGATCTCTTGTTTCGCAGCGCTGAAGTGCCTGTTCACAGCGGAATAAACCCCTACATGGCAAAGAATGATACGTTTCTTCCTAGGTATCTACAGCAACTTTTTGACTTGCTTACGAAAATTAACAGTCTAGCTACCTAGACACCTATGAACAAAGTCACACAAGCAACCCAAATGAATAGGCACAGGTATGGCCTGAGTCAATTTAACTAATTGATTTTGAATGGTAATCGCAGGAACTTCGCAATTGTCCCATCCGCTTGTCGGAAAGTCCGGCATTTATGTCAGGGAATTGTGACAATCCCTAGTGGAATTTGCGGCCAATTATAGGCGAAACCCCTATAAGCATAGCGACTGCTCATTTGTCTTTTTAATTCAGATAGTTAAGACGGCAGCCACGCTTTGCTGCACCTTGATGCAGGCTAGTTGCATAAAAGTGCGTGCAGGGGCCGTAGTGACGGCACGGGGATTCAAATTGGGATGCAGTTCGACGGATTGTCGAACGGTATACAGCTGACGCGCGCTCACTCGGTTGTCAGACGCAGCAGAGCATTCAAGACCGCATCGGAAAACTGGCAAAGAGCACAATTCGGCCTGCTCTGCATGAGCACGAACCATCCTTGCGCATGCAAGCGCAGCATTTCTGCAGGCTTTAAGAGCTGATCGTTCAGTTTGGCGGAAACAGCGGGATTCGGTCATGTCCCGCGACCCGGACGCAGCAGCCATGGGCATCGCTGTCGCCTTTCGAATCCACCCGCGAGCAAAGCAGTTTGCTCGCTTCTTCCTGCCGAAAACCTGGCGGAAAGGGTGGGATTCGGTCACATCCCGCGACCCCGGCGCAGCGGCCTTCGGCATCGCTGTCGCCTTTCGAATCCACCCGCGAGCAAAGCAGTTTGCTCGCTTCTTCCTGCCGAAAACCTGGCGGAAAGGGTGGGATTCGAACCCACGGTACGGGAGACCCGTACACCGGATTTCGAGTCCGGCGCATTCGACCACTCTGCCACCTTTCCAAGGCGGCGGATTATAGCTGAACATCCAATTACCGGTCGGCCCACCAATTCGCATTATCATTCTGCCTCCGCGCCCCCGTAGCTCAGTGGATAGAGCTACCCCCTCCTAAGGGGTAGGTCGCACGTTCGATTCGTGTCGGGGGCGCCAAGGAATCGTTGCGCATGTCAGCATGACTTCGCTCGGCCATACCTTCGACGAGCCCACAAGGGCTGCATGCTATATTTCCGCATGATCAACGCTGAAAATGCCATTCAAAGACGCATTGAGGAACTTCTCCTCGAGCATCGGGATCTGGATTTGGCCATAAAGGTCTTGTCGGAGACAGTTGGCCACGATGAACTTCAGTTGAAACGGATGAAGAAGCGCAAGCTGCTTCTCAAGGATCAAGCCGCCCACTTGCAGGCTCAGCTCATTCCAGATATTCCCGCTTGACGCTGGCTCGAATGTAGTCTTGACGTCAATCAATTCTGACGTCGCCGATCTCGTTCAATCGGCGAAATCCGGGGGATAATGATCGCCCAGTCAGTTTCTTTGAGGCAGTTTCCACCATGAATCGCGTTGTGTTGTCGGCTGTCTTGCTGACTGTTGCTGCCGCTTCCATCGGAGCGGGATATTGGTTTGGCGCTACACAGTCCAAGAGCAAAGCGCCGTCTAGCCCATCAGCATCGGCACCCGCCAAGCCGGGTGGACCGCCGCCCGGCACCGCTGTCGAGGCAATGAAAGTCACGAGTATTCAACTGCCTCAGGCCATCTCGGCAGTTGGCACGTTGCGATCCGATGAGGCCATTGTGCTCCGCCCCGAAGTTTCCGGGCGCATCGCCGATATTTCGTTCAAGGAAGGTCAGCGCGTTGAGAAAAACCAGGTACTGGTTCGGCTCGATAGCACTGTTCAACGTGCAGAACTTGAACAGGCCAGGGCCAACCTCTCACTGAGCAAGTCCAAGCTTGATCGCGCAGCTGACTTGCAGAACAAAGGTTTTATCAGCAGCCAGGCAAAAGACGAAGCAGAGAACAATTACCGGGTATCGCGCGCCGCATTGGACCTGACCGAAGCCCGCCTCGCAAAACTGGACCTGCGCGCGCCGTTTTCCGGCATCGCCGGTCTGCGTCAGGTCAGTGTCGGCGACTACGTCAAAGATGGCCAGGACTTGGTCAACATCGAGGAAGTGGATCCGCTGAAGGTCGATTTCCGTGTGCCCGAGATCTACATGAGGCAAGTCGCGGTTGGCCAGGGTCTGCAGCTCGGTGTGGATGCATTTCCCAACCAGTCCTTTGATGGCCAGGTCTTTGCCATCAATCCGCTGGTTGATGCCAATGGCCGCTCCATTGTCATTCGTGCGCTCATCAAGAATGCCGGCAACCGCATGCGGCCGGGCATGTTCGCACGCGTGCGTCTCATTGTCGGCGGTGTTCAGGACAGCCTGGTCATTCCAGAGCAGGCACTGGTGCCCGTTGGTGATGATTTATTCGTGTTCAAAGTCGTGGACAACAAAGCCCAGCGAGTCAAGATCGATATCGGACAACGGCGCCAGGGAATTGTGGAAGTCATTCGCGGACTCGCGAAGGATGAAATGGTGGTTATCGCCGGCCAACAGAAAATAAGGGAAGGCAGCGTAGTCAAGGCGCAACTCATTCAGCCTGCGCAGAATGCGTCGACCAGTCCTCCAAGCCCGGCACCCGCCTCAACCCCAGCCGCCCCGGCCAGTACGACGGCTGGCAAGTCCTGAGATCGCCACGATGACCCTGCCTGAGATTTGCATCCGCCGCCCGGTATTTGCGACCGTGCTGTCACTGGTGATCGTGTTGATCGGCCTGATTTCGTATGGTCGTCTGCCGGTGCGCGAGATTCCCAAGATCGACGAACCCATCGTCAGCGTCGAGACCACCTACCGCGGTGCTTCAGCAGATGTGATGGAGTCCCAGGTCACGCGGCCGCTGGAGGATTCTCTCTCAGGCATCGAGGGTGTGGACATCATGACTTCCGTGTCGCGGACGGAGGTGAGTGCCATTACCGTACGCTTCAAACTTTCCCGCGATCCAGACGGAGCCGCAGCCGATGTGCGGGACAAGGTCGCGCGCGTGCGGGGCCGTCTGCCGCAGGGCATCGATGAGCCAGTGATAGCCAAGACTGATGCGGACGCCTTCCCCATCATGTTTATCGGTTTCTCCAGCGACCGCCACAGTCGCCTTGAAACGTCCGACTATGCGGCACGCAATATTCGGCCGCGCATGCTCACGTTGCCCGGTGCAGCGGACGTGCGAATATTCGGAGAGCGCAGGATTTCCATGCGGGTGTGGCTGGACCGTACTCGCCTCGCCGCTTATCGCCTGACTCCTGCTGACGTCGAAGACGCCATCCGGCGCCAGAACGTCGAGATTCCTGCAGGCCGAATCGAAAGCAGCAAACGCGAATTCAACGTGCTGTCGCAGACCGATCTGCAGACGCCCTCGGAATTCGGCGCAATCATCGTGCGCGACGTCAATGGCTATTCCGTGCGCCTGCGCGATGTTGCGCGGGTTGAAGTGGCACCTGCGTCAGAACGTGTGGTGTCCCGCTTCAACGGCAACCCTTCGGTATCGATGGGCGTCATCCGCCAGTCCACGGCCAATTCACTGGAGCTGGCACAGGGCATTCGCGCGGAAATTGCCGCCATCAACCAGACCTTGCCTGAAGGCATGAAGCTCACCATGTCGTTCGACTCATCGGTATTCATTGAAGAGTCGATCAAGGGTGTCTTCATTACCGTGGTTGAAGCCGTTTTCCTGGTGGCTCTGGTGATATTCATATTCTTGCGCGACTGGCGCGCCACCATCATTCCGCTGGTCACGATCCCGGTATCGCTCATCGGCGCGTTCACGCTGATGTATATCGCGGGCTTTTCCATCAATACCCTCACATTGCTGGCCATGGTGCTGGCTATTGGATTGGTGGTTGACGACGCCATCGTCGTGCTGGAGAACATCTACCGCAATATGGAAAACGGCATGCCGCGCTTTCAGGCGGCGCTCGTGGGCGCCAAGGAAATCGGTTTTGCAGTCGTCGCCATGACCATCACACTGGCTGCCGTATACGCGCCGCTTGCATTCGCGACCGGACGTACAGGTCGGCTATTCGTTGAATTCGCGCTCGCGCTGGCAGGCGCCGTGGTCGTGTCAGGCTTCGTTGCGCTCACCCTATCTCCGATGATGTGTTCGCAGATGCTGCGGCATAAACAATCGCACGGGCGCCTATACAACGCTGTCGAAGGTTTTTTCAATCGCCTCACCAATGGCTATCGCCGAAACATCGACCTGGTGTTGCGGCATCGCGTCCCAGTCATCATTGGCTATGTCGCCGTGTTTGGTGCAATGATTTTGCTGGCGGTCACCCTGAAGAGCGAATTGGCCCCGCTCGAAGATCGCGGCGTCATTTTCGGACCCATCTCCGCACCAGAAGGCGCGACAGTGGCCTATACCGCTTCATACCTTGAGCGGCTCGAGGAAATCTACAAGTCCGTTCCAGAAGGCTCGCGCTTCTTCACGACTGCCGGCAATCCGACACCCGACAACGGATTCTCCGTTTTCGTATTGAAGCCTTGGTCGGAACGCAACCGCACGCAGATGCAGATAGCCGACGAGCTTCGCCCCAAGTTCGCCGCCCTGCCGGGCGTGAACGCCTTCCCACTCAACCCGCCCTCGCTGGGTGCCTCACGAGACAAGCCATTGCAGTTCGTGCTGCTCACGCAAGCGTCCTATCCGGAGCTGCAGCGCATGGTTGACCGGCTGATGGAGGAAGCGCGGAAGAATCCTGGCCTGCTGGCTGTCGACACGGATCTGCGGCTCAATCAGCCCGAGGTACGAGTGCAAGTGAGCCGCGAGAAAGCCGCTGATCTAGGTGTGGCCGTGGATGCCGTAGGCCGGACATTGGAGACGATGCTGGGCGGGCGTGTAGTGACGCGGTTCAAAAAGGATGGCGAGCAATACGATGTGATCGTACAGGTCGAGAACGTGGATCGCGCTTCACCTACCGATATTGGTGATATTTTTGTTCGCGGACGAAACAGCGAGATGATCCAGCTCTCCAACATGCTCACGGTGCGTGAGGGGGTATCGCCCAAGAACCTGAATCACTTCAACAAGCTCCGCTCGGCGACCGTCAATGCCAACATCGCGCCCGGCTACAGTCTGGGAGAGGCCATCCAGTTCATGAACACAACTGCTGAACGGGTACTGCCCGGTGTGAATTTCGACTTGGCTGGACAATCACGTGAGCTCCGGGACTCCAGTGGCTCGGCCTACTTAATCTTCATTCTTGCGCTGGCCTTCATCTATCTCGTTCTGGCGGCGCAGTTTGAAAGTTTTGTAGACCCCTTCGTCATCATGCTCACCGTACCGCTATCCATGGCTGGAGCCTTGGGTGCCCTTCATCTTTCGGGCGGTAGCCTGAACGTCTACAGCCAGATCGGCCTGGTGACACTGGTCGGACTGATCACCAAGCACGGCATCCTGATTGTTGAATTTGCGAATCAGCTTCAAGAGCGCGGGATGAGTGTTCGGGACGCCGTGATCGAATCAGCCGTGCTGCGCATGCGTCCGATCTTGATGACCACTGGCGCAATGGTGCTGGGTGCCGTTCCACTCGCTATTGCGACCGGTGCGGGCGCTGAATCGCGCCAGCAGATTGGCTGGGTCATCGTCGGCGGGCTGCTATTGGGAACGGTGCTTACTTTGTTCGTGATTCCTACCGCATACACGCTGCTCGTTGGCCGACACCAGTCGTTTGATAGCAAGCTCGCTGCTGAATCCGCCACGCCCGCGACGCCCCAACACGAGGCTGCTGAATAGACTGTACGAATGGACCGCGCAGGCACCACACCGCAGACATAAAAAAGCCGCTCTCTGAGCGGCTTTTTAGTTGATTGCGTGTGTAGTCAGACCTTGGGCACACCATGGGTCTTGAGATACCCCATGACCTTGGGCACGTATGCCATCGTCTCTGGATAGTTGGGGATACGGCGCCCCGCACGAATGACGGCATTTTCTCCAGCGTTGTACCCCGCCAAGGCGAGTTCAATATTGTTGTTGAACATGGCGAGCAAGTCCTTCAGATAGCGCGCACCGCCATGGATATTCTCATGGGGGTCCCAGATATCATTCACGCCGTATCGCCTCGCGGTGTCTGGAATGAGCTGCATGAGCCCCGAGGCTCCCTTGATCGATAAAGCCCTGGGGTTATACCCGGACTCTGCACGAATGACGGCGTGAAGCAGTGCTGGATCAAGCCCGTTCTGTCTAGCTGCAGCTTCAATGATCGGTGAGAGTTTGGCGATGTCGGCTGCACTGATCTTGCTGAAGCCGGGGATGCGCA
Organism: Betaproteobacteria bacterium; assembly: GCA_031394355.1. Taxonomy (GTDB): domain Bacteria; phylum Pseudomonadota; class Gammaproteobacteria; order Burkholderiales; family Usitatibacteraceae; genus JAEUMY01. The sequence goes on along the minus strand of JANNSU010000085.1, from coordinate 13,057 downwards.
TGCCCCCGCCCTTGCCGCGATAGACAACCTTGTATCGCTTGTCGAGATGCGGCAAGTTGGAGAAATGGACCACGCCTCGCTCATCCGTAAACGAATAGATGTTCGCACTTTGTGCACGAACGCTCCCGGCCGCCAATGCTAAGACGGCAAAACTGGAAGCGAGCAAGATGAATTTAAGTGGATTCACAGATTTATTTCAGAACTATATGAATCATAAGCCTTTTACTCGCCCATGCGCAAGACATGAACTGTGGTCGGCGTACTTGGAATGCTGAGAGCCATCCCGTGTGGCACAGGTTACGGCACCGATGAGACAGCAGATTATCCCCGAAGGTCAACAAGCCCGTGGTCAGAACAGATTGCCAATTCTGTGGCTGCCAAGACAGCAAACGTGCCAAGCCAATGTTCACCCAGAAAATCGCCGGAGAGAAGATACTCTCTTCCTGCCCCCCAGTGTTCGTGTGCCGATGACGCCAGCCTCGGTGCGGCATCCCCTCCAGGCAGCTTGTCAGCCAGCCGCCGCAAGTGCCAGGCCCGACTCAGATTCAGGCCATCGAGATGCACGCCCTGCCCATCTGATCGATTCGGGACGGCAACCGGTCGCAACGAAGCAAGCTCGTTTGGGTCTGCAAGAAATTCGTCCATCCAGGCTTGCCAGGAGCAATCCGGGCAAATCCGCGACATGATTGCCATCTCCGCCAGAATGGGCGAAATGAAGTCATTCCCCGACGGCTCCAGACGGAATGTCGCGCCTTGATCACTACCAAAGAATCGGTTGGCAGCGGCCCGGATTGCCGTCTCGAAGCTGGATACACCATAAGCCAGGGCAAAATCCAGACCCATATCCAGCGCAAACGCCGTGTTGCCATGCGTCCCGGCCCGACAAGGAAACTCCTCTCGCTGTAGCCAGCCAATGTATCGCTCGGCAAGCAAATCCGCCAACGGGCGAATATTCGCACCCCAATGTCTGGCTGAAGAATGTTTGGACAGCCGGAGATCAGCTGCCAACTTCCAAATCCATGCCCAGCCATAGGGACGTTCGAATGACGCACGCCCCTCACTGAGGAAGTACTTGCGCTCCGTTTCCAGGGCTTCGGGAGAGAGATGCCGCATAAGCAGCGCCACCGTCTCTGATTCCTTCGAGTCGAATCCCTTGAACTCCAGCAGCTTGAGGAGAGTCCAGTGAGAATGCACTGCCGAATGCCAGTCATAGCAGCCATAGAAAGCTGGATGCAGTTGTTTCGGCAATCGGAGATCCTGAGCACCATTGAGCAGATGTGCGGGCTGGTTCGGATACTCACGCTGAATGCCTTCGCTCGCCATCCGGAATATTGCCGTGGTGAGTTCGGGCGTCAAGAAGGCTTCATGCTGCATGACGTCCTTTGCAAATGAATGGGCAAGTCGCTATAATGCGCGTCTTTCGTCGGGGGTATAGCTCAGCTGGGAGAGCGCTTGCATGGCATGCAAGAGGTCAGCGGTTCGATCCCGCTTACCTCCACCAACGAATGAGTGTTGCCGCTGCTGTTTTGTGGCAACAGACGATAAGGTCCCCATCGTCTAGAGGCCTAGGACACCGCCCTTTCACGGCGATAACCGGGGTTCGAATCCCCGTGGGGACGCCAAACAATCAAGCCACCGCAAGGTGGCTTTTTTGTTTGGTGACACCAAGCGAGCAAACTGCTTTGCTCGCGCCGGGGAGTCGAAAGGAACCGGCGATGCCGAAGGCCGCCGTTCCGGGGTCGCGGTACGTGACCGAATCCCCGTGGGGACGCCAAACAATGAAGCCACCGCAAGGTGGCTTTTTTGTTTTCAGGACCTGCCAGCCGCCATGAATGTGCACTAGTCAAAACGGTCAAGAGTCGGCCTAATTCGCCGTCACGAAGACATGTCTAGCCAACCTGGGTGGAAACTCCATGCTTGAGCCCGGCATTCAATCGCTGAAGGCAAGTCTCTCTCCCCAGCACTTCCATGACTGCATCGACAGAAGGAGACTGCGCCCGACCGGTCAACATGACTCTGAGTGGCATCATCAATTGCGGCATCTTGAGCTTGAACTCAGTCGTCACCGGCTTGATTGCCGCACTGATGGCTGCCTTGTTCCATTCCACAGAATCAAGCGTTGCCGCGAGCTTTGCCAATGCCGGACGATTCAGTTCATTGAGATGTTCCGCGAGCAATGTGCCATCCAACTCGACAGGCTCGTAGAAGTATCGAAGCGCCTCGGCCAGTTCCTTGAGGGTGTGCACCCTCTCCCGATACAAGTCTGCCGCGCCTGATAGTTCAGGCCCTGAAACCGTGATACCGGCTTGAACCATGAAAGGCTCGAGCAAGCTGACAAGCGATGAGCTGTCCAGCTTCTTCAGATATTCCTGATTCAGCCAGCGAAGTTTTTCGGTATTGAACTGGGCTGCCGACGGCGTGATGTGGTCCAGATCAAACCACTCGCAGAATTTCGCCATCGAGAACATTTCTTCATCACCATGCGACCAACCGAGCCGGGCCAGATAGTTCAACACGGCGTCGCGCAAGTATCCATCTGCCGGATACTCCATCACGCTGACCGCGCCATGACGCTTTGACAATTTCTGCCCATCATCACCGAGGATCATGGAGAGGTGTCCGTACACCGGCAATTGCGCGCCCAGTGCTGTCAGGACATTGATCTGGCGCGGCGTGTTGTTGACGTGGTCATCGCCTCGCAGAACGTGCGTGATCTTCATGTCCCAGTCATCGACAACAACACAAAAATTGTAGGTGGGTGTGCCGTCAGACCGCGCAATGATGAAGTCATCGAGTTCCGTATTGGAAAACTCGATCCGGCCCTTCACTGCATCGTCCCATGCCACCACACCGCTGACCGGATTCTTGAATCGCACCACTGGCTTCACGTCTGCCGGGGGCACAACATCGGGTTTGATGTTCTCGGGACGCCAACGCCCGTCATACCTCGGCTTGTCTCCGCGCGCGCGTTGCGCCTCGCGCAACTGATCCAATTCCTCCGGCGAGCAGTAACAGTGATAGGCCGTTCCGGCATGCAGCATTTGCTGAATGACTTCGCGATACCGATCCATACGTTGCATTTGAAAGAAAGGGCCTTCATCCGGAATGAGACCAAGCCAGTTCATGCCATCCAGAATCGCCTGCACTGCCTCGGGCGTAGATCGCTCGAGATCAGTATCCTCGACACGCAAAATGAAGGTTCCGCCATGGCGGCGGGCATACGCCCAGCAGAACAGAGCCGTGCGAGCGCCGCCTATGTGAAGGAAACCAGTGGGGCTAGGTGCAAATCGTGTACGGACCATGGATAGCGATGCCGGAAAACCGCGAATTCTACGGGTTTTCCCTCTGTGCTGTTTGCCAATACACCGGGCTCTGGCTATAATCCGGCCTCACGAAATTCGGGCGGTTAGCTCAGCGGTAGAGCACTGCCTTCACACGGCAGGGGTCACTGGTTCGATCCCAGTACCGCCCACCAGTAGATTCAATGACCTACGGCCCTACCAAGGGCCGTTTTCATTGGCAGTACAGAAACAGTACGGAATCCCGCATAGGTCCACCCGGCTGTAAATTCAGTGTTGAGCCTGAACCGGACCCTCCAGCCGCACAACCCGATCCACCTTCAGTGTCACCGGCAGATGGTGTGTGATGAACAGCATGGAGACACGCCCTTTGAGTGCATTCACCGCATTTGCGAAGTGTGCGGCGGTCTCGGCATCCAGATTGCTCGTGGGGTGCATTCAACATCTAAGTGCACCACTTGATGGCAGGTAGTAGCGGGTAGGACACGGAGGATGTTTTGGTAGTGTGAGCAACGCGACCCACTCACCTGCCAGGAACACACTCCATGTCCTACAAACAGCTTACCTCTGAAGAGCGCTACGTGATTGCCCATCTGAAGATTCACAAGTTGAGTCTTCGCGAGATCGGGCGTCGACTGGGGCGTCATCACACCACGATTGCACGGGAACTCAAGCGCAACGGTCCTCCCTTTGGCGGCGTCTACTGGTACACCGTGGCGCAACCCAAGGCCGATGCACGCAAGGCCCATGCGCGTCACCGCCGGCGGCGCAGTCACGCGCCGTTGTTCCAGTACGTCACCGACAGGCTGCATGAACGCTGGTCACCCGAGTGCATTGCTGGCCGTCTTCCCATCGACTTCCCACGCCAACAGGCGATGCGCGTCAGCCCAGAGGCCATCTATCGCTGGGTGCATCAGGGTGCATTGAATGGCGGCCAGCTCTACCGGTGTCTCGACCTCAGCCACAAACGTCGCCGCCGCCAACGCCGCTATGGCAGCCTGCGTGGACTGATTCCGGGGCGCATATCGATCACTGCACGACCCGCTGTGGTCGAGGATCGAACTCGCTTCGGCGACTGGGAGGGTGACACTGTTTATGGTCGGCGTACCCGGTGCTGTCTGGTCACCCAGGTTGAGCGCAAGAGTCGGTATCTGCTGGTGAGCAAGGTTCCCAACCGAACCGCAGCTGCCGTGGCGCAGACGAAGATTGCACAATTCAATCGCCTGCCCCAGTCATGGCGACGCACGCTGACACTTGACAACGGGAAGGAGTTCGCAGGGTTCAAACACGTCGAGCGCGCCACCGGACTATCCATTTACTTTGCCAATCCCTACAGCGCGTGGCAGCGGGGCGCCAACGAGAATGCAAATGGCAGGCTGCGACGCTACTACCCGAAGGGCACGGATTTCTCCAAGGTCTCAGACAGGGAACTTGCAGCGGTCGCCCAAGCAATGAATAATCGACCACGCAAATGTCTCGACTACCGAACACCCGCTGAAGTCGCCCGCAAAGCTACGCGTGGTGCAGTTGGAAGTTGAATGCACCTCGGAAATGCTACTTTGCTAGACCTGACCCCTTTTTTCCGTGCTGGGCCTAGTTATTGCGCGCGGAGATCCGAGATGATCGGCATGACTACTATTTGCAGGTTTTCTTCTTGTCGATGGCAGCAGTGTGCTCTAGCAGTCGCTGCCTGTACTCCTTGAGTGTCAAGCAAACCATCAACTCTTCCTGATCACTTCCGGATGGACGCGGCAAGGAAGCAGACGAGAGCATTTTCTCCAAATGGATTTGACATGGAGTCTTATCGGCCTTGGTCGCTGCAACGAGGCGAGTGCGAATTGCTGCCCCCTTGCCCTCAATTACACAAGCAAGATCTCGCTCAATTGATTCCCCCAGGTAAATGGAGCGAAGTTGAACAAGTTCTCGTAGGGCCTGCCCATCATTGCGTCGCCTATAGCCATCAACCACATCTTCAAGCGCGTCTCGCCCGAGCTCCTTTTCCTCATCACTCATTGTTTCAAAGCCCCTCAGTTGCAAGTAGCGCAGAGCGATTACTGCCTTCGGAACCGGGCCGGCAGTTGGTTCTTCAACTGAATTGTTACTTGCAGTGCTTGCTCTTGCTGTTGTGAGAAAGAGCAAAAGAACTGCTGCTGAAAGAAGTGTTTTGATCTCCATGAATACTCTCCTCAATCGGAGACACAAACGATGTTTTTGGACTCACGATTCATGTAGGTGCTAAATATCTTCACAACCGCATCCGTGTTGACGATGCAACCGATTGAGCACCCATCTTGTACAGTGTTGCCGCAGCTATGAATTTGCAAATCGTCCCTCGGCTTTACAAAACGAGGATCTACAGGACTTAGATTTCGCCGGAATCTATTGGGCTTATCCTTCTTCGGGGCAAGCTCATCGCCAATGCGGTAGCAAGTAAGTCTTGGTGTAGGGCCTTCATTCTTCTCATAGCCGCAATTGGGCTGATCCTTGCACCGCCCTTTTCCAGATGACCACCCTGGTATCCAGAAATCCGGATTGCCATCGTTGTCCGCCCGACACTCCATGGCTCCGCTGGAGATGCTGTAGTAGCAGGTGTAAAGGCCATACGGATCCGTACCCACTAGCGGCCTACTGCCCACATAGGCATAGGTGTTGAGGCCATCTCTTATTCCAATCGGATCACTCTGTCTATAGCGCCCTGTCGATGGGTCGTAGTCGCGATGATAGTTGTAGAAAGTATTGACCTCCTGGTCGTAGTATTGCCCAGGATGTCGTAGGTTCATCTGGAAGACACCCAGCCCGCTCGGATTCTCGTTGGGCAGGCTGTTGCCGAAGGGTTCAGTGTTGTCCCACTTCCAAACGAGTTGGTTGTCGGCAGGTCGCGTAATCGCTCTCGGCGTGCCCAGATGATCGGCATGCACTTTCAGGGTGTTTGCTTTGGAAGCACGAGCATTCCACCAAATCTGCCTTTGGCAAATTCCTTTCGCGGGTCCGGCTCCTTGTACACAACCCAGTCATGCGTCCAGAACAGAAGGATGTCATCTAGCCTTTTCGCATTGCTCAACTCAGGGAAAACGTCGCCAACTTCAATCTGGCCCTTAATCTCTTCCCCAGGCATGAGACTAACCCAGCCAACGGGGTTGACTACGAGATAGACCTTCCGAAGTGGCTCATCGACGCGCTTTGCAGCCACTCCAATTAACTGAACCCCGCCCACCGTTGAAGACCAGGGCAGGTCTCCGGAGAACACGTAGATTTGCTTCGTTGAAATGTTCTTTAGCGAGATCTGGATCAATGGACGCCCATTCTTGTTTCCGACCTCTAAGGTTTCCGCAATGGGGATAACTGCTCCTGCACGACCCTGAGCTTGAGCAGCGACGGCGAGATGCAAAAGTGCTAATGCACCTGCCAATAAGAACATACGCTTTAGCCAGATTGTCACTTAATACCCCTCGCTATATTTTCGCCACATGTCGGGCGATTAGCTGCTCAACATCCAGCACGCGGCGACGAACTTCAACTTGGCAGTCCGAGCCAACACATGAATAGGTAATTCGAAGGCATGCTAACTCGGCAAGATATGCCCGAATTTCCATTTCCATCTGTGCCCGGTTACTCGGGCTGGCGAAACCGATGACCCGCTCACCCTTTCCCTTGTTTCCCGCGCATATCTTTGGGTTGTAGAGAAGCGCCTCTTGCAGGTGAACTTGTTCATGAACTTCCATGCAGGCAACAATCAAGGGGCATTTGTACCCTGCATTTGCGGGATCACGTAGAAAAGTGCGCGGTTTATCGCCATCACACCCTATCGTATTTCTGCCGCCAGGCTTCTGGTTCGTTAGTACCCAAGAAAGCCCGAAAGGATCGAATGCTGCAAGGGGATTGCTGGCGGCATACGCAAAGGTATTGAGTCCACCCTTCAACCCAATCGGATCACTCTGCCTGTATCGACCTGTAGCCGAATCGTAATCACGGTTGTAGTTGTAGAAAGTGTTGACCTCCTGGTCGTAGTATTGCCCAGGGTGTCGTAGATTCATCTGGAACGTACCGAGACCACTCGGGTTCTCGTTTGCTGGGTTGTTCCCGAACGGCTCAACCGAGTCCCACTTCCAGACGACTTGGTTGTCGCTGGGTCGTGTTATTGCGCGCGGTGAACCGAGATGATCGGCATGCACATAATGCACCCCCGACCCCCCACTCGGCTGATCTACTGCCGGCGTGAACCGCATCCCATCCGCAATCACAAAGCCTTGATTGCCTGAGACCAGCTTCACATTCTGTCCCGGGTTGAACGTAAACGTCCCCAGCGACTGCCAAGTCCCGCCATTCTGCTGCTGGTTCTTGGTGACCTCGGTAGTCCCGCCCTGATGGGTGATGACATATCTGGCCTGTGTGGCCCGGTTACCGTTCTGCGTCCATCGTGCAAACACCTCGTAGCGTGCCGCTGTGGTGAGATTTGGCGTCCAGGCCGCGTACTCCGGCAAGCTCGCTTCTGCCTCCAGCTTGATGGCATCGGCCACGACCATGCCATTGGCTTGATCGGTGAGGCTGATGCTGGCATTGACCGGCAGGTCATGCGTGCCCAGCAGGTTCCACTGTCCGCCATTGTCTTGCTGGTTCACCGTTACTGTCTGTGGGCCGGTCTGGGTGGCGATGCTGTAGGCCGCATTGCTGGCGCGGTTCGCATGTTCTGTCCAACGCGCATAGACGCGGTAGCGGCCCGGTTGAGCCAGCGTGGTGCTCCACGTGGCGGTGGCCGGGGGGGCACCTGCGGCCACCAGCATCACCGCATCGGCAATCACAATGCCGTCGGCCTGGTCAGTCAAACTGATGGTGGCGGCGGCCGGCAGGGCATGGGTGCCCAACAGTTGCCAGGTGCCGCCGTTGGCTTGCTGGTTCACGGTCACCGACTGGGTGCCGCTCTGGGTGGCAATCGTATAGGTAGCATTGCTGGCCCTGTTCTCATGCGCTGTCCAGCGGGCATAGACCTGATAGGTGCCCGGCGTCACGGTGGCCGTCCAGGTCGCCGTGGGCGGGGCAGCACCGACGGGGACGAACATCACCGCATCGGCAATCACGTAGCCATCGGCCTGATCAGAGAGCGTGACGCTGCCGGTGGCGGGCAATGCGTGAGTGCCGAGCGATTGCCAGCTCCCGGTGTTGGCCTGCTGGTTGACCGTCACCGTGACCGGGCCGCTCTGGGTGGTGAGGATGTAGGAAGCATTGCTGGCGCGGTTGGGGTGTGCCGTCCAGCGGGCATACACCTGATAGCTGCCTGCCTGCGGCAAGGGTGTCGTCCAGGTAAAGGTGTTGCTGCCGCTGCCGCCGGGGTGGGGCTGGTAGTGGCTGCCGTAGAAGCCACCGACCGAGGTGGAGGTGGGCCACGTGCCCGTGGTGCTGGTGCCGGGTGCCTCGTTATCGACGATGACTGCGGCGGGCGGGACGTCGTTGGGGGTCTTGAAGTGGTAGTTGCTGCCCACGAAGCCGGGTATGGCGGTGGCGGGTGTCCAGGTGCCAGTGACGCTGAACTGCGGACTGACGTTGTCCACGATGAGGGCGGAAGGCGGGATGTCGTTGGCGGGCTTGGCGAGGTAGTTGCTGCCGAGGTAGCCCCCAACTGCCGTGCTGGCGGTCCAGGTGCCGCTGGTGGTGAACGTGGTGCCTGAGCTGGGGATGTTGTCGAGAATGAGGGCACCGACGGCATCGCCACCCGGGGCGTGGGAAAGGTAGTTGCTGCCGAGGTAGCCTGAGACAGCCGTGCCGGCTGTCCAGGTGCCGACGGTGGCGAAACCGGGAGCCGGGCTGGTGTTGTCGAGGGTTTGTTCCACCGGCGTGGCGCTCTGCGGCGTCAGCACTGCGACCGGCCGGTCGTTGAACCACACGTGTTCACGCACGCGTTGGGCGCTTGTCGTTCCTTGCGAATATTCGCCAAGCAACCTGCCTTGTTCGTCGTAGACGAAGTAGAGCGCACCTGACGCGGTGACCTTGAGGACGCGCTGACCCTGCGCGTTGAGGCGGTATTCCGCAAGGGCACCACCGTTCACTTGCGCGAGCCGATTGGCAAGATTGTAGGTGAAGGTATTGCTGCCAATCTGAGTGGGGTTGCCGACGGCGTCGTAGACATAGGCAGTGCTGGCTCCACCGGAGATGCTGATGCCATCCATGCGGTTGCTGGTGCCGGGAACGGTGTAGCTGGTGTTGACGGTGCTGCCGGCTGTGGCGGCACTTTGGGTGAGCCGGTTGCCGTTCTTGTCGTACGTGAGGGTCTGGCTATCGGTGCCTGCCGTCATGCCGGTGAGCCGGTCAACGGCGTCGTAGCCGTATGTTCGATTCAGGCTCGCGGTGACCAGGTCGTTGAGACTGGTTACACGGCTGGCAACATCCCAGCCGATCTGCTTTTTGAGGAGCGCGGTCTGGTCAGGCTTCTGGGTTTCTGTCTGGGCGAGACGGCCGTCCAGGTCGTAATCGAAGAAACTCTTCAGGCCATTGCCCCAAGTCCAGCCAGCGACGGGACCGAAGGGTTCATACCCCGCATTGGCAAGAATAGGTGTGGCGGTGCCGCCCACCGGCGTGGTGCTGAGGCCGACGAGCTGGTTGTTGCCGTTGTAACCGTAGGACTGCACTTCGCCAGAGGGCAGCGTGACCGTGGCGTGCTGGCCGGCCGCGTTGTAGCCATAGCCAACAGTGAAGCTGCGCGCAGGCACGGCACCCAGGGCATTCACGGTCTGGATCTTGCCTGTGATTCGGCCCTTGATGTCGTAGGCATACGCGGTGCTGCCACTGGTGTCGGTGACAGTACAGAGGCGGCCCTTGCCATTAACACAGGTGTCATAGGTCCAGGTGTGGGTTTCTGAAGCGCTACCAGCCTTGCTGAAGACCACTTGCGTAACGCGGTTCAAGGCGTCATACGAGTAGGTCGCAGTGACACCTCTTGCATCGGCGCTGGTAAGGATATTGCCAGCCACGTCGAAGGTGAACGTCGTGGTGCCGGTATCAGGGCTGACTTGTTGGGTGCGGTCGCCCAGACCGTTGTACACATAGGTCGTGCTGTTGCCCTTCGGGTCTTTCACGGTGGTGAGGTTGTCCTGACCGTCGTAGCCATACTCCGTGACCCCGCGCGTGGGCGATTGTGGGTCGGTGACCTTGATGAGCCGGTTCAGGGCATCGTAGTCGTTGTCGGTGGCACGGGCGAGCGGGTCGGTGACTTTCTTCAAGTTGCCCAGGTTGTCGTAGCCGTACTGCGTAACCGGCTGCGGCGTGGTGCCGCCGCGGTCAAACTTGAGCCTGTTGAGCGCGTCGTACTCCCGCGAGAGGCTGCGCGCAAGGGTTTGTGCAGCGTCTCTCACATTCTCGGCACTGCGGTTGCCCATGTTGTCGAGGGTGTAGGTGATGCTGTTGCCCAGACCGTCCTGAATTTTCTGGAGACGTTGGGCATTGTCGTAGAAGTACTCAATGAAACTGCCGTCCGGCTGTGTCACTTTTTTGAGCTGACCGACATTGTCGTAGTCATAGCTGGTTTGCTCGGGTTGCTGGGAGACGCTGCCAAGCGTCCGAGTCTTGAGCCAGCCGCGCGGCCAATAGGTGAGCGTGGTCTCCAGACCATTGGGATCGATCATTTTCTTCAACCGCCCTGCACCGTCATATTCGGTGAACTGCGTGACGAAGGCAGGTTGGCCAGCGGCCGGTGCGGGTGTCGTGATACTGGCGAGATCGCCTTGGGTGACAAGAGACGTGGTGACTGTGTGATAGGTATAGGTGGTGACGTTGTTGCGCGGGTCGGTCGCGGTCAGTACCTGCCCCACAGCGTTGTAGGTCCAGCGCCAGATGCGAGCGGGGACGGTGTTGTCCAGCGCGGCAGCAAGTCCACTTGCGCCCGTAACGTCCGTCGTTGCCTCTACCATTTTCTCGCATAGAAGCAGCGGTGATGCACCGGCCGGCGCACAGCTGGCGCCGACGTCACTGTAGTACTTGAGCGTGGTACGCCGCTTCGGTTCCGCAATGATGACTGGCACCTGTTGCGACGCAGACCAACTGGTACTGGTCTTGCGGACCGGTGCCACAAGCGTACTGGCCGCTAGTTGGAGGGTGCAGTTGTCCGTCGTCGTGAGTCCTTCGATACGGGAAGTCTCAAGTGCGCGGGCAAAGTCATAACCATGACAGGATTTGCTACCACCAAAGTCGGTTCGGGCCAGGACAAAGCCTGCGTTGGGACTCGGATGATATTCGACATTACGCGTTGCCTCCCCCGTGCAGCCTGGCGTGCCGCAAGGCCGAGCGGCACCTGAATCACGGTAAACCCCGTTTTCCAGTTTGACGCTGCGCGTTGAGGTCGTCAGGAGTGGATCCTTGATAGTCGTACTGAAAGTTGAGCTGGAAGGTGATCCCGTCCAGCCATAGGTCACTTCATACTTGTTCACGTCACCCGCACGTTCCGTTGTCTTGGCCCGGCCGGCTGCGTCATAGGTAAATTTGGCGTACTGGGTGCCGGTCTCGTCGGTGATCGCGGTGAGCTGCCAATCGATTCCAACCCGGCCGCTCAAAGGCTGGTTGTTGTTGTATTGATATGCGCGAAATTGACCACCAGGGAATGTAACTTTTTCGATGCGAATGCCCGCGTCATAGTCGTAGGTAATGTCGCCGTCCGGCGTGTTGACGCCGTGAAGCTGGAGATCAGCGCGATAGCTGAACGTAAGCGCCCTGTTGAAGTCATCTTTAACCCGCAACAGAAGGCCTGCCGGCGCTGGCGAGCTGGTGCCCACGATGACCGATGAGTTGGGGCCGATTCCGGTGCCATCGGTGTAATCGAGTTGAACTGATCTCCCGGATGCGTCCTTGATGGAGACCAGCTTGCCGCTGCTATCAAACTGATGGCTAGTATTGTCTGTGGAGATGTGAACCCATCGAACCATCGTGCCAGTCGCGCCCGGTATCTCATGCAGAGTCTCACGGCGGTGGCTACGCGGTTTCCAGGCCCCGCCGATCAGGGTGAATGTCTGCTTCTCTCCTTGCCTGTTGTAGAAGTAGGCTACAGAGACTGAACCAGTGGTATCAGTCGCCAAGCGCTGCTGAAAGCTGTGATGCCAGTGCGGACCGAATGTCGGAACGGGCGGCGTGGGTGTGAACGGACTCGTGGGCTCCGGCCGAACGTGATCGAAGGCTTCACTGCGATAGGTTCGACTAAAATTCAGCAGCGAAGAATTCGCGTGAACGTAGTCGACTTCGTGCTGAATCTTGCGACCAAGAATCGGGTCTATGGGATTTCCCACCGTGCACGTATCGCATTCATGAACACGACGCATGCAGACGGCATTGTTAAAGGGTACCCAACCCGGTTCACACTTGACTTCTCGTTCCCAATATCCCGTGCCTGTACGATGAGGGAAGGTCAACTGCACGCAAACACCGCTCGAATTGAGCGTGCCATCCTTGAACTTTACATAGCCCTCTTGCTTCCATTCACGGCCAAGTATAGATACCGCAGGGAACCAAGGCGCTACTTCACCCTGAAATTCCATCTGGCACCAGTACGGGTTCTGCAATGCGTTTTCAGCCGCCTTCGCCCCTGCCTCCGCAAGCGATCTGCAGTGCTCACCGACCGAGAGCCAATAGGCATTCGCGCATACGGATTGTGGTACGTAAAATGACTTTTCTCCGACCGTCCCCGGCTTGCATTCAAACGCTCCACCGTTCTGCTCGCAACTAGACGGGTAGTTAGATGCTTGCCGTGCCGCGACTTGTGCAGAAAGACATGCCAGCGCCAC
>JANNSU010000077.1:0-76201 GCA_031394355.1 Betaproteobacteria bacterium | reverse complement strand
AACTGCCCTGCTCGTGGTTGTAGCCGCTCTGGTTCAAGTCGAGCTGAACGCCTTCGAACTTGTCGTTCATGATGAAGTTGACCAGATAGCACGCGCCCCAATCGGGGTTGTCAGTCATTCCATCCTGGGATTTTCTGGGGCGGCTGGGGTCGGATTCGAGATAGGGTCTGAACGATGAATCGTCGCGCAGCAGGGCCAGTGCCTCCGCGCGAATATTCGCAGTCTGGCTTTCCAGGCCGCCAATCCACGGGAACTGGTTCTCCGGAAAGAACTGCACATTCGGCAACCCCGGGTAGTAATAGTACTTGGGCGATTGCAGATAGATCTGTTTGCGGCCAAACAGAATATCGAGGGACTGCTGGAATTGGCCCAGTCCTTCGGTGCCTGCAATCCCGCTTTGCTGTAGCCCTGCAGTGACGCTTGACTGAAGGCGCGCGGTGAATGCATCACAATAGGTTTTGGCCTCGCGCACCAGATTGACAAGCGCTGGAGGCAGCTCACGCTGTGATTCGGCAATTCGCAAGGCATTCATGAAAAAGCTGAGTGCAGAGGTCGCGTCACCAGCGTCAGCCAGCAATTTGCCCTTCAGCAGGTTGGCCCACAGATTTCCAGGCTCCAGTTGAAGGAGTGACTCAACTGCCGAGGCGTGCGTCGCCTGCTCATCAAGGGCCTTTGCGCTCAGCGCGACGCCAAGATTGGACGCCACAGGTTCAACCTGCGCTTTGACAAGATTCTGGAAGCAGGCGAGGGCGTCTGCATGCCTGCCGGCTGACAGCAGCGCAAATCCGGTCGATAGGTCAGGCGGTGGTCGATTCACTTAGTGGGCACCATGACATTCCATCATGCCAGAAAAGAATCGGGGGGCCGAAGCCCCCCGAAGTTTGCTGCTACATCACGACTGGATCAGAACTCGTAGCGGGCATTCACCACGAAGTTGCGGCCCCAAGGCTGATACCAGACAAAGTTGAACGGACGGGCCAGCGGGTCATCCGAAGGCTTCGAGTTGGCGACGTTGCGGATGGTGCCTGTCAGCGTCAGCTTCTTGAAACCACGGTAAGACGAACCCACATCGACCGTCACGTATTCCTTCACGCGGCAGATGCCGAGATAGGTACCGGTCGGGTTGGCGCACGTTGCAATCGCAGCCTGGCCGGCGGCTGAGTTGATCACCGGATTGGAGAACGGCTTGTAACCGTCTATCCAGTTCACGTTCACCGTGTTGACCCAGTTGCCCATTTCCCAGGTGTTCAGCCACTGCGCACGGTTCTCAGGCGCATTGCGGAAGCCGCCATAGCTGTTCAACGTGGCACCCGGTGCACCGGAGCCGCGCTGATCAATGTAGTGGGAGAGCAGCAGACGGGTGTTCAGCTTGCCCCAACTGCCCAGTGCAAAGCGGGCGCGCAGGTCGACGTCGATACCCTTGACACGCGTCTCACCCAGGTTGTCGTAGCCAGTGCTGACAAACAGGACTGCACCCGGATCATTCGGTACGGTCGAGCTGGTGTTCGTCGGATCGCGCGTCACACGGTTGGCGTAGCGCGGGTCGGTGGAGCCTTCGTTCAACAAAATCTCAGTCAGCGACAGGAACGTGATCTCGTTGCGGCGAGCGATCGCGTAATAGTCGATGCTGACGTTGGTGTTGTCGGTGGGCTCCAGCACGATGCCGGCGGTATAGGACGCAGCCTTTTCAGGCTTGACCAGCGGGTTCGCCACGATCAGGCCAGGCATGCTGACGCCGCAACCGATGGTGAACACTGCTGGCTGGGCCGGGGTGGCGACACGGTTGCAACGTCGCGGGTCATCAATACCATTGAAGAAGCCGGACGTGGCCGAACGGGTGATTTCCACCAATGACGGTGCGCGGAAGCCACTTGCATAGCTGGAACGCACCTTGATCTTCGGCGTGACAGCCCAGACTGCTGCGACCTTCGGCGTGAACGAGCTGCCGTAGTCGGAGTACTTGTCATAGCGGGCAGCCAATTGGAGTTCCACAGTCTTGGTGACCGGGAGTGCCAACTCGCCGAAAAAAGTGGTCACGTTGCGCGAGCCTTCAACCGTTGCAACACCACGGCCAAAAATCTCGCCACGCGTCTTTTCTTCCTGCGGCGCCACTTTGCGCTCTTCGCGACGATATTCAAAGCCCGTTGCGAGGCCAATCGGGCCGCCAGCGAGGGTACCGATTTCGCCGGATGCCTTGATGTCGAAAATCGAGAACTCGGACTCTGCCTTGTCCCGCGCGTTGATCCGAATCATGTCCGCCGTTACCGCACCCGTCGTGGGGTTGGCGAAATTGAAACCATTGTTGTTGATGCCGGCGACAATCTGTGAATAACGGAGCGAGTTGTTTTGGAAGAGGTCGATTTCGGACTTGTTGTACAGAAATGCCGTATCGATATCGAACTTGCCCACGACTGTCTTCAAGCCCACTACCGAGCGGAAGGTCTCGCTTTCGGTGGCGTTGTCCTGACGACCCACGGCATCCATGCGGCCGCGGAACCGCGTGGCAGTGGCGAAGGGGTTGTTGGGATGCCCCACTGGCAGAACCTGGGGTGCTGCGTTCAGACGGCCTGTGGAGGGGTCGAACGTACCACCTATTCCGGAGCCAACGGTTTGCGGGAACCCCTGGAAGAACGTGTCCTGCTTGACCAGGCTGGCTTCTGCATAGATCGAGCTGTTTGCGGTGATATCGAAGGTGCCACGCAAGAAGAACGACTGACGCTCGATATCCGGCGAGACCAGGCTGTCGGAAACGACGTCATAGGCGCAAACATTGCCGGAACCGGGTGCGAGGCCGAGGAGATTGAAGCCTTGGAAGTCCCACGGGCGAATATTCCCCGCTGGACAGCCAGCGCCCGGTACACCCACGGCAGTGTTCACACCATTGACCGCCTGAATGGGAATCAACGTCAGGAATGGGGAAAATGCGCTGGTGAACGGCAGGCCTGTACCGTAGACATTTCGGTAGGAGTCACGGTTCAGGAAGCTGTCAATCTGCTTGAAGAAGACCGGGTCCTGCTTGAACATCTCGAAGTTGCCAAAGACGTTGAAGCGATCCTTGCCCAAGTCTCCGTAGCCGAACGAACCGGAGATGGTCTGATTCTTCCAGACATTGTCAAAGTTGCGGAAGGCCGACACATCCAGCTGCGCGCCGCGATAGTCTTTCTTCAGGATGATGTTGATAACACCTGCGATCGCTTCGGAGCCGTAAATGGCCGATGCGCCGTCTTTCAGGATTTCGATTCGCTCAATGGTGTTCAGCGGGATGGAATTCAGGTTCACCACGCCGCTTTGGCCAAAGTTGGGGTCAGCCAGGCCATAGGGAGCAATGCGGCGACCGTTCAACAGGACCAGCGTGGCCGTGGAGCCGAGACCACGAAGGGAGGCAGTGGCAGCACCAGCGGAGAAGCTGCCAGAGCCGGAGAGTTCGGTCAGGCCGCCTGCGGCGTTGATGGGAAGCTCGCGCAGCAACTCGGTGACAGTCTGCTTGCCCGAGCGCTTGATCTCATCAGCAGTGATGATCTGGATGGGTGCTGCAGTCTCGGTGTCGACACGCTTGATGTTCGAACCGGTTACTTCAATCTTTTCGACCTTGCCTTGTTGGGCAAAGGCGGGCGAGGCGATGAGGGCCATGCCGATTACGCCCAATACTGCTTGTGGCAGCATCTTTTTCTTTGCTTTCATTAACTTACCTCTCTGGTGTGATGTTCAAGAAAAATGTATACAGAATGCTTCGCAACTACGGGAGAATACCGTTCGATTTGGCTGGTCGGCAACTGAATGTTGCGGTTTGTTGCATGTCTGCAACATTTCATGGCTCACCTCACACAGATTCTGGACAAGTTTGTGCCCGGCGGCCCGTTGCCTCAGCGGTCGGGAATTCCGCCTTTGCAGAACTCACACCAAGAAACTGGCCACGGCGACAGAAATCTTGCTATACTTTCAGGCTGTTAAATGAAATGGGCCTCGCGCCCATTTTTTGTTTCCGTTGAGGTGCGATGAAGGTTTCAGCAGACATGCTCCAGCCGGTTTTGGCCGGTATGGGCTACGAACTGGTAGATCTGGAATGGGGGCGCGAGGGCTTGCTGCGTGTCTTTATCGATCAGCCTGGCGGAATCAAGGTCGAGGATTGTGTTCGCGTCAGCAATCACCTCACGCGGATGTTTGCGGTTGAAGGGGTTGGCTATGATCGGCTGGAAGTATCTTCACCCGGTCTGGATCGGCCGATAAAGTCGCTTGCAGACTTTGTCAGATACAAGGGAATGCTGGCTAAAGTGAAGCTGGCGGCCCCGATTGAAGGCAGGAAGCGATTTGCAGGAAGAGTGGAAAGTGTTGATGAGTCAGGAATCATCACTTTCTCGGGGCTGGAAGATGCCGACCCTGGATTCCGCATTTCGCTAACCCTGAATCAGATTGACAAGGCCCGGCTGGAACCCGAGCTTTAGATTGGAGACGTGTCAGATGAGCAAGGAAATTTTGTTGCTGGTGGATGCACTGGGCCGGGAAAAAAACGTGGCCCGAGAGGTTGTGTTCATCGCGCTCGAGCTGGCATTGGCCCAGGCGACCAAACGGCACATCGAGCAACAGTTGTCCGTTGAGGCAAATGTGCTGTTCAAGGACAAGATCGAAGTGGACATCCGGGTCGAGGTGGATCGCAACACGGGTGACTTCCAGGCATTCCGCCGCTGGACAGTGGTCGAGGACAATGATCACGAAGAGCCGGCGAGCCAGATCGCGTTGACGGACGCTGCAGAGATGGATCCGCCGCTGGTGCTGGGTGACGTGAGCGAAGTGCCGGTCGAGGGCGTAGATTTTGGACGAATCGGTGCGCAGGCGGCAAAGCAGGTCATCCTGCAGAAGATTCGCGATGCCGAGCGAGAGCAGATTCTCACCGACTTCCTGGCCCGTGATGAAGAACTGGTTACGGGGACCATCAAACGGATTGAGCGCGGTGATGTCATTGTCGAGTCCGGGCGAATTGAAGCGCGCATACCCAGAGATCAGGTTATCCCCAAGGAAAACCTCCGGGTCGGCGATCGGGTACGCGCGTTCCTCATGAAAATCGACCGCAATGCTCGCGGTCCGCAACTGATCCTGTCCCGGGTAGCGCCTGAGTTCATCATGCGATTGTTTGAGCTTGAAGTCCCTGAAATGGAAGAAGGCATTCTCGAGATCAAATCCGCCGCGCGCGATCCCGGCCTGAGGGCGAAAATCGCCGTGAAGTCCAACGATCCCAGAGTAGATCCGGTGGGTACATGCGTTGGCATGCGCGGGTCCAGAGTTCAGGCGGTGACATCCGAACTCGCTGGTGAGCGGGTTGACATCATCCTGTGGTCGGCAGACCCCGCGCAATTCGTGATCAATGCCTTGGCACCCGCCGAAGTCAGCTCAATCCTCGTTGACGAGGAAAAGCACTGCATGGATGTGGTGGTTGAGGAAGACCAGCTTGCCCAGGCGATCGGACGGCTGGGTCAGAATGTCAGGCTGGCGTCAGAGCTGACTGGATGGCAGATCAATATCATGACGCAGGATGCGTCGGACCAGAAGCAAACCGCGGAAACCTCAACCATCCGGTCCGTCTTCATTGAGAAGCTGGATGTCGATGAGGACGTGGCAAACATCCTCATCGAGGAAGGCTTCACGAACCTGGAAGCAGTGGCCTATGTCTCCCTTCAGGAGATGCTGGAAATCGAGGCGTTCGACGAGGACACTGTCAACGAACTTCGACGCCGTGCGCGCAACGCATTGCTGAACGAGGAAATCGCGAGCGAAGAAAAAATCGAATCGGCTGCCACTGACTTGCTGAGCATGGAGGGCATGGACAGCCAGACTGCGCGCTCCCTGGCCTCGAATGGCATCAATACCATGGAGGATCTGGCCGATCTGGCCATTGATGAACTGGTTGAAATGACGGGCATGGACGCTGAGCGCGCGAAGTCGCTCATCATGACAGCCCGCGCACCCTGGTTCGCCGAGCAGTCTGCGTGAATCATTGTCGAGACGCTGCAAGCCGAACCTACTGAAACACAAACTGCACAGATCCGGAAGCAAACCGCATGGCCCAATCCACAGTAGAACAATTCGCCAAAGAACTGAAAAAGGATGTCACTGACCTCCTTGACCAGTTCAAGGCTGCCGGTGTCCGCAAGAAAGCTGCGGAAGACAAGGTCACGGAGGAGGACAAGACCAAGCTCCTCGAGTACCTGCGTGAGTTGCATGGGCACAAGGAAGAGAAGAAGAAGATCACCCTGACCCGGAAGCAGACTACCGAAATCAAGAAGTCGGACGCAACCGGAAAGGCACGCACGATCCAGGTTGAAGTCCGTAAGAAGCGTGTTTTCGTCAAGCGCGATGCCGCCGAAACACCGGAGGTCGAAACGCCAGAGCCGGTGTTTCAGGCTCCATCCATCAATCCGGAAGAGCTCGCAAAGCGTGACGCCGAGGCAAAGCGCCAGGCCGAACTGATGGCGCGTCAGTCCGAAGAGGCGAAGACCAAGACCAGCAAACGCGTAACCAAGGCCAAGAAGGCGGAAGAATCTCCACCTGTTGAGGCACCTGTCGATGCAGTGGCAGGTGAGGTCGTGTCAGAGGACAAGCAGGAAGCCGGTGCAGTGCCAGCCAAGGAAGTTGTGCCGGTGGCAAAAGCCGGTGCAGCCGCCACTCAGGAAGGTACGCTGCATCGTCCCGCAGCCAAGCCTGGCGATGCCAAGTCCGACAAGAAGTCTGTCAAGAAGCCGATCAAGGCCCCGGGTGCCGCCTGGGCTGACGAAAGTGCGCGGCGCCGTGCCATCAAGACGCGCGGAGATGCAAGCGGTGGCCGCGAGGGTTGGCGGAGTCCGCGTGGCCGCGCCCGGCATGGAGAGGATCAGTCTGGAACGCCATTCACCCCGGCTGAACCCGTCATCCGCGAAGTGCTGGTGCCCGAGACCATCACGGTTGCAGAGTTGGCACAAAAAATGGCCGTAAAGGCTGCCGAAGTCATCAAGACGCTGATGAAAATGGGAAGCATGGTCACCATCAATCAGGTACTTGATCAAGACACGGCGATGATCGTCGTTGAAGACTTGGGACACATTGCGAAGCCAGCCAAGACCGACGATCCGGAGTCCTTCCTCGAAGAGTCGCAGGGTCACGAGAGTGAAGCGGTGATTCGTCCGCCGGTGGTAACGGTCATGGGACACGTTGATCATGGCAAAACCTCACTCCTGGACAGTATTCGCCGTGCGCGGGTCGCTTCAGGTGAGGCCGGCGGTATCACTCAACACATTGGTGCCTATCACGTTGAAACTGCGAAGGGCGTGGTGACCTTTCTGGATACGCCCGGTCACGAGGCCTTTACGGCCATGCGTGCACGCGGTTCACGCGTGACCGATCTGGTAATCCTGGTGGTTGCCGCAGACGACGGTGTGATGCCGCAGACCATCGAGGCAATTTCGCATGCAAAGGCAGCTGGTGTTCCGTTGATCGTGGCGCTGAACAAAATCGACAAACCCGAAGCCAATCCCGATCGGGTCAAGCAAGAGTTGTTGAAGTACGAAGTCGTTGCCGAAGAATACGGTGGGGAGTCCATGTTCGTGGAGGTTTCCGCGAAGACCGGCAAGGGGATTGATGCGCTCCTTGATGCGATTCTGCTTCAGGCGGAGGTGCTGGAGCTTCGTGCACCTCAGGATGCGCCAGCCAAAGGTGTGGTGATCGAGGCCAGGCTGGACAAGGGTCGAGGACCTGTGGCAACAGTCCTGGTCAAGTCGGGAACCTTGAAGAAGGGTGACATCGTGCTTGCGGGTGCCGTGTTTGGGCGAGTACGGGCAATGCTTGATGAAAGCGGCAAGAGCATCAACTCGGCGGGACCTTCGATCCCGGTCGAAGTCCAGGGACTCGCAGATGTCCCGGCTGCAGGCGAAGATGTCATGGTCCTGAATGATGAGCGCAAGGCGCGTGAGATTGCACTATTCCGTCAAGGCAAGTTCAGGGATGTGAAGCTCGCCAAGCAACACGCTTTGAAACTGGAGAATGCGTTTGAGCAGATGGGCGAAGGCAGTACCAAGAGTCTTGCGCTGATCATCAAGGCTGACGTACAGGGCTCTTATGAGGGCCTTGCCTACGCACTCGGGAAACTCTCCACCGACGAAGTGAAGGTGAATGTGGTCCACAGCGGTGTGGGCGGCATTACCGAGTCGGATGTGAATCTTGCGCTGGCATCGAAGGCGGTGGTTATCGGATTCAATTCCCGCGCCGATGCAGCGGCCAGAAAGCTGCTGGAAACTTCCGGCGTGCAGGTTCGCTACTACAACATCATCTATGAAGCAGTGGATGAGATAAAGGCTGCGCTGTCGGGCATGTTGGCGCCTGAAAAGAAAGAGTTAGTACTGGGCCTGGTCGACATTCGCAATGTGTTCAGGATTTCGAAGGTAGGTACTGTCGCAGGTTGCTTTGTGCTGGATGGCATAGTGAAGCGCAGTTCCTCAATCAGGTTGATCCGAGCCGGCGTAGTCCTGCACACGGGAGAGCTCGACTCTTTGAAGCGCTTCAAGGATGACGTTCGCGAAGTGAAGTCGGGATTCGAATGTGGCCTTTCCCTGAAGAACTACAACGAAATCGAAGTGGGCGATCAGCTTGAAGTGTTCGAGATAGTTGAAGTGGCCAGATCGCTGGCCTGATGCGGGAATCCTGCCTTGCAACGCACCAACCCGCGTAATCGACGCATTGCCGACCAGATCCAGCGAGAGCTTTCCGAAGTCATCCGACTGGAGTTGAGAGACCCCCGCGTCAACATGGTTACGTTGACCGGGGTGGAAGTCGGTTCGGACACGGCACATGCAAAGATCTTCTTCACGACCATGGGCGATGCTGCTCAGATCGAATCCTGTGTACAGGGCTTGAATCGGGCTGCCGGGTTTCTGCGATCGCAACTGGCTTCTCGGTTGACCATTCGAACCGTGCCTGCCTTGGCCTTCGTGTTTGATGCATCCATCGACCGAGGGATGCGCCTCTCACAGCTTATTGACGACGCCATTGCTGATGACGCCAAGCACGCCGATCTGTAGACGATGATTGGTTCATCATTGGGCGGGATCCTTTTGCTGGACAAGCCCGAAGGCTGGACCTCAAATGCTGCACTGGGAAGATCCCGGCGTTTGCTGGGCGGTGTAAAGGCGGGACACACCGGTACCCTTGACCCATTCGCAACCGGCCTGCTTCCCGTCACCGTGGGGGAGGCAGGCAAATTCTCCCGCTATTTGCTGGATGCCGATAAGCGGTATGTTGCAACGTTGAAACTGGGAGAGGTCTCCACCACAGGCGATCCGGAGGGCACCATCAGTCGGTCAGGTGCAGTGTCGGCGCTTGACGTACTGCAAATTGAAGAAGCGCTAAAGCGGTTTCTGGGTGAGCAGAACCAGACGCCGCCAATGCACTCCGCGCTGAAGCAAAATGGCACGCCGCTTTACAAGCTTGCCCGTCAGGGAATTGAGGTTTCAAGAGAGCCTCGCAGGATAATCATTCATGAGCTGACTCTGCTGGCATGGGACGGCAAGGACACGCTGTCCGTAGAGGTGCTTTGCAGCAAGGGTACCTACATCAGAGTGCTTGCGGAGGATATTGGCCGCATGCTGGGGTGCGGTGCCTATCTGACCGGGCTGCGTCGAACTGCTGTTGGACCATTCAGGATCGATGAGGCTGTGGATCTGAAGACGCTGGAAGAAATGGAGCCTGACTCACGTCACGCATGTTTGGTGCACCCTGGTCTGTTGCTGTGCGGGCTGCCACGGGTCGACCTGACAGCCAAGGCTGCTCGTGAACTGTTGAATGGCAAACACCCGAGGATTGTTTCAGATCTCGAAGGTGAAGTACAAGCCTGGGGCCCCTCTGAAGTTCTGTTGGGCGTCGCCAATGCAGTACGGACACCGGACGGCATCCAACTGGTTCCACAGCGCTTGATGTCGCCAGGTGTCTTGCCTTGACGACAGATATCGGGTTAGAATCCGCGTTTGTCCGAATCGCGAACAGATTGAATTAATTGGGGTAATTTAATGGCTTCTTCCACTGTCATCAACAAGGCCGACGTCGTTGGCCAGTATCAGCGCGCCAAGGGCGACACCGGCTCTCCCGAGGTTCAGGTTGCGCTGCTTACCGCACGCATCAACATGCTCTCTGGGCACTTCAAGGCCAATGTGAAGGATTTTCATTCGCGTCGTGGATTGCTGAAGATGGTCAGCCAGCGTCGCAGCATGCTGGACTACCTGAAGCGAACCAACGTCGACGGCTATCGCAAGCTGATCGATCGCCTCGGCCTTCGCAAGTAAGCGGCACTGGACACAGGCCCCGCTGACGCTCGGTTTCCGAAGTCAGCGGGGCTTTTTCTTTTTTGGCGGTGACTCGGGCAGTTCAGGAATTCAGATTTTTGCCGTTTGAGCGCCACCAACCGATTTCAACGTAGAGACCAATCGAGGGAATTCCCAAATGAAAGCAATCAAGAAAACATTTCAATTCGGGCGTCATGAAGTGACGCTCGAGACAGGCGAGATCGCCCGTCAGGCCGATGGTGCGGTGCTGGTGACGATGGATGACACGGTGGTACTGGTCACGTGTGTGGCCCGTCGGGAAGTGAAAGCGGGTCAGGATTTCTTTCCGTTGACCGTGGACTATCAGGAAAAGACGTTTGCCGCAGGCAAGATTCCAGGTGGATTCTTCAAGCGCGAAGGCCGTCCGTCCGAGAAAGAGACATTGACGTGTCGTCTGATTGACCGCCCGCTTCGGCCGCTTTTCCCGGACGGTCTGTACAACGAAGTGCAGATCATTGCCACCGTTCTGTCGTGCAATCCGGAAGTGGATCCCGATATTCCGGCATTGATTGGTGCATCGGCTGCCGTCACCTTGTCTGGTCTGCCGTTCGATGGTCCCATCGGTGCAGCCCGCGTCGGTTATGCTGACGGTCAGTACATTCTCAACCCGACCAAGACCGAGCTCGAGACGTCACTGCTTGACCTGGTGGTCGCCGGAACTGATAGCGCCGTGTTGATGGTCGAGTCTGAAGCCAAGCAACTGTCAGAAGAGATCATGCTCGGTGCGGTGGTTTTCGGACATGAACAGCAGCAGGCTGCGATCAATGCCATTCTCGAATTGGCTGATGAGGCAGGCAAGGATCCCTGGGATTGGACGCCGCCCGCACCGCCACAGGCATTGATCGACAAAATCAATGACATGGCAGCCAATGATCTCAACGAGGCATTCCGTATCAAGTCGAAGTCACTGCGCTCCGACAAGCTTTCCGAAATCAAGAACAAGGTGGTCGCGGCACTTTGCACGGGCGAAGAAGGCGCGCCTGACAAAAACACGGTCGGAACACTGTTGTTCAATGTCGAGTCGAAAATTGTCCGTGGACAGATTCTGAATGGCGAGCCGCGTATCGACGGCCGGGATACCCGTACAGTTCGCCCCATCGCGATCCGTCCCTCCCTGCTGCCGCGCACCCACGGCTCGGTTCTGTTCACGCGAGGCGAGACGCAGGCCATCGCTGTCGCGACCTTGGGCACGATGAAGGAGTCGCAGATTGTTGATGCGCTGCAGGGTGAATTCAAAGACCGCTTCATGTTGCATTACAACTTCCCGCCCTATTCAACTGGCGAGACAGGTCGCGTCGGAACACCCAAGCGCCGCGAGATCGGCCACGGAAGGCTGGCAAAACGCGCGCTTATCGCAGTGCTGCCGACTGAAGAGGAATTTGGCTATTCCATGCGCGTCGTGTCGGAGATCACGGAGTCCAATGGCTCATCGTCCATGGCGTCGGTTTGTGGCGGCTGTCTTGCATTGATGGATGCTGGCGTTCCCATCAAGGCGCATGTTGCCGGTGTTGCCATGGGTCTTATCAAGGATGGCAATCGCTTTGCCGTGCTGACAGACATTCTCGGTGATGAAGATCACCTGGGTGACATGGATTTCAAAGTGGCAGGTACGGAGAATGGTGTCACTGCACTGCAGATGGATATCAAGATCACCGGCATTACGAAGGAAATCATGGATGTGGCCCTGCGGCAGGCGAAGGATGGCCGGATGCATATCCTCGGCTTGATGAAGCAGGCCATCCCGGCGCCGCGAGGCGAACTGTCACAGTTCGCGCCCCAGATCATCAAAATGAAGATCAACCCGGACAAGATTCGCGACGTGATTGGCAAGGGCGGCAGTGTCATCCAGGCATTGACCCGCGAAACTGGCACGCAGATTGACATCGACGACGAAGGCAACATCAGCATCGCGTGCGTCAGCGCAGAGGCCGGTGCGGCCGCCAAGAAGCGTATTGAGGACATCGTTGCGGAAGTTGAAGTGGGTCGTATCTACGAAGGCCCGGTGATTCGACTGCTCGATTTCGGTGCGATTGTTCAATTGCTGCCCGGCAAGGATGGATTGCTTCATATTTCGCAGATTGCACATGAGCGCGTGAATGCGGTCTCCGACCATCTGAAAGAAGGGCAGGTAGTCAAGGTGAAGGTGCTGGAAGCCGACGACAAGGGCCGCGTTCGTCTGTCCATGAAGGCGCTGTTGGAAGCGCCTGCCAAGGCAGAGCGCCGAGAAGAGCCAGCTCCAAGCGACAGCCAGGGCTGATTCGCCAAGTCAGTTTGACCCCGTGGCGTGGCGGCGCGTACAATGCGCGACTTGCCTTCGCCCGGGTGTATCCGAGTGTTTGCATCGGGGCGTAGCGCAGCCCGGTAGCGCGCCTGCTTTGGGAGCAGGATGTCGTAGGTTCGAATCCTATCGCCCCGACCAGAATTGAATGCTAGACGGTTCAGCAACGCGCCCGTAGCTCAGTTGGATAGAGCAACGGCCTTCTAAGCCGTGGGTCAGGGGTTCGAATCCCTTCGGGCGCGCCATTTTCAGCACGTTGTCGAAGGCGTGTTCGGCTTGACGGCCTGGCATTTTGTGATTGCTTCTGCGAATATTCGCAGAATTGTTGAATAATGTTTGGTTCAATGGTGGCTGTAGCTCAGCGGTAGAGTCCTGGATTGTGATTCCAGTCGTCGTGGGTTCGAATCCCATCAGTCACCCCATAAATAAAGAATCCGGCCATGAGCCGGATTTTTTATTCCCTATGCACTATTGCGAGCGCGTCGATGGCGACTCCTGCTACTGAAGTGCTATTTGGTCATTGACCTGACCAAGAGACCGACTGCAACTATCGCGACGATCAGTCCCACGATGCCAATCGGCGTCTTGAACCAAGCCGTGCCGGCAGCCTTGCTGGCTGGGGGAACATCAACTTGCTTGGAAGCAGCCGGGATTTTTGAAGCCTGTGAAGCGTCCGTAGTGCTTTCGCCCAAAGGGGGGCGACGAATCATGATTGTCTTGTTGTGATCATCTTCCACTATTGCTCCCTTCACGTTCGGTTAAGGCGGTTAGCGGCATTGTAAGCCTCTGTGTTTTTATTGGACAAGTCCGTACATCATCGGTTTGTGCGTTTCAGTATTTGCTGTTGTTCTCGTTTCCAGTCCCTTTCCGCTTCGGTCGCGCGCTTGTCGTGCTGCTTCTTGCCTTTCGCAAGACCGATCTCAAGCTTGATTCGGCCCTTGCTGAAATGCAGGTTGAGCGGTACGAGCGTGAATCCCGCGCGTTCGACTTTGCCAATCAACTTGCTGATCTCGAGGGCGTTCAGCAACAGCTTTCTCAGCCGAACAGGATCGGGATTGATGTGTGTGGAGGCTTCCGGAAGGGGGCTGATGTGCGATCCAATCATCCAGAATGCGCCGCTCTTGACGATGACGTAAGCCTCCTTGATGTTGGCTCGGCCTGAGCGGATCGCCTTGACTTCCCATCCTTCCAAAATCAATCCGGCTTCATATCGTTCCTCAATGAAGTAGTCATGGAAGGCATTCTTGTTGTCGATGATGCTCATCTGGCGGTG
The DNA here is from genome assembly GCA_031394355.1 of Betaproteobacteria bacterium. Lineage (GTDB taxonomy): Bacteria > Pseudomonadota > Gammaproteobacteria > Burkholderiales > Usitatibacteraceae > JAEUMY01. The sequence goes on along the minus strand of JANNSU010000077.1, from coordinate 62,313 downwards.
CACTCTTATGCTAAATATTTGAAATTTAGCGAATTTTATCTCATTTAGCGAAGTGGTCCACAAGCTGAAAAAAGCACTTGACGGCAGAACATTCGTTCTGTACTGTGCAGAACATTCGTTCTGAGAACGATTGTTCTGATGCTTCTTCTAGGCAACGCTACGCAAACTTATCCATGAAACCCATTCTCGATCCGTCCTATCTCGACAAGCTGCAGGATTACTACGCGGAGCACAAAGTCATCCCGTCGTATTCAGTCCTGGCAACACTTTGGGGCATCTCCGCAAAGTCGTGGGTGGCGGAATGCGTCAACCGCTTCAGGGAAGGGGGTTTTCTGGATCACACGCCTGACAGGCAGTTGAAGCCCGGCCCGCGCTTCTTTGAACGCAAGCTGGCGACAGCCACGGTGCGTGCCGGGCTTCCCAATCCGGCGCTGGATGATGGCTACGACATGGTCACTATCGATGACTATCTGGTCCGCATGCCGTCAAAGACCACTCTGGTGCGCGTACGCGGTGACTCGATGATTGACGCAGGCATTCATGAGGGCGACCTGCTGGTCATTGAGCAGCAGCCCAACGCCAACATTGGCGACATCGTGGTCGCCATTGTCGACGATGAGTTCACGGTGAAGTATCTCGATCGTGAGAAGGGGCAATGGATTCTCAAGCCCGGCAACATGGCCTATCCGGTGATCAGGCCGCAAGGGAAGCTGGAGATTTTTGGCGTCATGGCCGGATTGATCCGGAAGACACGCTGATTGTACGGGTGGCATCAATTCATCAACGCGGAGGAGGAGCAAATGAAGAATCGAATTGACAAGGATATGGCGGTGCAACGACTCGTGAGCGCCTTCATTCCGTTTCGCTGCAAGCTCCTCCCACTTGACCGCGATATGCACAACTTCGACCTCCGTATCGTAGGTGATGCAGGTCAGGAGGTGGACATACCTCTGGATGTGTCGCCGTACCAATTGCGAGACGTACAACGCCTCGAGCGTCTCATTGCCTTCTGTCATAAATATATCGCCGACCACGGCCTTGCACTGCCTCAGCCTTCGCTGCATCAGCACTGAACAGAAAATCTGACACCCTTCCGATCAACGCACGTATGGGATAATTTCAATGAATACCGTCGTTCCTCTTCGCATGACCTCTTCAGGACAACCCATGGACGAAAACAAGTCGAAAGCGCTTGCCGCCGCGCTGTCACAGATCGAAAAGCAGTTCGGTAAAGGCTCCATCATGAAGCTGGGCGACAACGAGATCGCTCGTGATATTCAGGTGGTGTCAACAGGGTCCCTGGGCCTTGATATCGCATTGGGTATTGGCGGGCTTCCGCGTGGACGAGTTGTCGAGATTTATGGTCCGGAATCTTCCGGCAAGACTACGCTCACGCTCCAGGTGATCGCAGAAATGCAGAAATTGAGTGGCACTGCTGCATTCATCGACGCTGAACATGCACTGGACCCGCAATATGCGCAGAAGCTGGGCGTCAACGTCAACGAACTGCTGATCTCGCAGCCAGACAATGGCGAGCAGGCTCTGGAAATTGCAGACATGCTCGTTCGATCCGGTTCCGTCGACGTTGTGGTGATCGATTCGGTTGCAGCGCTAACGCCGAGAGCTGAAATTGAGGGCGAAATGGGTGATCAGCTGCCAGGCTTGCAGGCTCGTCTGATGTCGCAGGCACTTCGCAAACTGACAGCGAACATCAAGCGTTCCAACACACTGGTCATTTTCATCAACCAGATTCGCATGAAGATCGGCGTGATGTTTGGTAATCCGGAAACCACGACTGGTGGCAATGCACTCAAGTTCTACGCGTCAGTACGTCTCGATATTCGCCGTACCGGTTCCATCAAGTCCGGTGAAGAAGTCATCGGCAACGAAACAAAGGTCAAAGTCGTCAAGAACAAGGTGGCCCCACCCTTCAAAGTCGCGGACTTCGACATTCTGTATGGCGAGGGGATTTCCCGTGAAGGTGAAATCATTGAATTGGGTGTATTGCACAAGATCGTCGACAAGTCCGGCGCGTGGTATTCCTATGCGGGTGACCGCATCGGTCAGGGAAAGGACAATGCCCGCATTCATTTGCGCGCCAATCCAGCCGTGGCGGCGGAGATCGAGGCCAAGATTCGCGCGGTCGTGGGTGTGGCTGGGGCTGGTGTCTCGAAAGACGCCGCCGCCGCAGCAGAATGATTGACTGATCTGGGGATTGGGGCAAGCCTATGGACCATGCTGACGTGATGCGTACTTTGCAGTTGCTTTCCGATGGCAGAGATCCGAAGAATGGTCTGCCCCTGCCTGATGGCAGTCCCTACAATCAGCCTGCAGTGTTGAGATCCTTGTTTGCCGCAATGCGGGCGCTGGAACGGATAGAGGTCACTGATCGGCACTCGGGCTGCTTGGATAACACACCCTCCTCGGCAGCAACTGAAGCCGTAGTCGGTATCACTGATGGTGCGCGCCGGTCTGCTTCTGCAACGCGTGCAGCGCCATCCAATGCAGGAAAGCCATGGAATTCAGTCGAAGATGAAGCGCTCTGTTCGGAATTTGAGCAGGGGCTGGATGCCAAGGAGCTCGCTGCGAGGCATGGTCGTTCACGGACGGCCGTCAATGCGCGACTCTTCAAACTTGGCAAGATTGCGGATCCAGGCACGCAATTGAGGCACCCTGTTCAGGGTGCCAAACCGAATCGTGGAGCGGCTCCGGCAGTTGCTTGAGCAGAGCAGGCTGTTCCCATGAAGAGACCGCCAGTCAGCATGCGTGCGAAGGCGCTTGCGCTGCTTTCGGGCAGGGAATACTCGCGTGCAGAACTTGCGCGCAAGCTGGGCACACATGCGAGGAAGCGTGAAGCGGTTGCCTTGGGTGACGAAAGCCCTGGATCGACAATTCCGGCAGAGATTGAGGCTTTGCTGGACGAATTCACCTTGAAGGGCTGGCTCTCGGAAGAGCGCTATGTCGAGCAGTCAGTGAACCGACTGTCCCGGCGTTATGGCACCCGCCGGGTCATGCAGAATCTTCAGTCCAAGGGAATCAAGACCGAATCCGTTCAAGCATCGAAGCCGTATCTGGAGTCAGTGGCTTTGGCTACTGCAAAGGCGCTTCTTGATCGGAAATACCGTGCTGCTGCTGTGTCAAAGGAAGACCGGTCCAAAAGAGTGCGTTTCTTGCAGGGTCGCGGCTTCGATTATGATGTCATCCGGAAGGCGCTGAGAGACTCAGGGAGCGAAGACGAAGTCTGATCCCCCGTCGTCTTCAGTGCCACGGACAACGGCCCACAGCCCACAGAGAACCTCATCGCTTGATCGTCATACCCCAACAATCCGCCGGCTTCGTCGGCCTTGATCCCGGTGCATCGGATGTCTCCGACGTCCTGGTGCTATTTGGCAAGGGCCGCGACTGGGATGAGCGCGAATATTCGCACGCCCGTCATGATGGCAAATTCCGCTTCCATCACGAGGGTTTTGACCTCTTCACCTTCCCGAGCAATGCGCGCTTGATGTGGTTTGACATGCTGCGTTTCGTCGACCGCATGGTCGCGAAGTATGGGGGGCGCGTGCATGCCGTGGTGTCCAACAATGAACAGTTCGGCGCTCTTGCGGCCGCGCTAATTGCGGAACGGCTGGGTCTGCCCGGTACCCGGCCCCAGGCGATTCTCCTTGCACAGCACAAATTCCACATGCGAGAGCGCCTCAGAGCAGTGCTTCCCGAGACAAATCCTGATTACGCAGTCTTTCCTTACACGTTTGAACGTGAGAGTGATCTTGGAATTGGCTTTCCGTTTTTCGTCAAGCCCGTCAAAGCCGCTTACTCCGTGTTGGCACGGCGGGTGGACAACTTTGATGAACTGCGCGAGCACATGACATTCAGGCCATTCGAAGAGCACATCATCAAGCGCCTGGTCCGCCCGTTCAATGATGCTTTTGCCGTGCATGGCGGCATGCAGACAAGCGAGGTCGATGCGCACTGGATGATCGGCGAGTCATTGTTGCAGGGCGAGCAGATCAATGTGGACGGGCTGGTCTTCGGTGGCGAGTGTCATGTACTGGGTATTGTTGATGCGGTGATGTATCCCGGAACTCAGGCATTCATGCGGTTTGACTATCCCAGCCATCTGTCCGACGTGCTCCAGGAGAAAGTCAGGCATGTCGCCTGCAAGGCGATGCACGCCATGGGACATGATCACGGTTTCTTCAATATCGAAATGACTGTGGATCGTACCAGTGGCGATATCAAGATCATCGAGATCAACCCGCGCATGGCCGACCAATTCTCGCGCTTGTACGCGCGAATTGATGGGCTCAATTTGCACGATCTCGGCTTGGGTATGGCGCTCAACCGGCGCCCGGATGTTACTCGTCGGCCCGTGACGGACCGCGTGGGTGCAAGCTTTGTGTTCCGGCGGTTCCATCTTGATGAGTTGCCCTTGCCGCCGACTCGCGCACAGCGTGACTGGCTGGCTTCGTTTGCGCCCCATGCCATCCTGGCTGGCTTCTTCAAAACCGGTAGTCAGCTCACCCGTGAAATGAAGTGGCTGGGAAGCTATCGCTATGCCGTACTGAATTTGACTGCAGAGTCTGAGGCTGCCCTCATGGAAAAGTATGAAGCCATTCGTCTCCACATGGGCTTCGACATCAGTGCAGACATGCACTTGAAGGCACCGCGGACGCTCTCCTGACTCGGCAAGCCTGATTGTGGGCAACAAATCATCCCGCATTCGGCTGGTCGTTTGCACCGGCTTGAATTTCAAGCGAAAATCCCATCTTTGCGCGCTGCAGCATGTGCCGCAGCCATTGCGCGGACCGTGTCCGCACAGTGCGAATATTCGCAATTGCCGAATGCCTGCCCCTACCCCATGAATGTTTCCCAGATTCGCCAGCAGTTCCTCGATTTTTTCGGGTCCAAGGGCCACGCTGTTGTGGCGTCCAGCTCGCTCGTTCCGGGCAATGATCCGACTCTGCTCTTCGTCAATTCCGGCATGGTCCAGTTCAAGGATGTGTTCACCGGCCAGGACAAGCGCAGTTATGTCCGCGCCACCACGGCACAACGCTGCGTTCGCGCAGGCGGCAAGCACAATGACCTCGACAACGTCGGCTACACGTCGCGCCATCACACGTTCTTCGAGATGCTGGGCAACTTCAGCTTTGGCGACTACTTCAAGCCGGATGCCATTCGCCACGCTTGGGAGCTGCTGACCGAGGTTTACAAATTGCCTGCCGAAAAGCTTTGGGTGACGGTGTACGAAGAGGATGACGAGGCTTACAACATCTGGGCCAATGACATCGGCGTTCCCAAAGAGCGGATCGTCCGCATCGGCGACAACAAGGGTTCTCGCTACGCATCAGACAATTTCTGGATGATGGGGGACACGGGTCCCTGCGGCCCCTCTTCCGAGATTTTCTATGACCATGGCCCGGACGTCGCAGGTGGCCCACCCGGTTCGCCAGAGTCAGAGGGTGATCGCTACATCGAAATATGGAATCTCGTGTTCATGCAGTTCAATCGCCAGGTCGCGGATGGACCGATGATTCCGTTGCCCAAGCCGTCGGTGGATACCGGCATGGGGCTGGAGCGTCTGGCCGCTGTGTTGCAGCACGTCCATTCCAACTACGAAATCGATCTCTTCGAGGCGCTTGTCAAGGCCGCCGCGCGCGAGGTGTACGGCGAGAAGCAGGGTGCCAAGGATCTGGCATCACCCAGCCTGCGAGTCATTGCCGATCACATCCGGGCTTGTGCATTCCTGATCTGCGATGGCGTGATCCCGGGGCCGGAAGGCCGGGGCTATGTGCTGCGCCGAATCGCGCGACGTGCCATGCGTCATGGTCACAAACTCGGACAGAAGCAGCCGTTTTTCTACAAGCTGGTGGCGGATCTCGCTCGCGTCATGGGTGATGCCTATCCCGAGCTGCGTGACGCCGAGGCAAGGGTGACCGAGACGCTCAAGACGGAAGAAGAGCGCTTCGGTGAAACGCTGGAGCATGGCCTGCAGATTCTCGATGCGGCCTTGAAGGCCAATGCGAAACGGCTGGACGGCGAGACGGCATTCAAGCTTTACGATACCTACGGATTTCCGGTTGACCTGACGGCAGACATCGGCCGCGAGCGCGGCTTCGACGTGGATATGGCGGGATTTGACGAGGCCATGGGCGCCCAGCAGGAGCGTTCCCGCTCCGCCAGCAAGTTCAAGGCCGGTGCCGCGTTGGAGTATTCGGGTGCCAAAACGCAGTTCAAGGGCTATGAGTCGCTCACCGAAGAAGGTCGCGTCGTGGCGCTTTACAAGGACGGCAGCAAGGTGAACACGCTTTCTGCCGGTGAGCAGGGCGTTGTCGTGCTGGACAAGACGCCCTTTTATGCCGAGTCCGGTGGCCAGGTTGGCGATCGCGGCGAGCTCTCCAAGTCCGGTGTGTGCCTCTCGCTATTTCAGGTGCAGGACACGCAGAAGATTCAGGCAGATGTGTTCGGCCACCATGGCGAGCTGAAGACCGGCGAATTGAACGTCGGAGACACTGTCGCGGCCAATGTAGATCAGACGCTCCGCTTGCGTACGGTCCGCCATCACTCAGTGACCCACCTCATGCACAAGGCGCTGCGCGAGGTGCTAGGCGGCCATGTGCAGCAAAAGGGTTCGCTTGTGGACGAGGACAAGACGCGCTTCGACTTCAGCCAGAATGCGTCAATGACCTCGGAAGAGATCCGGCGAGTGGAAGACATCGTGAACGCGGAGATCCTTTCCAATGCCGCGACGCAGGCGCGTGTGATGGCCATTGAAGATGCGCAGAAGGTGGGTGCCATGATGCTGTTCGGCGAGAAGTATGGGGATGAAGTGCGCGTGCTCGATATCGGCACCTCGCGCGAGCTCTGTGGCGGCACCCATGTCACCCGCACGGGTGACATCGGTTTCTTCAAGATCGTGAGCGAGGGCGGCGTCGCTGCCGGGGTTCGTCGGGTCGAGGCCATCGCGGGCAGCGTCGCTTTCGATTTCGTGCGGGAAATGGACAACAAGGTGACCGCATCTGCTGCGTTGCTGAAGGCACAGCCACAGGAGCTGGAGGCGCGCATTGGTCAGATGCTGGAGAACGTCAAATCGCTCGAAAGACAGCTCGCCACGCTGAAGGCCAAGGCAGCCGCATCGCAGGGGAATGATCTGGCTGGCAGTGCCGTGGACATCAAGGGTGCCAAACTGCTTGCGGCAAAGCTTGAGGGTGTGGACGCAAAATCGCTTCGTGACACATTGGACCAGTTGAAGAACAAGCTGAAATCGTGTGTGATCATCCTTGGTGTAGTGGAAGGCGACAAGGTCAGTCTTGCCGCTGGCGTTTCGCAGGATCTCACCACCAAAGTGAAGGCCGGTGAACTGCTGAATCATGTCGCCACTCAGGTCGGCGGCAAGGGCGGCGGACGCCCCGACATGGCGCAGGGTGGCGGCACCGAACCCGACAAACTTCCTGCGGCGCTCGCCAGCGTGCGGGCCTGGGTGGAGGCAAAGCTATGAGCGCACCAACCGTTGTGTTTGAATCATTGCAACAGTCAAAGGCCGCGCTGGACAGCCTCATTGCCAATGCGGGCGCGCAGGATCGCATTGTTGCGGCCAGCAAGCTGATCGCCGAGTCGTTTCAAGCAGGAGGTCGGGTTTTCTCCTGCGGTAACGGTGGCTCGATGTGTGACGCGATGCATTTTGCCGAGGAGTTGTCCGGCCGCTATCGCGACAATCGCAAGGGTCTGCCGGCGGTGGCCATCAGCGACCCGGGGCATCTGTCCTGCGTGGGCAATGACTACGGCTATGAGCACGTGTTCTCGCGTTATCTGGATGCGCATGCGCGCAAGGGTGACGTGCTGGTTGGCATCTCGACTTCCGGCAAAAGCCACAATGTGATTCTTGCGGCGGAGCGCGCAAAGGAAATAGGCGCGTCCGTGATTATCCTGAACGGCAAGACCGACACGGAGCTGGGCAAATGGGCTGACATCGAAATCGTGACGCCTGGCACGAGCGGCTATGCGGATCGTGTGCAGGAATTGCACATCAAAGTCATCCACATTCTGATCGAGCTTATCGAGCGGCATTTCTTTCCGGAGAACTACGCGAAGAAGTGATGCCGAGCCGCACCCAGCCCCTGCCGACCAACCGTCTTTCCGACGGTGAGCTTGCCGCCTCCATCACCGACACTCTCAAGGGCTGGAATCCCCGCAACGATCTCTGGCTTTTTGCTTATGGTTCGCTGATGTGGAGTCCCAATTGCGAATATTCGCAGAAGGTCGCTGCGCGAATATTCGGCTATCACCGCAGCTTCTGTCTCTGGTCGCGCATCAATCGCGGCACCCCGGACAATCCCGGTCTGGTGTTGGCACTGGAATCGGGCGGGTCCTGCCGTGGCTTCGCGTACCGGATCGCACGCGATTGCGTCCAGGATTTGATGATGCCGCTGTGGAAGCGCGAGATGCTCTATGGCTCGTATCAACCAAGCTGGGTGCAATGTCATTTGTCTCCAGATAGACGGCAGTCTGCCCTTGCGTTTGTCATCGACCCGGCGGCCAGCGGTTACTGTGGACATCTCACGGATTTCGAGCGTGTTGACTGTATCGTCAAAGGCAAGGGCACTTATGGAACGTCGGCGGAGTATCTGTTCAAAACCGTTGAGGCGTTGGATGAGCTGGGCATCCATGACCAGAGCCTGCATCGATTGGCACAACATGTCCGCGAAAGGATGCGACCGCGATGACCCTCGAAGTGTTCAAGTTCTGTCCGCGTTGTGCCAGCCCGATGGCCGAGCGCAGCTTGCGCGACGACAGCGGAATCGACCTAGTCCGTCGAGCCTGCGTGGAGGATGCCTGCGGTTTCGTGCAGTGGGGAAATCCGACGCCAGCGGTGGGCGCATTGGTCGAGCATGAGGGCCGGATGATCCTCGCCCGTGGCGCCGGGTGGCCAGAGGGCTGGTTCGCGCTGGTTACCGGGTATCTGGAGGGCAAGGAAGACCCCAAGGCGGGCGTCGCACGCGAGGTGAAGGAGGAAATCGGCCTCGACGTGCAGGAGGCCCACCTCATCGGCAACTACATCTTTGAACGCAAGAACGAGATCATGCTCTGCTATCACGCCATCGCGACCGGGACGCTTGCGCTGGGCCCCGAAATCGTGGAAGTAAAGTATCACGACCCCCACGAGCTGAAACCATGGCCGCGTGCGACCGGATTCGCCGTGGCCGACTGGATGCGATCGCGCGGACTACCTTTCGAATTCACTGACTTTCCCGGAAGACCACCCGAACCCAGGACCACCTCATGACACCCAAAGATTGCCATCCGGAAAGCCATGCCGCACAGGGCCTGGGCTGGATTGATGATGCAACACGCGCCATCGCGCCCCCGATTCATACTGCCACTACTTTTTTACGCGATGAAGATAACCAGTACAGGTCTGGCCGTGTGTATGCCCGCGACCACAACCCGACGTTTGATCAGGCGGAGGCCTTGCTGTGCGAGTTGGAGCAGGGCGAAGGCGCGCTGCTGTTTGCCTCCGGCATGGCGGCGGCAACTGCAGTGTTCCTGGCTTTGCAGCCAGGCGATCATGTGCTGGCACCCAAGGTCATGTACTGGTCCTTGCGCAACTGGCTCATGAATTTCGCCACGCAGTGGGGGCTGAAAGTGGAGCTCATCGACATGGCCAGCGTTGATGTGATTGCACGGCATGTGCAACCGGGCAAGACCAAGCTGGTCTGGCTGGAGACGCCAGCCAATCCGCTTTGGACAGTCACTGACATCGCGGCCGCATGTGAAATCGCTCATTCAGCAGGTGCACGGGTCGCGGTGGATTCAACCGTGGCCACGCCTGTCCTGACACGCCCGCTCGCTTTGGGCGCGGACATCGTGATGCATTCCGCTACCAAGTACTTGAACGGTCACTCCGACGTGATCGCCGGCGCGCTGGTTGCGCGGCAGTCAGATGACTATTGGCAGCGCGTGCGTGCAGTCAGGGCGCAGATTGGTGCCGTGCTGGGGCCGTTCGAAGCGTGGCTGCTGATGCGTGGCATGCGCACGCTGTATCCGCGCGTTCGCCAGGCTTGTGCGTCGGCTCAACGAATAGCGGAACACTTCTCGGGCCATGCGAATATTCGCGAAGTGCTGTATCCCGGCCTGCCATCGTGTGGTGGACATGACGTCGCTGCTCGACAGATGCAGGGTGGATTCGGTGGCATGCTCTCAATTTGTGTTGCAGGTGGCGAGCAGGCGGCGATAGCGACAGCAGCGCGGGTCAAATTGTGGAAGCGAGCGACGTCATTGGGTGGCGTTGAGAGCCTGATCGAACATCGAGCGAGCGTGGAGGGGGCCGGCACACCTGCACCCGCTGACTTGCTCAGGCTATCCGTCGGCATGGAACATGCTGACGATTTGATTGGGGATCTTGAGCAGGCACTTGCCCGGGCCCAGGACGCAACATGACTGAACATCCGATGATCCTCGGGTACATCGAGCGGGCTGGCCTGGAAACGGCTAACGTGGACGCCGCCGTCGTCGCACTGGCTGTGCGGGACTTGCTGGATTCACTGGAGCCGATGCCAGAGGAGGTTGACCGAAGCGCACTGTATCGCTACGTCGTGCCAAAGCTGTCCGAAGATGGGTCCTGTTCCCTCATCGAGGAGATGAGTCCGACGCCCTATGATCTGTCGGTCGTGCTGGGTGGCAAGTCCGATGCAACCACACGCAAGCTGTGGTTGCTGAATCAGCTTGTTGATCGGGCTGCAAGCGTGACGGGTGCAGACTGGGTGGGCATCTATCTACGATGGGATCGGGCAACCCAGCCACCTGCTTTGGTCAAGCTCGCGTATCGCGGACGTCCGAGTCGCGCAGAGTTTCCACTCACCGCCGAGTTTGCCCAGGGCAGTACCAACAGCAGCGTCGGACTTTCCGGCCGGACGACAGTCATTCATGACGTGGCGGCGTACGCCGAGTCGGGAGGCGGGTTCTACGTGTGTGACGATGCCGTCCAGTCCGAGGCCTGCTTGCCGATTCTTGATGCAGCCGGAAACTTGACTGGAATTCTGGACGCGGAAGCTGCGCCGAAGTCCTTCTTCACCTCCAACCGATTGGCAGTGCTGGTGGCAGCGTGCTTGCTGGGCGCAGGAATGCTTCCCTGACAAGTTGCCTTGAGCGTCAGAGGGAAATCAGGGAGTGGCCTGACCTCGGCGCCCCCTTGCACCACAGCTCGATTGCGATTCACCAACCTTGATCGCCAATCGCGAATATTCGCAAGGATCAGGGTTTCGCGAGTGCAGTGCGGATGTCCTCGATCCGTTTGCGGTTGACGCCGAAATCCCGGATTCCCAATCGGCTGGCCGACCGCATCTGGATAACGCCCGTCTTGTGATCGATGGCAAATTCGGCATCATCAACGAATCCGAGCTTCTCGCTTTTGAATTCGACCTGTATGTAGCCCGGATGCTCGAGAACAACTGATGCAAGGCGATCATTCGCAATGTGGGTTCGAAGCTTGCGCCAGTCTGCGCCGACATCAGCAGTCAGTTTCAGCGGTGCAATGTAATGCGTCGCATCATTTCGGTCAGCCGTCGAGGAAACGCAGTTTGGTTTCCAGGAGCAGGCTTTGAACTGCCCATCGCGGAATCCCAGATCCTTGGGGCGGGTACCGCTGAATATTCCCATAGCGTGTCCTGATGCGATTTCAATGAAAGTCACTGCAGCGAGCAGTGCAAGAATTGCTGCAATGACCATGGCGATGCGTTTAAGCCAGCGCTTCATGACCTTGAGCCTGCGTTGATTGATTGCATTGGAATCACCGTTGCCAACACACCTCCACAAATCACGCCGAGCGAGTTGGCAACGATGTCAGCGAGCTCGAACTTCCGATAGCCTGATGCGCCCTGCAACATCTCGATCAGCACCCCCATGGCGGCGAGACCCAGCATCCAGCTCAGTTTGGCGCGTATTGTGCCGGTGAGGGCGCACCACCAGAAAGCGACAAGCGCATAGGCGGCGAAATGGTGCAGCTTGTCACCCCCCGGAACTCTTGGGGGGGCCGGAATCAATGAGACGATCCAGATCGTCGCCATGATCACGAGACCAAGTGCGATCCAGATTTGCCGGCCCTTCCCTGCTGCGAATATTCGCAATCTTCACCTCTTCTTCTGCGGTGGCAAATCCGTGCAGGATCCTTCGAACACTTCTGCCGCGAGTCCGACCGACTCGCACAGCGTAGGGTGGGGATGAATGGTCTTGCCGATATCTGTCGGATCGCATCCCATTTCGACAGCGAGTGCCAATTCGCCGATGAGGTCACCGGCATGCGTGCCCACGATGCCGCCGCCGATGATGCGATGCGTAGCGTCATCGAACAGCAGTTTTGTGAACCCCTCATCCCGACCATTGGCGATGGCACGGCCGGATGCTGCCCAGGGAAACACGGACTTGCCGAACTTGATGCCTTTTGCCTTGGCAGATTCCTCGGTCTCGCCCACCCAGGCCACCTCAGGGTCGGTATACGCAACACTGGGAATCACGCGCGCATCAAAGTGTGACTTCAGTCCCGCGGCGGCCTCGGCGGCCACATGGCCCTCATGCACTGCCTTGTGCGCCAGCATGGGCTGCCCGACGATATCGCCGATGGCGAAGATGTGCGGGACATTCGTGCGCATCTGGCTGTCGACGCTGATGAAACCACGATCCGACACGGCAACGCCCGCTTTGTCCGCGGCGATCTTACTTCCATTGGGGATGCGACCGACCGCCATGAGCACGAGGTCATAGCGTTGTGCGTCCTTGGGCACATCGTTGTTGCCTTCCATGCCTTCAAAGGTCATGTAGATACCATCCTTGCGTACTTCGGCGCCGACGGTCTTGGTCTTGAGCATGATCTGATCGAATCGCTTGTCGTTCATCTTCTGCCAGACCTTGACCAGATCGCGATCTGCACCCTGCATGAGGCCATCGAGCATTTCCACCACGTCCAGGCGCGCGCCGAGCGATGAGTAGACTGATCCCATCTCCAGGCCGATGATCCCGCCGCCTACAATGAGCATCTTTTTTGGCAGCGTACGAAGCTCGAGAGCACCCGTGGAGTCCACAATGCGCGGATCTTCAGGCATGAAAGGCAGCTTAACCGCCTGCGAGCCTGCCGCAATGATCGCGTGATTGAAGCGAATTGATTTTTTCGAGCCATCGGCGGCAACCACCTCAAGGTGGTTGGGATCGACAAAGGTGCCCACGCCCGTCACCACGGTAACCTTGCGTGTCTTTGCCATGCCTGCCAGCCCACCGGTCAGCTTGCCCACTACCTTGTTCTTCCAGCCTTTCAATTTTTCGAGATCAATGATCGGCTGGCCAAAGCTGATGCCGTGATCAGCCATCTGGCGAGTTTCATCCATGACGGCCGTGACGTGCAGCAGTGCCTTGGATGGAATGCAGCCCACATTGAGGCAGACACCACCGAGCGTCGCATAGCGCTCCACCAGCACGGTGTTGAGTCCCAGATCCGCCGCACGGAAGGCGGCGGAATACCCGCCCGGGCCGGCGCCCAGCACGAGCACATCACAGGTGATGTCCGCGGAGCCAGAAAAACTGCCCGTCGCAACGGGCATGACCTTAGATGCAGAGGGAGAGGCGAGCGGCAAGGTTGCCTGAGCAGGTGCGGCAGCAGGCGTGACAGCACCGGGTGCTGCAGCGGTTGCACCAGCCACCTCGGTTTCGACCAGAAGAATCACTGATCCTTCCGACACCTTGTCGCCAGGCTTGATCCGGAGTTCCTTCACCACGCCAGCGTGCGAGGAAGGAATTTCCATCGAAGCCTTGTCGGACTCGAGTGCGGCAAGCGAATCCTCTTTCTTGATGTTGTCGCCGGGCTTGACGAGAATTTCAATGACTTCGACATCCTTGAAGTCGCCGATGTCAGGGACCTTCACTTCCACGATGGCCATGAATGTCCCTTCCTAGAGCACAAGCTTGCGAATGTCTGCCATGAGACCGGACAGATGGGTGATGAATCGGGCTGCAGATGCGCCGTCAATTACCCGATGGTCATAGGAAAGTGACAATGGGCACATGAGCCGTGGCGTGAAGTCCTTGCCATTCCACACTGGTTTCATGCTTGCTTTCGAGACACCCAGAATGGCCACCTCCGGCGCATTGATGATGGGCGTGAAGTACGCGCCACCAATACCACCCAGGCTGGAGATGGAGAAACAGCCGCCTTGCATCTCCGTGGGGGACAGCTTGCCGTCGCGGGCCTTGGCAGCCAGCTCGCTGCTTTCCTTCGCGATCTCAATGACTGATTTGCGGTCGGCATCCTTGATGACCGGAACAACGAGACCGTTGGGTGTGTCGGCTGCAAAGCCGATGTTGAAGTACTTTTTCAGTATCAGGTTCTCACCGCCTGGCTCCAGCGATGCATTGAATTCAGGAAACTTCTTCAGCGACGCCACACTCGCCTTGATCAGGAAGGCCAGCATGGTGAGCTTCACGCCACTCTTGGCGATTTCCTCGTTGGTCTTGCTGCGGAATGCCTCGACTTCCGAGATGTCTGCATCCTCGTGCTGGGTAACATGAGGGATCCCGACCCAGTTGCGGTGAAGGTTGGCACCAGAGAGCTTCTTGATGCGTGACAGCGCACGGGTTTCGATGCTGCCGAATTTCGTGAAATCCACCGTCGGCATGTCGGGGAACGCGAATGCACCGCCGCCAGTGCTCTTGGGCTTGGCCAGTTCGCCCTTCACATACCCTTGAACATCTTCCTTGGTGATCCTGCCCTTTGAGGCTGTCCCCTTCACTTTGGACAGGTCGACCCCCAGTTCTCTGGCAAACGCGCGGAGCGAGGGCGATGCATGGGGTAGCGAGACGCCCGGTTCACGCAGCCCCATTTCATTGGCGGGTGGTGGCCGCAATGCCGGTGCCGTCTCCGCTGCTGCGGTTGAAACGAAAGGTGCGGCCGGGCTTGTCGCAGCAGATGCAATCGGAGCAGGCGCTGCGACGGGTTCCGGCTTGGCAACCACAGCGTCGGATGCCGCTGCTTCGAGTATCAGGACGATCGTACCCTCCGAAGCCTTGTCGCCCACTTTCAGGCGTAGTTCCTTCACCACGCCCGCGTGTGATGACGGCACTTCCATGGCTGCCTTGTCAGACTCCAATGCAATGACGGAGTCTTCCTTCTTGATGGTGTCACCAGGTTTGACGTAGACCTCGATGACCTCGATATCCTTGAAATCCCCGATGTCGGGGACTTTGACTTCAATCAGACTGGACACGCCCGCTCTCCTTGTCGAATGCTTCTCGTTGTTGTTGGGGCGGTTCAAACCGTCCAGGGCGCCGGCTTCTCGGGGTCAATGCCATATTTCTTGATGGCATCGCCCACGACTTTCAGTGGTACATGGCCTTCGTCTGCCAGCGATTTCAGTGCTGCCAGGACAACGTAGTAACGATTGACTTCAAAGAACTTGCGCAATTGCTTGCGAGTGTCGGAGCGGCCGAAGCCATCCGTGCCGAGCGTCATGTAGCGGCGGTCACCCATGAAGGGGCGGATCTGGTCTGCGAATATTCGCATGTAGTCCGTCGCAGCAATGACTGGCCCTTTGCGATTCTTGAGGCAGTCCGCGACGTGGCTGGACTTCGGTACTGCTTCCGGGTGCAGCAGATTCCAGCGTTCAACGGCCAGACCATCGCGGCGCAGCTCGGTGAAAGACGTTGCGCTCCAGATGTCGGACACGACGCCCCAATCGAGTTCAAGCAACTCCGCCGCAGCGATGACTTCGCGAAAAATCGTTCCTGAGCCCATTAGTTGTACGCGGGGCTTCTTGGCGTCACTGCCCTCTCGGAAGAGGTACATCCCCTTTAAAATACCCGCCTCGGCACCTTTCGGCATGGCCGGATGCGTGTAGTTCTCATTCATGACAGTGATGTAGTAGAAGATGGGTTCCATCTTCTCGTACATGCGCTTCAGGCCGTCATGCATGATGACTCCCAGCTCATAGCTGAAGGTCGGATCGTAGGAGATGCAGTTCGGGATGGTGGACGACATGAGATGGCTATGGCCATCTTCATGCTGCAAGCCTTCGCCATTCAGTGTGGTGCGGCCCGATGTGCCGCCGAGCAGAAATCCTCGGGCTTGCATGTCGCCAGCTGCCCATGCCAGATCGCCGATCCGTTGGAACCCAAACATCGAATAGAAGATGAAAAAAGGAATCATGTGCTGGCCATGGTTGGCATAACTCGTTCCAGCCGCCATCCAGGAACAGAAGGCACCGGCCTCATTGATGCCTTCCTGCAGGATTTGGCCCGCCTTGTCTTCCTTGTAGAACATCAGCTCGCCGGCATCGACCGGCTCGTAGAGCTGGCCTACCGACGAATAGATGCCCAACTGGCGGAAGAGGCCTTCCATCCCGAACGTGCGGGACTCGTCGGCAACTATTGGCACCAGGCGCGGCCCAAGCTCTTTGTCGCGCGTGAGTGCCGTAAATGCGCGAACAAACGCCATGGTTGTTGATATCTCCCGATCTTCCGTGCTCTTCAGAAGCGCATCAAAGAACGAGAGATCGGGGACCTTCAAAGGCGGAATATTGGCATGGCGAACCGGCAGAGACCCGCCCAGCTTGGCGCGCGCAGCGCGCATGTACTGCATTTCAGCACTGTCCTCTGGCGGCTTGTAAAACGGCGTTTCAGCGATGACATCGTCGTTGACGGGTACATTGAATCGATCGCGGAACTGCTTCAGCGAGGCCAAATCCATCTTCTTCTGTTGATGGGTGCTGTTCTGGCCTTCACCTGCGCGGCCCATGCCGTATCCCTTCACGGTCTTGGCAAGAATGACTGTGGGCTGCCCCTTGTGCTTTGTCGCGGCGGAATAGGCGGCATACACCTTGTAGGGATCATGGCCACCACGATTGAGACGCCAGATATCGTCGTCAGACATGGATGACACCATCTGCTTCAGCTCTGGATACTTGCCGAAGAAGTTATCACGCACGTAGGCGCCATCGCGCGCCTTGAAGTTCTGGTACTCGCCGTCTACAGCCTCCATCATCCGCTTCTGGAGCATGCCGTCGCGGTCTTTGGCCAGCAGTGGATCCCAGTACCGTCCCCAGATGACCTTGATGACGTTCCAACCCGCACCACGGAAATCACCTTCCAGTTCCTGAATGATCTTTCCATTGCCACGCACCGGGCCATCGAGCCGCTGCAAGTTGCAATTGACGACAAAGATCAGGTTGTCGAGGTTCTCACGTGCCGCCAGCGCAATCGCTCCCAAAGATTCTGGCTCGTCCATCTCGCCATCGCCCATGAAAGCCCACACCTTGCGGCCCTCGGTGTTCAGGATGCCCCGGTCGTTCAGGTACTTCATGAATCGGGCCTGATAGATGGCCTGAAGCGGCCCCAGTCCCATGGATACGGTGGGGAATTGCCAGAAATCGGGCATCAGCCATGGGTGCGGATAGGAGGAGATTCCCTTGCCGTCCACTTCGCGGCGGAAATTCTCCAACTGTTCTTCTGTCAGGCGCCCCTCCAGAAAAGCGCGGGCGTATACGCCCGGTGCAGAGTGCCCCTGGATAAAGATCATGTCGCCACCATGCGTTGCGGACGGTGCATTCCAGAAATGGTCAAATCCTATGTCATACAGCGTGGCGGCAGACTGAAAGCTGGCAATGTGCCCCCCAAGCTCCGAGTTCTCTTTGTTGGCGCGAAGCACCATGGCGATGGCGTTCCAGCGAACCAGTGAACGGATACGGTACTCAAGCTCTTGATCACCAGGCAGCAAATCCTCCGCAGCGGGTGGAATCGAGTTGATGTACGCGGTACTGGCTTTGTAAGGGAGATAGGCGCCCGACCTTCTTGCCTTGTCGATCAGTTGCTCAAGCAGGTAGTGGGCGCGCTCCGGGCCTTCGGCATCCAATACTGATTCAAGCGAGTCCAGCCACTCCCGTGTCTCCAGTGGGTCAGTGTCTTGTTGCATGAAAGTAGGGCGGTCCATGGGTTTCCTCTCGAGTCTTCCGGCTTGCTGAAGTTATTGGAGTTTTCGCGCCAAGCACGACTGACGGCATTTTGCCACCAATCCGCAATACATCCGCTCGCGCTGGGGCAAGGTTATGATTGTTTGTGGATTTAGACGCGCGAGGCCAATTAGGCCCTCAAGGTACGTCACAAACCTGAATTGTTTCTTAAAAAGCTTTTTTAAGTTATTATTAATGCGGACTTTTGCACCAAATAGCCGCGTCGTGGGCAATTCGGGGCAGAGAATGAGCGGTACGTGCTTTAAATTGCCGTGGGAGGCGGTGTGGCACTGGCGCAAGCTCTACAAATCGTATCGAAGACCGACCCTGGAAGGGTGCGGTCGCACAACGAAGATTGTGTCGAATCCCGACCCGAGCTGGGGGTTGTCGTCCTGGCTGACGGCATGGGTGGATACAACGCTGGCGAGGTTGCCAGCGGAATGGCTACGAGCCTCATCGCTGAAGGATTGAGCAATGAGTGGAAGATTAAGGAGCTCGGGAAGCTGGATCGTAGCCAGACTATGGCTTTGTGCGAACGCGTGATTCGAGGCCAGATCGCCCGTGCGAATACCGCTATTTTCGAGGCGGCACAAAAGGACCCGCAGTGTGCTGGCATGGGGACCACGCTTGTCGTCTGTGTTTACTACGACAACTATGTGGCCGTGGCCCATATTGGGGATTCACGCCTCTACCGCATGCGTGGCGACGGGCTGGAGCAAGTGACGCGTGATCATTCCTTGCTGCAGGAGCAGATTGATTCAGGACTGATCACGAAGGAAGACGCAAGGCTGTCGCATAACAAGAATTTGGTGACCAAGGCCTTGGGCATCGATCCCGAGGTCGAACCTGAATTCCACATTTATGAGACGCAGCAGGACGATGTTTTTTTGCTTTGCTCTGATGGTCTCAATGACATGATCGAGGATGAAGAAATTCAGATGACGTTGATTGCTCTTCGGTCCAACCTTGAATTGACAGCGCAGCAACTGGTTCAGTCGGCAAATGACAACGGGGGCCGTGACAATGTCTCGGTCATTTTAGTGAAGGTGTTGTCGAGCTTCGCGGTTGAGCGCGGATGGCTCGCCCGCCTCAAATCATTGTTTTCTTGATATTCGTATCTGGCCACAAGTCAGACAAAGCACATTCAGGGATCAAAAGCCATGGCAAAAATCATCCTCAGCGTTGATGGCACCGTCCTTCGAGAGGTCCCGCTCAGCAAAGAGCGGATCACGATCGGTCGCAAGCCGCACAACGACATTCCGGTCGATAATCTCGCTGTCTCCGGAGAGCATGCCGCAATCATCACGATCCTTAATGATTCCTTCATCGAAGATTTGAACAGCACCAACGGAACACTGGTGAACGGCAAGCCGATCAAGAAGCATTTCCTTCAGCACAATGACGTCATAGAGATAGGCAAGCACAAGCTCAAGTACTTCAATGACGCGCCTGCTGCATCAGCGTCAGCGGACTTCGAGAAGACGATGATCATCCGGAAGCCATCGATTCCGACGGCACCCGCACCCGCACCCGCACCTGTACCTGCCGCTGCACCTGCACCTGCACCATCAGCCGCGCCAGCCGCACCGGCGGCCGATACGCAGGCGATGAAGGCCCCCCAGATGACTGCACCGCCTGCTGCATCGCCGGCTGTCGCGCCCACGCCTGTCGCTCCGCCTGCTGCGCCTGCAGCGGGCGCGCGCGAAGGTGCGATCCAGGTCCTGTCCGGTGCCGCGGCCGGGCGTACACTCGATCTGACAAAGAATCTGACCACGATCGGCAAGCCGGGAACACAAGTGGCGGTGATTACGCGCAGGCCGACTGGGTACTTCATCACTCACGTTGAGGGAGCGAATTTCCCGACACTGAACGGCGCTCCGCTCGGACCACAGGCCCATCAGCTGGGTGACCATGATTTGATCGAGATTGCAGGTGTGAAAATGGAGTTTTTCTTCAAGCCCTGATTGGCGGAGAGAAAGAAATCGAAGCGGCCAGCCTGAGGACCAGCGCTGGCCGTTTTTTTTCTGCCACCATCGCGGCATTGGCAGGCCTATTGCAAGAAAATAGAATGAGCAGTACAAGTGACTTGATTGCAGGCAGGGTTGTCCCTCGGGACGATAACTTCCTGTATGTTCAAAGCCAGTAACCCGGAAACAGGTGAATAGATCATGAGTGCATTGCCCGAACAGCGTCCAGGACCGGCGAACGTCGCCGACATGACTACAAAGCTCGCCTTCTCCAAGAAGCTGCAAGCTGTGACCAACAGGATCCACTCGACCCAAAATGTGGACGAAATCATGTTGGATGTTACCCGGGACATTTGCCAACTGTTTGATGCAGATCGTTTGACGATCTACACCGTCAGCGAAGACGGGCAGTCAATTGTTTCGAAGGTCAAATCGGGGCTCAACTCCTTCAAGGACATCAAGCTTCCGCTGTCAGAAAGCAGCATCGCCGGCTGTTGCGCGCTCAACAAGCGATTCATGAGCATCAAGGATGTTTATGACGATGCAGAGCTGAAGAGCTATTCACCGAACCTGTCCTTTCTGAAGGCCGTTGACCAGCGTACCGGCTATCGGACCAAGCAAATGATCGTGGCCCCCATCGTTGCAGCGGAGGGAAACGATTTGCTAGGCGTGATTCAAGTCATAAATCACCTCTCGGGCACGCCATTTCCCGGTCTGCATGAGGAAGGCCTGGTCGAGCTTTCCAAGACATTGGCCATTGCGTTTCGTGTTCGTCAGCAAATACCGGGGCAAATCAAGTCAAAGTATGAGTACCTCATCATTGACAATGTGATCTCCGAGGGCGAACTCGAGCTCGCAACAAGGACGGCGCGACGCAAGAACAAGAGCGTTGAGGATATTTTGATTGACGAGTTTCAGGTCAAGTTGCCGGCGCTCGGCCAGGCTCTTGGCAAGTACTTTGCGACCGAATATGAGCCGTTCAAAAAGGACCGGATCAAACCGGTCGATCTCCTTCGCAACATCAAGCGCGACTATGCGGAGGGGAACCAGTGGCTGCCCATCGAGGATACCAAGGAGGGACTCATCATTGTCTCGCCAGATCCCGAACGTGTACGCAGCTCGCGGATGGTTGAGAACGTCTTTCCCAAGGCAAAGATCAAGTACAAGGTCTGTACTCAAAGAGATTTCGTATCCTCTCTCGGACAGTTCTTCACTGACGATGGCAGTGATATCGACATCAGCGGCATTCTTGATGATGCCGATGAAGGCGGAATGGACAACATGGCGGACGAGGCCTCCGCCGCCGCTGACAACGAGTTGGTCAAGCTTGTCAACAAGATCATCATTGATGCCTACAATCAAGGTGCTTCGGACATCCACATCGAGCCCATGCTTGGCAAGAGCAAGACGGGTATCCGGTTTCGCAAGGATGGCTCCCTGTCACCGTACATCGAGGTGCCCGCCAGCTATCGAAGCGCTTTGTCGGCGCGTCTGAAAATCATGTGTGATCTCGATATCTCCGAGAAACGCAAGCCACAGGACGGCAAGATCAAGTTCAAGAAGTTCGGTCCGCTCGATATTGAACTGCGTGTCGCGACCATTCCGACTGCCGGTGGTGTCGAGGATGTAGTAATGCGTATTCTTGCAGCTGGCGAACCTATTCCATTGGAGAAGTTGGGTCTCACCACAAAGAACAGGGAGACGCTGGTCACGGCAGTATCCAAACCTTACGGTCTCTTCTTTGTTTGCGGACCAACGGGCTCCGGCAAGACAACGACGTTGCACTCTGTCTTGGGCCACCTGAACAAGCCTGACACCAAGATATGGACTGCCGAAGACCCCGTCGAAATTACGCAAAAGGGCTTGCGGCAAGTTCAGGTCAACAAGAAGGTTGTTGACTTTGCGGTGATCATGAAGGCGTTCTTGCGAGCGGATCCGGACATCATCATGGTGGGCGAAATGCGCGATGCGGAAACCACGCACATTGGCATTGAAGCATCGCTTACCGGCCACCTTGTGTTTGCAACGCTGCATACCAATTCGGCGCCGGAAGCCATCATCCGGTTGCTTGATATGGGTATGGATCCGTTCAATTTTGCCGATGCACTGATCGGGATTCTTGCCCAGCGCTTGGCGAAACGCCTCTGTGGAAGTTGCAAGGAAGCCTATACGCCCGACGCTGAAGAGCTGAAGCAGTTCATGAATGAATACACCACGGATCTGCGCCAGACCGAACCCTGGAGAAAGGACCCTCAGGGCGAAGCGAAGAAACTGTATGACTATTGGCTGCAGGAATATGGAAAAGACGGCAAGCTTTCGTTCATGCAGTCAAAGGGATGCGATGCCTGCGGGGGCGGTGGATATAAGGGACGTGTCGGCTTGCATGAGCTGATGATTGCGAGTGATCCGGTCAAGAAGCTGATTCAGGAAAGGGCCAGAGTCTCGGATATATTCGTCAAGAGCGTTGCCGAGGGCATGTCGACCTTGAAAATGGATGGCATGGAGAAAGTCATGATGGGCCTGACGGACATGAAGCAAGTCCGGGCTGTTTGCATCAAGTAGATCCTGGCCAGCCAAAGATGCACATTCGTCTCGGGGCAAAGCATGTCAGATGATGCGTTGCCGATCTCCATCGAATCCGGCGGACAGCGCCTGCTCACGTCGCTGGAGTACCTCAATGCAGTCGGTGTCGCACTGTCTCAGGAAAAGGACATTAACAGGCTGCTTGAAAATATCCTGGTTGCGGCAAAGAAAATCACCAATGCCGATGGAGGCACGCTCTATCGCCTGATAGACGACAAGCTCAATTTCGAGATTGTCATGACCGACAGCCTTGGGATCAAGCTAGGCGGGACATCGGGAGCGGCGGTGCCTTTTTACCCGATTCCGCTCCACGACAAAGACGGCCACGCGAACAACAGCATGATCGCAGCCTATGCGGCGCTCACGCACCAGACTGTAAATGTCGCGGACGCCTACACCGAAGAGGGCTTCGACTTTTCGGGTACAAGGAACTTTGACAAGAAGACCGGATATAGATCGCGTTCATTCTTGACCATGCCGATGAAGAATCATGAAGGAGAGGTCATCGGCGTACTGCAGCTGCTGAATGCGCTTCATCCGACAACGAGTGAAGTTGTCACGTTCACGCCTGAAGACCAGCGCCTGGCCGAATCATTGGCCTCTCAAGCTGCAATTGCTTTGACCAATCGATTGTTGATTGGCCAACTCGAGGCGCTGTTTGAGTCGTTGATCGAGTTGATCAATACCGCCATTGACGACAAGTCGCCCTATACCGGGGGGCACTGCAAGCGGGTCCCCACATTGACCATGATGCTGGCCGAGGCCGCCGCCAACACCATGGAGGGGCCGCTGAAGGACTTCACGATGACCGACAAGGATCGGTATGAGTTGAAGATCGCTGGCCTCTTGCATGACTGCGGAAAGATCACCACGCCAGTACATGTCGTTGACAAAGCCACCAAGCTGGAGGCGATCTTTGACCGAATTCACTTGATCGATGCGAAGTTTGAGATCCTGCTGAAGGAAGCCAGGATTGAGTACCTCGAAGCCCAACTTGCGGGCCAGGTATCGGGAAGCGGAAAGCAGAAAGAGCTTGAGTCAGTATTTCGTGATCGCTGCAGCCAGTATGAAAGCGACCGTCAGTTTTTGCACAAGCAAAATATTGGTGGTGAACGCATGAGTCTGGAAGATCAGTTGCGCGTTGACCAGATTGCAAGCTACTCCTATGTCGGGCCAGATGGGCAGCGCGTTAATTTTCTGACCGAAGATGAGCGGCAGAATCTGAAGATTCCATACGGAACGTTGATGCCAGCCGAGCGCGAAATCATCAACAATCACATTGTCGCAACCATCAAGATGCTGGAAGCGCTCCCCTGGCCGCGGCACCTGAAGAATGTTCCCGAGTACGCCGGGGGGCATCACGAGCGAATGGACGGAAAAGGATATCCAAAAGGCTTGGTGCGAGACCAAATGTCTCTTCAGGCGCGCATCATGGGTATTGCGGACATCTTTGAAGCACTGACAGCCAAAGATCGCCCGTACAAAAAAGGTAAGACGCTATCCGAGTCGCTGGGAATCCTAAGGAAGTTCCGCGATAACGGGCATATAGATCCGGATCTTTTTGAAGTGTTTGTCAAGCAGGGCGTCTACCTGAAATATGCTCAGGAGTTTCTCGATCCTGACCAGATTGACCATACGGAACAAGATGTCTTGAGGCACAACTCCCCCGCATGATCGGCTGTCCACGGGGGGCAACGGGGGCTCAATCCGATTCGTCAATGCCTAATGCTGCCCGTTTGGCACGGATGATGCTATTCAGTATTTTTCTGCGAATATAAGACTCCAACAATGCGTATCCCCGTTTCAGTGTTTCTCGTTCTCTTTACGGTTTCAGGGTTTGCTGGACTCATTTACCAGTCAATCTGGAGTCACTACCTGAAACTGTTTTTGGGGCACGCCGCCTATGCCCAGACACTGGTGCTTGGTATTTTCATGGGTGGAATGGCGCTGGGATCCTGGGCCGCTAGCCGTTATTCCACGAGGCTGAAGAGTCTTCTGATTGGGTACGCCATTGCAGAATTCTTTATCGGCATTTTGGCCATTGCGTTTCATTCGATCTTTGTTGCCGTAACGGATTGGTCGTTCGCAACGGCGATTCCGTCTATTGGCAGCGAACCGGGCATCAGCCTGTTCAAGTGGACCTGTGCCGCCCTGCTGATACTTCCAGCATCGATCCTTCTGGGCACCACATTTCCCTTGATGAGTGGCGGAATCATGCGGGCCTACGGTGACCACGGCGGCAGGTATCTTCCGATGCTCTATTTCACCAACTCCTTTGGGGCAGCGGTAGGCGTGTTGGCATCCGGCTTCTTCCTGATCGAGCGGCTTGGCTTGCCCGGAACAATATTCACTGCCGGATTGCTGAATATCGTGCTTGCACTGGTTGTGTGGGGTTTTACCAAGCAAGTGGTCTCCACTAACGCAAGTGACCCCGGCACAAAATCTGAAGCTGACTGGAGTTCTGCCCGAGCAGCTCGAATTTCGCAATTGATGTATTTGGGTGCGTTCATCACCGGCGCCGCATCATTCATGTTCGAGATTGCGTGGATTCGAATGCTGTCCATGGCGATTGGTGCATCGACACACTCGTTCGAAGTCATGCTCTCTTCGTTCATTTTGGGGATTGCATTGGGTGGCCTGGCCTTGACTCTGATTGGTCATCGCATACAAAACTATGCGCGTGCACTTTCGATTGTCCTTTTGGTCAAGTGTGTGGCGGCGTTAACGGCAGTAATGAGCTATTCCTACCTGCTTGACTTGGTGCAGTGGCTGTATCAAGGGTTGTCCCGAACGGAGAATGGTTACTCGCTCTTTGTGCTGGGCAGCTACTCGGTTGCATCGCTCATGATGATTCCAACTGCATTTTGCGCGGGTATGACGTTGCCGCTAGCGACTCGGGCGCTTCTCGCAAATCGTAGCGGTGAGCAAGCCGTCGGACAGATATATGCGGCAAATACGCTTGGCGCTATTGCCGGGACGTTTCTGGCAACGCATGTCGGCATGGAGTATCTGGGTGTCAAAGGCATCACAGGTGTCGGCGCGCTCATGGAGTTCTTGTTGGCATTGCTGATTCTTTTCAGCCTGAAAGAGCGCCTTCACTTTGTGTTGAAGTCTTCGGTAGCGGTCGTGTTCCTGCTGCTTGTGGGCTATGTTTCGGTATTCCGGTTGGATGAATTGAAAATGGCCTCGGGCGTCTATCGCTTTGGCCAATTCATGACAGATTCCAGTACGAAGCTGCGCTTTCACCGCGATGG
Source organism: Betaproteobacteria bacterium (assembly GCA_031394355.1). Lineage (GTDB taxonomy): Bacteria > Pseudomonadota > Gammaproteobacteria > Burkholderiales > Usitatibacteraceae > JAEUMY01. Next base: position 36,531 of record JANNSU010000077.1, on the reverse strand, counting down.
TAAGACTGCCAGCATATCCGTGCTTGAAACCGCAACCGGCTTGGATATTCGCACCAACGGCAAGACAGATGCAGCCATCAGAACCGTAGAGCGGGATAAAGTTTCCACGTCTGACGAGCACACGATGGAACTTGCCGCGATTCTTCCTTTTCTTCACCGGCCAGATGCCAAGCTCATCGCCAATATCGGATTTGGATCGGGGTTGACCACACACACTGTGCTGGGAAATCCTGGTGTTGCTCGCGTGGACTCAATTGAAATTGAGGCAGCAATGCTCGAAGGGGCAAAGCTCTTTCTGCCTCTGAACGAGCGTGCGTATACCGACCCCCGGAGCAACTTGATTGTCGAGGATGCGAAGACCTATTTCTCGTCGCAGGGTCGGAAATATGACATCATCATTTCAGAGCCCTCCAATCCTTGGATCAGCGGTGTATCGACGCTATTTTCCCGGGAGTTTTATTCGCGCATCAAGCATCACCTTTCAGATGGTGGCGTATTGGTGCAGTGGATTCAGTTGTACGATACCAAACCGTACATTCTGGCTTCAATTCTGAAGGCGCTCGGTCAGGAGTTTGGGGATTACACGATCTACTTTGCCGGACCCGGCGATGCAGTCATCATTGCATCACGGTCCACGCTCCCCGCCACGCTGACGGATCCATTCCTGATTCCTGCCTGGAAGAGTTCACTCAATCGACTCGGGTACCAGCAGCTGTCCGAATTCCAGTTGCTCAAGGTTGGAAGTCGGAAGTCGCTTGAACCCCTGATAAACAGTTTTGCCATTCGGCCCAATTCGGACTTCTATCCGGTGGTCGATCTGAATGCGCCAAGAGAACGCTTTATCGGATCGAGCGCAATTTCGGACTTTGGTGGCCTTGCTACCTCATTTGTTCCGCTGGTTTCCGTCGTTGACTCGATTCGTTTGCCTCAGATTGCGGATTTGGCGCTTGCATCGAAGAATCGTGGTGGACAATCCAGCGCAGCATCCTTTGCAAGAGCCTATGTTGCGCTGGACATCTTTGAGGCGCTGGGGAAGGACGTCCAGGCCGTCAATCTCTCGACACCTGAGCGCATTCGAGAACATATCGCGTTGGTTCAATTGGGCATGAAATCTTGTACCAAGGCACAGGCATCTCTGTGGCTCGATGCATTCGACACACTGCTGCGAATCACGGTTAGCGGCATAAACCGGAGCGAGTCCGTTGCACTTATTCAACAGGCCAAGAACGCAGCGTGCATGAGGCATATCACTGAAGACAAGGAGCTGGCAGCAAGGTTTGGTTTGCTCGCTGCGCTTGTACAAGTCAACTTGGAGGGAATGCGGCAATATGCAGAAGAGATTATTCAATTCGAACAAGCCAGATCCGGAACAAAGACCGACTACTACCCACTGGCGGTTCAAAGTGCACTCGCAGCGTCACTGCTTTCCAACGATTATTCCGCTGGATCCAACTTGCTGGAGAAGTTGAAGTCTGATCCTGTTCTAAAAGGTTCCTTCTCCACGCTATTGCTCGTTTCGCACATCGAATTCGCCATCCTGCGCAGACAGTGACGCAAATTGGCACCTTAACGTCTTCATTTGTTGCAACAAGGCCAAGCAATCGGGGAGGTTTCGCCATTTGGATAATTTCTCCTGGTTGGCATGAGGTTTGCTTTTAGGACTTGGCAGTGTTTTGCATTCTCAATCCTTAAGGAGATTTTTCATGCGTAAAGTTCAGCAAGGTTTTACCCTCATTGAACTGATGATCGTTGTTGCGATCATCGGTATTCTTGCAGCAGTCGCCATTCCGGCATATCAGGACTACACCGCCAAGGCACAGGCTTCCGAAGGCTTTACCCTTCTGGGTGGCATGAAGACCCCGGTTGCCGAGGCTGTTGCAGCTTCCGGCCTTGCGGGTGGTTGTGTTACACCGACTGGTGCTGTGACCGCCGGCAAGTACGTTGCCAGCTTGACAATTGCTGCTGCTGGCGCTGACTGTTCCGCAAAGGCTGTCTATGCTGCTGCCAACATCAACCCGAAAGTTGCTAGCAAGGACGTAACGTTCCTGTTCAACACGACAACTGGCGCTTGGACCTGCGCATCCACCCTGCCGGCTGAGATCGTGCCGAAGTCCTGCGCCTAATTTTGTCGCAGCGATTGTCTTGACAGGTATTGTCAAGACTGTCAGTAAAAGGGCATGTGCGATTGCACATGCCCTTTTCGTTTTTATGGCGGCTGGGAACCGCTTGATTGCTCGCTACGTCGGGCAATTGACGTGGGACTAGGGAGCGGGAGCTTGCTTGGATTCAGGCTTAGGTTTCAGAGTCAACGCCAGTCCGATTGGCTGTGTCTGGTCCACATATAACTTCGCAAGAAGCGCCTTTCCTGATTGACTACCAAGGGCGAGCAATATACTTGCAAGCGATGGGCTGTGTCGCCACTGCCCAATCTGATGCGTTGCCCAAATCAACGCCAAAGGGCCCAAAGGGAAAGCGCGAGTGTTGAACGTTGCCAGAAAAGATCGACAGAATCGTATCAGTACCTGCAAATCGCTTGATCCAGGCCTCTCCCGCTTTCTGGGGAAAGCCTCCCGGCGGCGGAAATAACAGCGGACATGCTGAGGAAACGCGGTCAAAAATCGTTGTTGCCCAGGCGCGATCTGTCCGCATTGCTTCGTCTTCTCCCGGTCCTGCTTGTACCGGACAACTGATCAGCATGATGCCCAATAGATTTGCCTGATTGCCTGTCCTGGCTGCACCGGCGCCACCATGCATGGAAATCTCGGCAAAGGCGCAATCATGGTTGACCAACCGTAGCCCCCAGGGAGCCAGCATTCGCGCTACCGTGGGTGCCAGAACGGGATCCACCTGGCCCCGCTGAAACCATTCTGATCCGACTTTGTCTTCGGTTTGAATAAGTATTCTGAGATTCCCCTCGTTTCGGTCAATGAACTGCCGAATTCTCGCCGACCCGGCTCCATCAGGCGAAAGTGGTTCAAAGCCCACCAGGCTAACAAAACTGCTGCCAGCAGACATGTGATGAAAAAGTACGCCGAGGTTGACAGTACTCAGGGACAAATACGCCGCAGGTTTTTCAGTGAGCTGTTTTGGCAACGCAACATCGACCCAGTTGCGTGTCCACGGCGCAGCATCCCATCGGGGGTACTCCCCCTTGTAACCATGCAGGCCCTGCAGCACCACCAGTATCGTTGCAACAGCCAAGGTGCTGCCTTCACGGCGAAAGCAAAAGTGAAGGAGATAGACGATCAAGGGGCCTAACAGCAAAAGCAGCGGGATTGCGTACCTGCCGTTGCCGGAAGTGCCAAAAAGAAGTGCCCAAGCAACCAGAAAAAAAATGGCGACCTGAATCGCTACAGCGGAAACCGGCACCGGGTTGACACTGGCAGCACGTGTACGCCTGTAAGTGGCCACCAAAGCAGTGGCACCTGCCAGGATCAGCAACACGCCCGCACGAATATCCGGTGCCAGTATCTCCACATAGATACCGCTGTTCATTTTCATCATGCGCAGTGGCAACATGAGAAAGTCCCAGATACCGTGCGGCGCAAATCTGTCATGGGTCACTGAAACTGCGGGGAAGTCAGGTGACTTGAATATTCCGTTGAATAGCGGAAAGACCGGGTTGCCGAATTGTTCCCAGAGCATCCAACTCCACCATCCACTAGCCATTGCCAATCCCGCAAGAACAGCCAGTGAGAACATGGCGGCTCGTTGAATCCTCAAATACAGCGTGCCATGCAAAGTCTGAATGGCGATCAGCGCGGCAACGGCGAAGATGCCATTCGTAAGCTTGAGTCCAGCCGCAACGCCGAAAAGCAACCCAGCGCCGAGCAGCAATCGGGCTCTGCTTGGTTGTGATGTGGATGCCTGTGCAATCAGGAGTAGACCGCCGAGTACCAGCACTGACAGCATGGGGTCAAGAAAACTGCTGCCAAGCGTTGCGAAGAAGACGGGTGAAATGGCACCCAACATGACGGCGAGGAAGCTGAGTGCATTTCGATACGTGGCTTGAGCAAACAAATGATCACGGCACAGTTTCCAAAGCACAACCAGATTCAGGGAATGCACGGTTGCCATGACTGTGCTGACCAGCAATGCGGGCCAGTTTGCCTTCAGCATCAAGTAAAACGGGACATACCCGGCCGGATTCAAGTATGACTGTGGCCCCGCTGCCATGAAATCAGACTGATGGTGCCCGCCAAGCAGGGCGTGCGCTGCGTACATGTGATACGCAATGAAGTCAGCATTGATGTCTTTGCCCATCAACCAATTGACCACCCACGCGAATGCGATCAGCAGCACTAGCGGAACTATCTGTCTGTCGAAAGGACGCAATAAGGCGACCCGCGCCATCCAGTTACGCGATGCAGTCATATACCTGGGTTCAATGCGTTCTGGACTCATTTCAAAGTCTGACTTGTGACGAGGAGGTTGACCTATTCATACCGCAACGCCTCCACCGGCTTCAATCCCGCCGCTCGCTTGGCTGGATAGAAGCCGAAAAAGATGCCAATTACGGCCGAGAAGCTGAATGCAAGCAGAATGCCGAAGCTGCTCATGCCGACCTGCAGCGGCGAGAAACGACTGATGGCCAAGGTGCCCGCGTAGGCCAGCGCAACACCTGCAGCGCCACCGCAGATGCAAATCACGATCGCTTCCATGAGGAATTGCGACAACACATCATTTCGTCTAGCGCCCAGCGCCATGCGTATTCCGATTTCACGCGTTCTCTCGGTTACTGAAACCAGCATGATATTCATGATGCCGATGCCACCAACCAGCAGGGAAATGGAACCGATTGCGCCAAGCAGCAGAGTAAGGCCCGTTGCGATGCCCGCTGCTGCCTCAGCAATGGCAGAGAGATCCCGAACAGTGAAGTCATCTTCCTGATCCTCTCGAATCCGGTGACGTACTCTCAGCGTTTGGCCGAGGTCGTATTTCACATCGGCCATGACCTTTGCAGACTGCGCCTGGACCATGATGTAGTTCACGCTCCCCGGAAACCATTGGCGGATAACCTGCTGCCGAGCAGTGCTCATGGGAATGTAGATGGAATCATCCTGGTCGCTGCCGCCGAGGTCACTACCCTTGTCCGCCAGAACGCCGATGACTTCGAAGGGCTTGTTCTGGATCCGGATGGACTGTCCGATGGGGTCGAAGTCTCCGAACAGGTTCGTTGCCACACTTTGGCCGATGACTGCCACCCGGGAGACAGAGCGGATTTCCATATCACCAAACAGGCTGCCGAGACTCGTATCCCAGGCCTTGATGGCGAAGAACTCGGGTGTCACACCGTAAACCATCGTGTTCCAGTTGCTGTAACCGGATTGGACCTGGAAGCCGCGTTGAATAACGGGCGCGACGAACTCCACATTCTCCAGTCGCTGCAGGGCCTGCGCATCGCCTTCAGTCAACGTCTGTACGCCACCCCGTCCGACGCGAACGCCGCCGCTGGTTTGCGATCCCGGGAAGATGATGAAGAGGTTGCTGCCCATGCTGGCAATGCGCTGATTGATGTCGGCGCGCACGCTTTCGCCGATCGCCAACATCATCACCACGGCACCGACGCCAATGATGATGCCCAGCATGGTGAGGCCAGTGCGGAGCTTGTTCATGCCCATGGCGCGAAACGCCTCCAATGCGATCTGTGTGGCGTTCATAGGTGCGCGTCCTTCACGGGGCCATCATAGGTAACCAGCCCGTCCTTGAGGCGGACCAATCGTTGTGCATAGCGGGCGACATCCGGCTCATGTGTAACGATGAGCATGGTGATGCCTTGTGACTGGTTCAGGTCTGTAAACAACCGCATGATTTCAGCGCTGGTTTGGGTATCCAGGTTGCCCGTGGGCTCGTCCGCGAGAATAAGTGGCGGATCGTTCACCAGTGCACGAGAAATTGCGACGCGCTGTTGTTGCCCGCCGGAGATCTGGTTGGGGAGTCTGAATGCATAACTGCCCAGTCCGGTCTGTTCCAAGCGGATCTGTGCGCGCTTCCTAGCCTGTGTTCGATCCAGGCCGGAATAAAGCAGTGGCAGGCAAACATTGTCGATGAGCGGCATGCGTTTCAGAAGATTGAAGCCCTGAAACACGAATCCGATGGTCCGGTTCCTGACCCGAGCAAGATCATCATCTTTCAGTGCTGAGACTTCCTGTCCATCCAGCGAATATTCGCCACTGGTTGGTGTGTCAAGGCAGCCGAGAATGTTCATCAAGGTGGATTTTCCCGAACCGGACTGGCCCATGATCGCGACAAATTCACCCCTGCCAATGTCGAGATCAACATTCTTGAGTACTGGCGTCTCGATGTCAGCCGTCACATAGCTCTTGCATACGTTGCGCAAGCTGAGCAGCGAGGCATCCGCCTGTGCAGGCAATGCCGCCATTACTTGGCTTCCTTGGATTTGTCCTGCAGATCGCGAATGACCAGTTCATCGCCAGCCTGCAATTCACCCGATACGAGCTCGGTGTGCTGATTACTGGCGAGGCCAACACGAACTTCTACCGGGATGAGTTCCCGCTTTTCATTGAGCTTGAAGACCCTTGCCGGTGGCCGTCTTGGTCCTGACGCGGCAGCGCCGGGCACTGATGCCTTGCTTTCGCCACTGCTGCTCGGGGTCGGCGGCGATGATGCAACTTTGTCATCACGACTCACCACTTTGGGTGCAGGTTTTCCGTCCTTTTCATCCTTCGGCGGTTTGAATCGCAGCGCAGCATTGGGAATACGCAGGACATCGCGCTTTTCGCCGACAACGATGTTCACTTGAGCGGTCATGCCGGGTTTGAGCAGCCCCTGATCGTTGGTGACATTCACCACTACGTTGTAGGTCACCACGTTCTGCTGAATGCTGGGATTCAGCCTCACCATGCGAATCTGCCCTTGAAAGTCCCGATCGGGAAAGGCGTCCGTGGTGAATCGAATCGGCATGCCAGCCGTGAGCTTTCCCACGTCAGCCTCGGCAACGCTCGTATCAATTTGCATGGACTCCAGATCACGCGCGATTTGAAATAGCGTAGGGGTCTGGAAGCTTGCCGCTACAGTCTGGCCAATATCCACCTTCCGATCAATCACGATGCCGTCGATCGGAGAGCGAATGATGGTGTAGGCCAGATTGGTTTTCTCCTGATCGAGCTGAGAGCGAACTTGCGCGACCTGGGCGTTGGCAACGTCCACTTCTTTGCGATTCTGGTCCAGCGTCGAAGGCGAAATGAAGCCCTTGGCAACCAGCGACTCGTTTCGCTTCAGCGTGGTTTCAGCCAGCCTAAGCGTCGCCTCGGCAGACCGGGTGGTGGCTTCGAATTGCTGGATCTTTCCCTTGATCAGCGCGGGATCAATCTCCAGCAATACCTGGTTTGCCTTGACCGGCTGGTTGTAGTCCGTGTGCAACTTGAGGACCGTACCGGAGACCTGCGTGCCCACATTCACCACGCTCACGGGGTTGAGCGTGCCATTTGCGGTGATGCGCTGCACTACTGCACCTTTGTCGACTTGGGCTGTACGGAATCGCTCGGCCTTGGATTTTTCAGCGCGCTCCTTGAATTGGGTGTACAGGACGCCCCCTGCGACAAGGACAACAACGAGAATAATGTAGCGGGGCTTCAGCAGGGCACGGAGCATGGCGCGTCGAATTCCAGATTGAATCGAGCATTCTAAGGGGAAACTCCAGCTCGCACCGCGCTGGCGGGATGTGTTTGCCAGGTGTTAGGTGCCAGTGGCCAGTGGCCAGTGGTCAGGTGCCAGTGCCGTGCTGGACAGGTGTGCCCGGTGAGCTGTTGGAGTGCTTAGCCCTGACGGGCTGTTACGGACGACCGCTCACGGTCAGAGGGATCGTATTTCTTGTCCTTCTTCAATTCGATCAACTCAGCCTTAAATTCACGAGAGCGCGCCTCAGCGCCAGAGCGTTCATAAAAGTTGCCGTCCTTCTGCTTCAATGCAAGATCCAGCTGTTCCACGGCTGCGGCAATGCGTCCACGACGATAGTGAGCCTCTGCAAGGGCACGATGCTGCGCAAGCTGCCTGCCGGCGGAGGCGTGCGCCTTGGCCAGGAGATCGTACAGGCGAACCTCGTCAGGTGACTTGCGAAGACGTGACTCGATCTCTGCCAAGGCCATGTCTGACTTTCCTGTTTCGAGCAGGCTAGCCACGTGGCCGAGAAAGAGTGCCCGGCTGCCCGGCATGCTTGCTACGGCTGTTGTGTAGATCTCCAGGGCCTTCTCGGGTTTGCCCTGATCCATTCGAATGTCCCCTGCCAGGTTTTCAATCCAGGGATTGGCAGCGCCTGCACGTCGCGCCTCTTCGATGGTGCTGTTGGCAGCCGTGAAGTCCCGGTTTCGCTTCTGCGCCAAAGCGAGGCCATACAGGTCAGCGCGGGTACGACGTATCGTTCTTTCTGCAATCAATGTTCGAAAGTGATCCACAGCGTCTACGGGCGCACCTTGCTGAGCGCGGAGTTTTGCCCGCACAAAGAGGAAATCGGGTGAATCGGGCACCGCCTTCGCCGCCATCAACGCAACACGGTTCTGCATGTCGGCAATCCGCTCTGTCGTGAGCGGATGTGTACGAAGATAGCCCGGTGTTTTGCCATCATTGTGGCGATTGGCCCGCTGCAGGCGTTCAAAAAATGATGCCATGCCACGAGGATCGAAACCCGCCTTGTCGAGCATCAGAAAGCCGAGGCGGTCCGACTCACGCTCGAAGTCCCGCGAATAGTCGAGCTGCGATTGAATCTGCAGACCCGATGCGGCGGCAATGGCGGCTTCTGGTGCCTGGGAGCTGCTTCCACTCCGCGCGGCCATGATGGCCAATGCCATGGCGACCAGCGATCCCAGCGCAGCGTTTTTCTGGCCGGCCAGCATTCGCGCTTGGTGACGCTGCAGAATGTGCGCAATCTCGTGGCCGACCACGCCGGCCAGTTCAGATTCGCTTTGCGCGGCGAGTATCAGTCCTGTGTGGAGGCCAATGAAACCGCCGACAAGCGCGAACGCGTTGATGGACTCATCCTGAAGCAGGAAGAACTCGATGTCACTACGGGTGCTTCCGGACGACAACAAGAGCCGCTGACCGAGATTGGTCACATAATCCGTCAGTTCCGGATCTTCGACATAGATTCGATCTGCACGAATCTCGAGCATGACGCGCTTGCCGATGCTGCGCTCCTGCGCCTCCGGCAGTGTCGACTCAGCCGAGTCGCCCAGATCTGGCAAGGTCTGGGCCATGACCGGCGTGGAAGCCAGCGCCAGCGCGACGGCAGTGGCCATGGTGCGATTGAACAGGGACTTCCATTGCATTCGGCAATCCTTGGAGCGGGCAGTGGGACTGCGCCTTCAGATGGTACGATTTGATCTGAGCCCGGTAGTTCCCGGCTGCACGCATTGTATTCGCCTTCAAAGAACCCGCACCGAGCCATGACCCCTGACCATCCCGCGCCATCGACAGAGAAGCCAGACCAGCCGCTGACCCACTTTGATGCGGGTGGCAAGGCGCACATGGTGGATATCGGCACCAAGGCTGACACGCACCGAGTAGCCCGTGCGGCTGGCCGTATTCACATGAAGGCGGAAACGCTTCAGCTGGTCGGACGTGGCGATGCGGGCAAGGGTGATGTGCTGGGGATCGCGCGGATTGCAGGCATCCAGGGCGCCAAGCGGACGGCAGATCTCATCCCGTTGGCCCATCCTATCCCGATCACGCATGTGGCCGTGACGTTCGAGTTGGACCCCGCTGGTCCGGCGGTCCGGTGTGAGGCAGTGGTCGAGACCCATGGCAAGACGGGTATCGAGATGGAAGCCCTCACGGCAGTGAGTGTCGCGCTGCTCACGATCTATGACATGCTCAAGGCCGTGGACAGGGGAATGATTTTGCAATCTGTTCAATTGGTGGAGAAGTCCGGTGGCCGTTCAGGCCACTGGCGGGCAGACTCCGGCTGAGTTTCGAATCGCAGCTGCAAACGACATGCCTGTCAGGCATGCGTGTCAACGCTTGAAAAATTCTGTGGATGCATCCATGTATCCATTGCTGAATCGACTGTCTGAAAGCTATCCATGAACATCAACAAAGAACTGGACGTGAAAGGTCTCAACTGCCCGCTGCCCATCCTGCGCGCCAAGAAGGCGCTCAGCGACATGGAGTCGGGCCAGGTGCTGAAAGTGATTGCCACGGACCCGGGCGCGGTCAAGGACTTTCAGGCTTTCTGCAAACAGACCGGTAATCCGCTGCTTGAGCACAATGCAACGGCAAGTGAATTCACGTTCCTGATGCAAAAGAAGTAATTCGATCGACCCTGCGGCAGGTCTGGTTCGATTTCTGGATCACACGCCGCTGAAGGCAGGCTTTCGCTTCTCCACGAAGGCGGTTACGCCTTCCTTGAAGTCGGGGCCGGCGGCGCAGTTCGCAAATGCCTTCACCTCGGCATCAAGCTGCTGGTCCATGGTGCGGTCGAACGTGGCGTTGACGAGGGCCTTGGTGTTGGCGTAGGCGTGAGTCGGTCCGGCGGCGAGTCGCTGCGCGATCTTGAGCGTTTCCTCCTCCAGCGAGCCTTCTGGGACTACCCAATTCACCAGCCCAAGGTTCAATGCCTGGGCTGCGCCGAAAACATCCGGGAGCAAAGCAAGTTCCATGGTCTTGCGGGTGCCGATGATGCGCGGTAGAAAGTGCGTGCTGCCACCGTCGGGCGATGTTCCGATGCGCGAGTAGGCCAGGGTGAACTGGGCTGTATCGGCGGCGATGGCCAGGTCACAACCCAGCATCACGGAGAGCCCGCCGCCCGCGCAGGCGCCGTGCACGCTGGCGATGACAGGTTTCCCCATGCGACGCAGCAGCTTGATCGACTCGTGGAACACGCCGCCCAGCTCATGGAACAGGCTCGCGACCTCATCCTTCCTGGCGTGGAACATGGCCACGTCACCACCCGCCATGAACGCTTTGCCTGCACCGCGCAGAATCACCACGCGAATATTCGCATCCTGTTCCACCTGTGTCAGCACGTCGCGCAGGCCGACCATCATGGCGTCATTGATTGCGTTCAGTTGCGACGGGCGATTGAGTGTCACCGTGGCGATGGCACCGGATTGCTGCAAGAGAACCGTGTCATTCATTGGTTGGGATCCTGTGCGGGCGGCGGGATGATGCCGCGCTCGATATAGATGGGGCGGAGGAACTCGCGAAAGCGCGGCAACTGTTGCGCAAACACGAGGCCGGCAATGAGGCACACGCTGCCATTGATCAGAAACGTGTGCGGCGCACCGATGTGTTCCGCCAGCCAACCCGATGCCAGGTGGCCGAGCGGAGCGGCGCCGATGAAAGAGGCGGTGTAGAGCGCCACGACACGGCTGCGCTTGTCGTCGTCGACGATGGATTGCAGGATAGTGTTGATCGTCGCACCCGCAGTAATGAAGCCAAAGCCCAGCACGGCCATGCAGGCCAGCGACAGCCAGATCTGCCGCAGTTGCAAAGCACTGAAAAGCCGATGGTTGCAGCACCCGCCACGACTGCTGCAATCGCGATCCACTTGGCCATGCCGCGCACGTTCTTCAGCATGGCGAGCCGCAGCGCGCCGATGAAGGCCCCCAGCCCGACGGACGCAATGAAGTATCCCACCAGTTCCGAGCCGCCCTGAAAGCTTTTCACCACCATCGCAGGCATCAGCGTGACATAGGGGCTGATGGTGAAGCTGATCACGCCAATCACGATGAGCAGGACGCGAATGACGGGCATGCCGAATGCGTAGCGCCAGCCTTCAGCAAGCTCCGCGAGAAAGCTGCCCGCCTTGCGAATATTCGCATGCGACACTGCCGCAATGCGAATATTCGCAAGGGACACCAGCACGGCGACGGTCAGCACGGCGTTGACGGCATAGCACACCGTTTCATTGGTGGCGGCAATCAGAATGCCGCCGAGGGCAGGGCCGACCAGTCGCGTCGCATTCATCAGCACCGAATTGAGTGCGATGGCGTTCGGCAGGTCAGTACGATCCTCGATCAGCTGCACGAAGAAAGACTGCCGGATCGGCGTCTCCACTGCGTTGAGGAGGCCGATGATGAACACCGAGGTCACGAGCAACTGCACCGTGATGAGTTCCAGACCCACCAGCAAGGCAAGCGTCAGCGACTGCACGATGAGCAGACATTGAACGATGAACAGCATGCGTCGCTTGTCGAATCGGTCGCCCATGACGCCGGCAAAGGGGGCCACAACCAGCATCGGGATGTGAGCCACAAACCCGACCAGCCCGGTGATCGTGGTGGAGCCAGACAGCTGCCAGGCAAGCCAGGTGTTGGCGATAGCCTGCACCCAGGTGCCGATCATCGAAATGGCCTGACCGGTGTAGTAGGTGCGGAAGTTGCGATGGCGCAGTGCGCGCAACGCGTCGGGGAAGGGCATCAGCCTTTCAACTTGTCGAGTTGTACTTTCAGTTGCTGAATCTTACTGGTGAAGTCGGCGATCCTGGCTTTCTCTTGCTCGACAACGGCGGCGGGTGCGCGGTCTACAAAGTTCGGGTTTGCAAGCTTTGAGGAAGCCCTGGATTTCTCGCCTTCCAGATTGGCTATTTCCTTCTCTACTCGGGCCGCTTCCGATTTCTTGTCCTGCCCAGGAATCAATATCGACCATGTGCCCAATGAAGTGACAGCCGTTGAAGCGACTTCATCTTCGCTAGGCTTTCCAATTGAAAGCGATGAGAGTTTGGACAATGACTTCAAGTGGAGCGAGAGATTCGCAACCAACGTGTGCTTGTCGTGTGGTTCAAAGAAGGCCTCAACCTGAGCTGCAGGAGATACGTTACGCTCTGAGCGTATGTTCCGGAGAGCCGTTAACTGTTCCTTAAGTCGAGCAACATGATCTTCTGCTGGCACATCGATCTTCTCCGGCTGTGACACGGGATAGGGCTGCAGCGTGATGGTCTCGCCGGTTTTGCCTGTCAAGGGCGAAACCTTCTGCCACAACTCCTCAGTGATGAAAGGAATGATGGGGTGTGCTAGACGCAGCATCGTCTCAAGCACTCGCAGCAACGTGCGGCGAGTGGCGCGCTGTTGAGCTTCGGTTCCATTCTGAAGTTGCACCTTGGCGAGTTCCACATACCAATCGCAATACTCGTCCCACACGAACTTGTAGATGGCAGCGGACGCCTGGTCGAAGCGATACTCGGCAAATGACTTCGCCACCTCAGCCTCTGTGCGTTGCAGCTGGCTCACGATCCAGCGATCCACCAGCGAGAAATCGAGGTAGCCGTCCGGGCCGCAATCCTCAGGGCACTCCTCGATGCCACAGTCGAAGGCCGATTTGCCATCGACATTCATCAGCACGAAGCGCGTGGCATTCCACAGCTTGTTGCAGAAGTTGCGGTAGCCCTCGCAGCGCGAGAGATCGAAATTGAGCGTGAGCGAGAGCGGCGCCAGCGACGTGAAGGTGAAGCGCAGCGCGTCCGCGCCATAAGGTGGAATGCCTTGGGCGAAATGCTTGCGAATGTACTTCTCTGCTTTTTCCTTGTGCGCAGCCAGCATCAGGCCTTGCGTGGATTTGGTGACCAGGGATTCGAGGTCGATGCCGTCGATGAGGTCCAGCGGGTCGAGCGTGTTGCCCTTGGACTTGGACATCTTCTGGCCTTCGGCATCACGCACCATGGCGTTGATGTACACGTCTTCGAACGGCACCTTGTCCGTAAAGTGCAGCGTCATCATGATCATCCGGGCGACCCAGAAGAAGATGATGTCGTTGCCCGTCACGAGCACGGAGGAGGGCAGGAAGGTCTTGAGGTCGGGGGTGCCTTCCGGCCAGCCCAGCGAGGAGAAGGGCACCAGTGCGGAAGAGAACCAGGTGTCGAGGACGTCGGGGTCGCGCGTCAGTCCACCACTCTCCAACTTGATAACGCGTGCCTCGTGATCAGCCTTTTCTTCAGCACTTAGTTCGCCGGATTGATTGAGCTTGGCAAGGGCTCGTCTTTCAATGAACTCAATCCTCAGCCTTGTGATCTTGTGCTGAAGGTGAATCTCAGCGGCCACCTCATCCCGGGCGACAATCACTTCGCCTTCCGCGTCGTACCAGGCCGGAATCTGATGTCCCCACCACAACTGCCGCGAAATGCACCAGTCCTGGATGTTCGATAGCCAGTGGTTGTACGTGGCACTCCAGTGATCGGGATAGAACCTCACGTCGCCCTTCGCGACAGCATCGAGGCCACGAGCCGCCAGGCCATCCATCTTTACGAACCATTGGTCAGTGAGCATGGGCTCGACCACCTCGCCGGTGCGCCCGCAAAGCGGGACCATGTGCTTATGCGGCACGGTCTTGACGAGCAGGCCCTGCAATTCGAGATCGGCCAGCACCTTCTTGCGCGCCACGTAGCGATTGAGTCCGCGATAGGCGGCGGGGGCTTCTCCCGCCATGTTGGCGTCGAAATCCATGATGACGACCAGCGGGATGTTGTGGCGCAGCGCGGCCTGGTAGTCGTTGAAGTCATGTGCGCCGGTGATCTTGACGCAGCCGGAACCAAACGCCGGATCGACGAAGCTGTCGGCGATGATGGGGATCTTGCGGTTGCACAGCGGCAGATCAACGAACTTGCCGACCAGGTGCTGATAGCGTTCGTCATCGGGATGCACGCACAGTGCGCCATCGCCCAGCATGGTCTCAGGGCGTGTCGTGGCAATGGTCATGCCGGGGAGCTTCTGCCCCGAAAATTCACCACGGCCTGCCTGCTCTCCGTCGCTGAACGGATACAGGATGTGCCACATGTTGCCGTTGCGCTCTTCCATCTCGACTTCGAGGTCCGAGACGGCGGATTTCAGCACCGGATCCCAGTTGACCAGGCGGCGGCCGCGGTAGATAAGCCCTTGCTCGTGCAAGCGATTGAACACCTCCACCACGGCATGCGACATTTTCGCGTCCATGGTGAAGTAGCCGCCCTTGTGGCCTTCGGTGTCGGCGTAATTCCAGTTGGCTGACGCACCCAGGCGGCGCATCTGGCGGGTAATGGTGGAACCTGACTGCTGCTTCCATTCCCAGACGCGTTCGATGAACTTGTCACGGCCCAGGTCGTGGCGGCTCTTGCCGTCAGCCTGCAATTGGCGTTCCACCACGATCTGCGTGGCGATGCCGGCATGGTCTGTGCCCACGACCCAATTGGTGTTGTCGCCGCGCATGCGGTGGTAGCGGATCAACGTGTCCATCAACGTCTGCTGAAACGCATGGCCCATGTGCAGCGTGCCAGTCACGTTCGGTGGCGGGAGCTGGATGCAGTACGCGGGTTTGGACGTATCGCCACTTTCCTTGAAGTAGCCGGCCTGCTCCCACACGGGATACCAGCGGGACTCGATAACGCTCGGCTCGAAAGCTTTGGCCAGTTCGTGGCCCTGATTGTCTGTGCTCATGGTGTACTGCGAATATTCGCATGCGCCGTGATGGCGGCCCGCGATTTACTTGTTGGACTTCTGGAGGAGCGCCTCGTTGATGGCATCACCGATGGCATTGGCAATGTCGGGGCTGAGATCGGACAGGACGTGACCGATGGTGACGCTGATTTGTGCTGCCATTCGTTCAGTCAGGCGTTCTTCGAATCGGGTGGTGAGTTCACGCTCGACACGAGCAAATACCCGCTCGAAAATTTCTGCGGCCAGCTTCTTTGCTTCTTCGTCGGAGATGCTGCGCGGCAGGGTGACTGGTGCGACTGGCTTCCAATCCGGGGCGCGGACCATCTCGGACAGGACCGGAATGTTGCGGTCTTCACCGCCCACTGCATGGCGTTTGACGAGTGCATCAACTTTGCTGCTCAACGCATCCAGCGATTTGTCTGGATCCATGATCAGATTCCCCCTCCCATGTCCTGATGACTGATCGCGAAGCCGCGGGCTTTGTAGAATCGTGCCCGCTCACGTGCGCGTCCCCTGTCTGACTCATCCTGACTGACTACTTCCCGCAGAAACTCAAAGCGGCTGAAGAAGGGCGGCGGATCGTCTGCCAGGTTCAGCAGTGCTTCGTGGTGATGCAACCCGCTATCCGTGTCGGCGATAACGATGGGCGTTTCGCCTGCGAGAACATGACCGGCTCGAACATGGGGAACGAACGACAATTGTTGGAAGGACCACAACAACTTGTCAAAGGTGTCCGCCACGGCCTGATCGGGCGCGTAGACGATGAGGCGTTTGCCTTCGTCAACGGCGCGCTTGGCCAGCTTGCAGGCGAACGCAAGCTTGTCCGGCACGTTGTAGAACACCTTGACTTCAGTCATCGCTTACTTGAGCCCTGCGCGATTCATCAGGAACTGTGCCAGCAACGGAACGGGTCGGCCTGTCGCGCCTTTATCAGCGCCGGATTTCCATGCCGTACCCGCGATATCCAGATGTGCCCACTCGTACTGCTTCGTGAACCGTGACAGGAAGCAGGCTGCAGTGATGCTGCCGCCAGCTCGTCCACCGCTGATGTTCGGAATGTCGGCGAAGTTGCTCTTCAAGAGGTCGTTGTATTCATCAAACATCGGCAGATGCCAGGCGTGGTCAAGCTTCTCCTGACCCGCGGCCACGAGCTCCGCTGCAAGCGCGTCCTTGTTCGCAAAGATGCCCGTCGTGATGTGACCCAGAGCGATGACCATTGCACCGGTCAGGGTGGCGGCATCCACCACCGCAGCAGGCTTGAATCGTTCCGCATAGGTCAGGGCGTCACACAGAATGAGACGTCCTTCTGCATCGGTGTTCAGGATCTCGACGGTGTGTCCGGCCATGCTCTTCACGATGTCGCCCGGGCGTGTGGCATTGCCGCCCGGCATGTTCTCGCAGGTCGGGACCAGCATGACAACATTCAACGGGAGCTTCAGCATCCCCACGGTCTTCATGGTGCCAAGCATGGCGGCGGCACCGCCCATGTCGTACTTCATTTCATCCATTTCGGCCGAAGGCTTGAGCGATATGCCTCCCGTATCGAAGGTGATGCCTTTCCCGACAAGGACCAACGGCTTTTCGCCCTTCTTGCCACCGTTGTGTTCCAGCACAATGAACTTCGGTGGCAGGTAGCTACCCTTGGACACAGACAGCAGGGTGTTCATGCCCAGCTTCTCCATGGCCTTCTTTTCCAGGATGGTCGGCTTGAATTTGTAGGCCTTGGCGAGATCTTTGGCAATCTCTGCAAGGTAGGCAGGCGTGCAAATGTTCGGCGGCAGATTGCCCAGTGTCTTTGCCAGGCTCATGCCTTCGCCAATGGCTTCACCGCGGCGAACTGCCTCTTTCGCACGCGCTGCATCAAACTTGCCGGCAATGTTGAAGGTCAAAGACTTGCCGACAAAACGAGTGTCTGGATTACTCTTCAACTGGTCGAAGCGATACGCACCATCGATGGCAATGGTGGCCGCCTGCTCCAGTTTCCAATGCAGTTCATCCGCCTTCTGCGTCGTGTCAAAGGGCAGGACAACGTCGGTGACCGCCGTACCCTTCAGCGCCTTGAACGCCGCACATAGCGCCGTGACAAATGCTTTGCGACCATAGCCAGCTTCGGTGCCAAGGCCTACGAGGAGAATTCGCTGGGCCGCAACGCTTTTTTCAACATGCAACAGGAGGGTCGACCCGACCTTGCCCGTAATGTCGCCACTCTTCGCGGCCTTTGACAGGAGCCCGCCTGTGGCTTTGTCCAGTTTGTTGCCAGCATCATCCAGTTTTCTGGATTCATAGAGCCCAACCAGTATGCAGGCAGTCTTGGTCTGGGTGAGGTCGCCACTCTTTATGCTAAATTCCATTCGCTTTCTCCGGAAGGTTCTCTTGGGATGACATGTCTGGCCCGCTGTGCGGACTCATTTTCTCAAGCGATGGCAGACACAGACTGAAAACTTGAAGCGGAAATTATACGCGTGAGCATCTTCCATCGCAGTCTGGTGCGTGAAATCCTGGCGCTGGGTGGCGCCGTTGGGCTGGTATTGCTGCTCATCATCCTGACGCGACTGCTCATCCGGTTCCTTGGCGATGCGGCCGGCGGCCTCGTGGAGGCAGAGGCTGTGCTGGCGCTCATGGGGTTCAGCCTGATTTCCTATTTGCCGGTGATTCTGTGCCTTGCCGTGTTCGTGGCAGTGCTGCTCTGCCTGTCACGAAGCTACCGCGACAGTGAGATGCAAGTCTGGTTCTCGTCCGGTCTTTCCCTTGCGGCATGGATCAGACCGGTGCTTCGGGTTGCAGTCCCGGTGGCGGTCATCGTGGCGGTCATGAGCCTATTTCTTACGCCCTGGACGTTGTCGCAAAGCCAGAATTATCTTAGCCGGTTGAAAAGCCGTGACGATGTTTCGAGGATTACGCCCGGGTCGTTTTATGAGTCCAAGAGTTCGCAACGGGTGGCCTTTGTTGATGCGACCTCGGATACCCAGCAAAAGGTCAACAATGTCTTTGTGGAGTCCAAACGCCAGGACAAGGTCAGCGTGGTCGTTGCCGAACGTGGCCTGCAACGTACCGAGGCCAACGGAGATCGCTTCCTCGTTCTCGAAAGAGGACGGCAGTATGAAGGGATCCCCGGGACGGCGGAGTACCAGATAGTCGACTTTGAGCAGTACGCCATGCGCGTTGACTCAAAGGAGCCGGTCCAGGAAGTCCCCTCGACCCGGGCCATGAGTGTGTTTGAGCTGTGGCAGATTCGTACGCCGGAAGCCTTTGCTGAATTTCACTGGCGCATGGCGCTGCCTATCGTCACGTTACTGCTCGCCCTGGTCGCCATTCCACTGGCGTTCGTGAATCCCCGTTCGGGGCGTTCATGGAATCTGTTGACGGCCATTCTGGTCTTTGTGCTGTACTACAACACGCTCAATATCTTTCAGGTGTGGACCGCGAAGGAGCGAATTCCGGTCTGGTTGGGCATGTGGCCAGTTCATGGCGCGATGCTGCTGATCTTGCTGACACTGTTCTTCCGGCAGCTGCTTGCGCTGCGCTGGTTGACCTTTTCCCGACGCTAGCTGTGGGTGATCTGCGCCGGTTCGGATTGCTCCATGGCCTCTCAGCCGCTATAATCGCCTGCTTTCCCGACCAGTCTTGGCAGGGAAAACTGCCTGAAACACCGCGGAGAGATGGATGAGCGGTTTAAGTCGCACGCCTGGAAAGCGTGTAAGGGTTAATAGCCCTTCGGGGGTTCGAATCCCCCTCTCTCCGCCACATCACGGGCTCTCTTTCTCTTTCTGACCCTTCTCCATGGCAGCCCCCCTCCCGTTCACTGGTGAACGCTTCACGCCTGAGTGCGCGGGCGGAATCTGGTATGAGCACTGGCATCGCTACGTACTGGCTCGGAGCTGGGTCGCAGGTAAGACGGTGCTGGATGCTGCATGCGGGGAAGGGTACGGTAGTGCATTCCTGTCGCAAGTGGCTGGCCAGGTCACGGGCGTGGATCTCAGCGCGACTGCCATTGCGCATGCGCGCAACCGTTATGGCGCAAATCGCAACCTTGACTACCTCGAGGCCTCGGCAACAAAGCTGCCATTGCCGGACGCATCGATGGATGTCGTTGTATCGTTTGAAACCATTGAGCATTTGCAAGAGCAGGAAGCAATGCTTGCGGAATTTCGGCGAGTGCTTCGGCCCGACGGTTTTCTCATCCTGTCGGCGCCAAACCGCCTGGTCTACTCCGACGAGAAGAACTATCGAAATGAGCATCATGTTCGTGAGCACAGCCGAGGCGAGCTGGATGCTCTGTTGTCGCCTGTGTTTCCGAAGTCGGTCTGGTATGCACAGAGGCTGCAGTTCAATTCGGTGCTGTGGGCCATGCAGCTACCCCTTGCGGGACGATATGGGGCCGCGCAGTCTTGCGGAATGCACCCGGAAGCGCTCACCCCTGTCAACTGCAACCCGGACGGCATGTATTTTTTTGTCGTTTGTGGATCGATGGCAGCAAATCTGCCAAAGCCGCCCGACCTCTGCCTGTTTGCCGATACTGATGGTGCAGTACTCAAGCAGTATGAGCAGCTGATGTCCTGGCAATGGGAAGCCAAGGATCAAATGATCCGACTCGATGCTGCAAAGAGCCATCTCGAAAGCCAGCTGAAGAATTGCGTGGATCAGCATCACGCTGAGGTTGCATCGCAGACAGACAGGCTGAATCGATTGCAGATACAAATTGATGATCTCGCGCGGGCCTCTGCAGAGGCAGACCGCGAGAGGCTGTTGCTCCATAACCAGGTGGAGTCGCTGAGAGACCAGCTCAACTACCGCAGCAGTCTCATCGGTTGGCTGAAGCTGCCGCTTCACCGCCTGCGGCGATTGTTCGGTTCATGATTGTCGACCAAGGTGGCAATTTGGTGGCTGAAGACTCCGCGCTCCTCATCGCGATTCCCGTGTATCGCGGCTTGGAAGAAGTAAAGGCATGCCTGATGAGCGTTGTCGAGGCAGGTTTGCCTGAGAACTCAGAACTGCTCATCATCAACGATGCCTCACCGGAGCCAGCATTGTCCGGTTGGCTTCGTACATTCGCCGCAGAGCATGGCTGGCAGCTGGTGGAAAACCAGAATAATTTGGGATTCGTGGCGACCGCGAATCTTGCCATGGGCGCTGCCGCAGGACGCGATCTTCTGTTGTTGAATGCAGACACGCAGGTTTCGGGCGACTGGATATCGCGCTTGCGGGGGGCTGCCTACTCTGCTCACGACATCGGCACCGTGACGCCACTGTCGAACAACGCGTCCCTCGTCAGCTATCCAGCGCCCTGGAAAGAGAATGCGCTCCCCTGCCCATTGCCTGAGCTGGATCGGCTTGCCCGTGAAGTGAATGCCGGCGGATATATTGACGTCGTAACCGGCGTGGGCTTCTGTTTGTATCTGACGCACGAGTGTATTGCCAGAACTGGCGAGTTTTCTGTCGAAGCGTTTGGGGCGGGATATGGCGAAGAGGTGGATTTTTGCCTGCGGGCTGCGGCGCTTGGATTCCGCAGTGTCGTGGCGACGAACGTGTTCGTGGCTCATGTTGGCGGGGTGTCTTTCGGCGGTGCTGCAGCGGAAAGAAAGGGTCTGGCAGACACGGTGCTGGAATCGCTGCATCCAGGGTTTCTGCAGCAAGTCGGAGACTTTCAGCGCATGGATCCGCTGAGTCAGGCAAGGCGTCGTCTCGATGTGGCCCGTCTGAGGACCTCGCGAAAGGCGCGAGTGCTTTGCGTGCTGCATGCCTGGAGGGGTGGTATTTATCGGCACGTCGATGATCTGGTTGCGTTGCTGTCTGACGATGTCGAGATGCTGACGCTGCAACCCTCTGGCGCCGATGGCTGGGTGCTGTCCTGGCGGAATCGGGGCGAGGCCATGGCGCTGAAGATCAAGCGCAGTATCGATGACCTTGTCCGGGTCTGCGAGGAACTGGCGATTGATCGCATCCACATTCATCACTTGATGGGACATCCGCCCGAGGTGGCGACACTACCCTTCATGCTGGGCATTCCTTTTGACGTGACGCTGCATGACTACTTCTTTTTGTCTTCGAGCTATCAGTTGATTGATGATGCCGGGCAGTTTGACGAAGGCATGGTGGATCACGACACGACCCGATTTGCCGAATCTCAGAAGCTGTTGGCTTCGGCGGAACGAGTCATTGCGCCATCCAGAGACGTTGCGGAGCGATATCGTCGGCACATCCCTGATGCGAACTATGTTGTCATGCCTCATCCCGAACTCCCCAGCGCGCCAAAGACGAGGTCTCATCGCATCGTTGTCATTGGTGGCTTGTCACGGGCCAAAGGTCTCGCTCTGCTTGAAGCCGTCGCAAAGGAGGCGACCGAGCAATCTGTCGGCATCCACTTCGTTTTGCTTGGTTATGCGGTGGACCCGATCATCACTTGGCCGGCTCTCCCGATACGCATTCGTGGCGAATATTCGGAGTCGGAACTGCCGGAGCTGATTGCGCAGGAATGTCCGGATCTCATCTGGTTTCCGGCCATATGGCCAGAAACCTACTCCTATACTTTGAGTGCAGCGATTGATTCGGGATTCCCTCTGCTGGCACCAGACATTGGCGCGTTTCCGGAGCGGCTGGTCTCCAATGACCGCGCAACACTGATCTCCTGGGACCTGTCCGCAGGTGAGGTGCTGGACGCCATGCAGAAGAAGCTGGCATCGCACTCGGGCTTACCTCAAGCCCTGGCTTCACGCCGGGAAGACAACCGGGTGGCGTATCGCGTTCACTATCTGTCGAGTCTTGGTCGCAGTCAAAGACGATCTTCTCCACCCTCAACCGGAGACGTGACTGAGTTTTTGATCGAGGAAGCATCAATGCCGGACGGCCCGGTGGTTGATCCTGACCTGATGGGGCTGTTTGAAAATGGCATCATTCGCGGGCATGCGGAGTCGATACGAGCGCTGCAATCGCATTTGGCCATGCTGCAGTCGGAGTACGATCGTGTCCGCGCGCTGGAAAGCCATCTCGACGGCCTCTCGGCCCACGTGGATGAGCTGTGTCAGTCGATTCTTGCTTATCAGGCAGAGTGTGCTCGCCTAGAAGGTGAGCTGAATGTGTCGCTGGCTCACGGCGCCGAGTTGGCGGGCACGGTGAGGACGCTGCAATCCGACCTGCAATACTTCAGACGCCACGTCGAAGACATGCAGTCGAGTCGTTCTTGGAAACTCACTCGTCCATACCGGGCACTCGGGCACTTCCTGAAAGAGCAGAAGCAAAGCTTGCAGCATTGGGTGGGCCAACTGGCCTTGTCGGGGCGCCGCATCAGCTTGGCTTGGGACATCCTGCGATCAGAGGGGCCTCGCGCACTCCTGCGTCGCGTTGGGGACCGTATTGGGCAGGGGCAACCACCGGCACAGACATCGGAGCTGAAGTACAGGCTGGAGACCGAAATCACGGAACTTCATGTCCCCAGCAGTGAAGAGCCGGTGGTATCGATCATCATTCCAGTGCACGGCCAGCACCTGCATACATTCTCTTGTCTCAAGAGCCTCGCGAAACATGCGGGGATCACGCCATTTGAAGTGATTGTGGTCGATGATCTGTCGCCAGAAGCCGTGATCGCGGCGATGCCCGGCGTCACGGGCATAAACGTCATTCGCAACGAGACCAACCTTGGTTTCATTCGCAATTGCAATCTTGCGGCGGAGTCCGCTAGGGGGCGTTACCTGGTATTCCTGAACAACGATACGATCGTGACCCCCGGCTGGCTGGAGGCCCTGCTTGCCCCGCTGGAGGCGGACGAGAAAACAGCTGTTGTGGGCGCAAAGCTGATCTACCCGGATGGTCGGCTCCAGGAAGCAGGCGGCATCATCTGGCGCGATGGATCAGCCTGGAACTATGGCCGACATGACGACGCATCAAAGGCCGAGTACAACTATGTTCGCGAGGTCGACTACTGTTCCGGTGCCTGTCTGGCCGCCAGACGGGATCTGTTTCTCGCGCAGGGTGGGTTCGATGTGGCTTTCGCGCCAGCCTATTGTGAAGACTCTGACTATTGCCTTCGAATGACCAGCCTTGGTCTCAAGGTGGTGTACCAGCCAGCCTGCACAGTGATTCACTTTGAAGGCGTGTCGCACGGGACTGATACGTCGTCAGGCTTGAAGGCCTACCAGATCAGGAACAGCGAGCTGTTGTTTGAACGGTGGAAGTCCAGACTGGAAAGTCACCGCCCTAACGGTGTACTGCCTTCGCTTGAGCGAGAGCGCGGCGTGCATCGACGGCTGCTGTACATCGATGCGACGATGGTGACCCCAGATCAGGATTCCGGTTCAGTCCGGGTGAGGGCCGTTCTGAAAACTGCCAGAGAACACGGCTGTAAAGTCACATTCATTGCGGACAATCTGGAATTCAAATCGCCGTATGTGGAGGACCTGCAGCAGTTGGGTGTTGAGGTCCGGTATTGGCCACAGCTACGATCGATCGAGGATTACCTGGAAGCCGAGGGTGCGTTCTTCGATGTGGTGGTTCTATCCCGATATTATGTCGCGGAGAAACACCTCAATGATGTGCGGCGCATGGCACCACAGGCACTCGTTGCAATAGATACACATGATCTGCACTTTCTAAGGCTGCGCAGACTGGCGGAACTCGAGCCGAGTGCAGCACATGACCGCGCTGCAGAAGAAGCCTACGCCAAGGAAATCGCCATCATGCAGGCCTGTGATGTCGCCCTGGTCGTGAGCCCGGTGGAGCGTGAGCTGCTGGCACGCGAGTCCCCGGATATGGACGTGCGAGTATTCACCAATATTCATGATGTCTCGGACGATGTGCCTGCCTTCCCGTTGCGCAACGGAATCATGTTCGTGGGCGGGTACAGGCACCCGCCGAACGTGGATGCAGTCCTGTGGTACGTCGCTGAAGTGCTCCCCAAGTTGAAGACGTTGCTTCCGGGCGTCAAGACTTGCATTATCGGCAGCAACGCGCCTTCTTCCATTTCGTCATTGAAGGATGATGCGCTGGAGGTTGTCGGATTTGTCCCTGATATGGCACCTTATCTCAAAGGAATGCGTGTATCGATCTCGCCGTTGCGTTATGGCGCTGGTGTAAAGGGCAAGATCAACCAGGCCATGAGTCATGGGTTGCCCGTTGTGGGGACATCACCCTCAGTGGAAGGAATGTTTCTGGAGGATGGCGTCGAAGTGCTGGTCGCAGATGATCCTGCGGCATTTGCCGAGGCAATCTGTCGATTGCATTCAGACGCAGAACTCTGGCAAAGACTCTCGGAGGCCAGTCTGAAAAATGTTAAGAAGCACTTTTCGTCCGACGCTGCCTGGTGTGTGCTCGACGGGCTTTTCAATGAAGCTGCCAAACGACGCAACAGGCGAGGAGCGTCGACATGAACTCGATACCGATCACGCCCACGCATACGCCCACGCACACAGTCATGGCGCGAGCGCCGCTTCGGCTCGGCTTTGGTGGAGGCGGTACCGACGTGAGCCCCTACAGCGATCAGTTTGGTGGCTATGTACTGAACGCCACGATTGACCAGTACGCGTATTGCGTTCTTGGGCCGTCCATGGATGGCCGGATTCACATCGAAGCGGCGGATCGAAACGAAACGGTGGATGCCGACCTGACTAGCGTGCTCAGCCAGAGCGGTGTATTGGTGCTTCATCAGGGCATCTATAACCGGATAGTTCGCGACTTCAATGGTGGTGTGCCGCTGGCTGTTCACGTAACGACCTATTCTGATGTGGTGGCAGGGTCTGGGCTGGGTACGTCGTCCACGCTGGTGGTGGCAGTGCTGCAGGCATTTAACGAATGGCTGGGTCTCGGGCTGGGCGAATACGACATCGCCCATCTTGCTTATGAGATTGAACGATTGGATGTCGGCCTGTCGGGCGGAAAGCAGGATCAGTATGCCGCTGCCTTTGGGGGAATCAATTTCATGGAGTTTGGCGGCGCAGGCCAGCCGGGTCGGGTCATAGTGAACCCGCTGCGCATCAAGGATCGCGTGCTGAATGAGCTGGAAAGCTCGCTCGTGCTCTTCCACACGGGCCAGTCACGCGAATCCGCACGGATCATTGATGAGCAGAAGGCAAATGTCGAGTCCAAGGCCGCTGTCTCGGTGGACGCCATGCATCAGTTGAAGCAGGACGCCCTGCACATGAAGGAGGCGTTGCTCAAGGGAAACCTCGATGCTTTCGCGCATCGACTCGGCGACTCGTGGGAGGCCAAAAAGCGCCTTGCGCACTCCGTATCGAACAGCAATATTGATTCGCTCATGCGGCATGCCCTGTCGTCGGGCGGCATTGCCGGAAAGGTATCCGGCGCTGGCGGCGGCGGAGTCGTCATGTTGATTGTGGAACCGAGACGAAAGATGGAAGTCGTGCAGGCTCTTTCTGCTTACGAGGGATATGTCATCAAGTGCCACTTCACCCAACGAGGTGTGGAAGCTTGGACGCGCTGATCCTCGCGGGTGGTCTCGGCACGAGACTGAGGCCAATGGTCTCTGATCGGGCGAAACCCGTGGCGCTCGTGCGAGATCAGCCATTCCTGTACCAGATGATGCGTCATCTGGTGCAGTCTGGATGCATCCACCGGTTTACGGTTTGTACCGGGCACCTCGCTGAGACAGTCCAATCTGCACTGGGAAGTCGGGTGGGCAAGGTGCCAGTTCGCTTTTCCGTGGAGCCTGAGCCGCTGGGAACGGGCGGTGCGCTGCGGCTTGCTGTCAGGCGGTTTGGTCTCAAAGGGCCATTCTTGGTATTGAATGGGGATACTTACCTGGGCTTCAATCTGGAGCGGATGCTGACGAGCTTTGACAAGCGGGGCGCTGATTTCGAAGTCGCGCTGGCCCGCGTTGCCTCGACATCGCGTTATGGCCGCGTCGACATGTCAGGAGACCGGATCGCAGCATTCCACGAAGAGGGAAAGGCTGGGCAAGGCTGGATCAATGCCGGCGTGTACATGGTGTCTCGTGCAGGTGTCGAAAGGCTTCGGCAGGCACCCACCCACTGTTCTCTTGAGCGGGACATTTTCCCTTCGTCGCTTCGTGCAAACCGACTTCAGGGCTATCGATCCCGATCGACGTTCATCGACATTGGCATACCCGAAGACTATCTCAAGGCACAGAGACTCTTCGCTTGAACCTGACAAGACTTTGTACCAGCCCGTAGTAGAGTGCTTATCCAACGCGCCCCCTGCCTTAGCTGATGGGGCGGTGAGCCTGAAGCGCCCTGTCCTCTCCGCATTCCCCACATGAATTCAACAATCCGGTCATGACCAAATATTCGGTAATCCACCGATTCTTCACAGACGAAGCGCAAGAGCGCGAGCAGGTCATTGGGATGATCATGTCGTCTCCTGCAGCCCTCTCGCCAAAGTTTTTTTACGATGAGTTGGGCTGTGCTTTGTATGGCGCCATTTGTCAGCTGCCCGAGTACTATCCGACGCGAACGGAAGTCGGCATTTTCCAGACAAACAGGCAGGCGATTGCAGATTTGGTCGGGAAGGGAAAGCAGTTTGTGGATCTCGGTGCTGGAGATTGCTGCAAGGCGCAAAGCTGGCTGCCGTTTCTGATGCCCCGGCGTTACATTGCCGTTGATATTGCCGGGCCGGAAATTGACCGGGCATTGTCCAAACTGGCGCAGGACTTTCCGGAAATCGAAATGCTTGGGTTGGTTACCGACTTTTCGCAGTCGCTGGATCTGTCGGGCGCACTGTTGCCCGGTCCCGCGACGTTCTTCTATCCCGGATCCAGCATTGGCAATTTCACGCCTGAAGCGGCGCTCAACTTTCTGTCGCGAATATTCGCATTGTGTAAAGCGGAGCAGGGTAGCGGACTGCTCATTGGTGTGGATGCCAAGAAGGATTCAACCGAGTTGCAGGCTGCTTATGACGACGCACTCGGTGTTACGGCAGCGTTCAATCGCAATATGCTTCTTCACCTCAACCGTCGATTTGGATTCGACTTTGATCTCCAGGGCTTTGAGCATCGCGGGATTTACAACGCTGCCGCAGGGCGTATTGAGATGCACCTGGAATCAGCGCGGGATCAGACGGTCAATCTTGGTCCGGGCATGCTGCGAAAATTTGTGGAGGGCGAGCGCATTCACACCGAAAATTCCTACAAATACGCGCATGATGAATTTGCGGCACTGCTGAAGCGTGCTGGCTTCATGCACATCCATCGTTGGACAGATTCGGTCGCCCGATTCAATGTGTTTTACGCGTCCTGAGCCGGTAGGGCGGCACGAGCTTTGTCGAGACGGCCCGAAGCGATGTAGTGTTGTGTGAGAGGCCCTGTCCTGACAGTGGCATCACTCAAGTAAGTCAACAGGTTGGCCCATGGTGTATCGAAGTCAGAGAAGTCCGTGATGTAACCCCGATGCCGCCACTTGAGCCACGCGTTGCCCGGCCAGAACCAGGGGGCGTAAAGTTTCGTGCTGGTGGCGGCGACTTTTGCGTTGTCTGCACTTTGCGAGAAAAGCTGATTCAGGGCTTCCCTGGATTGAATCAGGTCATGCGTGTAGCTGAAGAGCCACGCATTCGGCATTTGCGGCAGCGCTGCGGCCAGACCATCTGCGTGCAGCAACTTTACATTCTTCCATTGAGCTTGCTGAACTCGCGACTGGGCGATGGACAGCATGGCTACCGCGGGCTCAAACCCGATGACCGTGCCACTCGCACCAACCGCATCACGCAAAGGCCCAAGGCAGAATCCTGTCCCGCAGCCCGCATCGACCACCGTGTCACCTGGCTTCAGGTTGAGCGCGGCGATCGCTTTCAGTCTGATCCGGTTGATCAGTCTGGTAGAGCGGTCATACTCATTTGCGAGCTGGTTGTAATGCGCAAGTGAGGCTTCCAGATCGGCATTCAATCGTTTGCATCCCGTGCCAGTCTAAGTCCCGAAAACTGCCACCGCGCCGCTGGCGGGAAG
Source organism: Betaproteobacteria bacterium (assembly GCA_031394355.1). Classification (GTDB taxonomy): domain Bacteria; phylum Pseudomonadota; class Gammaproteobacteria; order Burkholderiales; family Usitatibacteraceae; genus JAEUMY01. The sequence continues at coordinate 8,271 of JANNSU010000077.1, read as the reverse complement.
AAGTTTCGGTACGTTGCCCGGATGTGTCGTTGTGGCGTGGCACAAGAGCCACCCCGCAGCACATACTGGCCACTCATGAATTTGCCGTTGTACTCGCCCACCGCGCCCGGTGCCGTGCGAAAGCCCGGGTAGGGACGATAGTCACTTTGGGTCCATTCCCAGACGTCGCCAAAAACTTGTGACAGCTGCGCCACATCTGATTGTTGCCGTTGTGCCAGCGGGTGAAGTGCGTTGCTTTCGAGAAAGTTACCGCTGACGGTTAGTGGCGCAGCGGCAATCTCCCATTCCGCTTCCGTAGGCAGCCGTGCGCCAGACCATCGTGCAAACGCGTCGGCCTCGAAGTAGCTGATGTGACAAATGGGCGTGTTCGACTCCACGGGCACCATTCCGTGCAGCGTGAACGTGTACCACGCGCCATCCTGCTGCTCCCAATAGAGCGGTGCCTGCCAGCGCTGCTGCAAAACAGTGTCCCACCCTGCAGACAGCCAAAGTTCGGGGCGCTGATAGCCCTTGTCGGCAATGAAAGCCAGAAAGTCTCCATGCGAGACTGGATGGCTTTGCAGTGCAAACGGTTGCGAATATTCGCGATGCTTCGGTAATTCGTTGTCAAAGGCAAATCCGGTGCCGTCGTGGCCAATCTCCTGCAGGCCGCCTTCAAAGGTGTGCCAGGTCGCTTTGCCGGGGTCAATCGCTGTCAAGGGCCACTGGCTTTGGTAGGCGGGACGCAGAGGGTTTCTGGACAGCAGGTACTTGAGATCGGTGAGGATCAGCTCCTGATGTTGTTCTTCATGGTTGACGCCCAGAATCAGGAGGTCCGTGGAAGCGTTATTCAGCCCGCGTGCAATTGCTGCCTCCATCGCCACATCTACATGAGCACGATAGCGCAGGATCTCTGCCAAGCCCGGCCGGGAGATCAGCCCACGCTCGGGGCGGGGATGTCTGTCTCCCACTGCAACATAGTACGAGTTGAATAACACCCTGAATGCGGGGTTGAATTCGTTGTAGTCGGCAAGCGTTTCAAGGATGAATGTTTCGAAGAACCAGCTCGTGTGTGCAAGGTGCCACTTGACTGGGCTCGTGTCCGGCATGGCCTGCAAAGCGCAATCTTCAGGGGACAGTGGCGCAACGAGGTTCATCGTGCGTCTGCGCGTGGTCAAGTACAGCGCGAGGAGCTCGGCATTGCCGAACGCCAAGGGCTGAGACTGCGTTTGCCGACTCGTATCCATAGGCGTCAGCTCACATTCACAACAGGATTGCCCTCGATGACCTCGCCAATGATCTTGGCCTCGGCAAACCCTTGAGAGCGGAATATGGAGAGCACCGATTCGGTGGCGTCGGGGGCACAAGAAACAAGGAGGCCGCCGCTGGTCTGTGGATCAGTCAGCACTGCACGATGTGCGTCGTCCATACCGGCGGAAAGGTTGACCCGGTTTCCATAGCCAGCCCAGTTTCTGGCCGATGCACCCGTAACAAGCCCCTGTTTGGCAAGCGCAAGTGCCAGCGGCATGCAGGGCAGCGCATCAAAGTCAATCCGCGCGCCGACACCAGAGCCTTTGCAGATCTCGAGCAAATGTCCCAGCAAACCGAATCCGGTGACATCAGTCAGCGCATGGACGCTTTCCAGTTCACCCAATGCCACGCCAGGCTTGTTGAGTTGTGTGGTGCTCCGGATCATGGCGGCATAGCCGGCGTCATCGAGCTGCTGCTTCTTCAGTGCAGCGCTGTAGATGCCGACACCGAGTGGCTTGCCCAGGATCAGCTTGTCGCCAGGACGCGCTCCTGCATTGCGCTTCAACTTTCTGGGGTCCACCAGGCCAATGGCAACGAGGCCATAAATCGGCTCCACAGAATCGATGGTATGGCCACCGGCGATGGGGATTCCGGCTTCACGGCAGATGGACTCGCCACCGTCCAGGATGCGCTTGATCGTGTCGAGGGGGAGGGTATTGACCGGCATGCCGACCAGTGCAAGGGCAAATAATGGTGTTCCCCCCATGGCATAAACATCCGATATTGCATTCGTCGCCGCAATGCGGCCGAAATCGAACGGGTCGTCGACAATTGGCATGAAGAAGTCGGTGGTCGCGACAATGGCCTGCGTCTCATTGATCTGATATACCGCGGCGTCGTCACTGGTTTCGATGCCAACCAGAAGCGCTTTGGGGAGCAATGGATTCTCGGATTTGGAGAGGATCTGCTCCAGTACGGCGGGTGCAATCTTGCAACCACATCCTCCGCCATGTGACAGGGAAGTAAGGCGTGGGATCGATTCGGGTGCATTCATAAGTGACCTCGCGAATATTCGCATTGCTGGGTTAATTTGCAATCATACTGCGCCGCTCATGTCAGTCGCCAACAAGCCCTGAAACTAACGACTTCAGCCGCCGCGCTTCTTCTGCCGGGCTGAATAATGCGGCTCGCGCTTTGCAGGCATTGGTCAGTCGGACGCGAAAGTTGGTGTCGTGACACGCGCGTTGCAAGAGTTGGGCAAGCGCTGGTGCATCGCCTACCGGAAAGTATCCGGGGTAGGACTTGCCCAGCATGCCAACGTTCCCTGACATTTCGGATGCCAGCACGGATGTCCCGGCGGTCAGGGCCTCTACAATCACATTGGCCCCGCCCTCCAATGTGGAAGGGTGGATCAGGACATGTGCCCGCTTGATCGCGGCGCGGGTCAGCCCGTGCGCCAACGCATCGCTCCAGTGATAGCGCGGCTCAGTGGCGGCATCACTCTGTAATTGCGCTGCCAAAGGTGTGTCCAGTGCACCGCCAATGTGCTGCAGACGTACAGGCACATCGGGAGGCAGCAACTTGAGGGCCCGCAGTGCAGTCAACGGATCCTTTTCCTTGCGAATGTGTCCCACCATGACGCAGTCAAGCCTTCCAGCCGGTTTGATGGCAGGCCGCAATGTTTTGCTGGATTGATGGATTACCTGTGTCTTGCTGCGATAGCTTGACGGGACGTGCCGCAGCGCGTCCTCTTGCAACACGATGAGTCGATCTGCCATCTTGAGAGAATGATCTGCTGCGGCATCACGACCTACGTCGGAATAGAGGTCAGTTCCGGTAAGGCACAGAGCCAAAGGAAATGGCTTGCCAGATTCTGCCCATCGGGCGACGGTAGGCGCACTGCGGCGTGCGTGCAACGCAATGAGGCAATCGCAGGGCTCATGATTCCATTCGGTTTGCAACAAGATGCGAAAATGTGGCGCAAGCAAGTCCGCCCAACGCTTCGCTGTTCGCCAGTTTCCGTTGTTGGTATCGGCTAGATAGGGTGTCACAATCAGCAGGCGTGGAAGGTGCCTATACATGGGGATTGAGTTGATGAGCAGGAACTGGGAAGACATGTCTGCAGCAGCTATTGCGGAGGCGCTGGTCCAGGCACGCGCCAAACTGCTGGAAGTCTATGTCGATTTGCCGTCGGAATTCTGGGATTGTGCCCGTTTTCCTTACGCACAGACCATCAATCCTCCATTGTGGGAGTTGGCGCACGTAGCCTGGTTTCAGGAGTATTGGTGCCGACGGTATGACGCTGACCGGGACAATGCTTCATTGCCGTCCAGACGCAAAGATGCGGATGCGTTGTTTGACTCCCGCCATGTTCCCCACCGCCAGCGGTGGACAGCTGCCTACCCTGACAAAATGGCCATCGACGCGTACTTGCGCGATACCTTGGCGGAAACAATCGAGTCGCTGGGCACGGCGGAGGATGCATCCCTCTACTTTTACCGGCTTGCTCTGCATCATGAACAGATGCATGCGGAGGCACTCCTGATGACTCGGCTGACCATTGGAATGCCACTCGGCCAAGCTCCGGTACCTGCCTTGGTTGCAGCGGGTCCGCGTGATTCCCGAATCAAGTCCGATGCGTATAAGGTGGGGGCCGACCCGGGTTGCCAACACTTTCTGTTTGACAACGAGAAGTACTCACATGTTGTTCATTTGGATGAATTCGCCATTTCCAGCCAACCAGTATCCAACGATGAATTCGCAATATTTGTGGCCGAAGGGGCCTATCACCGAGACGAGTTCTGGACAGAAGCCGGGCTTGGCTGGCGAAATGGTGCGCCGCGTTCGGATCGGTCTGGACGATTCGACGTGGAGAAGACTGCGCGATCAACGGAACCTGCCGCTGACTGGGGTCGGCGACCGGTCTGTCAGGTGTCGTGGCATGAAGCTCACGCATACTGTGCATGGGCCAAACGCAGGCTGCCGTCAGAGTCGGAGTGGGAGGTTGCTGCTTCGCAAGCCAGTGGATTGGGTGAAGTAGGGCATGTCTGGGAGTGGACCGATACCCTCTTCCAACCCTATCCGGGCTTCACTGCCGATCCCTATCGCGAATATTCGCAACCCTGGTTTGGCGACCATGTTGTGCTGCGCGGTGGATGCTGGCTTACCCATCCAGACCTCAAACGGCCAGGCTTTCGCAATTTCTATTTGCCTCACCGAAACGATGTGTTCGCAGGATTTCGGACCTGCGCGTTATAATCATATCGGGCGGGTCTCCCCGCATTCAGCCTTTGTGAACCTGGTCAGGTCGGGAACGAAGCAGCCAAAGCAAATCAGCTGAAGTGACGGGGGTCAGGCTCGCCTCTCCCGATTTCAATCCTGCCCGCAAATACATGGCTCATCAGGTACTCGCTCGCAAGTGGCGACCGCGTCGCTTCGAGGACGTGGTGGGGCAGGATCACGTGGTCAAGGCGCTTGGTAATGCCCTCACCACTGGGCGACTCCACCATGCGTACTTGTTCACGGGTACCCGAGGGGTCGGCAAAACCACGCTGGCCCGAATTCTTGCAAAGGCATTGAATTGCGTCGGCACGGATGGTCTTGGTGGCATCACTGCGCAGCCCTGCGGTGTTTGCGATGCCTGCAAGGATATCGATGCCGGCCGTTTCGTCGATCTTCTTGAGGTCGATGCAGCGACGAATACCAAAGTTGACGAAATGCGTGAGCTGTTGGAAACAGCGCAGTACATGCCAGTTTCAGGCCGGTACAAGGTCTACATCATCGACGAAGTTCACATGTTGTCAAAGTCGGCATTCAACGCGATGTTGAAGACGCTGGAAGAGCCTCCTGGGCATGTGCAATTCATCCTTGCGACAACAGACCCGCAAAAGCTGCCCGTTACAGTCTTGTCGCGCTGCATCCAATTCAACTTGAAGCAATTGCCCCCTGCATTGATTGCAGGTCATTTGGCAAAAGTGCTTGAGGCCGAAGGTGTCGCACACGAACCGGCGGCGCTGGCGGCAATCGGACAGGCGGCACAGGGTAGCGTACGTGACAGTCTCAGTTTGCTGGATCAGGCGATTGCATATGGCGCGAATCGAGTCACCGCCGAAGCAGTCGCCGATATGTTGGGCGCGCTCGATGACAGTGCCCTGTTTCGAATTCTGAATGCTTTGACTGAGCGCAACGCTGTCGATTTATTGGCAGAGATCGATGCAATGGCGTTGCGTAGCTACTCCTTTGACACGGCTTTGCGGGAGCTCGCTGCCTTGTTTCAGCGAATCGCGGTAGCCAAGTCCGTTGATGAGTCCATTGCAGACCTGCCGGAAGCCATGCAGTCGTTGCGTGAGAAGTTCTCACCTTCGGAACTTCAGGTGCTCTATCAAGTTGCACTGGCGGGTCGACGTGACCTGTATCTCGCTCCGGATGAGCAGGTCGGCATCACCATGACCCTGTTGCGCATGCTTACCTTGCTTGCTGGTACCGCCGCGTCCTTGCAGGCCTCGGCCCCTCAAAGTCGCCCGGCGAAAGGAGTATCGCAAACTGCTTCACTCGGCGCCATGGAAGGCAGGGCATTCGCGCCCAAGGAGGACAAAGCGCTGTCTCTGTCCGCGTCCGGTACCGGCAACAAGACCAGCACGGTCGTGCCAGTACCGGCCAAGGTTCCTCAGTTCGACGGGCAGTGGTCGACGTTGATCCGGCGGCTCAACTTGCCCAGCCTTGCTGGCATGCTTGCACGTCAGTGCGAGTTCGTTGAGTTCGAGAGAGGTGTGCTGAAGTTGCTCCTGCCTGATGCACAGAAACACTTGCTTGAGGGAGCCTATCGGGAGAAGTTGCGCGAAGCGCTTGAACCCGAGATGGGCGCTGGACTCAGAATTGATATTGAGTTGGGGCGGCCTGCCGGGCAAAGCGTGGCGGCAGAAGACGACAAAGTGCAAAGCGAATTGCAAAAGCAGGCTGAAGCCTCGATCTTGCAGGACAAGTTTGTTGCGGGGCTGATCAATGATCTGGGTGCGGATATCAATTCGGCATCAATCCGGCCTGCGGGATCGCCTACGGCGTGATCAGCCAGCGGTTGGTATTCAATTTAATCCAAATGGAGTTTCCAAAATGATGAAGGGTGGCTTGGGTGGCCTCATGAAGCAGGCCCAGCAGATGCAGGAGAACATGAAGAAAGTGCAGGAGCAGCTCGCCCATACCGAAGTGGAGGGGCAATCCGGTGCTGGCATGGTCAAAGTCACCATGACGTGTCGACATAATGTTCGACGCGTCCAAATCGACCCTGCATTGCTTTCAGAGGACAAGGATATGCTGGAGGACCTTGTCGCGGCGGCCATGAATGATGCCGTGCGCAAGGCCGAATCCGTGACCCAGGAAAAAATGGGTGGCTTCACTTCTGGTCTGGATTTGCCGCCAGGCATGAAACTCCCTTTCTGATCATGCCCGTGGCACATTCCTCGGTGTTGGAGCAATTTGTCGAGGCCTTGCGATGTCTGCCTGGCGTCGGCCCCAAGTCAGCCCAGCGCATGGCTTACCACCTCCTGCAGCGTGATCGTGATGGTGCGCGACTACTCGCCAGTGCTTCACTCAAGGCGCTGGAGCAGGTGCGCAATTGCTCGCGCTGCAATACCTTTTGCGAAGAAGAGGTCTGCGACGTTTGTGCATCACCCAAACGTGACCCTGCACAGCTTTGTGTGGTGGAGTCGCCCGCAGACATGGTCATGATGGAGCAGTCCCACAGCTACACGGGATTCTATTTCGTACTCATGGGCCGACTATCCCCGCTTGACGGCGTTGGGCCAAAAGAGATACATGCAGACCGCTTGCTAAAGCGTGCCACTGAGCCAGGTGTGCGAGAGGTCATCATGGCGACCAATTTCACCGTGGAGGGTGAGGCCACAGCGCACTATCTAGGTGAGGCACTGAAGTCCCGGGGGCTTAACGTGACGCGTATTGCGAGAGGGCTACCTGTGGGTGGAGAGCTGGAGCATGTTGATGCCGGGACGCTGGCACAGGCAGTCATCGAACGGCGGGAGATCCGCTAGTCACTTCGTGTCGTTGCGTTGCCAGTTGCCGGCATTGTTTGGCCGATGGTCATGCGCAAAATTCTAGTGAAAGCGCGCCAGATTTTTGGTAACAGCCAAATTACCAAAGCCAGAAACAGAATAAGCAGGCATCCAAATATGATCGGGTGGCTGAATGCGAGCCAGAGACCGAAGACGACTAGTCCGTCCTCCATGAGTGAAGTGCCCCAGTTGCTGAATGGTTCTGGCGACATGTTTACCATCGCTCGTCCTCCAGCTTTGGTGAAATGGGTGCCTGCGGTGATGGTACCGCCCAGCAGTCCTGCAGCCAATGCCCACGCGGCACCATCTTGCGGGGCAATGATGCCCGCAGCAAGCAGCGCGCCTCCTGGAATACGCACGAACGTATGCAGCGCATCCCAAGCCGAGTCCAGGGCGGGGATCTTGTCTGCAAAGAACTCTATCAAAAGCAGGCAAGCCGATGCACCAAGTACCCAAGGGTGGCTCAGGATGGCCATGTCCGGCGAAAGCGTCAGCCAGCCCAGTTTTCCTGCGAGCCCGACCACAAACAGTACGGCATAAAGGCGAATGCCGCTCGCCCAAGCCAAGGCGGCGGCCAAAATATACGGAGTGAGCTCATTCATTTTTCAGGTGATCTCCCTAAGTCCTTGTTGCGGCTTGAGTATGCCTGGTTCGCTGATGAAAAAGCCGTAACAGAGTTGACGGTATTTCTGTAACGTGCGTATAATCGTTCCTCTTCGCTTCTCGGACGCGGGGTGGAGCAGTCTGGCAGCTCGTCGGGCTCATAACCCGAAGGTCGAAGGTTCAAATCCTTCCCCCGCAACCAGTCTAAGAAGTAGAACAAGTTGTAGCGTCCTCGCTCTTTAAAAACATGAACAGCCGATGAAGGTGGGTGCTGTGATGTTGGGTGTGATGGCTGGTTGGGTGGGAGGGTGCTTTGGTGCCTGACTGCTTTGATCAGTTCACTCTAAACATTGTGGTACTCACTTGTTTAAGT
>JANNSU010000057.1:0-1520 GCA_031394355.1 Betaproteobacteria bacterium | reverse complement strand
CAAGCGCGCCTATCGCCGCATCTACGGCCGGAGCAAAGGATGGGTGCGCGGCCTGCGCTTCGTGTGGGGCAGCCTGCAAGCCTTGCCTGGCGCACGCTGGAGCGGTCACCGGCTGGCGCACTTCCACTTCTTTCATGTCGGGCCGCTCGAGTTGTTTAACGTCCTGCTGGCCCGCTCGCTGGGTATGTGCGTGGTCATCACAGCGCACGACGTCGAAGCCTTCAAGGAAGGCATCTCGGTGCCGCTGTTCGTGCGATGGGCCTATCGCGCGGCGCGGCGGATCATTGCCCACAGCCAGGTGGCCAAACGCGAGTTGATGCAGGAGCTGGATGTCGCGGAAAACAAGATCGACGTGATCGCCCACGGCAACTACCTGGCCAGCGTTCCAGCAGGAATCACACTGGCAATGTCCCGGGCTCACTTCGGCATTGCACCCGACAAGCGGGTGCTTGTCTTCTTCGGCCAGATCAAGGACGTCAAGGGGCTCGAAGTCTTGCTCGAAGGCTTTGCCCTGGCGTTGGGGCACGATCCGAGCCTGCATCTGCTGATCGGTGGCCGGGTCTGGAAGACCGACTTCTCCAGATACCAGGCCATCATCGACCGGCACGGTCTGGCCCCGTCGTGCAGCCTGCACATCCGCTACATCCCGGACGACGAGGTGGCGTATTTCTATCGCTGTGCCGATCTGGTGGTGCTGCCCTATTTGCGCATCTATCAGAGCGGCGTGGTGCTGCTGGCCATGAGCTACGGCAGCCCGGTGCTGGTTTCCGACATCGAGGGCATGCTCGAAGCGGTCGACGACGAGCGCACCGGCTTTGTCTTCAAGGGCCGCGATCCCGGGCACCTCGCGCAACGACTCGGCGACATTTTCTCGATCCCAGGTCGCGCCGCGAAGATTGCGCAAGCAGGCCTGCGCCGGGTCGCGGTTCGCAACGATTGGGGCCTTCTGGGCGAACAGACCTTGGCCTGCTATCGGAAGGCACTGGCCTGAGGAAGACGCACAGGACCGGGCGACGACACGGACCCATGTCCTCGACTTGGGGGGTTAAGGGAAAGCACGGGCGCGCTGCGCATTGCCATGGCGACGATTGGCCCGTATGCTTTATGAAAGCGGTTTCATAACCGGCTTGACCTGTGACGAGCGGCTTTCTGGATCACGCTGCCCATTGGCACAACTGAAAACCGGCCCTCCCCGATGGGTTGACATCTGACTCCCCCAAACGCATCAGTGAGCCACACCATGAAGAGATTCATCAAACAAAACCTGCTGCCGGCATGCGCGCTGGTTGCGATCATGGCCTTGAGCGCCTGCGGTGGTGGCGACGATTCGACGCCGCAGCCTGCGGCGCAGCCGGCGGCGCAGAGCATCAGCTTTGCTGCGCCTGGCGACCAGCCCTTCGGAGTCGCGGTTGGCGCGGTTGAGGGCCCAGCGCCCGCCAAACAAACAGTTTGGGTAGCATAGACGACCCCGCGTGTGTGGATTTTGGTCCGGGGCCCGCGGGAACAGGCGGGGGCCGGGC
>JANNSU010000040.1:0-89564 GCA_031394355.1 Betaproteobacteria bacterium | reverse complement strand
TGGGAGAGGGCCGGGGAGAGGGGGATTCGGAGCGTATACCGCTTGACACCCTCTCCCCCACCCCTCTCCCATCAAGGGAGAGGGGAGAAAACCTCAAGTCAGCACCATGCCCATCAATTCCACTATCCAAAAGGGCAGGAGAGAAATCCCCCTCACGCTCCGCGCCAGCCCGGGCGCTACATCGCCCGGTCGCTCGTCCGGCGTGGCGCATGCGCCACGAAACCCCGGCTCGCCCCCTTTTCCAAAGGGCAGGAAGCAAATCCCCCTCAATCCCCCTTTTCCAAAGGGCAGGAAGCAAATCCCCCTCAATCCCCCTTTTCCAAAGGGGGAAGCACCACACCAAGAGCGCGCACAGAATGTTAGAAATCAAGATTCAACAAACAGCTAGAGGATGTAGCGGGCCAGATCCTCGCTCTTGGCGAGATCGGCTAGGCGTTCGTCGACGTAGGCGGCGTCCACCTTCACATGGCTCTGCTTGCCGGCGTCGAAGGATATCTCCTCGAGCAGTTTTTCCATGACGGTATAGAGGCGGCGCGCACCGATGTTTTCGGTCTTCTCGTTGACCGAAAAGGCGATCTCTGCGAGACGCCTCACTGCATCGTCGGTAAATTCGAGGTTGACGGTCTCTGTCTCCAGCAGCGCCTCGTACTGGCGCGTGAGGCAGGCATCGGTGGTGGTGAGAATCTTCTGAAAGTCGTCTACCGACAGCGACGTCAGCTCAACCCGAATCGGCAGACGGCCCTGCAGCTCCGGAATGAGATCGGACGGCTTGGCGAGATGGAACGCGCCGGATGCGATGAAAAGAATGTGGTCGGTCTTGATCATGCCGTACTTGGTGGAGATGGTCGTGCCCTCTACCAGCGGCAGCAGATCGCGCTGCACGCCCTGACGCGACACATCCGCACCCTGCATCTCGGACCGGCTGACGATCTTGTCGATTTCATCAATGAAGACGATGCCGTTCTGCTCGACGGTGCGCACCGCCTCCAGCTTCAGCTCGTCATCATTGACGAGCTTCAGCGCCTCTTCATCGATCAGCAGCTTGAAAGCGTCGTCGACTTTCATCTTGCGGGTACGGCGGCGACCCTGCCCCATGTTCTGGAACATGCCTTGAATCTGCTGGGTCAACTCCTCCATGCCGGGCGGGCCGAAAATCTCCATCTGCGCGGGCAGCACAGAGACCTCGATCTCGATCTCGCGATCATCCAGCTTGCCCTCGCGCAGCATCTTGCGAAATTTCTGGCGGGTCGCGTTGTTCTCCTCGGGCGGAGGCTCCTTCTGCTCCGCGTAGAAATCGAAGTTGCCACGCGCACCCGGCAGGAGCGCATCAAGGATGCGTTCCTCGGCGTTGTCCTCGGCACGATGGCGCACGCGGAGTGTGGCACCCTCACGCGCCTGCTTCACGGCTATCTCGGCCAGGTCGCGGATGATGGAATCGACGTCGCGTCCCACATAGCCCACTTCCGTGAATTTGGTTGCCTCGACCTTGATGAAGGGCGCACCGGCGAGCCTGGCGAGGCGACGCGCGATCTCGGTCTTGCCGACACCGGTCGGCCCGATCATGAGGATGTTCTTGGGTGTGATCTCGCTACGCAACGGCTCGGGCACCTGCGAACGCCGCCAGCGATTACGCAGCGCGATGGCCACCGCGCGCTTGGCGGCATGCTGCCCGACAATGTGCTTGTCGAGTTCGGAGACGATTTCCTGGGGGGTCATTGCAGACATGGGGCTCGGGATTCGGGGTTCGGGACTCGGGGGGCTCGTGAATTCTTGCAGATTGGCGCTGGTTGGCTGGATCCGTTGAGGGCGGAACCGGGCACTTCCCCAGCCCCGAGCCCCGAATCCCGATCCCCGTTACTCCAGCGTTTCAACAATGTGATTCTGATTCGTATAGATGCAAAGGTCACCTGCGATCACCAGCGATTTCTTCACGATGTCAGCCGGTGCGAGCTCGGTGTTTTCCAGCAAGGCGATGGCGGCAGACTGGGCGAAGGCGCCGCCGGAGCCGATGGCGATGAGACCCTTCTCCGGCTCCAGCACGTCACCCGTGCCGGTGATGATCAGCGATGCTTCGTGATCGGCGACGGCCAGCATGGCTTCCAGCCGACGCAGAATTCTGTCGGTGCGCCAGTCCTTCGCAAGCTCGATGGCCGAGCGCATGAGGTTGCCCTGATGCTTGTCCAGCTTGGCCTCGAAGCGCTCGAACAGCGTGAACGCGTCGGCCGTGGCACCGGCGAATCCGGCAAGAATCTTGTCGTGATGAATGCGCCGCACCTTGCGGGCGGTGGCCTTGATGACGATGTTGCCGAGGGTCACCTGTCCATCACCACCCATGGCGACGCGGGTACCGCGGCGCGCGGAGATAATGGTGGTGCCATGAAACTGCTGGGGATCGGACATTCTGTTGGTGATGGGTGATGGGTGATGGGTGATGGGTGATGGGACTAGGTTGGCACTTGACCTGCCAACTTTCAATTGGGGTTGCCGGAGAGCGGCACAGCGAATATTCGCATGAGTTGGGGCGGTGTCGCCTGAAATCAATCCTTCACACGAGACTTCGATCCGAATACCGCGAGCACGAGACCCTCATCGCGATGCCCATCACTCATCGCCCATCACCCATCACCGGGTCGGTCAGGACGCCTTCCTCCGCATCAGAATGGCATGCTTGTTCATGCCGAACACTTCCAGCAGCGCTGCGATCAGCTCATTCAGGTTGGAGAAGATGACGCGCTTGCCGGCCAGATGAATGGCACGGATGGCCTCGAAAAACTGGCCTGCGAAGGCGAAATCGATACGCAGCAAGTTGCTGGTGTCGATGACCACTTCTTCATGACTGGTGGCGTAAATGGCCAACTGTCCCAGCGCGTCCTTGCTGGTGGCGCTGATGACACCCTTTAACGGGAACCCCACTGCAACTTCTGCGAACTTGCCGGTTTCGGCAGCCCCCTCTGGCGCGGGGCCGGTAGGGCGTTTCACTGCTTCCCAGGCGGGGGGCGAAGCCTCGAACGCAACGGCGTATTCCAGCCCAAGTTCCTCGTACTCATTGAGCTTGCCGTCGAGGATATAGAGCTCGAACAACAGATTCCAGTACCCCAACGACTTCTTGCCAGGTGTTTCGTTGAGGCACTTCTTCAATATCGCGGCGAAGTCATTCAGCCCGTTGAACCAGAGCGGCATTCTGGCTTTGCGAATGCGCTGCAGCACCAGGCTGAACAGCTCGGCCTCCTCGGCCAGGATCGACTTCACCTTGGTGAACTCGATGCGCGCGCTGCCCATGTCCTTCACAAACGCCTCGAATCGGTCGATCTCGGGCAACAGCGCGCCGTCAAGGCCCGGCTTCATGGGAAAGAAATCCTTGTGCTCGCGCTTTTCCTTGCGCCGCGGATCGCCTTCGTCACCCTCGACCCACACGGGTGGAGAACGCTCCCACTTCACGGTGAAGAGAATCGACAGTGCGTCGAACTCCTTGCGGTTGTGGGTGATCTGGTAGAAGTCGAACATCATCAGCCAGGCGCGAATGTTGCTCTTGCCGCTCGCGTCACGCAGATACTCCTTCAGCACCTCCAAGGTCGCGTCGTAGTAATCGGCCGAAAACAGCACAGCCGCCTCATGCAACGGCGACAGGGCACCAATGTCTGACATCTCCGCCAGCCCCGCATTGCTGGCTGGTGCCGGGGCCATTCCCTGTTTGGCCTCTGAGCCGGCGCGCGCGGGTGCCGGTGCTGCTGGGCGCGGGGGTACCGCTGTCTTGATCGGCGGTGTTGCCACGATCAGAATTTCACTGACTTGGCGTCGGTCAGGCGGTAATAGACGATGTCATTCTCCAGAACATGCATCTTGCCTGACAGCACGATGGGCTCATACGAGAACTTGATCGGCTCGGAGGCCAGCACTTCGATAAGCGACTCCGGCCCGCCGGGCATGCAGAAATTGCAATGCGGCGGCCACGCAGCCAGCAGGAATCGCTTCTGCCGCTCGGATTGGTCCAGCGGCATCATGAAGCCGTAGAGCTTGACCTCCTGCTTGTCCAGTTCCTTGATTTCCTTGGTGAACTGGGGGCCAAATTTCTTGTTGGGCAACTGGATCGTCTTGGCCTGCTGCAAGAGCGGCCAGGGAATCGTGCCGGCTGGCGCGGGGTCAACCACGATCGGGCCAACCTGTTTGGGTGGCGCTGGAATCTGGGCACCAGCCGTCAGCACGACGAATGCTAGGCCCAAGGTCAGCACAGTGAGGCTTGATCGAATGGCGTTGGATGATTTCATGATGGACGGATTACCTGAACATACTGCGGTCTGTTGGTCTTGCTTGCGAACGCTACCTTCGTGCCAAAACGGGTGCGACATCCTGCCGACTGATGCGCCAGGCTGGCCACAGCGCTGCCAGAAGACCCAGCACCAGCGCGCCGCCGAGAAGCGCCCATTCCGCAGGCAGCCACAGCATTCCCGTCATCTGCACCTGGCGCGTGGCTTCCAGCCACTGGCCCAGAAGGTGTGTGCCGAGATGACCGAGGAACAGGCCAAGTATAGCGCCCGCCAGAGTGAGCGTCACACTTTCAGCGAGCATCTGGGCGGCAAGCCTTAATGGACTGGCACCCAGCAGGCGCATCAGGGCCAGATCCGTCTGGCGCTCGTTCAACGCATTGACGAGCGCAATCAAGAGTCCCAGTGCCGAGGCGAGAATGAGCACCCCTGCGAATATTCGCAGGGCGTCCAGCGCAAAGCCGATCATGGACAATAGCCGCGCCGTCTCGTAAGCGGGCTGGGCAGCCTGCAGGGCACCTGTGTTCTGCACCATGCGGGGGAATACGGCCACCGCGAGGGGCGACGCGTACTGCACCAGGAACGCCGTGACCTCTTTGCCGGGCGCGCTGTGGGCAGCGTGGTCATGGCCCTCGTGCTCGTCATGGGCATGGCCGTCCTTGGCGGTGCCTTGTTTGGTGCCTTGTTTGGTGCCTTGCGCGGCGCCGCCCTGGTCGGCGCCGGCAGGCTTGGCCGGCTCTTTCGGTGCCACATTGGGGTCACGCGCCATCACACCCCTCAGCAGCGTGGCGAGATCTGGCGGCGGCGCAACCGTTTCATGTGCCTTCCACACGCTTTCAACGCTGGTCAGTATCAGACGATCCACCACGCTACCGGTTGGTGCGAGGATTCCTGTCACCGTGTACGGCGCATTCACGTGGCCCTCACCGCCCCCGCCCATGCCATGCGAGCCGATGAATTGCGTGCCCACCTTGATGCCGGTCTTCCGTGCGACCTCCGCGCCCAGCACGGCTTCCAGCGGCAGCTTCCACACCATACCTTCTGCAATTTTTGCGTTCTGGAGTTCGAGGAAGGCCGTACCTGTTCCCACGATGCGGAAACTCTTGAAACTGTCACCCAGCGCAATGGGGATGGCACGCTTCACCATTGGATCGGCCAGTACCGTCTCTGCATCCGCGAGCTTGATGTTTCCGTTGGGCACATCGATGTGATAGACCGTGGACAGAATGAGCTGCAACGGACTGCCTTTGGCACCGATGACGAGATCAACGCCTTTCGAATCGCGCCGCAGGCGCTCTTCTGCCTGATGGGCAAAGAGGAGCATGACCGTCAATGTCGCCAGCCCCAACGCCAGCAGCAGCACGTTCAGCAGCGTGAGCCAGGGACGATGCAGCAGATAGGCAAATGCGAGTTGCAGGATGTTCATGCGCTTGCTCCAACCGTGCTACTCGGCCCGCTGAGGATGAGTGGCTCGCTGAAACGATTCTTGATCCGCTGATCGTGGGTCGCCACAATCAGCGTTGCGCCAGACTCGGCAGCGGCAGAAGTCAGAAGATCGAGCGCGGCATCGCATGAGGCATCGTCCAGCGCAGACGTGGGCTCGTCCGCCAGCAGCAGCGCAGGCCGATGCAGCACTGCACGCGCAATGGCCACACGCTGGGCCTCGCCCATGGAGAGCTCATGCGGCCGACGCTTGGATTTCTCCCCCACGCCCAATCTCGCCAGCGTGTCATGAATACGGGCAGCATCATGGGGAAGTCCTGCCAGTGTCTGCGCCAGGGCGAGATTCTGTTCCACCGTCAAGGCGCCGATCAGATGCAGGCGCTGCATCACGAAGCCCACTTTGCGGGCGCGCCAGGCATCGCGTTCGCGCTGGCTCGCCTCACCGACGGCAAAACCATCCACCGTGATCTTGCCAGAGCTGGGTGTGAGCAATCCGGCCAACAATGTGAGCAGCGTGCTCTTGCCCGAACCAGAAGGCCCCAGCACCAGCGTGTGCCTGCCCGCTTCCACCTGCCAGCGGGGCAGGTCCAGCACGACGCTGTCCGCATAGCGGTGCATCAATGCTTCAACGCAGATCAGTGGATTGCCGGTCATGTGCTGTAGTCGCTCACTGGCTGTCCATCAATTCGGCACGGCCACGCCATCCACACAGTAGTTCAGCCCTTCGGTGAATATTCGCTCTGGCAGGTTGCGGCCGATGAAGACCATCACGCTCGCGCGCGGCTCGCCCTCCGCCCACGGTTTGCCAGGACTGCCGCCCATGAGCATGTGCACGCCTTGGAAGACCATGCGGCGCGGCTCGCCCGCGAGGTTCAGCACGCCCTTGTAGCGCAGCATGTCCTTGCCATAGGTTTCCACCAGCAACGAGAGGAACATCTCGATCTTTTCCATGGACAACGGACGGGCATCCTTCCAGACGAACGACTTCACATCGTCATCATGATGGTGGTGATCTTCTTTCAGAAAATCAGGTGCCACCTCAAGGATGGAATTGAGGTTGAAACCCTTGATGTCGAGGATGTCCTTGATGTCGGTCTCGCCGAAATGCACGCGCTTCTGTACGGCGCGTGGGTTCATGCGGGTGAGGCGGTCCTGCAGCGCCTTCACCTCGTCCTCGGTCACGAGATCGGTCTTGGATAGCAGCAGGCGGTCGGCGAAACCCACCTGGGTCTGCGCCTCCTCATGGATGTCCAACTGTCCTTGTGCATGTTTTGCATCAACCACGGTCACCACCGCGTCGAGCAGATATTTCTCGTGAATGTCCTCGTCCATGAAGAACGTCTGCGCCACGGGGCCGGTGTTGGCAAGCCCGGTGGTTTCGATGACCACGCGGTCGAACTTGAGCTCGCCCTTCTCCTTCTTTGCGGCGAGGTCGGCAAGGATACGCACCAGATCGCCGCGCACGGTGCAGCAGATACAGCCGTTGTTCATTTCCACGATCTGCTCGTCGCGGTCCTGCAGCAGGATGTCATTGTCGATGCCGGTCTCGCCGAACTCGTTTTCGATGACGGCGATCTTCTCGCCATGCTGCTCGGTGAGGATGCGGTTCAGCAGCGTGGTTTTGCCTGCTCCCAAAAAGCCGGTGAGGATGGTGACAGGGATGAGGTTCGTGCCGGTTTGATTCATGGGAGACCGTTCAGGAGTGGGCTACCGCATCTTCTGATGCAGCAAAGTGTTGAAGAGTGGAGGTGATGAAGGATTCTTCAAGGTCACGGACGATGAAGACCAGCCGCGTGCGCTGATCCGCATCCGGCCAGGCCGGCAAGGTTGCGTCGGGATAAAGCGTGTGTTGCACGGCATGCAGCACGCGCGGCCGATCGCTGCCGCGTGCGTTGACGATGCCCTTCATGCGCAGGATCTGGTCACCGCGCAGCGTGAGCAGCATTTCAATACCATCGATCAGGCCATCGAAATCTAAGGGGTCGTCGAAGGCGAGTGCGTAAGTGCGAATATTCGCATCATGCGCGGAGGATGACGAAGCGGTGGAAGGCACAGTATTGCTTGGGGCAGTCATGTTCCCAGCTAACAGCCGACGTGGCTCAACCCGGCGGAATGTCGACAACCCCAGCCACTTCGCGACATCGGGATGCTTGCCGTCCGCGCGATAGAGCGCCGTGTCGAGCAAACACTCCGGATCAATCCCGCCCGACACCGCTGCAAAAATGCGCGCAGCCGGATTCAACGTCGCGAGCCGCAGGCGCAATGCGTCCACTGTCGCCGCATCCACCTGATCCACCTTGGTGATGACGATGCGATCCGCGACGGCGATCTGCTTCTGCGTTTCAAATTGCGACACCAACTGGCCGGGGCCATGCACAGCATCGACCGTTGTGACCACACCGGACAGGCTGTAGCGCGCGGCCAACACCGGCAGCTCGATCAGCGTGCGCAGGATGGGCGCCGGATCTGCCAGCCCAGTAGTCTCGATGATGACGCGTTTGAAGCTTGGCACCTGACCTTTGGCGCGCTTGAAATGCAAGTCACGAAGCGCCTGCACCAGATCGCCCTGCACGGTGCAGCAGATGCAGCCGGACTCCAGCACCATCACCTGCTCGGTCGACTCCCGCACCAGCAGATGGTCGATGGGGACAGCGCCGAATTCGTTGATGAGCACGGCCGTGTCCGCCAGCGCAGGCGACTTCAGCAGCCGGTTCAGCAGCGTGGTCTTGCCGCTGCCGAGGAAGCCGGTCAGCACGGTAACGGGGGTCAGCATGGCACGCTCAATTCATCCGGCCGGCTATTTGCAATGCCCGCACAGCCCGCGGATGGTGAGTTCCACCGCCTCCGGCCGGTAGCCCGCAGGCAGCTTCACATCGAGCGCTGCCGGAATGCTTTCCAGACAGAACGTCTGCCCGCATTGCTTGCAGGCGAAGTGCGCATGGCGATGCGCCTCGGCACCCGACTTACCTGATCGGGCTGCGTTGATTGCCGGGCGGCTCATGCTGAAGCGCCAGACGCGATCCTCGCCGGAGATTCGGTGCGCCAGACCCTGCTCCACCAGCCAGTCCAGCACGCGATACACCGTGACGCGGTCCACATGCAACTGGCCAGCGAGAATGTCCGTGACTTCCTGATGGCTCAAGGCGTGATCCGATGACTGGAGCAACGTCAGCACGGCGGACCGGGGCGAGGTGAGCCGCGCGCCGACGCGCCGGATAAGCTGCTCGGCCGATTCAGCGCGAAGGGCGGGACCCGGCTTGGGGACGGATTTGGATTGGGGGTTGGGCATGGTGGCCATGATAGGGATTCGACCGCCTACTTGCAAATGAGTTGCAGGAAGACCGACCAATCAAGATCGATTCACCACGAAGCACACGAAGATCACGAAGAAAAGCTCGGAGGCCAAACGCATTGTTTCCGGCAAAGTTGCCTTCTTCGTGATCTTCGTGTGCTTCGTGGTTCAACCCTTCTTCTTCGCCCGCGGATGCGCCGCGTCATACACCTTCGCCAGATGCTGGAAATCAAGGTGGGTGTAGACCTGGGTCGACGCGATGCTGGCGTGGCCGAGCATTTCCTGCACGGCGCGGAGATCACCCGAGCTTTGCAGCACATGCGACGCGAAGGAATGCCGCAGCATGTGTGGATGCACGTCAGCAGTGATGCCCTGCTTGATGGCCCATTGCTTGATGCGGGTTTGCACGACGCGTGTGGAAAGACGTGCGCCCCGCTCGCCGAGGAAGAGCGCCGACGAATCCGAGCCTTTGCAGCCACCGCGAGCTACAAGCCAGGCGCGGACTGCCACCAGTGCATGTTTGCCCACCGGCACAATGCGCGTCTTGCTGCCCTTGCCGGTGACGCGGACTTCGCCCGATGCCAGATCCACGCTGCCCAGATTCAGTGACACGAGCTCGGATACGCGCAAGCCGCAGGAGTAAGCCAGCTCGAACAGCGCGTGGTCGCGCAGCCCGGCGGGGGAATCATCGGTGATGGCGACGAGACGCGAGGCCTCGTCGGGAGACAGCGTCTCCGGTAGGCGCTTGTCAGCCTTCGGTGCGCGGACACCCTCGGCGGGATTGGCACGGATGAATGCGTGCCGACGCAGATATTCAAAGAACCCGCGCCAGCCGGACAGCACGCGCGCAAGCGATCGCGGCGACAGCCCCCGGCTGTGCAGTTGGGCGATGAAGCGGCGGATGTCGCTCTGCACCAGATCCGAGGGGCTACGCTCGCCGGACAACTCGGTCAGCACGTCCAGGTCGCGGCGGTAATGCTGCAGCGTCAGCGCGGCCAGCCGACGCTCATAGGCGAGGTGGTCGAGATAGTCTTCAGCGTGCTTGCCCAGCACAGCCGGGCTCAGTCCTGCGGCGACAACGTGAGATGCCGCGAGAGGCAGGCGGAGAAAAGATCGCTGATGCGCTTCAAGTACAGCGTGCCCATCTCCGGATAGAACCGCTCCGGATTCTCGGACGCCATGAGCAGGACGCCGAATGACTGCTGCCATTTCAGCGGCACCATGGCGTAGGACTTGAGGTGCGGCGCATGCTCGCCGAACCAGAGCTGCGTCTCGTACACGGGATGATGGCCGCAGTACGGTGTCGCCATCGCGTCCACGAACTGCTTCAGCTCAGGCGCCAGCTCGTTGAATTCGGGGCCGGCATGGGTGGGCCGCTCGACGCGCCAGAAGCGCACCGCAACATGCGGCACATTGAAGTGATCGAGCAGCTCCAGATACAGCGTGTCGATGAGCGTCTCCAGGCTGTCGCAGGCGATGAGCCGCAGGGAAAGCCAGTGCACTTTCTCGGAGAGCTGGTCGTTCTCTTCACCATACTGGATCAGCTCGGCCAGCTTGCTTTCGAGGAACTTCACCTTCTCGCGCGTGGCGACCAGCTGCCGCTCGCTGATGGAGACCGTGCGGCCGCCGTGCGGATGCGGCACCTGCAAATTCAGAAGTATGTCGGGGTGATGCTCGAAGAAGGTCGAATTGGCGCGCAGGAATTCGGCGACTTGGTCAGAGGTCAGCAAGGAGAGGCTCCCGGAATCATGGACGGTGGTTGCATGGGCGAGAGCGTAACGCAAATCGTCCCGGACTTGCGGGACGTTGGCAGACCGGCCAGACCCAGCTCGCCTGCGCGCTCCGGCTGGCCACAAGCTCAATCCAGCTCGAACTCGCCCCGAAAGACCGTCGTGGCCGCACCCGACATGAAGACCGGGCTGTTTCCGCCCGCCCATTGAATGTGGAGATCGCCGCCATGTGTTGTCACCTGGACTGCTGGTGCCAGCAGTCCCCACTGGATGCCCATGGCCACGGCCGCGCAGGCACCGGTGCCGCAGGCCAGCGTTTCGCCCGCGCCACGTTCCCAGACTCGCAGGCGGATGTGGTCGCGGCTCACGACCTGCATGAAACCGACGTTGACGCGGCGTGGAAAGGCCGGGTGATGTTCCAGCTCAGCACCCTCGTCGGCCACCGGTGCCGTATCGACATCGCTCACTTGCTGGACCACATGTGGATTGCCCATCGACAGGACGCCAAGCTTGCGCTCACCGCGGCTTAGCGTCAGCGAATAAGATTGCTCACGGGCAGGCACCAGGAACGGAACGTCGGCCGGGTCGAATTGCGGCGCGCCCATGTCGACGGTCACCCTCCCATCGGCTTCAATTCGCGGGCTGATGACGCGGGTCAGCGTCTGCACGCGGATCTCGGTTTTGTCGGTGAGGCCCTCGTCGCGCACGAAGCGGGCGAAGCAACGCGCACCATTGCCGCAGTGTTCCACCTCACCACCATCGGCATTGAAGATGCGATAGCGAAAGTCGATATCCGGCTGAGTGGATGGCTCGACCACCAGTAGTTGGTCACAGCCGATGCCCATGTGCCGATCGGCCAGTCGGCGCACGCGGTCCGGCGTCAGGGCAGCCGCATACTCGGGATGGCTCACGGCATCGATCATGATGAAGTCGTTGCCCTGACCATGCATCTTGGTAAAGCGAAGTTTCATGGGGAAACCAGAAGGAAAGAACGGCGGGCAGTCAGGCGGATGGCGGACAGGGGAACGTTACAGTCGTGTTTCAGCGCCGGAAGCAGGTGGCAACGCAAGGGGGTTCCCGCGAAGCCGACTTGCCAGTAAAAGACCGGCGCGAACAGAGCGATCAAGCGGGCGGAGAATCGTCCGGGTAATAAACGAAGTCGCTGTCCTTGAGGGAAGGATCGGCATCGATCGGGGCCACTTCCTCGATATTCAGCTCGGGCGGCTTGTCGGCGGGGTTTTTCACGGACAGGCGGAAGTCCGGATCGGTGCTCATGCGGCGGACCGCAATCTGCTCGGCAGCGTCGGGTGATTCGGCTTCGACGTAGAAGTTCTTGATGAACCCCATCCACGCATCTTTCCCGTCCTTGTGGATCAGGAAGTGCTCACCGCGGAGAACGACTTGGAACCAGGCCATGTTGGCGATTCTACACAATCCTTGGCGCTATTTGTAAAAGTGAGATTCGCCCGGGGGGCGGGTTTTGAAACGCTTGTGAACCCAGAAATACTGGTCCGGCATTTCCCGGACTCGCGCCTCGATGAAGGCGTTCATGCGGCGCGTGTCCGCCGCCAGATCGCCCGAGGGAAAGTTTTCCCAGGGCGGATAAAAGCGGACCTCGTAATCCTTCTCGCACTGGCGGGTGATGCAGGGCACCACCGCCGCGCCAGTGATCTCCGCCAGACGCGACATGGCGGTCACCGTCGCCGCAGGCACGCCGAAGAACGGCACGAACAAGGCATCCCGTGCGCCGAAATCCATATCCGGCAGGTAGTAGAACGGGCGGGCCTGCTTCAGCGCCTTCAGCACCGGCCGCATCCCCTGCTGGCGGGTCACCAGCAGCGGATCGCCAAAGCGCTCGCGCGCCCGCCGCAAGGCCCGGTCGAACACCTTGTTCTTCTGCTCGGAATACATGCTGAACGCATTCGCATAGGTATGCGAGAACCCCGCACCGCCAATATCGAGCCCGACGAAATGCGGCGCCAACACGATCACCGGCTTGCCCGCGAGACCATCAAAGTGATGCCTGTCCACCACGCGAATATTCGCAAGCGCCACGTTGATGGGTGCGTACCACAGACGACCCAGCTCCAGCGTGGCGCGGGCCAGATTCTGGAACACGCGGCGGCCCAGCGCGACGCGCTCCGCCTCGCTCATCTCCGGGAAGCACAGCCGGAGATTGATGAGCGTGATGCGGCGACGGCCGAAGTGATACAGCAGGCTACCCAGCACCCGCGCAAGCGCCCGCACCCAAGCGGGGGGCAGCCAGCGCAGACACCAGAGGAAGGCGAGGACGAGTCTCATGATTTGGCAGGCATCATAACCAGAGCGGTGGTTTTGCGACCATCAACCAGAAGACGATGACCAGCCCGCCGAACGCGGGCCAGCCCAAGGCAAACCACCAGCGGTAAAGTCGCCAGTAGCGATCATCGAGCGGCGCGCTGGATGCCGCTGCCGCCATGGCAAGATCGCGCAACCTGAGCTGGATGAACACCACCGGTAGCCAGCACGCACCGGCCAACAGATAGAGCGCGTAGGCAAGAACCAGCCACGGCGCCATCGGATCAAAGCCTGCTGCGCGCAGGAGCAGCCAACCCGTGAGCGGCTGGATGATCACGGCCGGTGTGGTGAACAGCCAGTCGGCAATGACGACGTTGCGATTCACGGCCGCAATGGTGCGCACGTCGCCGTCCCGATGCGCCTTCCACATCTGGAATGCCGTGCCGATGCCGGTGCCGAACAGCACGGTCGAGCTGATGATGTGGATTGTCTTGAGGAGGAGGTAGTCCATGCTATCTGTCCTGTTCCAGCACGGCCCAAATCCATATCGCCACGAGGATGGGCAGGTTCTTCAAGAGCGGCCCAAACGGGTCGGCCCACAGCGCGGGCAACGCCCAGCTGAGGAACAATGTGTAGCCGACGATGAGCCCGGTCTGCAGCCAGGCCAGCGTGCCGGGCCGCCAGCGAACAAGCATCAGCACACCGAGCGCCAAGTCTGTGAAGCAGCCGCCCATGGCGAGAAACTTGAGTGTGGCCACACTCAAACCGGTCGTGACAGAAAACGTTTCGAGCAGCGCAGGCGGATAGGCGAACCCCACCGCACCCGACACCAGCCACATCAGTGCCAGCATGACGCGCAGCGCGGGCCGCAAAAAGTAAAGGCGCGAATGCCAGCGGTCTTGCCACTGCGCTGGATTGCGATTCAATCCTGCCCGCCAGGACAGCGGCGTCAGTCCCGTTGACTCAACGTATGCAGCATGGTCGCCGGTGTTGCCGAAGTTCATTTGCGTCAGTGCAGTCGTGCTGAGCGGCCCGCCAACGACATCGCCCATGCGCGCAGCGATCCGGATGAGCGGCAGGGGCATGGCAAAGGTCGGCACGGGCGGCAATCCCAACCATGCGCGGTAATCAATCAGCAATTGACGTAACGGCACGACATCCGGCCCGACAGGATCGACCACTTGTCGGTTGACGCGTGTACCTGCAACCAGACTCACGACACAAGCCACGACATCGCTCATGTGGATGGGCTGGAACTCCTGCTCGCCAGCGCCCACCAGCGGGATGCGCAGCGGCAACGCAGCCAGCGCACGCAGCAGTGCCGTGCCACCAAACACGCCCGACGCGTAGACAAGCGATGGCCGCACGATGACCCAGTCGAGGTCCATGCCTTTCAAGTGTTCATCGGCGGCCAGTTTGGTTTCTGCGTACTCTGTGCCCGCACCGGGCACCGCACTGATGGCGGAGATCTGGATCACCCGCCGCACACCTGCCTGGCGCGCGCCTTCGAACAGCGCGATGGGGGCTGCCGTGTGGATGGCCTGCACCGATTGGCCGGGCGATGCCTGCAGCACACCGGCACAATTCACCACCGCGTCGAAAACGGCGAGGCGCACTGCCCAGATGGCGGCGTCCGTGTCGCAATTGAAGTCGATTTTGAGTGTTGCCAGGTCGGGCCGCTGCAGTGCCGCAGGATCACGCACCGCCGCCACGACGTCATGTCCGGCCGCCTCCAGCCCCGCAAGCAAGTGGCCGCCGATAAACCCGTTGGCACCCGTCAGCAGCACGCGCATGGATCAGTCCTTTACCGGGGGCAGCGGCGCACCGGCCGGATGCTTGTAGCGATTGTACGACCAGAGATACTGTGCCGGCGCCTTGTCGATGAGTGCTTCCACCGCGCGATTGGACTGCGTCGCTGCCGCAGGTTTGTCTTCGGGAAACACCGGCTCGGCAGGCTGAAAGTGGACGCGAAACCCGGCCCCATCCGGCAGCCGCTCGGCAAAGAAAAAGATCACTGCAGCGCCGGTTGACCGCGCCAGCCGGGGCAGCAGGGTCATGGTGTACGCCGGCTCATCGAAGAACGATGCCCACACGCCCTCCCCGCCCTGCTCCGCCGCGGGCACCTGGTCGGGCAGGATGAAAATATTGCCGCCGGACTTCAGTGTCCGCAGCAGCGCCCGCACGCCGCCCGCGTTGGCCTCCGCCGTCGTGGCACCGCCGCGCTGGCGGCCCGCCTGCATGATCGGCCCCAGCCATTTCTGTTTTGGCGGGCGAAAGAGCGCCGTGATCGGCAGTCGGCTTTCCAGATAGCGCCCGGCGATATCGAAGCTGCCCAAGTGGGGCGATACGAAGATGATGCCGCTGCCGGTCTGCTTCGCCACAGCCTGGGCCGATTCCACATGTGCCCAGCCTTCGCAGGCGGTGACCATGCCATACAGGCGCTCCACGGGTGCGGTCCAGATGATGGCGAGCTCGGTCATGCCCTTCCCACCCTCCCGCCGGGCTGCGCGCTCCAGCGCCGTGACAGCGGCGGCATCCAGCCTGCGGGCTTTGGCATAGACGCGAATATTCGCAGCGAGCATCAGGCGGAATCGCGGCGAAAGATGCCACGCGATGCGGCCCAGCAGGGCGCCGACGCGATGGTTGCTCGTCAGGGAAAGCCGACCAAATAACGACAGCAGAAGCTTCATCACAATTTGTTCCATCCGGCCGATGCGGGACGGCGGTGAGGTTTGGCTATAATGCGCGGTTCGCGTTTGGCGGCATGGTCCAGTGAAATCGCTGACCCTGCACACGACAGCACTCGCCTTTGTTCACCGCTTTTTACTTTCAAGACGTGGGGAGACCCGATGAGCAGTTTTCTTTTTACCTCGGAATCTGTTTCCGAAGGCCATCCGGACAAAGTGTCCGACCAGATTTCCGATGCGATTCTTGACGCGATTCTAGCGCAGGACCCGCGCTCCCGAGTCGCCGCCGAGACACTGTGCAATACCGGCCTCGTGGTGCTGGCTGGCGAAATCACCACCAACGCACATGTGGATTACATCCAGGTCGCGCGCGACACCATCAAGCGCATCGGCTACGACAACACCGAATACGGCATCGACTACAAGGGTTGCGCCGTGCTGGTGGCGTACGACAAACAGTCCAACGACATCGCCCAGGGTGTGGATCAGGCGAGCGATGATTTCCTGAACACCGGCGCTGGCGATCAAGGCCTGATGTTCGGCTACGCCTGCGACGAAACGCCCGCACTGATGCCCGCACCGATTTACTACGCGCACCGCCTCGTCGAGCGCCAGGCCCAACTGCGCCGCGATGGCCGTATGCCCAGCCTGCGCCCCGATGCCAAGAGCCAGGTGACCATGCGTTATGTGGATGGCAAGCCCGCGAGCATCGACACTGTCGTGCTTTCGAGCCAGCACAGCCCGGAGATGAGCGAAGGCAAGACCATGAAGAAGGAATTCGTGGACGCCGTCATCGAGAACATCATCCGGCCCGTGCTGCCGAAGGAATGGCTGGCCGAGACGCGCTATCTGGTCAACCCGACCGGCCGCTTCGTCATCGGCGGCCCGCAGGGCGACTGCGGCCTGACCGGTCGCAAGATCATCGTCGACACCTACGGCGGCGCCTGCCCGCACGGCGGTGGCGCCTTCTCCGGCAAGGACCCGACCAAGGTCGACCGTTCTGCCGCCTACGCTGCCCGCTATGTGGCCAAGAACATCGTGGCCGCCGGCCTCGCGCGCCAGTGCCAGATCCAGGTGGCGTACGCCATCGGTGTGGCGAAGCCGATGAACATCACGGTCTATACCGAAGGCACGGGCGTCATCAGCGACGAGAAGATCGAAGCGCTGGTGAACGAGCATTTCGACCTGCGTCCGAAAGGCATCATCCAGATGCTGGACCTGCTGCGCCCGATCTACGAGAAGACTGCCGCCTACGGCCACTTCGGCCGCGACGAGCCGGAGTTCACTTGGGAGCGGACTGACAAGGCTGCGCTCTTGCGGGATGCGGCGGGGTTGAAGGGTGAGGCGAAGGTGGCTCAGCCGGCTTGAGGTGGTTGGAGATGTAATTCAAAGCAAAAAGGGCAGCTTCGGCTGCCCTTTTTTTAGATACGATGGCTCGATAAATACTCAAGACTAAAAAACCATGCAACTCAAATACGAGAACACCTTTCTTGACATCTTTTTGTTCACTGCGATCCATCAATTGCTGTCTCCGGCAGTTCAAGGCTTGTATGTCACAGTGGCGGCATTCATTTTCTGGAATGAACTTCAAGAGGGCATTGCATTCGCGACAGTGTTCGCGCTGGCCTTTTATTTGATCATGTGGGTAGCACAGATTGCCTTCAATGCGGTTTACTTGTTCTCACGAAAGAACCACTCAGTACTTACTACCCATATCGTAGAAATTACGGATGATGGTTTCACAGAACAAACGGCATTCAACAAATCAATTTTCTATTGGCACGGAATCGTCAAGGTACTAAGTCGACCTGGATTCATCGCAGTGTATGTAGCGCCACACCTTGCCCATATGATCCCGAGCCGGGCATTTGAATCCCGTACTCAACGAGTAGACTTTCTAAGCGCGCTAAAACAAAAGGTCTCCGAATCTCGGAACGCATAGAGGTTCAAAGGCACTACCCCATATGCGCTTCAATCAACTTCCCAACACTCGGCTTCTCCGCCGCCTTCTGCGCAATTGCATAAAGCCTCGGTGCATTGGCCTCGTACCATGAGCGTCCGGGCCGCCAGTAGCTCATGAACGCGAAGTAAAGATCGATCACGCTGAAGGTCTTGCCCAGAAACCACGGGCCTCTCTCGTCGGCTGCGGCGTTGATCCAGCCCAGCATGACTTTGCGATGCTCATCGGTCGCCGCGCGCAGCGCTTGCACTTTGAGACCAGTCCAGCGATACTTGTATCGCATCCTGAAAGGAACCCCCATGGCCGTCTCTCTCCGACTCCCCGAAGACCTGTCAAATCGCCTGACGCAACTGGCCGAGCAGACCGGGCGCAGCAAGACCTATTACATTCTCGAAGCGGTGCGCGAGCACATCGACGACCTTGAAGACTTGTATCTGGCGGAGCAGCGGCTCGAGAAGAACCGATTGGGAAAGTCAAAGTCGAACCCTCTCGAAGACATCATGAAGCGCTATGGGTTGGAAGGTTGAGTTTGATCGCGCCGCAGAGCGCGATCTCGACAGACTCGACCACCAAGTTGCCGAGCGGCTGCTGCTGTTTCTGTACCACCGTGTAGCCGGGGCGGATGACCCACGGAGCTTGGGTGAACCGCTCAAAGGCTCAACCCTTGGCGATTTCTGGAAGTACCGCGTTGGCGACTACCGCATTGTTGCCAGCATCGAAGACAAAGCATTGCGCGTGCTGGTGGTGCGGATTGGCAACCGCAAGGACGTCTATCGATAGCCCGCCGAATTGCTGCGATGAAACGCTCTGAATGGGGCGGTGGAAGCGGGAGTACCTCTACCCCACATGCGCCTCAATCAACTTCCCGATTCTCGGCTTC
The DNA here is from genome assembly GCA_031394355.1 of Betaproteobacteria bacterium. Taxonomy (GTDB): domain Bacteria; phylum Pseudomonadota; class Gammaproteobacteria; order Burkholderiales; family Usitatibacteraceae; genus JAEUMY01. The sequence continues at coordinate 71,033 of JANNSU010000040.1, read as the reverse complement.
TGCGCCGCCTTCTCTCCGATCGCAAACAGCCTCGGCGCATTGGCCTTGTACCCTGAGCGTCCGGGCCGCCGGTTACTCATGAACGCGAAGTAGAGGTCGATCACGCTGAAGGTCTTCCCCAGGGACCACGGGCCTTTCTCATCGGCGGCCGCGTTGATCCAAGCCAGCATGACTTTGCGATGCTCATCGCGCAGGTGTAGGGAATTTTGGCCGTGACGAGCATGGCTTCGACCATGGCGGAGCCGCACCCTTGTGTGCCTAGAAGATGGATCATGGCCATTTGTGCCGCGAGGAACAGATGGCAGGTAAATCCTGCGGCAAAAACACGATCCCCGAATGATACTGATTCACGGCGATGGCCAATTTGGCTGGCAAATTGCCGGGGTTTGCAGCGGCAGCCAACCCGCGTATAATCCGCCTCCTGCCGAGGAGCGCTGCGAACTTCCTGACCATATTGCGAATATTCGCATATGCCCTGAAGTCCAGGCTCGGCACAGAACAACGGCGCTCGCAATCCTCAACCGATTGCGGGCGCTTTTTTTCGTCCGCTGGAAACGTGAACGCAACACAGCGAAAGGACACACATGAATGCCATTCTGAAACCGCAGAACCTCATCAACAACGACTACCACGTCGCCGACCTGTCGCTGGCCGATTTCGGCCGCAAGGAAATCGCCATAGCCGAGACCGAAATGCCCGGCCTGATGGCGATCCGCGAGGAATTCAAGGCGACTCAGCCGCTCCGCGGTGCCCGCATCACGGGCTCGCTGCACATGACCATCCAGACCGCCGTGCTCATCGAGACGCTGACGGCCCTCGGTGCAGACGTGCGCTGGGCATCCTGCAACATCTACTCGACGCAGGATCACGCGGCAGCAGCCATCGCCGCAGGCGGTACGCCCGTGTTCGCGTACAAAGGTGAAACGCTGGAAGAGTATTGGGACTACACCCACCGCATCTTTGAATGGGCGGATGGTGGCTATACCAACATGATCCTGGACGACGGCGGCGACGCCACGCTGCTGCTGCATCTGGGCTCCAAAGCCGAGACCGACCAGAGTGGCATCAATCATCCCACCAGCGAAGAAGAGATTTGCCTCTTCAATTCGATCAAGGCCAAGCTGGCCATGGATCCGACGTGGTACTCCACGCGCCTGAAGCACGTGAAGGGCGTGACGGAAGAAACCACCACGGGTGTCAAGCGTCTCATCCAGATGGCAGCCGAGGGCAATCTGGCTTTCCCTGCGATCAACGTGAACGACTCTGTCACCAAGAGCAAATTCGACAATCTCTACGGCTGTCGCGAGTCGCTCGTCGATGCCATCAAGCGCGCCACCGACGTGATGATCGCCGGCAAGGTGGCAGTCGTGGCCGGCTATGGCGATGTGGGCAAGGGCTCCGCGCAGGCGTTGCGCGCACTGTCCGCTCAGGTGTGGATCACGGAAATCGATCCCATCTGCGCATTGCAGGCCGCGATGGAAGGCTATCGCATCGTGACCATGGATTATGCCGCCGACAAGGCCGACATCTTCGTCACCGCAACGGGCAACAAGGACATCATCACCTACGACCACATGGCCAAGATGAAGGACCAGGCCATCGTCTGCAACATCGGCCACTTCGACAACGAGATCGATGTCGCGGGTCTCAAGAAGTGCAAGTGGGACAACATCAAGCCGCAGGTCGATCACGTCATATTCCCTGACGGCAAGAAGATCATCCTGCTGGCCGAAGGCCGCCTCGTGAACCTGGGCTGCGGCACAGGCCACCCCAGCTACGTGATGTCGTCGTCCTTCGCCAATCAGGTGATCGCGCAGATCGAGCTCTACGGCAGCACCGCCAAGTACCCGATCGGCGTGTATGTCCTGCCGAAGCATCTCGATGAAAAGGTGGCGCGTCTGCAATTGCAGAAACTGGGTGCGCAACTCACCGAGCTGTCTGCTTCGCAGGCCAATTACATCGGCGTAAGCGTACAGGGTCCGTACAAGCCAGAGGCCTATCGCTACTAAAGCGAATATTCGCAAATCCCCCCTCTCCCCTCGCGGGAGAGGGCCGGGGAGAGGGGGAACATTGCAGAGCGAAGTCAAAAAGAGAACGTTCTCGTTCGAGTTTTTTCCTCCTAAAACGGAGGAAGGAAAAGCAAAGTTGCGAGCGACGCGCAAGCAGCTTGCCCAGTTCAAGCCGCATTTTTTCTCCTGCACGTTTGGTGCAGGCGGCTCCACACAAGAAGGAACGCTTGCCACCGTCCTTGAGATCAAGGCGGAGGGCTACAACGCCGCCCCGCACGTTTCCTGCATCGGTTCCACCGTTGCGAATATTCGCGATGTACTGACCCACTACAAAGACAACGGCATCGACCACATCGTGGCGTTGCGCGGCGATCTGCCATCGGGCATGGCTGTCGCGGGAGAGTTTCGTTACGCCAGCGATCTGGTAGCGTTTATCCGCAAGGAAACAGGCGATCACTTCACCATCGAGGTGGCGGCCTACCCCGAGTACCACCCACAAGCGCGCAGCGCGCAGGAAAACCTGAAGCACTTCAAGATCAAGGTGGACGCCGGTGCAGACGCCGCCATCACGCAGTATTTCTACAACCCGGACGCCTACTTCCATTTCGTGGACCAGGTGACGGCAATGGGTGTGAATATTCCCATCGTGCCGGGCATCATGCCGATCGCCAGCTTCTCGCAGCTGGCGCGATTCTCGGATGCCTGTGGTGCCGAGATTCCCCGCTGGGTGCGCAACAAGATGGAAGGCTACGGCGATGACACGGCATCCATCCGCGCGTTCGGGCTGGATGTGGTGACCGACATCGCCGACCGCCTGTTGCAGGGCGGCGCGCCGGGGCTGCATTTCTATACGCTGAATTCGGCCGGCCTTTCGTCAACGATCTGGCAGCGGCTCGCGCTGTAGAATCTTCGAAACATAAGGAGCTCGCCGCCCATGTCCAAAACCAAGATCACCTCCAAGACCAAAGCCGAAGTCCTCATCGAGGCGCTGCCCTACATCAAGCGTTTCTACGGCAAGACCATCGTCGTGAAATACGGCGGCAACGCCATGACGGACATCGCGCTGCAGGAGGATTTCGCCGAGGACATCGTGCTCTTGAAACTCATCGGCATGAACCCGGTGGTGGTGCACGGCGGCGGCCCGCAGATTAACGCTCTGCTGGAAAAGATCGGCAAGAAGGGCGAGTTCATCCAGGGTATGCGCGTCACCGATGACGAGACGCTCGACGTGGTGGAGATGGTGTTGGGCGGTCTCGTGAATCAGGAGATCGTCACGCTCATCAACAAGGCGGGCGGCAAGGCAGTGGGTCTGACCGGCAAGGACGGCCAGTTCATCCGCGCGCGCAGGCTCAAGCTCACCAGCAAAGAAAACAAGCGGAAGAAAATCGATTTGGGTCTTGTCGGCGAGGTGGTCAGCATCGACCCCGCGCTCATACAGCTGCTGGATGACAAGGACTTCATTCCCGTCATTGCGCCGCTGGGCGTGGATGAGGATGGCACGGCGTACAACATCAATGCCGACGTGGTCGCAGGCAAGCTCGCCATCACGCTGCAAGCCGAGAAGCTCATCCTGCTCACCAACATCAAGGGTGTGCTGGACAAGGAAGGCAACGTCATCCATCACATCACCGCCAGCAAAGTGCAGGACCTGGTGAAGGACGGCACTATTTCCGGCGGCATGATTCCCAAGATCGATTTCGCGCTCGAAGCCGTGCAGAGCGGCGTGAAAAGCGCACACATCATTGACGGGCGTGTGGAACATGCGCTGCTGCTGGAAGTGCTGACCAATGATGGATCAGGTACGGCGATTCGCGGGGCGGCGGCGAATCGGGCGAGCAAGTAAGCGAGCAATCTTTGGGCTCAACTCCTGTCCTCGCATTGCTGCCAGGCATGGATGGCACAGGAAATCTCTTTGACCCGCTACTTGAACGCCTTTCACCCAGCCTGAACAGGGTAGTAGTTCGTTACCCCAGCGAGTCTGTGCTGGGGTACGCCGAACTGGGAGAAGTTGCCCGTCAGGCTTTGCCTGTCAGAGGTAATGTGATTCTGCTGGCTGAATCTTTCTCCGGGCCAATTGCCATTTCGATTGCGCGTGAGCTTGGCCCAAGACTCAGGGGACTTATCCTCTGCTGTTCCTTTGCCGCAAATCCACGTCCAGCACTGAACATGTTGCGACCCCTTCTCTCGCGCCTGCCTGTGCGGGATTTCCCCAGCGCGCTCGTGAGTTTTTTCCTGCTGGGGCGATTCGGCACACCAGAATTGGCAAAGCTGCTCTCGCGCTCCATTGGGTCGGTGAGCAGGAAGGCCTTTCATGCACGGATTCGCGCCGTCATGGGAGTAGATGTGCGCAATACCCTGCACAACATTCAAGTGCCTGTCTTGTACCTTTGTGCGGGAGAAGACCGGCTGGTGCCTGCCTCAGTCGCCGCTGACATTGCTCGCGCTCTGCCGCAGCTACAACTACGGGTGATCGAGGGGCCACATTGCCTCCTGCAGACCCGACCCAATGAATGCGCCCGCGAGATTCAGGGCTTTGTCGAGCGTTGCAACGCACTGGACTAGCATGATGCCCCTTGGTAGCACTGCGAATATTCGCAATGCCGACCAGCGACTCAGAATCCCCGCATCCCCAGCAGCCCCATCGCAAACCGCGCGAAGCCGTAGCCGAACCAGATGCTGACGCGCTGCCACCACGGGCGGTGCTTCCACAACATGCGGCGGACGGGCGTGGCGCCTTCGACCATGGCACTTTCAATGGCCGCTTGCACCGAGGCGGCGAAGACTTCATCGACCACAACGATATTTGCTTCGCGCGCCAGCACCAGGCTCAGCGGATCGAGATTGCTGGAACCGACCGTGGCCCAGCGCCCATCCACCACCGCAGCCTTGGCGTGCAATTCACTACGCGAATATTCGTAAATCTCCACACCATGATCGAGCATGGATTCATAGAACGCGCGGCTGGCAAGCTGAAGCAGCGGATGATCGGTATGCCCCTGCAGGCACAGCACGACCCGCACGCCGCGCTTCGCCGCATCGACCAGCGCATGGCGAAAGCGGATACCGGGCAGGAAGTAGGCGCAGGCGATGAACACCTCTCTGCGTGCGGAACGGACCGCACCGAGATAGGCGTCCTCGATACTACTGCGGTAGCGGAGGTTGTCACGCAGGACGATTGCAGCCTTCATGTCGCCCGACTGCAAGGCGGCACTTGTGAATCGCTTGGTGAGCGTCTTTTGTGAGAAGCGCTGCTTCAGACGCAGCCACGCCACGCGCTGCCACAGCTTCTGCACGGCGAGATACACCTCCGCGACCAGCGGCCCCTCTACCTGCACGGCGAGATCGAACCGAGGGCATCCCTCCGGCACACCGTTCAGGTCATCGATGACGTTGATGCCACCGACGAATGCGACCGTGCCATCCATGACGGCAATCTTGCGGTGCATGCGTCGCAGGCGCTCGGTGCGAAACGTCCACGGCGTGATGTCGGGCCGATAGGCGAGGACGATCACGCCCGCCGCGCCGAGGCGCTGGCGCCAGTCAGCGCGGAAGTCTTGCGCGCCGAAGCCGTCGATCAACAAGCGCACATTTACCCCACGCTGCGCCGCCCGCTCCAATGCGTTGGTGACGGCTTCGCCTGTCGGGTCATCGGCATAAATGTAGGTCTCCAGCGCGACATCGCGTTGCGCGGCATCGATGGCGGCAATGAGCGCGGGAAAAAACTCGGTGCCGCGCTTGAGCAACGTGACCTGGTTGCCGGCAATCAGCTCAGGCAAGCGACACCTCGGCAAGCAAGGCAGCGTGGTCGGAGAGCTTTGCCCACATGCCTTCGCCCAGCACTTCGGCCCGTTGCACTTTCAGTCCGCGCACGTAGATCCGATCGAGCGGCAACATGGGCAGGCTCGCCGGAAACGTGCGTGCCGGTGCGCCGTGAAGCTGCTCGAATGCCTCGGTGATGCCGAGTTCACGTTCAAGTGCTGCCGACACCTGGCCGCGCCAGTCATTGAAGTCGCCTGCGAGGATCAGCGGCTCGTTGTCGGGCACATGTTCATGGATCCGCTCGGCAATGAGATTCATCTGGAAGCGACGGCTGCGCGCGAACAACCCCAAGTGCACGCACACCGCATGCAGTGGCGGCCAGCCCGGAACTTGCACGCGCGTGTGCAGCAGCCCGCGGGATTCCATCGAATGGTGGGAGATGTCGATGTTCTCCCAATCCAGAACGGGATAGCGCGACAGCACCGCATTGCCGTGATGGCCCTCGTCATACGTCGCGTTCTGGCCGTAGACCACATCGCTGTAGGCACCATTGCTCAGGAACTCATGCTGCACCACCGGTTGGCCATGGTGCTTGTGCACCGGCCGCGTGCGCGCGCCCTGCACCTCCTGCAGGAACACGAGGTCTGGCTCCAGCGTATGCAGATTCTGCCGCAGCTCATCCAGAATCACCCGCCGGTTGAAGTGTGAGAGACCTTTGTGGATGTTGTGGCTGGCGAGGGTCAGAGACTTCGCGATGGGTGAAGGGTCATGGGTGATGGGAGGACTCACAGAATCGGCCCCTGCCTCCGCGCCTTCCGGGTTGCTCTCATCCACAATTTCCTTGCGCATCATCCAGTCACTTTCCGATTCAACCAATCACCCATTACCCATTACCCATTCCACGGCTAGCCAACGAAAGAATGGCCTCGCGGTTGGTCCACGAAAAACACTTCTCGGCTGCCTCCGCGAAGGGTAACCACTGAAACCCAAGATGCTCGCGCGGTGCGATGCGAATAGCCGCATCACGCGACACGAGGAGACCGAATACATGCTCTGTGTTGTGCATGATGTCGGGAGGGTAGCGGTGGCGCCAGATGGGATAGATCTCGTAAATGTTCTGTTTGTTCCAGTCCGTGAGCAGGTGTGCGTTGGCATCCAGCCCGGTTTCTTCCCCCACTTCGCGGATGGCAGTCTCGCGCAGCGATTCACCTTCGTCCTGACTACCGGTGACGCTCTGCCAGAACCCGGGACGGTCGGCACGCTCCAGTAGCAGCACGTCGAGATCGGGGGTATGAATGACAACGAGCGTCGAGACAGGAATCTTGTAGCGCACGGGCTGAGCGAAGAGGACAGAACGACGTGAGCATACGTCAATTGATCCACTACAGCGTGACGGCTTGACGCAAGCGGGTCAGGCCGCGGGGCGATAGCTGAAGTCAAGCGCGCGACCCCCGCTGAACTGCAGCAGCGCAAGAAAGCGTGCGCGTTGCCAAGTCGCTGGCGAACTATCCGTTGCCGGGTCGCACTGTGCGGCGGCAGCACAGCGCAGCAGCTGCTCCTGTACCCGGGTGCTGGAATCCGCACAGACGGTGCTGCCGCAGGCCAGATCGCGCAGCGCGGCGAGCAGTGCGGCGTGCGCATGCGGCTCCACCTCGACACCCGCTACAGTAAAGGTGAGACGCGGCGATAACAGCGAAAGCTCGCTCGCCATGTCGCCCAGCAGTGCCGGTTCCCCGGTTGCGAATATTCGCGCGATGAGATCGCGTCGGAGCGCAGGATCCTGCAGGTCACCGCTCTCGTGGGGGGCGGCGGACAGTCGCTCAAGGCGGAGCGACAGCGCAAGTATGGGATCAGGCCGCTCCAGCCCTTCCTCCGCCAGCGTGAAGTAGTCCGGCCGCCCCATGCCGACATCGTGATGACAGAGCGCCCGAATCTGCATCAGCGCTGCAGCCTGCCGCGGGTCCGCAAAGCCCATCGCATCGCTGGCATCATTCTGACGATCGTCGAGCATGTAGCGTGCCTGGCGGGCGCAGAAATCGAGCGCACGGAGCGCACGGTAGTGGCTGCCGGTAGAGGACGATTCCCGCGCCGTGGCGATGAGTGTGCCGAGATCGGATGAGCCCGATGCCGCGCGGTAGAACGTGGCGTATGACGCAGTCGCCTCGGATGGTTGCGCCGTAGCGACAACGCGCGCCATGACGTTGACCTCGCGTGAAGGCATTGCGCGTGAGCCCAGCCAATGATGGTGCACCCAGCCCAGTACCAGCAAAGCAGCCACCCATAGCCACAGCGAGCTGGGACGACTGGCACCGGACTGCGGTCCCGGAAACGCGATAGGTCTGAGTATGAGGAGCATGACTCGATTCTCCTGTCAGAACGTCACGGTGGTATTTCACTCTTTTGACAGTTGACTAGCAAGTGTCAAAGCAATCTGCATGCCCGCAGCACGGCACCCTACCGGCGCACCGCTTCAGCGCAGGAAGCGCACGTGGCGGATAAAGCCGTTCTCAGTCAGGTAGATGGCCACGGCATAGACGGGCTCCGGCATGCGGCCCGTGATGCGTTCGTGGTCCACGACGTACGAGCCCTGCACGATTCGGTGCAGAATCTCTGCGCGATTCTGCGGGTAGGTCGCAAACATGCGCGCATAGTTCTCGCGCATGACGTCACGGCCGGTGGAGATCACCTTGCCCGCACCATCTTCGAGCACGACATCCTCGGCAAAGCACGCCACGAAGGCATTGACGTCCTGTGCGTTGTAGGCGGCGAGCTGTGCATCGACCGGCGCCAGCAGTGAATCGGTGGTCACTTCGCCACCCGTGCTTGAGCCACAATCGGACCAGTCCCGACGAAGTACCCGTGCGGCATGGACTCGGTGCGATGCTGCGCAGCCACATTGCCCATTGCATCAATGGCGATGAAGCCCACATCCGCGTTGTAGTCGCGCACCAGCTCATCCAGCATGCGCGACATGGCCGCATCCAGCTTCATGCCGCTGCGGACATAGTCGGCGATCTGCCGCGTTGCGAGTGAACGCATCACGTATTCACCCGTGCCGGTGGCAGACGCGCCCACAACTTTGTCAGCGTAGTTGCCAGCGCCAGGAATGGGCGAATCCCCTACGCGACCAGCAAGCTTCAGCGTGTAGCCGCCGGTGGACGTGGCGGCACACAACACGCCGCGCTCATCCAGTGCGACGACGCCGATCGTGCCACCCGCATACTCGGGATGCTGCTTAAGGAATCGGCGCGTCTTGAATGCGCGCTCCTGCATGGACTCATCCAGTTTGGCCTTCTTGTCTTCCCAGTCGCGGCGGCGTTCTGCGGTGATGGGATCGTAGTCATCGAAGCCCATCGTACGCGCGAACCGCAGTGCGCCGTCGCCAGTCAGCATGCAGTGGTCGGTCTCTTCCATCACTTTTCGGGCAACGAGGACGGGATTCTTCACCCTCTGCAAACCCGACACTGCACCCACCTGCGAATATTCGCTTTCCATGAGGCAGGCATCGAGTTCGACGAAGCCATCGAAGTTGAGCGTGCCGCCAGTGCCCGCGTTGAAGATGGGGTTGTCTTCCAGCACCACGGCCGCTGCGCAGGCCGCATCCAGTGCCGCGCCTCCCGCCGCGAGGATTTCACGGCCGACCTCAACCGCCGCCGCAACACCTGCAATGGCTTCGTCATCCGAACCCGGACGCCACTTGCCGGCGCCACCATGTACGACCAGTGCGATTGTCATTTCAAATACCTCAAGTGCGAAACACAGATGAACACAGATAAAGGCCGGATGAACACGGATTAAAACATCTGTGTTCATCCGTGTTTATCTGTGTTTGCGTTTGAATTTGCAACTCACTCCACCATTGCAACATTGCGCAACTTGATGTGCAGATCGCGCAACTGCTGTTCCGTCACCGGGGTCGGCGTCTCGATCAGCAGATCCTGGCCGCGCTGAGTCTTCGGGAAGGCGATGACGTCGCGGATCTGATCCACCCCCGCCATCATGGCCGAGAGACGGTCCAGACCGAACGCGATGCCGCCGTGCGGCGGCGCGCCGTACTTGAGCTGCTTCAAGAGGAAGCCGAACTTCCGCTCCTGATCCTCGGCAGAGATGCCGAGCGCGTCGAACACCTTGGACTGCACCTCCTCGCGATGGATACGCACCGAGCCGCCGCCCAGCTCCCAGCCATTCAACACCAGGTCATAGGCCTTGGCGGTTGCCTTGCCCGGATCGGTGGCGAGATACTCCTCGTGACCATCCTTGGGCGCGGTGAACGGGTGATGACGCGCCGCCCAGGTCTTGGCGTCCTCGTTGAATTCGAACATGGGGAAGTCGACGACCCACAATGGCTTCCAGCTCTTTTCGGCGAATCCCTTTTCGTGGCCAACCTTGGCGCGCAATGCACCCAGGGAATCGTTGACCACGCTCTCCTTGTCGGCGGCGAAGAACACCAGGTCGCCGGACTGTGCGCCTGTGCGTTCGATGATGGCCTGCAAAGAATCAGGTTTCAGGAATTTCACGATGGGGCTTTGCAGGCCCTCTTCATTGAATTTGGTGGCGTCATTGACCTTGATGTAGGCGAGTCCTTTCGCACCGTAGATGGCGACGAACGTCGTGTAGTCGTCGATCTCCTTGCGCGAGAGCAGCCCGGCACCACCCGGAATGCGCAGCGCGGCCACACGTCCATTCGGCAGATCGGCCGCTGCGCGGAACACCTTGAAGTCAACCGTCTTCATGAGATCGGTGAGCTCGGTGAACTTGAGCGGAATACGCAGGTCCGGCTTGTCCACGCCGTAGTCACGCATCACTTCCGCATAGGTATGGATCGGCATCGGGTTGGGCAGGTCCACATCCAGCACCTCCTTGAACACGGTGCGGATGAGGCCCTCGAAGATTTCGCGAATTTCCTGCTCGCTCAGGAATGAGGTTTCGCAATCGATCTGTGTGAACTCGGGCTGGCGGTCAGCGCGCAAGTCTTCGTCGCGGAAGCACTTGGTGATCTGGTAGTAGCGGTCGTAGCCCGCGATCATCAGCATCTGCTTGAAGAGCTGCGGGCTCTGCGGCAGTGCATAGAACTGTCCATCATGGATGCGTGACGGCACCAGGAATTCCCGGGCACCTTCCGGCGTGGACTTGTACAGCACAGGGGTTTCCACATCGACGAAGCCGTTGGCATCGAGATAACGACGCGTGGCGCTGGCAACGCGGTGACGCAAACGCAGGTTGTGCTGCATGGTCGGACGGCGAAGATCCAGCACGCGGTTCTCCAGACGCACCGTCTCGGAGATATTGTCCTCATCCATCAGGAAAGGTGGCGTGGTGCAGGTGTTCAGCACCTCCAGTTCATGCGCGAGAATTTCGATGCCGCCGCTCTTCAGATTGGGATTGATCATGCCATCCGGTCGCGCCCGCACCAGGCCGGTGACCTTCAGGACGAATTCGTTTCGCACACTGTCGGCATGCTTGAATGTCTCCGCATTGGTGGGCGCGGGTTTGGCATCCGGATCCGCCACGACCTGCACCAGACCTTCACGGTCGCGCAGGTCGATGAAGATGACGCCGCCATGATCGCGTCGTCGGTGGGCCCAGCCCATGACCGTGACAGTCTGGCCGAGGTATTGCTGGTCGATGAGACCGCAGTAGTTGGTACGCATGATGAGTTGTCTTCCTTGCTGACGGCACCATTGCGAATATTCGCGATGGTGCCAATTCGAATGTTCACTCACACCCGATGCAGTGCTCTCGCGAGAGCATGAGCACGGTCGGGGATGGCGAGTGCCGGTTGGGGGCCGCCCTTGCGCCCTCGCTGGGAGGGACTACAAGGGCTTCGGATTGGGGTCGGGACCGGCGCCTTTGAAATCGGCTGGCTCGGCTACCTTGCGGCGGGGTGGCTCGGCCACACCCATGGAGATGATGTACTTCAGCGCTTCGTCCACCGTCATCTTGAGTTCGACGACTTCACTCTTCGGAAGGATGAGGAAAAACCCCGCCGTGATGTTGGGCGTGGTGGGAACGAATACGGCAACCCGGTCATGGCCAAGGTGGTCGGTGATTTCATGCTCCGGCTCTCCCGTGAGCAGCGCCACGCTCCAGCTGCCGGGATGCGGCCATTGCACGAGCACGGCTTTCCTGAAAGCTTTGCCTTCGGGGGAGAACAACGTGTCACTGATCTGCTTCACGCCGCCATATACGGAGCGCACGATGGGGATGCGATGCAGGATGCCATCCCAAAAGCTGAGCAGCTTCCGACCGACCAAATTGGCGGCCAGGGTGCCGGTGGCGAGGATGATGAAGAGCGTGAGGATCACACCCAGGCCCGGAATGTGAAAGCCGGCCCAGGACTCGGTTCTGAGGTACTTGGGCAGGAGCAGCAGGGTCTGGTCCATCAGCCCGATGAGCAGCGACAGCACCCAAATGGTGATGCCAAGCGGTATCCAGATGAGCAGCCCCGCTACAAAGTAGCGGCGCAAGCTGGCCATGAACCCAAGCTGGAATCGATTGAGGGGCACGAAGGTGCTCAGTCTGCGCAGGCCGGGCAGGCCCCGGAGCCGGAAGCGGGCGCGGCGGATGCGGCAGGCTTCGTGTCGGTGCTGCTGTCCGGCTTGGCGCCAGGTTTGGTGTCAGCCTTGGTGTCAGTCTTGGTGTCAGTCTTGGTGTCTGTCGCAGAAGGCTTGGCGTCCGCAGGTTTGTTGCCGCCCTTGAAATCGGTCGCATACCAGCCACTGCCCTTGAGCTGAAATCCGGGGGCAGTGAGCTGCTTTTCGAAGGTTGCCTTGCCACAGGCCGTGCAAATGGTCAGCGGCGCATCGGCAATCTTGCGCATCACGTCCTCGGTATGCCCGCAGGACGCGCATTTGTAGGCATAAATCGGCATGAAGATACTCCTGAAGTAATGAGGCCCGGCAGCCATGACCAACGCAGTGGTGAGCCGTTGCAGACGCTATAGGCGGGCCAGCGGTGACGAACAGACAAACTGGCGATTTTGCATTTTAACAGAATGGGTTAGCGCGTTGTGCACTGCGCAATGAATTGTCCCGTACTCAGGAAGGCACGACCATCAGGGCACAATGGCAGGACATCTGCCCGCTGAGTCCCTGGATTGACCCGCATGCAACCCACTACCCAGAAATTGCCTTACCGCTTTGGAGTCGATCTGGGCGGCAGCAAGATCGAGCTGCTCGCCCTTGACCGCTCAGGTACCACGCGCTGGCGGCAACGCGTGGCAACGCCTGCGGGAGACTATGTCGGGACGCTCCGCTGCATCGTGGGACTGGTACAAGCCGCAGAAGCCGAGCTCGGTGCGGGCGGGAGCGTTGGCCTTGCAACGCCTGGCGCGCGCTCCCGATTGACTGGACGCATCAAGAATGCCAACTCCACCTGCCTCAACGAGCAGCCCTTGATGGAAGATCTGGAAGCCGCGTTGGCGAGGCCGATCCGAATGGCGAATGACGCCAATTGCTTCGCATTGTCGGAGGCCGTGGATGGCTCAGGCGCAAGCGCTGCCGTGGTATTTGGCGTGATCCTGGGCACGGGCGTCGGTGGCGGGGTGGTGGTGCATGGGCAACTGCTGGAAGGTGCAAACGCCATCGCAGGGGAATGGGGACACAATCCGCTGCCATCTGCCACCGACGCTGAACGACTGGCCAATCCTGCGTGCTATTGCGGCCGACATCAATGCGTGGAAGCCTGGCTTTCCGGCCCGGGGCTGTCTGCCGACCACTTCCGCGAAAGTGGTACGCACCTGCCTGCCATGGAGATTGCAGCGCGCGCCGCGCACGACGATGCGGACTGTGTTGCCAGCCTCGCTCGACATGCGGAGCGCCTCGCCCGCGCACTGGCCGGCGTGATCAATATTCTCGATCCGGATGTCATCGTGCTGGGCGGCGGCATTGCGAATATTCGCAGTCTGTATGACACGGTGCCGCGGCTCTGGTCTCGGCATGTGTTTTCCGACCAAGTCACCACGCGGCTGCTCCCGCCGGTGCATGGGGATTCGAGTGGCGTTCGCGGCGCGGCCTGGCTCTGGCCGTGAACAGACCGCAACGGTTTCAGAGCGGGGCGTGCGCGACAGCGCAACCTTCCGGTCCAGATGGTTGCGGTACTTCTGCTCCATCGTGTCAGCGTTTCAGCAGGCCTCAGTGAATGGCGCAGACTTGGCAAACCGAAGGGCCAGTTGTCTACAATCGCTGCACGACCAACGCCATGCCAATTCAAGGACTCCGCCCCACCATGTCGACATTGCCTGAAACCATGCGCTTCATCGACTTACCCAACTTCGGCACGCCCGACGTGATGCAGCCCGCGTTCGGCCCACTGCCCGTCCCCGGTGAACGTGATGTGCTGATCCGGGTCGCGGTCGCGGGCGTCAATCGTCCCGATGTCGCGCAACGCAGAGGAACCTACAAGCCACCGCCCGGCGCATCGCCTGTGCTGGGACTGGAAGCCGCTGGCGAGGTTGTGGCGGTCGGCTCTGCCGTGACTGAGTGGAAACTCGGCGACCGCGTTTGCGCCCTCGCACCCGGCGGCGCCTATGCGGAGTACTGCGTAGCGCCCGCAGCTCACTGCCTTCCCATTCCGGCAGGCTTGTCCCTGACCGAAGCCGCGTCTTTGCCGGAGAATTTTTTCACTGTCTGGGTCAATGTATTTGACACGTGCAGGCTCAAGTCCGGCGACAAGTTCCTGGTTCACGGCGGCTCGTCCGGCATCGGGCTCACCGCCATTCAATTGGCCAAAGCCTTTGGGGCCGAAGTGTTTACCACCGTGGGCAATGAAGAGAAGGCCGCATTCTGCAAGTCCATGGGGGCAGACCACGTCTTCAACTACAAGACCGAGGACTGGTTTGCGGCTGCACAGGCAGCTGCCGGGAAGACCGGCATCAACGTCATTCTGGATATGGTGGGCGGTGACTATGTCGCAAAGAACCTGAAGCTGCTGGCTGTCGAAGGCAGGCTCTGCCAGATCGCATTTTTGCAGGGCAGCAAAGTCGAACTCGACCTTGTCATGTTCATGCTGAAACGCCAGACGCTAACCGGCTCGACATTGCGTGCACGACCGGATCACCAAAAGGCGGCGATTGCTGCAGCGCTCCGGGAACAAGTCTGGCCCCTGATCGAGGCAGGCAGTATCAAACCGGTAGTCAGGCGAATATTCGCGTTGGAGGACGTTGCCGCAGCGCACGAACTCATGGAAAGCTCGCAGCACATCGGCAAGATCATGCTCAGCATCGCAGCGGAATAAACGCCCGCACCAGATGAAACCGGGGATTCACATGCCTGTCATGCCTTGAAGGCATGATGCAGGTTGAAACCTCGGTGTGGACTGTTCCCGCGCGATCCTCTCGGATCGCGCGGTTTTTTTATTGCTGGCCGGGACGCCAGTTCTGCAGCGCAGCAACGCGCGACTCGATGGGCGGATGGCTGGAGAAAAGCGCCATGAAGCCCGGCTTGTCGCTGATGCCTGCTGCCTGAATGGACTTTGGCAGTTCGCCAGGCTCAAGCCCGCCCAGACGTTGCAGTGCGGCGACCATCGGACGCGGCGTACCCAACAATGTGGCAGCGCCAGAGTCTGCACGGTATTCGCGCCAGCGCGAGAACCAGGCCACGATGATGGAGGCGAGGAGCCCGAAGGCGATCTGGCAAACGACGTCGGTGACGTAGTAACCGATACCGGGCGAGTCGCTGTTGTTCTTCAGCACGACGCGGTCGACGAGGTAACCCACCACCTTGGAGAGGAACACGACAAACGTGTTCACCACGCCCTGAATGAGCGTCATCGTCACCATGTCGCCATTGGCCACGTGCGCCACTTCATGCGCCAGCACGGCTTCCACTTCTTCCTTGGTCATGGACTGGAGGAGACCCGTGGAGACAGCAACCAGCGATGAGTTCTTGAAGGCACCCGTGGCAAAGGCATTGGCCTCGCCTTCGTAGATGGCGACCTCGGGCATGCCAATACCGGCCTTTTCAGACAAACGCTTTACCGTGGAGACCAGCCATTGCTCATCGGCAGTGCGCGGATTGTCGATGACCTGCGCACCCGTGGACCATTTGGCCATGGGCTTGGACAACAGGAGCGAAATGAATGCGCCCGTGAAACCCACAATCAACGAGAACACCATCAGCATGGGGATGTTGAGACCCTGCGCGCTGATGAAGCGGTTCACGCCCAGCACGTTGAGTACGATGCCCAATACCAGCATCACGGCCAGGTTGGTGGCGAGAAACAACACGATACGTTTCATTTCAGGTCCTCAGGAAGAGATGCGAATATTCGCAGACTGGCTTGAACATGCGGGCAATGACCCGAATTTCAAGCGTCGCAGTCCGATCGCTGGCACTGTAATAATCCTGCGCAAGCTGCTGCGCCAGACCACTTCAGAACGGAATGTCGTCATCCATGTCGTCAAACTTGGATGCGCCACCCTTCTGCGCTGGCTTTGCGGCTGGTGCGGCACCGGAAGTTCCGCGCTCCGGGCGGTCAAAACCGGCGCCCTCTGCCCCGCCTCCACCCATGCCTTCGCGGCTGCCCAGCATCTGCATTTCGCTGGCAACAATGTCGGTGGCATATTTCTCCACGCCATCCTTGTCGGTGTACTTGCGCGTCTTCAAGCGGCCCTCGATGTAAACGGGGCGACCCTTCTTCAGGTATTCGCCCGCGATCTCGGCGAGCCGGCCGAAAAAGCTCACCCGATGCCATTCGGTTTCTTCGACCATCTCACCACCTTTGTTCTTGTACTTGCTGGTGGTGGCGATCGACACATTGGTGATGGCACCACCATCAGGCAGATAGCGCGTTTCCGGGTCGCGGCCCAGATTGCCGACGAGAATGACTTTGTTGACTGATGCCATGACTTGCTCCCTATTTTGAATGGGCTTCCGACGGCACGGAAACCGGCTTTACGCCAATTGCGGCGGCCAGCCAAAGAATGGACAATCCAACACAAAACCATAATACCGCAACGTTTCCGGCATTCTGTGCGATCAGTCCGCCCAGTGTGGCGCCGGTAAAAATGCCGAGAAACTGAAGGCTCGCAAAGACGCCGGATGCCGAGCCTCTGGCACTTTTTGGCGCACGCACGGAAACCAGTGCCGGCAGCTTTGCCTCCAGCAGGTTGAATGCGGTGAAAAACAACGCCATGCTCGCTGCCATGCCCCACACCGACAGCGGCATCACGGCCATCAGGATCAGGCTGATGCTCATGAGCCCGGCAGCCACGCCGACGACGCGTGTCTCGCCCCAACCAGAGCGGATGATCGGCACCACCAACACCAACGACAGCAGGATGACGCCGAGATAGAGGATCCAATGGTCGCTGGCCGCAAGCCCGGCTGCGGCCAGATTGAATGGAACAACGAGAAACAATGCCATGAGGATGGCGTGCAGCGAGAACATCCCGAAATTGATGCGCATGAGTTGCGGATTCTTGAGGATGAGCCCCCAGCGAACCGGCTCTCGCGATCCGCTCTCCGGCGCATTCGGTACGAGGAACCTCACCACCACTATGGCAGTCAGCGCCATGGCGCCGGTAAGCGCGAAGATTCCCGGCACCCCAATGACACCGGCCAGGAACGGTGCGATGACAAATGACAGCGCAAAGGCAAGACCTATGGTGATGCCGATCAGCGCCATGGCCTTTGTGCGCTGGTTCTCTCGGGTCAGGTCCGCCGTCATGGCAATGGTGACTGACGAAATGGCGCCGGCACCCTGCAGCATGCGGCCTGCAACGATCCCCAACACACTGGTCGAGGCCGCGCAGAGGAAGCTCCCTGCTGCCATGACAGCCAACCCAACATACAAGACAGGTTTGCGCCCAATGCGGTCCGAGAGCCAACCGAAAGGAATCTGAAGTAGCGCCTGGGTGAATCCGTAGATGCCCATCGCGAAACCGACCCAAGCCTTGTCCCAGCCTGGCAATTCGGATGCCCACAGCGCAAAAACCGGCAGGATGATGAACATACCGAACAAGCGCAGGCCATAGATGGCTGCAAGGCTGACCGACGCCCGAATTTCGAGCGGGGTCATGCGGGTCGGGTCGGTCGCTGCCGACGCGACGGTATCAGGTGAGGTCAAGGGAAATAATAGGAATGATGCAGTGCATCAAGTATGATAACAGGTTGCTTTTTGCACCCATTCCGCCCTCAGCACCCCCCTCCCGAAAGCCAGACAGCACGCATGGACAGCATCAAAATCCGCGGCGCCCGCACCCATAATCTCAAGAACATCAACCTGGATTTGCCCCGGCACAGCTTGGTGGTCATCACCGGATTGTCCGGTTCAGGCAAGTCCTCACTTGCATTCGATACGCTGTACGCCGAAGGTCAGCGGCGCTATGTGGAGTCGTTATCCGCCTATGCCCGGCAGTTCCTTCAGCTCATGGAAAAGCCGGACGTGGACCTCATCGAGGGCCTGTCACCAGCAATCTCGATCGAACAGAAGGCAACGTCGCACAATCCCCGCTCCACTGTCGGGACGGTCACCGAGATTCACGACTACCTGCGCCTCCTCTTCGCCCGGGTAGGCGACCCGTACTGCCCGGAACATGCCATCAAGCTGGAGGCCCAGACGGTGTCGCAGATGGTGGACCATGTCCTGGCAATGCCCGAAGGCATCAAGCTCATGCTGCTGGCGCCTGCCGTGGTCAATCGCAAAGGCGAGCAGGTTGATCTGTTTGAAGAACTTCGCGCCCAAGGCTTCGTGCGAGTGCGTGTCGCGACTGGCAGTGCCAAGGCCAAGGTCTACGAGCTTGACGCCGTGCCAAAGCTGGACAAGAACAAAAAGCATACGGTTGAAGTGGTCGTGGATCGCCTCAAGGTGGCACCCGATGTGAAGCAGCGGCTGGCCGAGTCATTCGAGACTGCACTTCGTCACGGCGATGGCCGCGCCATCGCGGCCAACATGGAGACAAATGAGGAGACGTTGTTCTCCGCCAAGTTCGGCTGCCCGCATTGCGACTACTCGCTACCCGAGCTTGAGCCGCGCCTCTTCTCGTTCAACAACCCCATGGGCGCCTGCCCCAAGTGCGATGGCCTGGGCGAGATCACGTTCTTCGATCCCAAACGCATCGCTGCGTATCCCAACCTTTCCCTGGCCGGTGGCGCCATCAAAGGCTGGGATCGGCGCAACCAGTTTTATTTCCAGATGCTGGTCGGCCTTGCAGCGCACTACGAGTTCGATGTCGACACGCCCTTCGAAAAACTCTCACCAGAAACCCAGCAGATCGTGTTGTACGGCTCGGGCAAGCAGAAGATCACGTTCAAGTATCCCGGCGAGCGCGGCAAGTCGGTAACGCGTGAACACAGCTTCGAAGGTATCGTGCCCAATCTGGAGCGGCGTTACAAAGAGACCGACTCGATGGCGGTAAAGGAAGAGCTGTCCAAGTACCTCAACAACCAATCTTGTCCAGAGTGCGTCGGCACCCGGCTAAGGAAGGAAGCGCGGTTTGTGAGGGTCGGTGACAAGAACCTGCATGAGCTGTCGGCCATGCCGCTGAAGCAGTCCATGCCGTGGTTCGACAATCTGAAACTCGTTGGCCAAAAGCTCGCCATCGCCGACAAGATCGTGAAGGAAATTTCCAGCCGCATTTCATTCCTCAACAATGTCGGCCTCGACTATCTCTCATTGGTGCGTTCTGCCGATACGCTCTCCGGCGGGGAGGCGCAGCGCATCCGGCTGGCGTCGCAGATCGGCTCCGGCCTCACCGGTGTGATGTATGTGCTGGACGAGCCCTCCATCGGCCTCCACCAGCGCGACAATGATCGACTGTTGGGAACGTTGAAGCGACTACGCGACATCGGCAACTCCGTCATCGTGGTTGAGCACGATGAAGACGCCATCAACACCGCCGACTGGGTGGTCGATCTTGGCCCGGGCGCAGGTGAACATGGCGGGCAAATCGTCGCTCAGGGCACACCTGCGGACATCCGCGCGGCCAGTGAATCGCTCACTGGCCAGTATCTGTCCGGCAAGAAGCAGATCCCTTTGCCCAAGAAGCGCATGTCCAACGATGGCAAGAATCAGCTCGTCATCAAAGGTGCACGCGGCAACAATCTGAAGCAAGTCGATCTTTCGCTGCCGGTAGGACTATTTGTCTGCGTCAGCGGCGTATCGGGCTCCGGCAAATCGACACTGATCAACGACACGCTGTACCGCGCGGCCGCGCATCACATCTACTCAAGCCAGGAAGAGCCAGCACCTTTCGAGTCAATTGAGGGGCTGGATCACTTCGACAAGGTCATCAATGTCGACCAGTCGCCCATTGGCCGCACGCCGCGCTCCAATCCCGCCACGTACACCGGCCTCTTCACGCCCATTCGCGACCTGTTCGCCGGCGTGCCCGAGGCGCGTGCTCGCGGCTATGGACCAGGACGTTTCTCATTCAACGTGAAAGGTGGTCGCTGCGAAGCCTGCCAGGGAGATGGCGTCATCAAGGTGGAGATGCACTTCCTGCCCGACGTGTACGTGCCCTGTGATGTGTGCCACAGCAAGCGCTACAACCGCGAGACGCTCGAAGTGCGCTACAAGGGTGCGAATATTCACGAGGTACTCGACATGACGGTCGAGCACGCCCATGAATTCTTCAAAGCGGTTCCCGTCGTCGCGCGGAAGCTGCATACATTGCTCGACGTGGGGCTGGGCTACATCCGCCTGGGGCAATCTGCCACGACGCTTTCCGGTGGCGAGGCACAGCGGGTGAAGCTCTCGCTCGAACTGTCCAAGCGCGACACCGGCAAAACCCTGTTCATTCTGGATGAGCCAACTACCGGTTTGCACTTCCACGATATCGACCTGCTCTTGAAAGTGCTGCACCGATTGCGTGATCACGGCAACACCGTGGTGGTGATCGAACACAACCTCGACGTCATCAAGACTGCAGACTGGGTGATTGACCTTGGCCCGGAAGGCGGCGATGGCGGCGGCATGATCATTGCGCAGGGAACGCCCGAAGATATCGCTGACACGAAGTCGAGCTATACCGGCCGTTACCTGCGTGCTGCATTGAAGCTGCCCGAGAAGCGGAAGTCGGCATCCGCCTGAAATGTTGAATTGAAGCGGAGAACCCCTTCTTTTCGGCAAACTCTTGCCACCACCCCTCCCCACATCACCAAGCATCACAACCCTCGAATCACTGACCCAACACCGCAAGCATGAATACAACGACCTGCACCCTCCTTGACCTCTTCACCCGTTCTGTGGCCGTAGTCGTGATCGGCACCGCCACATTCGCGCATGCCGCGCCGCCACTCGTTACAGAAGATGCGGGAACGCTGGCACCTGGCGCTTGCCAGATAGAATTCGAGCAGCGTACCTTCAAGCGGTCCACGGAGCGAGATGTGCTGCCCGCCTGTAACCTGCTCTTCAACAGCGAAATGCAGCTGGGCTTTCTGCATAGCCGAATTGATGAGGCCCCCAGCGAAAAGCGCTGGCTCTTTCAGGTAAAGAAGACGCTGTGGGAATCAGAGAAGGACGGGGTGGCGCTCGGCATCGCCGCCGGCACGATCAAACGCAATGGTGCATCGGAGCGGGAAAACTACGTCACCTTGCCGCTGACCGGCGTGGTGGACAGCACCACCTGGAGCCTGAATCTCGGCACGCTGCGCAACAGCGAAGAGCGGAAGTGGAAGACAACCTGGGCCGGTGCTGTGGAACATGACCTGACCGAAAAGGTGACGCTGGTGGGCGAAGTGTTTGGCACGCGCGGCGAACCCTCCACCGCACAGGCCGGGCTGCGCTATTGGCTGGTGGCGAAGAAGTTGCAGCTCACTGCATCTTTCGGCAAACAGCGCGACAGCGGCAGTGATGGCCGTTGGACCAGCATCGGCATTCGCTTCGAAACCGAGTAGCTGCGGTATCAACCTCAACTTCAGGGGTTGATGACCACCAGCAGCGCGACAGCCAGTCCCTTGCCTGCATTGCGAATGGCGTGGGGCTGATCGCCGGCATAGCGTGCGGTCTCGCCATGCTTGAGTTTCTGCTTTGCGGGGCCCGCTTCAACCTCGAAGATGCCATGCAATACGGTCAGATGCTCCCTTGCACCGGGCGCATGCGGCAGCGACACCAACGCGCCGCCCGCCGCAATGGTCAGCTCATACCACTCGAAATGACCCGCCGTATCAATGGGCCCGAGTATCTTGAGGGAGCAGCGCTCGTCACTACCTCGAAGCGTCGGCGTGGCGTGGACGCCCAGCACCGTGATGCTGGGTTCGTCCGCACCCTTTCCGCCCAGAATTTCCTGCAGTTCAACATTCAACGCGTTGGCCAGCCGCCACACCAGCGCGATGGTGGGGTTCGACTTGTCGCGCTCTATCTGGGAGAGCATCGACTTCGACACCCCGGCCATGTGGGAGAGCTCCTCCAGAGAGAGCTGACGCTGCTGGCGCAGTTTCTGGATGGTGTCGCCCACTTTGGGGGGTTGCATCGGCGAGGGCTTGATGCGCGCACGCTGACTGGACCGGAGCACGGGTTTGGCGCGGGGACTCATGTGAGTTTGATGGATCTGTTGGAGGTGCCTAGTGTACAGACCTTGGCACAGCGAACAGGCGTTCGATATGGCGAACGATGCCAGCCACCTGATGATGACACTGACGGGTGCATGCATCCCTGTAAGCTGGGCCGCACCAAACAGACTGACTGCCATACATCCCAGGAGAGAAAATCATGAACGAGACTGTCGATGTCATCGTCATCGGTGCCGGACAGGCTGGCCCCGCCATGGCCGCGCGCTGCGGCCGCGAGGGACTGAAAACAATTCTCATCGAGTCTGGCGAAATGGGAGGTACCTGCGTCAACAACGGGTGCATTCCCACCAAGACGTTGGTGGCTTCTGCGCGTGTTGCCGCCATGGCTAGACGCGCAGCCGACTACGGCGTATCACTGGGTAGCGCGGTCAGCGTGGATATGGCGCGCGTCATCGCGAGGAAAGACACCATTGTCGCGGCATCGCGCAAGGGTGTCGGTGACTGGATGGATGCCGCCAAGAACGTCAGTGTATTGCACGGTCATGCACGTTTCGTGGGCCCTCACACGGTAGAGGTCAACGGCAAGATCCTCAGTGCAGAGCGAATATTCATCAATGTCGGCGGTCGCCCCTTCGCGCCGCCGCTGACCGGGCTGGATTCAGTCCCCTACTTGGACAACATCGGCATGATGAGCCTGACCGGCCTGCCCAAGCATCTCATCGTGATCGGCGGCAGCTACATCGGGCTGGAGTTCGCCCAGATGTATCGACGTTTCGGCAGCGAGGTAACGGTATGCGAAATGGGCCCACGCCTCATCGGCCGCGAGGATGCGGATGTCAGTGATGAGATGCGTGCCATCCTCGAACGCGAGGGCATCAACGTGCAGACTGGCGCGCAGTGCCTGGCAGTCGAAAAGCGCGGCGACAGGATCGTTGTGGGACTCTCTTGCGATCCCGGTGCGCCACAATTGGAAGGTACCCACCTGCTTGTCGCCACTGGGCGTCGCCCGAATACCGGAGAGCTGGGCCTCGATGCTGCGGGCATCCGAATGAACCCGCGCGGCTTCATTGAAGTGGATGATCAACTGGAGACCAGCGTTCCTGGTGTTTGGGCGCTGGGGGATGTCAATGGCAAAGGTGCCTTCACCCATACGTCCTGGAACGACTACGAGATCGTGGCGGCCAACCTGTTCAATCACGGCAAGCGCCGGGTCACTGATCGCATCCCGACTTATGCGCTGTTCACCGATCCGCCACTGGGTCGCTGCGGCATGACCTTGCAGGAGGCTCAAAGCAGCGGCCGGCCCCTGCTCATGGCAAAGATGCCCATGACGCGGGTAGGGCGTGCGCGCGAAGCTGGCGAGACCCAGGGATTCATGAAAGTCATAGTCGACGCAGAAACACAGCGCATTCTCGGAGCAGCCCTGCTGGGCCTGTCCGCCGACGAAGTGGTGCAATCGATTCTCCAAGTCATGTACGCCGACCTGCCCTACACGGCCATGCAGAACGCGATGCCAATCCATCCGACCGTATCCGAACTCTTGCCAACATTGCTCGAAGGATTAAAACCCGTGCCCGCGTAATGGTGCGGTGATGGCACGGTGATGAACGCAGCTCTATGGTGGGCTGCTCCGCCTTTCGAGGTTGGTCATCAGTCGGCAAGGCGTCTTGGAAAATTGCCGGACTTTCAATATACTGCACATGTATTCGATATATTGAACACAGATCCTGGCCATGACAACCGTCAACCTCCACAGCCTGATTGACAGCGAATTTGCATGGCAGAAGTCACGTGGACTTCTGCTGGACGCTGCGGTCAGTTTGGAACGGATTCAGCTTTCGCTTCAAGCAAAAGCTGAGCAGTATTCGCTGATTCAGGAAACCAGATGACCAAAAACTTCTACGAACACATCGATGGAGAGCTAGCCAGCATCCAGGCTGCCGGACTCTTCAAGACCGAGCGCATCATCACCACGCCGCAAGCAGCCGAGATCGACACGACCGAGCGTGCGCACGTCATCAACCTCTGCGCCAACAACTATCTGGGCCTGTCATCGCACCCGAAGGCAATCGAGGCGGCCAAACATGCGATCGACACCCATGGCTACGGCCTATCCTCTGTGCGTTTCATTTGCGGCACACAGGATCTGCACAAGCAGTTGGAGCGCAAGATCGCAGACTTTCTCGGCATGGAAGACGCCATCCTCTACGCCGCCGCCTTCGATGCGAACGGCGGTCTGTTTGAGCCGCTCTTTGGCGAGCAAGACGCCATCATCTCGGACGCGCTGAATCACGCGTCCATCATCGATGGCATTCGTCTTTGCAAAGCGCAGCGCCTGCGTTATGCCCACAACGACATGGCCGATCTGGAGCGTTGCCTCAAGGAAGCGTCGGGCGCACGCAGCCGGATCATCTTCACCGACGGGGTGTTCTCGATGGATGGCACCATCGCCCAACTGGACAAGATTTGCGATCTCGCCGAAAAACATGGCGCGCTGGTTGGCATCGATGAATGCCATGCCTCAGGCTTCATGGGCAAGACCGGGCGCGGCACGCATGAATTCCGCAACGTGATGGGCCGCATCGACATCATCACCGGCACGTTCGGCAAGGCGCTGGGCGGCGCGTCAGGCGGCTTTACTGCAGCCAAAGCGGGTGTCGTCGAACTGCTGCGCCAGCGCTCGCGTCCCTACCTCTTCTCCAATACGCTGGCACCGTCCATCACGGGCGCATCCATTGCAGTCCTCGACCTGCTTTCCGAATCGACCGTGCTGCGCGACAAACTGGAAGAGAACACCCGTTACTTCCGCACCTCCATCCAGGACGCCGGCTTCGACATCAAGCCGGGCGAGCATCCCATCGTGCCCATCATGATCTACGACGCGGTGAAGGCGCAGGCGCTGTCGAAGCGACTACTGGAACTGGGTGTATACGCAGTTGGCTTCTTCTACCCGGTCGTGCCGCAGGGACAGGCGCGCATCCGCGTGCAGATTTCCGCAGGGCACGAGCGGCATCATCTGGAGAAGGCGATTGCCGTGTTCACAAAGGCAGGCACGGAGCTCGGCCTCATCGGAGGTAGCAAATGACCACAACCGAACGCATCCTGATCATCGGCGCCAACGGCCAGATCGGCTCTGAACTGGCCGAGGCCCTGGCTGCAAAGCATGGCGCACAAAACGTCGTCACCGCAGACATTGCACTCTCCGGACGCGTGGTGGGCCATCCCTACTACTTCCTCGATGTCACCGACAAGAAACTCCTCACGCGGATCGTCAAGGAGCTCGGCATCACCCAGATCTATCATCTGGCCGCCGTGCTGTCTGCTACAGGCGAGCGCGACCCGTTGTTTGCCTGGCAACTCAACATGGCGGGGCTGCTCAATGTGCTGGAAGTGGCGCGCCACGAGAAGGTCGGCCGCGTTTTCTGGCCCAGTTCCATTGCAGCATTCGGCCCCACCACGCCACGCGAATATTCGCCACAGGACACCGTGATGGACCCCAACACCGTCTACGGCATCAGCAAGCTGGCGGGCGAGCGTTGGTGCGAGTACTACTTTGCGAAGTACGGCGTCGATGTGCGGAGCCTGCGCTATCCCGGCCTTATCAGCTACAAGACCCCGCCCGGTGGCGGCACCACGGATTACGCCGTGGACATCTTCTATCAGGCAAAGGCCACGGGCTGCTACGAGTGCTTCCTCGGGCCCAAGTCTGCGCTGCCGATGATGTACATGCCCGATGCACTGCGCGCGACCATCGAGCTCATGGAGGCGCCACTTGCGAATATTCGCATCCGGTCTTCATACAATCTGGCGGGCGTGAGCTTCACGCCCGAAGAAATCGCCGCAGAAGTGGCGAAGCACATCCCGGGCTTCCAGATGAGCTACAAGCCGGACTTCCGCCAGGCCATCGCCGATTCATGGCCGGCGTCGATCGATGACTCGCGCGCGCAGTCCGATTGGGGGTGGAAGTTGAAGTACGACTTGCCTGCGATGGTGGCGGACATGCTTGCGAATATTCGCAGCACGAATCAGCTTGCTGCCTGAGGGAAGAAGCGTCGATCAGCAACCGCGAACACGATTGCGACTAGGCCGACAAACAAGAACAGCACCGATAAATTCCCTAGAACTGCCGCGGCGATAAGTACTAAACACCCGACAAGGGTGATCCATCCCGGCAAGCGGGATCTTGACGCAGCGCCAACTGGGCTGCGCATTCTCGAGAACGTACTCCAGCCTTCAGCAATCGCGACGACGATCAGACACGTGATCACAATCAAAAGGTGCATATGATCTTTGGCACAGCAAGCCAAGGTCTGTGCGTCGTCGTACAGCACCCAAGTCACAATGAGTGCCAGGACAACGCACAGCATGGCATGAGCAAGCATCAGTACCAAGACGACCCGCTGTGTGTTCACAATCTCCACCATCAAATCTCGAATTTGATGCCCTGCGCCAGTGGCAACTCACGCGAGTAATTGACCGTGTTGGTGGCGCGGCGCATGTAGGCCTTCCAGGAATCCGAGCCCGATTCGCGGCCGCCGCCGGTTTCCTTCTCACCGCCAAATGCGCCGCCAATCTCCGCACCGGACGGGCCGATGTTGACGTTGGCGATGCCGCAGTCGCTGCCTGCTGCGGACATGAAGAGTTCCGCCTCGCGCACGTCGTTCGTGAAGATGGAGGAAGACAAGCCTTGTGGCACGGCATTCTGCAGCGCGATGGCCTCATCAAAGTCGCCATACTTCATCACGTACAGGATGGGCGCGAAGGTTTCATGGCAGACCACAGCGCTTTGCTGATCCATGAGCACGATGGCGGGACGCACGTAGTACGCGTTGGGGAACTGGTCCGCCAACGCGCGCTCACCACCGAATACCTTGGCGCCTTGATCGCGCGCCTGGTCCAACGCGGACTGCATGCCATTGAACGAGGCTTCATCGATGAGCGGACCCATCAACGTGCCATTCTCCAGCGGGTTGCCAACGGGCACTCCAGCATAGATTTTCTGCAGCCGTTCGACCAGCGTGTCGTGCAGACTTTCATGCACGATGAGTCGGCGCAGCGTCGTGCAGCGCTGACCGGCCGTGCCCACGGCTGCGAAGGTGATGGCGCGCACGGCCAGTTCGAGATCAGCCGTGGGTGCCACGATCATGGCGTTGTTGCCGCCGAGCTCGAATATGGTTTTCATGAACCGCGGCGCGACACGCGCGGCAATTTCCTTGCCCATGCGGGTGGAGCCGGTTGCGGAGACCAGCGCCGTACGCGGATGATCGACCAGCGTCTCACCCACAGCGCGCGGACCTTGCACAACGGCGGAGAGCCCGGCAGGTGCGGTAAAGCCTGCAGCAACGTAACGATCCAAGGCTCGCTCGAACAACTTCTGACAAGCCAGCGCGGTGAGCGGCGTCTTCTCGGAAGGCTTCCACACAACCGGATTCCCGCAGACCCAGGCAAGCGCGGAGTTCCACGCCCACACCGCCACGGGAAAGTTGAACGCACTGATGACAGCGCAGACACCCAGCGGATGCCAGGTTTCCATCATGCGATGTCCCGGCCGTTCGGATGCAATGGTGAGACCGTAGAGCTGGCGAGAGAGTCCCACCGCAAAGTCGCAGATGTCGATCATCTCCTGCACTTCACCCAAACCTTCCTGATAGATTTTGCCGGACTCAAGCGCGACCAGCTTGCCCAGCGGTTCCTTGGCGGCGCGTAGTTCCTCTCCGAATATTCGCACCAGCTCGCCGCGCTTCGGCGCGGGAATCACGCGCCAGGCGAGGAATGCCTGGTGAGCAGCCTCGACAGCCCTGGCAACTTCAGTGGGCGATGTTGCAGCGAGTTCAGCGAATACAGTACCGTCGACTGGCGTGCGGGCGATGACACCCTTGCCGTGATGGACTTTCAGATCTACGCCGAGCTGGGAGAGGAGGGGTTCAATGTGCATGGCGGGTTCCGGAATTTGGCAGCACTGCGAATATTCGCGATTGAGGAACTGATATCACCGTCGTCCCGGCGCGGGCCGGGACCCAGTGTCACTTACTGTGACTCAACGAAAGCCACTGGACCCCGGCCTGCGCCGGGGTGACAACTTTTCTAGCGCAACGCCTTGGCTCAAGCCGCAGCCAGCAGCGTTCTCTGTTCGGTGCCTGCGTTCTCACCATAGTACTTGCCAAACCGGTTGGCCAGGAACGCATCCAGCGATGCCTGTTCCTGCTTCACGAATCCAGCCTGCGGCAGCTTGCCGGAAACCAGCATGTCGACCATGGTGCAGATGCCAGAAGCCGTCGTGAGTTGGATGGCGGAGAGCAGCTTGCCTGCCACCTGCTGCGCATAGATCTTGCGCACGAAAGTTTCCTGCATCAGCCGACCATTCTTGAGACCGCTGACCGTGACGAACACCAGCACCACATCTTGCAGCGTCATGGGGATGGCAGCTTCCATCACATCCTTCAACAGATCCCGGCGACGATCCAGGCGCAGGTCGCGAACCAGCACTTTCATGATGTCGCGGTGACCTGGATAGCGCACGGTCTTGTAGTTGAGGTTTTCGACCTTGCCGAACAATGTCTCGGTGAGCGTGCCGAGACCACCAGAAGTGTTGAAGGCTTCATAGTCCACGCCTTCCAGCGAGAAGTGCTCCATTTCTTCCAGTGGCAACGTCTCGATCTGCTGGCCATCGCGGATCGCCAGACAGGGATTGCAGTACTCGTTGATGATTCCGTCGGTGTACCACTTCAGGTTGTACTTGAGCGAAATGTTGGGATACAGCGGCAAGGCACCCACGCGCATGTTCACTTCGCGTAGTTCGTCAAATCGCTTGGCCACATCTTGCGCGGCGATCGAGATGAATCCGGGGGCGAGGCCGCACTGCGGAATGAACGCACGGTCCGCGCCCTGTGCGAGCTTCTGCACGGTGCGGGTGCTTTCCACATCCTCGGTGAGATCGAGGTAGTGCACTTTGCATTCCTTGGCGGCTGTGGCGATGACGGGAGTGAGGTAATACGGGCAGGCAGACAACACGACGTCCTGGCCGGTCAAGATGGATCTCAGCGCCGCAGCATCGCTGATGTCTGCCTTGATCCGTTTGGCGGACTTCGAGGGAATGAGGTCGAGGCGGGCCTGATCGTTATCGGCCACTGTGACCTGGTAATCGCCAGTTTGCGACAGCAGATGGACAATGGCATCGCCGATTTTGCCGGCGCCGAGCAGAACGAGTTTGGTCATGGTGGGGCCCTCAAGTGGACTGAAAGAATAGGCCAAAGCTTACCGGGCTCTCCTGTCAAAATGCAGCCTGCAATATGTCTTAATGCAGGTCGACATTGAGCAAATTGACTAGTTTGTTGTACAGTTTGCCCAATATGAGCCCCAAAGACATGGAACTGTTGGCCTTGTTGCAAGCGAACGCAAGGGAATCGACCTCGGCACTCGCCCGAAAACTCGGCGTTGCACGCAATACCGTGCAAGAACGCATCCGCCGCCTGGAAGCCGCTGGCGTGATTGAGGGCTATACCGTGAAGCTGGGCAACCCGGCCAGGCGGCCGTCTATCACCGCTCATGTACTCATGGCAGTGAATCCCAAGCGCGCAGAGGCCGTCATGCGCGATCTGAAGTCGCTTGCGACAATTCGCGGGACGTATGCACTCTCCGGAGCATTTGACTATCTTGCGATGGTAGAGACGGAGTCCACCCAACAGATGGACGAAGTACTGGACCGTATCGGCAGAATCGAAGGCGTGGACAGGACGCAGTCATCAATTGTGCTTTCCATCAAGTTTGAACGATAGGCAGACCAACGGGATGCGAATTCGTAGCAGCAAAGCTACACTTCTCTAAACCGTACATTCAGCGGAACCCTTTCACCCATGAACGTTCGTGAACTACTCATCGGCAGCTTCAAGGCGGCACTGGGCGCCGCCGATCCGCTGCAAATCGTTCCGCAGCATCTTCCAGACCCGGTAACGTTTTCAAAGGGAAGGCTGGTCGTGATCGGGGTAGGCAAGGCCGCCGCCAGCATGGCCAAGGCCGTTGAAGACCACTACCCGGCTGATGTGCAGCTCTCCGGTATTGTGATCACGCGCTACGGCCATGGCTTGCCGCTGAGTCGCATTCGCGTGGTGGAGGCAGGACATCCCGTGCCAGACACGCAGGGCGAAGCGGCCGCTCGGGAGATCCATGACTTGGTGGCTGCACTTGGCCCGAATGATTTGGTACTGGCGCTGATTTCTGGTGGCGGATCCAGCCTGCTTTCCTTGCCGGTGGACAGCGTAACCATGCAGGACCTCAAGGAAGTGACCCGCGAACTGCTGCGATGTGGTGCACCCATCCAGAAAATGAATACGGTCAGAAAGCACCTTTCGCGGATACAGGGAGGCCGAATGGCCGATCTGTCACCCGCTCGCATACTGTCCCTGATCATTTCTGATGTGACGGGCGATGATCCGACGCACATTGCCTCCGGCCCCACCTCTCCGGATGCGACCACATTCCAGGAGGCTCTGGACATCATCAACTACTATGGCGTCACGCCACCGCTATCCGTTGCACGCTACCTCTCGCGCGGCGTGCGAGGCGAAGTGGCGGAGTCTTTGAAGCCAGGCAACCCAGCCTTTCAACGCGTGGACAATCGAATCATTGCCACCGCCCACTCAAGCCTGACCATGGCCGCAGCCTATGTACAACAGCGTGGCGTGACCCCCATGGTGCTTGGGGACTGTGTCACGGGTGAAGCCGCTGAGGTTGCCAAGGTGTATGCAGCACTGACACGCCAGATCCACCAATATCATCACCCGATCAAACCCCCGGTGGCACTCATTTCCGGAGGTGAAACGACTGTGACGATTCGCCAGCCGCCTGAGCGTAACCAGATTCCAGGACGCGGCGGGAGATGCACCGAGTTCCTTCTTTCCCTTGGCATTGAACTCGACGGCCTTGCTGGTGTGCACGCACTCGCGTGTGATACCGATGGAATAGATGGGTCTGAGGAAAATGCTGGCGCTTTGCTCGGCCCGGATTCAATCAGCCGAGCCGCCAACGCGGGAGTCGACGGTGTAAAGGCACTGGGCAGAAATGATGCCTTCACGTTTTTTCATGCTCTGGACGATCTTGTTGTCACGGGGCCGACCAGGACGAATGTGAATGACTATCGGATCATCCTGATCCAGTAGCTGCATTTGCGTGCCTAGGGCAACAGGCAAAAAAAAGCCCGCGTAGCTGATGCATGCGGGCTGAAGGGGAAATGGAATTTACTGCATCTCAATTATGGTCCGTGGGCAAGGCAGGGTAAATCAGGCATGAGACGGAAATCACCCCTCTAAATCCCTGATTAGCCGCATCCGTTTCCCCTGCGCTTGCTAGGTGAAATCCCGAGGATCAAACCCACCTCCCGCCAAGCGCCAAGGGCTGTTATTCTCGGTTCATGAACAGCGCAGTTTCAGAGCGAAGTACGCCGCCGATCATCCCGGACCTCACACCAGAGCCGATCGAGTTTGCGGTAGGTTTCTCGAACAGCAAATTGCTTTGGCTCTTTGCCGGGTTGATCATCGCCTGCATTTTGGTGTTCGCCTATGGTTTCTATCGCCAGTTCGAACGAAACGCGCAGGAGGTAATCGGTCTCGAGCTGGGTAACCTGTCGGCACTGCTGGCAGAGCATTATGTTGACGACTTCCAGGCGTCGCGGGACGTACTGGAGTCCACAGCCAGGGAGCTTGCTGCGGTGCCGGCCATTGGCTCCAGCCGCGCGAATGAGCAGGCCAGCGCAGTATTGAAGGACATGCTGCCCCGCGGGAGGCACCTCCGCTTCCTGGTTTGGACAGACTTGGACGGCAAAGTGCTCGCCTCGCGGCGTTCGGACGGAATATCCGATCTGCCAGTGGACCAGAGTGAATTGAAGCGCATTGTCACAGACCGGTCTGCCGTCGGTACCAGATCCCACTCGCCTGTTGTGCCTGAAAGTGAAAGCAATGCAGTTGTACCGTTCAGCACCCCAGTACGTGACAGCAGCAACCGGTTGCTGGGCAAGTTGATCGGCGGAATGACGCTGGATCGGGCAACCCATCGCAACCTGACGTTGGGGCATGAAGGTCGCATCGCGGTCTTCTCCACGAGCGGGCATCTGGTATCAACCTATCCGCCCATCGCGAGTCTGCCCAAGGCGAGTTTTGCGGATCACCCGACTTTCATGATGATTGCGGTTGGCCTTCCTGCATTTCACCGGACCTCATCAATTCTCACGCGGAATGACGCGTATATGGCCTCGCGGAGCATGGCAGGCGTGCCGCTGCTGCTTGCTGTTTCGCGTGATGCCCGTGAGGCGCGTGCAGGATTAGGCGCCCAAGCCGCCTACATCGGTGCCGTGACCCTTGGACTCTCCATTGCGATCCTCCTGTTTGCCGGCATGTTTTCTCGCCAGCTGCGGCAACGAGAGATCGCAGAGGCCGCACTGGCCGAAAGCCGGCGCAATTTGCTGGCAGCGCAACGCGTCGCACGGCTGGGCAGCTGGTCACTCGACATGGCGTCCGGAAAGATTGCTTTTTCCGAGCAAGCGCGCGACATCCTCGATCTGGCATCGCTCCCTGAGTTGCCGACAGGTAGTGCGGTGCTGAATGGCCTCATCCATCCGGAAGATCGAAATCAGGTTGATGCTTCATTCCGTCGCGTGATGCTGGGGCACGTGGTGGAAGGCGAATACCGCGTCCTGACGGCTTCAGGACGGGTCCACTGGCTCAGAACCAGGACAGAAGCGCAGTTGAACGCGGATCGCAAAGCCGAGACCGTCCATGGGACGATTCAGGACATCACTCAGATCAAAGAAGCTCAACTCCGACTTGCGGATAGTGAACGTGAATATCGCGTGCTGTCGGACAACATGCGCGATCTGGTCAGCCTGCATGAACTGGACGGCACGTTGCGTTTTGCGTCCAACTCGTTCAAGCGCATCACGGGATATGCCCCGATTGATATTGTCGGTCTCAATTTTTACCATTGGATTCATCCGGATGATGTGGCGGCGATGCGCATCGAACTGGAAAGGCAGTTGCGTGTGGGCCGCGTCGAGCTGCACGCAGAGTTCCGTTACCGCCATCAGGCAGGACACTATCTTTGGCTGGAGTGTCTCGCCGCTTCGGTACACGGCCGCGACGGCAACATCGTCTACATTCAAGCAAGTTCGCGGGATGTCACCGAACGGCGCCGTGCGCTTACCGCGCTGCGGGAGAGCGAGGAGCGGTTCAGACGCATCATCGAGTTCACCTCGGACTTGTATTGGGAAACTGACAGCGAGTACAGATTCACCCAGCTTTCGATGGGTGCGCAGAAATACCTCGGGATCGTGCCTCGGTCGATTGGTACGCGGCGATGGGAGAACCCGTTTTATCACGCGACCGGCGATGTCTGGGAAGGCCACAAAGCCGATATTGCGGCTCGGCGGCCATTCAAGGATCTTGTGATCACGATGGTAGATCCGGACAAGGGTCGAATGCTCGAGTTCACCAGCATCAGCGGTGAACCGTTTTATGCCGATGACGGAAAATTCCGCGGCTATCGCGGCATTGGACGGTTCATTACCCAACAGAAGCGGTACGAGCTCGATCTGGCTGAACGCACGCGTCAGCTTTCGGATGTGAATGCCGAACTCAGCAAGGAGGCGAGTCGGCGGAGGGAACTTGAAAGACGCCTGCTGCTGGCTATCGAGAAGGAGCTGGCGCAGGTTGGTTTGGAGTTGCATGACGAGCTGGGCCAGAACCTCACAGGGACCGCGCTGCTCGCGAAGACCTTGCAAAAGAAGCTGGCGGAGAAGAACTTGCCCGAAGCCAACGACGCCGCGCGAGTGCATGCGCTGGTGAATGAGACCATCCGCCAGACGAGACTGATTTCACACGGTCTTTCGCCGCACATCATGGGCCCCGATGGCTTGGTTGAGGCCCTGCAGCAGCTTGCAGACGACGTCAACAGCCTTGGCACGATTGAGTGCCGGTTCGAGTATGACGGAGAGCCCCAGATCAACGATACGCTTGTGGCCAAGGGACTGTATCGAATCGCCCAGGAAGGCGTAAACAACGCTCTCAAGCACAGCCATGCCAAGAACATCATGATCGAACTCACAGCACTGGGCGGGGAGACTCGCCTCGCCGTCATCGACAACGGGATCGGAATTCGCTCGCATGATTCCGAGCCGCTCAACGACTCCGCACTTCACAGCATAAAATATCGCAGTGGAGTCTTGGGTGCTTCGCTGTCTGTCACGAGGAGACCTGGAGGCGGCACTGAGATTGCAGTGGCATTGCCTGTCGATGCTGATTCCACTGAACCGGCAAGAACATGGGAGAACGGATGAAAGCCAAAATCATGCTGGTCGACGACCACGCCATTGTGCTGCATGGCCTGACGCAATTGATCAACAGCGAATCGGATATGGAAGTTGCCTACATGGCAGAGTCAGCCGAGGCAGCTCTCGAACAGCTGCAGGACGGCGTGAACCCTGATCTGCTCATTACCGACATTTCCCTGCCAGGGCTTTCTGGCATTGAACTCATCAAGACCATGGTTGGCCGTCACACCGAGGTGCCGGTGCTGGTGATCAGCATGCACGACGAACTGATTCATGGCGAGCGCTCCTTCCGTGCCGGCGCCAAGGGCTACATCATGAAGCAGGAGGCGACTGACAAGGTCATCAGCGCCATCCGCAAGATCATGGGCGGTGAAGTCTACCTTTCAGATCGCATGCAGGCTCTGCTGCTTCAGAAGATGCGTGGCAGCGCGCCTCAGCAGCAGGTTTCGGTTCTGTCCAATTTGACGGATCGCGAATACGAAGTGTTGCGCATGATTGGGTTGGGTCTCGGTTCAAGCGAAATTGCGACCAAGCTGAACCGCAGTGTGAAGACCATCGAGGCTCACCGGGCAAACCTGAAGCAGAAACTCGGATTGAAGAGCGCAAGCGAGCTGAATCGCTTTGCCGCCAACTGGGCGGACCGGGAGCGAGTCTGATCTGCAGTCGCCGAGTCACAAAGCAAAAAAGGCTGGGGATATCCCGGCCTTTTTACTTCGGTTGCTTCAATCCACCGCGGAGTGAAGGAGTCCGCCTGGCATCGCCCTTTCGGGAAAATTCAGAACAAGATGGGGCGGACTGGTCGCTTGACGTTACTCTGCGCTGTCTTCAACTGCCTCTTCTGCTTGCGGACGATCAACCAGCTCCACAAGAGCCATTGGAGCATTGTCGCCAACGCGGAATCCCATTTTGAGAATGCGCAGGTAGCCACCATTGCGCGTCTTGTACCGTGGGCCCAGCTCGTTGAAGAGCTTGCCAACCATGTCGCGGTCCCGCAGGCGGGCAAATGCCAGGCGGCGGTTGGCAAGTGTAGCGTCCTTGCCCAGCGTGATGAGAGGCTCTGCAACCTTGCGCAGTTCCTTGGCCTTCGGCAGTGTGGTCTTGATTGCCTCGTGCAGGAACAGGGAATTTGTCATGTTGCGGAACATGGCCAGACGATGGCTGCTGGTACGATTGAGTTTGCGAAGTCCGTGACGATGACGCATGGATGTTTCCTTTCAGTCTCTTGGCCTTGGGGGTGGAGCCGGCCTTGTTATTGTTATGGGTTGAAGAACGGCGCTGCGAATATTCGCAGCGCCGCAGGGTTTACTTGGAGAGGCCCGCAACTTGCCAGTTCTCCAGCTTCATGCCAAGGGTCAGGCCCTTGGATGCCAGCACTTCCTTGATTTCGTTGAGCGACTTGCGACCCAGGTTGGGGGTCTTGAGGAGCTCGTTCTCGGTGCGCTGGATGAGATCGCCAATGTAATAAATGTTCTCTGCCTTGAGACAGTTGGCGGAACGAACCGTAAGCTCCAGATCATCGACCGGCTGAAGCAGGATCGGATCGATCTGAGGTGCCTTGGTTTCTTCAAGCTGCATGGGCGTGCCTTGCAGATCCGCGAACACAGACAGCTGATCTACCAAAACACGTGCCGCATACCGGACTGCCTCTTCCGGCTCGATCACACCATTGGTTTCAATGTCCATCACCAAACGATCCAGGTCAGTGCGCTGCTCGACTCGGGCGCTCTCAACGGCATAACTCACGCGTCGGACTGGCGAAAAGGAAGCGTCAAGCAGAATGGAGCCGATGGACCGGCCTTCGTTATCTGCACGACGGGCCGTTGCGGCAACGTAGCCGCGACCCTTCTCCACCTTGATCTGCATTTCAATCTTGCCACCAGGCGTCAGATTTGCAATGACGTGTTCGGGATTGACGATTTCGACATCATGAATCTGTTCAATGTCGGCACCGGTAATCGGACCCGGAGTCGCCTTTTTGAGCTTCAGCGTGACATCGTTGCGATTATGCAGTTTGAGAACGAGCCCTTTGAGATTCAAAAGGATATCTACGACGTCTTCTTGCACGCCATCAATAGTGGAATACTCGTGCAGCACGCCGGTGATCTTTACTTCGGTCGGCGCAAAGCCCGGCATCGAAGACAGAAGAATGCGGCGCAGCGCATTGCCGAGCGTGTGGCCGTAGCCGCGCTCGAACGGCTCCATGAACACCTTTGCGTGCGAAGGCGAAATGTTCTGGACGTCGATGATGCGCGGCTTGAGAAATGTCGTTGCGTTGCTTTGCATGTATTTGGCCTCGGTCCTGAAAATAGACTAACCGCCGGGCCGTCAGGAGACGGTCCGGCGGTCAAGTGCGATTACTTGGAATAGAGTTCGACCACCAGCTGTTCGTTGATGTCTGCTCCGAACTCAGAACGGTCAGGTGCTGCTTTGAACACACCCGCCATCTTCTTGACATCAACTTCCACCCAGCTTGGAAATCCGTTGGATTCGGCCAACTTGAGTGCGTCCACGATTCGCAGCTGCTTCATCGCCTTTTCCTTCAGCGACACCACATCGCTGGCTCGCAGCAGATAGGAAGGAATATTTACTGCCTTGCCGTTCACGAGGACGGCGCCGTGGCTTACCAACTGACGCGCTTCTGCGCGTGTTGAGCCAAAGCCCATACGATAAACGTTGTTGTCCAGGCGTGACTCAAGGAGTGCCAGCAGGTTTTCACCTGTTGCACCTTTACGGCGCTCTGCTTCGGCAAAATAGCCACGGAACTGGCGTTCAAGCACACCATAAATGCGGCGAATTTTCTGCTTTTCGCGCAACTGCACCCCGTATTCCGAGACACGGTTCTGCTTCGCGCCGTGCTGACCGGGGCGAGATTCAATCTTGCATTTTGTTTCCAGCCCGCGACGCGCACTCTTCAGGAAGAGATCGGTGCCTTCACGGCGGGACAACTTGCACTTGGGTCCAATATAACGAGCCACTGTTTTTCTCCTTGATCCTTACATGCGACGGCGCTTGGGCGGACGGCATCCGTTATGCGGCACCGGCGTCACGTCAGCGATCGACACAATCTTCATTCCCAACGCATTGAGCGCGCGGACAGCGGACTCGCGACCCGGGCCTGGGCCCTTGATGCGAACTTCCAGATTCTTCACTCCACATTCCAACGCTGCCTTGCCGGCCTGCTCTGCAGCCATCTGTGCGGCGAACGGCGTGGACTTGCGAGATCCCTTGAAGCCTGCACCACCGGAAGTGGCCCACGACAGCGCATTGCCCTGACGATCAGTGATAGTGATGATGGTGTTGTTGAAGGATGCGTGAACGTGGGCAATGCCCTCGGACACGTTCTTCTTGACCTTCTTGCGGACGCGCGTGGCGACTGTGGGTTTAGCCATGATTTCGGGTTCCTATGCTTACTTGGCCAGACGGATGGCCTTGCGCGGACCCTTGCGGGTGCGTGCGTTGGTGCGGGTGCGCTGTCCGCGGGCCGGAAGACCCTTGCGATGGCGCTGCCCGCGATAGCAGCCCAAATCCATCAGGCGCTTGATGTTCATGGACACTTCACGACGCAGGTCACCTTCGACGGTGTACCGGCCGATCTGCTCCCGCAGCTTGTCCATTTCGGTGTCGGAAAGATCCTTGATCTTTGCCGACTTGTTTACGCCTGCATCAGCGCAAATCTTCTGCGCGCGCATGCGACCAATGCCGAAAATCGCCTGAAGCGCGATTTCAGCGTGTTGATGGTTGGGAATGTTTACACCAGCGATACGGGCCATGATCTACCTTCGCCTATCCTGAATACCTGAAAAATTAACCTTGGCGCTGCTTGTGACGCGGATCCGTACAGATCACGCGCACGACGCGCTTGCGCCGCACGATCTTGCACTTGCGGCAGATTTTCTTAACGGAAGCCTGCACTCTCATTTTCTTGCTCCTTCAATATCGCCGCGCTATTTGGCGCGGAACGTGATTCTTGCCTTGGTCAAGTCATAAGGCGTCAGCTCAACGGTGACCTTGTCCCCGGGAAGAATACGAATGTAGTGCATGCGCATCTTTCCGGAAATATGTCCCAGCACCACATGACCGTTTTCCAACTTCACCCGGAACATTGCGTTGGGCAATGTTTCCAGGATCTCTCCCTGCATCTGAATCGTTTCTTCTTTTGCCATTCAGTTCCTGATCCTCAACGGACGGGAAATCCCGCGCCCTTGAAATTCGCTTTCTTGAGCAGGCTTTCATATTGGTGCGACATGAGATAAGCCTGCATCTGCGCCATGAAATCCATGGTGGTGACGACGATGATCAGGAGGGACGTTCCGCCGAAATAGAATGGTACGTTGTACTGCAGGCGCAAGAACTCGGGAAGCAGGCAGACCGCTGTAATGTAAGCCGCACCCACCAGTGTCAAGCGCATCAGAATCTTGTCAATAAACTTTGCCGTCTGTTCTCCCGGACGGATGCCTGGGACAAAGGCTCCGCTCTTCTTCAGGTTGTCCGCCGTCTCTTTTGAATTGAAGACCAGCGCCGTGAAGAAGAAGCAAAAGAAGACAATCGCTGCAGCATAAAAAACGGTATACAGAGGCTGCCCTGGTGACAGAGCTGCCCCTACGTCCTTCAACCAGGTCATGCTGTCAGAGCCAGTACCAAACCAGCCAGCAGCCGTCGCCGGAAACAAAATGATTGAAGACGCGAAAATCGGCGGAATGACTCCGGACATGTTCAGCTTGAGAGGCAAGTGGGACGACTGGCCGCCGTAAAGCTTGTTGCCGACTTGGCGCTTAGCATAATTCACCAGAATTTTTCGCTGCCCGCGCTCAACAAACACGACAGCGTAGGTCACCGCAATGACGAGGGCCACGATCAAGAGGACAACAGGAACAGACATTGCGCCAGTGCGGGCCAGCTCAAGTGTTCCCCCGATGGCAGACGGCATGCCTGCAACGATTCCGGCAAAAATGATCATGGAAATGCCGTTCCCGATTCCCCGCTCGGTGATTTGCTCACCAAGCCACATCAAGAACATCGTGCCAGTGACTAGCGTTACCGTGGTAACCAATCTGAAAGCCAGACCAGGGTCCAACACCAGGCCTGGCTGCGACTCGAGCGCAATGGCAATGCCAAACGCCTGGAACAGTGCAAGGGCTAGCGTTCCGTAACGGGTGTACTGCGTGATCTTGCGACGTCCCGCCTCGCCTTCCTTCTTGAGGCGCTCCAGGGATGGCACAACCACGGTCATCAGCTGCATGATGATCGAGGCGGAAATGTACGGCATGATGCCGAGCGCCAGCACAGAGAAGCGCTCAAGCGCACCACCCGAGAACATGTTGAACATGCCCAGGATTCCGCCCTGCTGCTGGAACAGCCGGGTCAGCTCGGACGCGTCGATCCCCGGCACGGGAATGTGCGTGCCGATGCGAAAGACAATGATCGCGCCTACAAGAAACCACAGGCGGCGCTTCAAGTCTCCGAGCTGGCTGACTGCTGCAATGGGATTGGAAGACAAATCGTTATCCTTGCGAATATTCGCTGGTCAACGTCAGGCAGCCGGGGCTGCTTCTATGCTGCCGCCAACCGCCTCAATGGCGGCTTTGGCTCCCTTGGTGACGCCCAAACCCACCAGCTTCACCTGCTTTTCAATCTTGCCTGCCAGGATGACCTTGGCATGCAATGCGCCGGACGGCACCAAGCCAGCTTGTTTCAAGACAATGAGGTCAATCGCATCTGCTTTCAACTTGGCAAGATCACCCAAGCGGACCTCCGCCGTGTCGTTGCGGGTCAGCGAAATGAATCCGCGCTTCGGCAGGCGGCGCTGCAGCGGCATTTGGCCACCTTCAAAGCCAACCTTGTGGAAACCTCCAGAACGGGATTTCTGGCCCTTGTGACCACGACCTGCGGTCTTGCCCAAACCGGAGCCGATGCCGCGACCCACGCGGCGGCGTTCTTTCTTGGAGCCCTCAGCGGGCTTGATGGTTTTGAGATCCATGTTGCTTATGCCTCTACTTTAACGAGGTAGCTCACTCTATTGATCATGCCGCGTACTGCTGGCGTGTCTTCAACGGTGACAGTGTGTTCACGACGGCGCAAGCCGAGCCCACGGACGCAAGCACGGTGCTGCTCGATCGTTCCGCGCAGACCCTTGACCAGCGTGACTTTGATGGTTTTCTTGGCAGTCATGGATTACCCCAGAATTTCTTCGACGGTCTTGCCGCGCTTCGCCGCGATTTCGGACGGGCGCGTCTGCTGCATAAGGCCGTCTAGCGTGGCACGAACCACGTTGTACGGGTTCGTGGAACCATGGCACTTTGCGGAAATATTGGTGATACCCATCACCTCGAACACGGCTCGCATTGCACCACCGGCCTTGATACCGTTACCTTCAGGTGCTGGCTTCATCATCACGCGAGTCGCGCCGTGTACACCTAGTACCTCGTGGTGAATGGTCCCATTCCGAATGGAGACCTTTCGCAAGTTGCGGCGCGCAGATTCCATTGCCTTCTGGACAGCGACCGGCACTTCACGGGACTTGCCCTTACCCATGCCAATCGTACCGTCACCGTCACCCACTACAGTGAGCGCAGCGAAACCGAGGATCCGTCCGCCCTTCACCACTTTGGTGACGCGATTCACGGAAATCATCTTCTCGCGCAGGCCGTCGCCTTTGTCGTCATGCATTTCAATCTTTGCCATAGTCGTTTTCTCGATGTCGGGTCAGTGGACGGCTTAGAACTTCAGTCCGCCTTCGCGGGCAGCATCCGCAAGCGCCTTGATTCGCCCGTGGTAGCTGTAGCCTGCGCGATCAAACGCGACGGCCTCAACACCAGCCTTCCTGGCCCGCGCCGCAATTTCCTTGCCAATCA
This sequence comes from Betaproteobacteria bacterium, assembly GCA_031394355.1. GTDB lineage: Bacteria > Pseudomonadota > Gammaproteobacteria > Burkholderiales > Usitatibacteraceae > JAEUMY01. The sequence goes on along the minus strand of JANNSU010000040.1, from coordinate 29,647 downwards.
ACACGGCAGCATCTTTGTTGCCGCCATTCTTCAGCTGGGCTCGCAACGCCTTCTCAGCGGTTGATGCAGCCGCCAGCACCTTGCCACCAGTAGTGTCAAAGACCTGGGCATAGATGTGCGAATTGGTGCGATGCACTGAAAGGCGCACCGCTTTGATCCGGGCAATAACTGCCCTGGCCTTGGAAGCGCGACGCAAGCGCGCAATATTTTTGTCTATCATGGCAGCCTCGCTTACTTCTTCTTGGTCTCTTTGATGACCACTTTTTCGTCGCTGTAACGTACGCCCTTGCCCTTGTAGGGCTCTGGTGCCTTATACGCACGAATTTCTGCAGCGACCTGGCCAACCTTCTGTTTGTCGGCACCCTTGATGACAATCTCCGTCGGCACCGGCGTCTCGCACTTCACGCCTTCAGGCATGTCGTGTACCACCGGGTGGGAGAAGCCAAGTGCCAGATTCAACTTTGCACCTTGAGCTTGAGCCTTGTAACCCACGCCCACCAAGGTCAGCTTTCGCTCAAATCCTTTTTCGACACCGTGAACCATATTCGCAACGAGCGCGCGCAGCGTGCCTGACATTGCATTCGCCTGCTTGGAGCCATCTGCCGTCTCGAACACCAGCTTGTCACCGTCTTTCTTGATCATGACGAGCCGGCTGGCAGCCTGCTTCAGCGTACCCAGAGGGCCTTTAACGCTGATCTCCTGGGCGCTGATGGCGACCTCAACTTTTGGCGGCACAGTGATGGGAGCTTTTCCAATACGTGACATATCTTTCTCCCTTACACCACGATGCAGAGAACTTCACCACCGACCCCGGTCTGGCGAGCCTTGCGGTCGGTCATGACACCCTTGGACGTGGAAACAATGGCAACACCCAGTCCGTTCATCACAGGCAGGATGGCCTCGCTGCCCCGATAGATGCGAAGACCGGGCCGAGAAACTCGTTCGATTTTCTCGATGACTGGCTTGCCTGCGTAGTACTTGAGGGCCATCTCAAGCGTAGGCTTACCGTCATTTTCACGAACAGCAAAATTGTCTATATATCCCTCGTCTTTCAAGACCTTGGCAATAGCCATCTTGACTTTGGAGGAGGGAACGCTGACCGTTGCCTTTTCCGTCGCCTGAGCGTTACGGATGCGGGTCAACATGTCGGCAATGGGATCACTCATGCTCATTACGGGCTCCTTACCAGCTTGCCTTGGTCAGTCCAGGAATCTCGCCCTTCATCGCGATATCGCGAAGTTTGAGGCGACCCAAACCGAACTTGCGGAATACGCCGCGTGGGCGGCCGGTGATCGCGCAGCGGTTGCGCTGGCGGGTAGGGTTGGCGTTGCGCGGTAGCGCCTGCAGCTTGAGACGCGCGGCATAACGATCTTCCTCGGACAAGCTCTGGTCATTAATGACCTTGTTCAGCTCGGCGCGCTTGGCGGAGAATTTCGCAACCAGCTTGCGACGCTTCTCTTCGCGATTGATCAGTGCGAGTTTGGCCACGTCAACCTCAATTCTTGAAAGGAAACTTGAAGGCAGCGAGGAGAGCCTTCGCTTCCTCATCATTCTTCGCGGTGGTGGTGATGGAGATGTTCATTCCGCGAAGCGTGTCGATTTTGTCGTACTCGATCTCCGGGAAAATGATCTGCTCCTTGACACCCATGTTGTAGTTTCCGCGACCATCAAAAGACTTGGCAGAAATACCACGGAAATCGCGGACGCGCGGCAAGGAAACTGTTACCAGGCGATCCAAAAACTCGTACATACGGGACGCACGCAAGGTAACCATGCAGCCGATGGGATAACCGTCACGGATCTTGAAGCCCGCGATCGATTTCTTCGACTTGGTCACGACAGGCTTCTGTCCAGCGATTTTCAGCATATCGCCAACTGCGTGTTCCATGATTTTTTTGTCCGCCACAGCTTCGCCGACGCCCATATTCAGCGTGATCTTGGTAATGCGCGGAACTTCCATGACCGACTTGTAGCCGAACTGTTTCACCAGTTGCGGCACAATGGATTCTTTGTAGTAGGTGTGCAGACGAGCCATGTTCACCAGCCCCTTATGCGTCGACGACTTCGCCGTTGGACTTGAAGAAGCGCACTTTGCGTGGCTTCTCTGCACCCTGAGCGGCGAGGAACTTGAAACCGACACGATCAGGCTTGCCCGTGGCGGCATTGAAAATAGCGAGATTGGAGACGTGGATCGGCATTTCTTTGTCAACAATGCCCCCCGTCAAACCCTTCATCGGATTAGGCTTTTGGTGCTTCTTGACACGATTGATACCCTCAACCACGACCTTTTCAGCCTCGGGCAGAACTCTCAGCACGGTGCCGCGCTTGCCCTTGTCCTTGCCAGTGGTAACGACGACTTGGTCGCCTGTACGAATCTTGTTCATAACCAACGCTCCTTACAACACTTCGGGAGCCAGTGACACGATCTTCATGAAGCGCTCGGTACGCAGTTCACGCGTCACGGGCCCAAAGATACGCGTGCCGATTGGCTCGAGCTTGGGGTTAAGCAGGACGGCCGCATTGGAATCAAACTTCACCAGCGAACCATCATTCCGGCGAACACCCTTGGCGGTACGAACCACCACGGCGTTGTAAATCTCGCCCTTTTTGACGCGACCACGCGGCGCAGCGGATTTCACGCTGACCTTGATCACGTCGCCAATCCCCGCATAGCGACGCTTTGAGCCGCCGAGGACCTTGATACACATCACCGATCGCGCGCCGGTATTATCGGCGACGTCGAGAATCGACTGCATCTGGATCATTTTTCTCTCTCCAACTTAACCCGCCGGCACACAGTGCGCGGCAGCCAGTTTTGGATCCGTTCTAGCCTTTGGACGTCCAGCAGGACATCGGCAGGCGGTTGGACAACGCAAGCAACAACGTTTAGGCCCGTTCGCTTAAAACATCCAGAGGATGTGGCTTCGGCAGACTCACGGGCTGTCTCCTCGGTTTTGGACCGGGAGCCAGATGGACTTTTGGCCAACGAAGCCGAGGCCAAAAGCAGCAAGCCGGTAAGTTTAAACGAAAGCAAGAATGTATGGCAAGCTTTTTCCAATTATCTGAAGGACCTGGCACGTTTCGAACGCCATTTAGCAAGATATCGCCTGTGCGGCCCTCGCAAACAGACAGTATGTGAAGTCGTTAACCATCTGAATTAAAAAGTTTTTTGTCTCAATCCACAATTTGAAGTCCGAGCGTCGAGTTTCGGCTACTCCATTCGTTATCACGATGTCGGCAACTGCCGACTATTGGCTTCTCTAAACAACAAGGACTTATCAACATGGAATACATGCTGCTGATCTACGGAAATGAACAGGAGTGGCTCAACTTGCCGAAAGCGGAACTGGAGCGCGGTTACCAGGCCTACATGGCGTTTTCCCAGGAGCTTGTTGACGCCGGATGCATGCGTGCGGGCTCAGAGCTTGCCCCGATAGGAAGTGCCACCACCATTCGGGTCCGCAATGGCAAAGCAGTAACTACGGACGGTCCCTTCGCAGAAACGAAAGAGCAGTTGGGCGGCTACTACATCATCGATGTAGCGGACCTCGATCAAGCGTTGGCATGGGCGTCGAAATGCCCTGGTGCATGGGCAGGTTCAGTTGAAATTCGCCCTCTAATCGACAATTCCGGCGGTTGACCAATGTTCAAAGGGCCGGCAGACCAATCTGCTGAAAAAGAAAGATGAGGCAATGATGCTTGTTCGCACCATCGATGCCATCTACAGGCAGGAAGGTGGCCGAATTCTCGCCGGCCTGATTCGTCGATTCCGCGACTTCCAGGCGGCGGAGGATGCCTTGCAAGAGGCCTATCTCCGCGCAATCAAGACCTGGACAAGTGACGGACTTCCGCCCAATCCCGCGGCATGGATCAGCCGGGTTGCACGGAATTGCCTGCTTGATGGACTGCGTCGCCAGAAATGGACGCATCCTGATGGAGAGGCAATTCTGGCGTCCTTGGAGGAAGCTGAAGGTGCCGAAGAGGATGACGTCGATTACCCGCACCTGACCGATGACCTGCTTCGCCTGATCTTCACCTGCTGTCACCCAGCGCTGGCGCAACGGGCACAAGCGGCTCTTGCACTACGCACCATATGCCGTCTCAGCACCGCAGAAATCGCCCGCGCATTTCTGGAGCCGGAGAAAACTACCGCGCAACGTCTGGTAAGGGCGAAGCAAAAGATCTCCTGCGCGCGAATTCCGTACCTGGTTCCCACCCCCGATCTCTTGCCAGAACGCCTGCCGGTCGTGCTTTCAGTGATTTACCTTGTTTTCAATGAAGGCTATGGTGCGTCAGAGCATTCAAACCTTGGCAGACCTGATGTTGCGGCCGAAGCCATCCGACTGGGCCGATTGCTTGCTGCACTGCTACCGATGGAGGCGGAAACCAAGGGGTTGCTTGCACTCATGCTCCTCAATGATGCACGGCGGCCAGCCCGCGAATCGACGATTGGCATGCTCGTCCCGCTCGAGGAGCAGGATCGTTCACTGTGGCTGTCGGAACAAATTGCCGAGGGAACGCTATTGCTCAGGGTAGCGATGGAGGCGAAGCAGTCCGGGCCGTATCAAATACAGGCAGCGATATCCGCTCTTCACTGTAACGCCCTATCTGCAGCCAAAACAGACTGGCGACAAATTTCCCTTTTGTATGGTGCCCTTTGTCGAGTCATGGACACGCCCGTGGTGCGGCTCAACGCGGCGGTATCACATGCCATGTGTGGGCATCTGTCAGAAGCCATCGAATGGATCAAGGCGATTGAAGCGAATGGTCAGTTGCAGAACTATCACCTGCTGCCGGCAGCACGCGCTGACCTAGAGAGACGCATGGGCAACTATGCCAACGCAAGTCGTTACTACAAGGCCGCGATTGATTGCTGCGGAAATGTGTCGGAGCGCCGGTATCTCAGTTCGCGCCTCAGCACCCTGCCGCCCCATTGAGGCGGTCCACCCTGCTTCTGTCTCTGCACCGGCCTAAGCGTAGAATACGGCGCCACAGAGCCTATCATCCCAGAAGCCATAAGCTTCACGGACACTCACGAAAGTGGACACATGACCCGCTACGGCAACATCCTCGATCTTATCGGCAGTACTCCGTTGGTGAAGCTGAACAACCTCGATGCAGGACCCTGTGAACTTTTTGCCAAGCTGGAGTGCAACAATCCGGGGGGTTCGATCAAGGATCGTATCGGCCTGAGAATGATTGAGGCTGCCGAGAAGGCGGACAAGATTCGCCCCGGCGGGACAATCGTTGAGGCGACAGCCGGGAACACAGGGCTCGGCTTGGCGCTTGCGGCCATTCATAAGGGTTACAAGCTGCTGCTCGTCATCCCTGACAAGATGAGCCAGGAGAAAATTTTTCACTTGCGGGCCATGGGCGTAGACATTGTGATGACGCGATCAGACGTCAGCAAGGGGCACCCGGAGTACTACCAGGACATGGCCAAGCGGATCACCCTTGATTTGCTCGCGGAAGGCAAGAGCGCGCATTGCATTGACCAGTTTTCGAATCCGGCAAATCCTGAAACACATGAATCCTGGACCGCACCGGAGCTATGGGAGCAGATGGAGCATCGGCTTGATGCTGTTGTCTGTGGTGTCGGTTCTGGTGGAACGCTGACTGGTATGGGGCGTTACTTTTCCCGCGTGGCGCCTGACCTTGAAATGGTGTTGGCCGACCCCGAGGGATCCATATTGGCTGATCTTGTGAATACCGGGAAACATGGTCCGAGCGGTTCATGGCTGGTAGAAGGAATAGGCGGCGACTACGTGCCCGCGAATCTCGACGTCAAGGCAGCAGCCCGGGCATTCTCCATTTCCGATTCAGAAGCCATGCTGGTTGCGCGCGAGTTGCTGCTGAAGGAAGGGATCATGGGCGGCTCCTCATCAGGCACATTGTTGGCTGCAGCGTTGCGCTATTGCCGCGAACAGACAGAGCCGAAGCGCGTCGTCACCATTGTCTGCGACGTTGGCGGGAAGTACCTTTCCAAGATGTACAACGACTACTGGCTCACGGATCAGGGCATCCTGAAACGCGAGAACAAGGGAGACTTGTCCGATCTCATCGCACGGCAACACAATGATCGGGCGACCATCACGATTGGCCCCGAAGACACACTCCAGACTGCCTATTCGCGTATGAAGCTTTACGACTTCCAGCAACTGCCCGTGCTGGACGGCCAGAAGGTTGTCGGCATCATCGATGAGTCAGACATCCTGTTGTCGATTTATGGGGATGATGCAAGATTCCGATCGCCCGTACGCGAGGCAATGACCTCGCGACTTGATACGGTCCAGGTCGACGCGCCGATATCAAGACTGTTGCCTATTTTCGATCGCGGACATGTCGCCATCGTTGAGCGCGGTGATGAGTTCCTTGGTCTCATCACGCGATACGACATGCTGAACTACCTGCGTCGCCGAGTGCATTAGAACTTCATTTTCAGATTGCGAATATTCGCCATGGCAGACACACGACAAGACTTCTCCACACGCGCTGTACACGCGGGGCAACACGTCGACCCCTCTACAGGAGCGGTCATGCAACCCATCTATGCCACGTCCACCTACGCGCAGCGCAGCCCCGGGGTCCATCAGGGATTTGAATATGCACGTACGCATAATCCGACGCGAATGGCGTTTGAGCGTTGCGTTGCAGATCTTGAAAATGGTACGCAGGGATTCGCCTTCGCATCCGGGCTGGCGGCGTCGGCAACTGTGCTCGATCTCCTCGATACTGGCAGCCATGTCATTGCACTTGATGATCTGTATGGCGGCACCTACAGACTGTTCGAACGCGTGCGCAAAGTGTCGGCCGGCTTGGACTTCACTTTCCTGGACATGTCGGATCCAGCCCGAATAGAGGCTGCCATCAGGCCCAATACCCGGATGATATGGGTGGAGTCACCCAGCAATCCGATGTTGAAGCTGGTGGACTTGTCCGCAGTCGCGGAGATCGCCCGCAGGCACGATCTGATTGCAGTGGCCGACAATACCTTTGCGACCCCATGGATTCAGCGTCCGCTGGACCATGGATTCGACCTTGTTGTCCACTCGGTAACCAAGTACCTTAACGGGCACTCAGACATGGTCGGTGGCATGGTGGTCGTTCGTCACGAGAGTCCTCTTGCGGAGCGGCTCATCTTCCTGCAGAACGCAGTCGGCAGCATCCTCGGGCCATTCGACAGCTTCCTCGCACTGCGCGGCCTGAAAACACTGCCTTTGAGAATGGCGCGCCACTGCGAGAGCGCAACCGAGATTGCTTTTTGGCTGGAGTCGCTGCCGAAAGTGGAAAAGGTGCACTACCCAGGACTGGCTTCGCATCCGCAGCATGCGCTGGCCAAACGCCAGATGAACGGTTTTGGTGGCATGGTGAGTTTTGTACTGAAGGGTGGTCTGGAAGACTCCAGAAAATTCCTGGAGCAATTACAAATTTTTGTCTGTGCAGAGAGCCTCGGCGGCGTTGAGAGCCTTGCGGAGCATCCTGCAATCATGACGCATGCATCCGTGCCTGCGAATATTCGCAATGCGCTCGGGATCAGCGACGGCCTGGTTCGATTGTCTGTCGGCATTGAGGAAGTATCGGATCTCAAGGCCGACATCCTGCAAGCCCTTCCATAGCCAGAGCCTGAGCTCGAAAGAAAAGGCCCGCAACTGCGGGCCTTTTCACTGGTATCGACGCGGGAAGCAGTTACTCGCCGCGTGCCTTCTCAACAAGCTTCGCAACCTTCCAGGCCTTGGTCTTGGAGATTGGCCGCGTCTCTTCAATCAGCACCACGTCACCGGACTTGAACTCATTGTTCTCGCTGTGTGCATGGTACTTCTTCGAGCGGCGTACAACCTTGCCCAAAACCGGGTGCATGACGCGCCGCTCAACCAGAACAGTGACGGTCTTGTCCATTTTGTCGCTAACAACTTTGCCGGTCAGCGTACGCTTCAACTTGCTTTCAGTGGCTGCAGTGGTCATCAGGCGGCCCTCGACTTCTCGCTCAGCATGGTCTTGACGCGCGCGATATTGCGCCTCATCTTGCCCAGCTCGCTGCTGTTGGTCAGTTGCTGGGTGGCTTGCTGCATACGCAGCCCAAACTGCGCACGGCGCAGCGCCAGCAATTCTTTGTTCAGGTCTTCAGCAGACTTGGTCCGCATTTCCTTGAGATTCATGTCTGTGACTCCTTCTCAGCCCAGCAGCCGATGAACAAACGTCGTCCTGATCGGAAGCTTGGCAGCTGCAAGGGCAAATGCCTCACGCGCCAACTTCTCGTCAACACCGTCCATTTCATACAGCACCTTGCCAGGCACAATCTCGGCAACAAAATACTCCGGCGATCCTTTGCCGTTACCCATGCGGACTTCAGCCGGCTTCTTGGAAATTGGCTTGTCAGGGAAAATACGAATCCAAACGCGTCCACCGCGCTTGATGTGACGCGTCATGGCACGACGTGCTGCTTCGATCTGGCGGGCGGTCAAGCGACCTCGCCCGATGGCCTTGAGACCGAACTCGCCGAAGGAAACCTTGGCACCACGGGTGGCAACACCCGTGTTGCGGCCCTTTTGCTCTTTGCGATACTTTCGTCTAGCTGGCTGCAGCATTTTTCACTCCTGGTTTTCTACCCCGGCGCGGCTGCTCAGGTGCAGTCACGGGCTCCGGCACGGCCGGTTGCTCGCCCTTTGCAAGAATCTGGCCCTTGTACACAAGCACTTTCACGCCGATGATGCCGTAGGTCGTGCGTGCCTCGGAAAAACCGTAGTCAATATCCGCGCGTAATGTATGGAGCGGCACCCGACCTTCGCGATACCATTCTGTACGGGCGATTTCTGCGCCATTCAGTCGACCGGAAGAGATGATCTTGATGCCCTGTGCGCCAAGGCGCATGGCGTTCTGCATCGCTCGCTTCATGGCACGACGGAACATCACCCGCTTTGCGAGTTGGCCGGTAATGGAATCGGAAATCAATTGCGCATCCACTTCAGGCTTGCGAATTTCCTCGATATTGACATGCACAGGAACGCTCATCAGCTTGCCCAAATCGGCACGTAGCGTCTCAATATCTTCGCCCTTTTTACCGATCACAACACCCGGACGTGCCGAGTAGATGGTGATTTTTGCGTTCTTGGCAGGCCGTTCGATGATGATGCGTCCAACGGAGGCATGCGCCAGCTTTTTCTTCAAATACTCACGGACCTTAATGTCCTCCGCGAGCATGATCGGAAAGTTTTTACTATTGGCATACCACTTGGACGTCCAGTTTTTGGTGACCGCGAGTCGGAAGCCGGTCGGATGAATTTTTTGTCCCATCGTCGCTCCTTATTGCTTGCCGTCACCAACTGTCAGAAACACATGACAGGTGGGCTTGATGATACGGTTGCCGCGACCCTTTGCTCGCGCTGTGAAGCGCTTGAGGACGGGGCCCTTTTCCACCATGATGCGGGATACTTTCAACTCGTCGATATCCGCGCCATTGTTGTGCTCGGCATTGGCAATCGCCGACTCAAGCACCTTCTTGATGATCGTGGCGCCCTTCTGCGGGGCAAACGTGAGTATGTTCAGTGCATGGTCCACTTTCTTCCCGCGGATCATGTCTGCAACGAGTCGACCCTTCTGGGCAGACAGGCGCACACCGAATAGATTGGCTGAGACTTGCATGTCGTCTCTCCTCACTTCTTGGCCGGGGACGCGACCTTCTTATCGGCCGGGTGGCCTTTGAAGAGTCGTGTTGCGGCGAATTCGCCAAGCTTGTGGCCAACCATATTCTCGCTGACATAAACGGGAATGTGCTGCTTGCCGTTATGGACAGCTATGGTCAGGCCGACGAAGTCAGGCAGGACTGTGGAACGACGCGACCAAGTTTTGATCGGACGCTTGTCTTTGACTGCTTGCGCAGCTTCGACTTTTCTCATCAGATGCCCGTCAACAAACGGGCCTTTTTTTACGGAACGTGCCATGGCGACCTTCCTTACGCTTTCTTGTGACGGCTGCGCACAATCATGGACTGCGTGCGCTTGTTGGTTCGGGTCTTGAGACCCTTGGCTGCCTGACCCCAGGGTGAGACGGGGTGATGCCAGCCTCCGCCACCGTTTCCACGACCGCCCATCGGGTGATCAACCGGGTTCATGGAGATGGCGCGAACTGTCGGACGGATACCACGCCAACGATTTGCACCGGCCTTGCCAATTACCCGCAGACCGTGCTCGCCATTGCCTACTTCGCCAATCGTGGCGCGGCAATTGATGTGCACTTTCCGGATCTCACCAGATCGTACGCGCAGCTGCGCGTACTCGCCTTCCCGAGCCAGCAGTTGTACAGAAGCGCCAGCCGAACGAGCGATTTGGGCGCCCTTGCCTGGCAGCATCTCAACGCAATGCACGGTTGAACCAACTGGGATATTACGGAGTGGTAAAGTGTTGCCTACTTTGATCGGCGCCTCGGGCCCGCTCATCAATTGCTGCCCAACCGTCACGCCCTTCGGGGCAATTATGTAACGGCGCTCACCATCCGCGTAACAGACGAGAGCGATGTGCGCGCTGCGGTTTGGATCATGTTCAATTCGTTCGATTTTCGCTTCGATTCCATCTTTGTTACGACGGAAGTCGACAATACGGTAGTGGTGCTTGTGCCCGCCACCCTTGTGTCGCGTAGTGATGTGACCTTTGCCATTTCGTCCAGAGCCACGAATCTGCGGCTCGACCAGGGCTGCAAGCGGAGCGCCTTTGTGCAAGCCCTTGTGGACCACGCGGACCATCGAACGACGGCCAGGCGAGGTCGGTTTCATTTTGACAAGCGCCATTACGCGACTCCTTCAACAAAGTTCAAATCGCCGTCGCCCTTCAGGCACACATATGCCTTCTTGGCGTGACTGCGACGGCCTTCGAATCGACCATGCCGCTTCGGCTTGCCTTTCTGATTCACGATGTTGACGCTGGCGACTTCGATTTTCTGCTCCTTGAAGAGCAACTCAACGGCAGCCTTCACTTCTGCCTTGGTAGCATCGAGCAACACCTCAAATACCACCTGCTTGTTCTTGTCTGCCACAAGCGTCGCCTTTTCGGAGATCACTGGCTTCAATAGAACAGTAAGAAGGCGTTCCTGGGCCTTGACAGTGTTCATGCCAGCACCTCTTCGAACTGCTTGACCGCGCCCTTGGTGAGCAACACCTTCGAGAAGCGGACCAGATTGACAGGATCGGCGTGCTTTGCTTCGAGAACCATCACGTTGGGAAGATTGCGTGAGGACAAAAAGAGATTCTCGTCTGCATTATCCGTAATGATGAGCACACCGATTTTTTCACCCGCGAGGCCCATACCCTTCAGCTTCGTGGCAAGAAGCTTGGTCTTAGGCGCCTCAAGACTCATACTTTCCACGACGGAAAGCCTGTCTTCGCGGACAAGTTGAGAAAGAATGGCAGCAATGCCTGCGCGGTACATCTTGCGATTCACCTTTTGAGTAAAATTCTCGTCTGGTGAATTCGGGAAAATCCGCCCGCCGCCTCGCCATAGCGGAGAAGATGTCATACCTGCACGGGCGCGGCCCGTACCCTTTTGGGCCCATGGCTTCTTGGTTGAGTGCTTGACTTCGGTCCGGTCCTTCTGGGCACGATTTGCAGAACGGGAATTTGCCTGATACGCGGTGACGACCTGATGGATAAGCGCCTCGTTGTAATCGCGGCCAAACAGCTCAGGCGAGGCAGCTACGGTTCCGTTCGCCGCGCCCTTGTCATTAATGAGCTTGAGTTCCATCACTTGGCCCCTTTCTTCAGCGGTGTTTTCACGCTGGGACGGACCACAACATTGCCGCCTTTTGCACCAGGGACGGCACCCTTGATCAGCAATAGCTGGCGAGCAGCGTCAATCCGCGCGACCTCTAGCAACTGCACGGTGGCCTTGGCGTCGCCAAGGTGACCTGACATGCGCTTACCTGGGAATACTCGGCCCGGGTCTTGTGCAGCACCAATGGAACCCGGCGAGTTGTGCGATCTGGAGTTACCGTGAGTTGCGCGGTTAGACGAGAAGTTATGACGTTTGATAACACCCGCATAGCCTTTGCCGATGCTGGTACCCGTCACATCTACTTTCTGGCCCACCTGAAAGATCTCAACTGAAATTGCGCTGCCCACTTTTAACTCCGCTAGAGCATCGGCCTTGACGGCAAACTCTTTCAGCAGAGACGCAGGGGCCACACCCGCTTTGGCAAGGTGTCCACCAACCGCCTTGTTGATTCGGGAAGCACGTCGCTTACCGAACGCAACCTGTACGGCACTGTAGCCGTCGTTCTCGGCAGTTTTGATTTGAGTGACGCGGTTATCGGACATGTCCAACACCGTTACCGGGACGGAAGTACCGTCATCGGTAAAGATGCGAGTCATGCCGACCTTCCGGCCGACGAGACCTAGACTCATCTTCATTCCTTTTTAGTTGGCCCGACAAGTCGGGTGTCGGCTTCAATTGGCCGACGCTTACTGCATTTTTCTTACTGCATCCAGACAGCCCATAAGTATATACGGCCCCGCCTGGCAATTCAAGACCTTACAACTTGATCTCTACATCCACCCCCGCGGGCAGGTCGAGCTTCATCAGTGCATCCACTGTCTTGTCAGTGGGATCAATGATATCCATCAGACGCAAATGGGTACGTATCTCGAACTGGTCGCGTGACGTCTTGTTCACGTGAGGCGAACGGAGGATGTCAAAGCGTTCGATGCGCGTGGGCAGGGGAACCGGGCCCTTGACCACAGCACCCGTCCGCTTGGCGGTCTCGACAATTTCAAGCGCTGACTGGTCAATCAGCCGATAGTCGAACGCCTTCAGGCGAATACGGATTTTCTGTTTGGCGAGTTGTGCTGTTGCCATCGCTTTTCCTTTTCAGGGGCGCCAAAGCGCCCGCTCTTCCTACCTGTTTATGCCAACCTGATTTCAACGGGCGCGAATATTCGCACCTGCTGAGGGTATTGTTACTCGACAACTTTGGAGACCACACCTGCGCCGACGGTACGGCCACCTTCGCGGATTGCGAAGCGGAGTCCGTCTTCCATCGCGATCGGAGCAATCAACTGCACCGAAATCTTGATGTTGTCACCAGGCATCACCATCTCCGTGCCCGCCGGCAGCTGCAACGCTCCCGTCACATCCGTCGTACGGAAGTAGAACTGCGGACGGTAGCCATTGAAAAATGGGGTGTGACGACCGCCCTCTTCCTTCGACAGCACGTAGATCTCGGCTTCAAACTTGGTGTGCGGGGTAATGGAGGCGGGCTTGGCCAGCACCTGGCCACGCTCGACTTCTTCACGCTTGGTACCGCGGAGCAGAATGCCGACGTTGTCACCGGCCTGGCCCTGATCCAGCAGCTTCCTGAACATTTCCACACCGGTACAGATGGTCTTCAAGGTGGGCTTCAATCCAATGATCTCGATTTCTTCGCCAACCTTGACGATACCGCGCTCGATACGACCGGTCACAACAGTGCCGCGGCCAGAGATGGAGAACACGTCTTCAACGGGCATGAGAAACGGGCCATCCAGCGCACGCTTGGGCTCAGGGATGTAGCTGTCCAACGCATCGGCCAGCTTCATGATGGCGCCTTCACCCAGGTCACCCTGGTCGCCTTCCATGGCCTTCAGTGCCGAACCCTTGATGATGGGAATGTCGTCACCAGGGAAGTCGTACTTGGACAGCAATTCACGAACTTCCATCTCGACCAGCTCGAGCAGCTCGGCGTCGTCAACCATGTCGCATTTGTTCATGAACACGACGATGTACGGTACACCCACCTGACGGGCAAGCAGAATGTGCTCACGGGTCTGGGGCATCGGGCCGTCAGCAGCCGAGACAACCAGAATGGCACCATCCATCTGGGCAGCACCCGTAATCATGTTCTTCACGTAGTCAGCGTGGCCCGGGCAGTCCACGTGTGCATAGTGACGATTGGCCGTCTCGTACTCAACGTGTGCCGTGTTGATGGTAATGCCGCGTGCCTTCTCTTCCGGTGCCGCATCAATCTGGTCGTAGGCCTTCGCCTCGCCACCAAACTTCTTCGACAAAACCGTCGTGATCGCCGCCGTCAGCGTCGTCTTGCCATGATCAACGTGCCCAATCGTCCCCACGTTCACGTGCGGCTTGGTGCGCTCAAATTTACCTTTTGCCATTGTCGTTCCTCTTCAGATGCGAATTTGCAATTATTTCTTGGCGTTGATGATTGCTTCGGAAACGTGCTTGGGCGCTTCCGAGTAGTGTTTGAACTCCATCGTGTAGGTCGCGCGGCCCTGCGTGGCAGAACGTAGCGATGTGGAATAACCAAACATCTCCGACAGTGGCACTTCGGCACGAATCACCTTGCCGCCGCCACCTGCTATCTCATCCATGCCCTGCACCATGCCACGACGTGACGACAAATCGCCCATCACGGTACCGGCATAGTCTTCCGGCGTCTCAACCTCAACCGCCATCATGGGTTCAAGCAACACAGGCTGTGCTTTACGCATGCCGTCTTTGAACCCCATCGATGCCGCCATTTTGAATGCGTTTTCGTTTGAATCGACGTCGTGATACGAACCAAAATGCAGCGTGACCTTCACATCTACGATGGGGTAGCCGGCAAGCACGCCAGCGGGCAGAGTCTCTCGCAGCCCCTTTTCAACCGCCGGAATGAACTCGCGAGGCACTACACCACCCTTGATGGCATCAACAAACTCAAAACCTTTTCCCGGTTCTTGAGGTTCGACCTTGAGCACAACGTGGCCATACTGTCCACGGCCGCCGGACTGCTTGACGAATTTGCCTTCTGCGTTCTCAACAGTGCCGCGGATAGTCTCGCGGAATGCGACTTGCGGTTTACCTACAGTGGCCTCGACACCAAACTCGCGCCTCATGCGATCAACGATAATTTCCAGATGCAATTCGCCCATGCCTGAAATGATGGTTTGACCCGACTCTTCATCAGTGCGCACACGGAACGACGGATCCTCCTGCGCCAGCCGACCTAGTGCCATACCCATCTTTTCTTGATCGGCCTTGGTCTTCGGCTCCACAGCTTGCGAAATGACCGGCTCGGGGAAAACCATGCGCTCAAGCGTGACCACGGCATCCGGGTCACAAAGGGTTTCTCCCGTCGTGACATCCTTCATTCCGATGCAGGCAGCAATGTCACCCGCGCGAATTTCTTCGATTTCTACCCTGTTGTTTGCATGCATTTGCACGATCCGGCCAATCCGGTCCTTCTTGCCGCGCACAGGGTTGTAAACAGTATCGCCCTTGGACAGCACACCGGAATACACGCGCACAAACGTCAGCTGGCCCACAAATGGATCCGTCATCAGTTTAAACGCCAAGGCAGAAAACTTCTCTCCGTCATCGGCCTTTCGGGTCGTGGGCTGCTCATTTTCATCCGTACCCTTGACAGGCGGAATGTCTGTTGGTGCTGGCATGAAATCGATGACAGCATCCAACATCGCCTGGACACCCTTATTCTTGAACGCCGAACCGCACAGCATTGGCACAATTTCACCCTTGATGGTGCGCTCACGCAATCCAAACTTAATTTCGTCCTCGGAGAGCTCGCCACCTTCGAGGTATTTGTTCATCAATTCTTCGTTTGCCTCAGCGGCATTTTCCACCATCTTGTTGTGCCATTCCTTGCAAATCTCCTCAAGATCAGCCGGGATTGGTCCATAGGTGAACGAAACACCCTTGTCTTCTTCGCTCCAAAGGATGGCCTTCATCTTAATCAGATCGACCAAGCCCTTGAAGTTCTCTTCCGCACCAATTGGTACTTGGACCGGCACGGGATTCGCCTTCAGACGCGCACGCATCTGGTCATAGACCTTAAAGAAGTTTGCGCCCGTACGGTCCATCTTGTTCACAAAGGCAAGACGCGGTACCTTGTACTTGTTTGCTTGACGCCAAACCGTCTCCGACTGAGGCTGAACGCCGCCTACAGCGCAGTACACCATGCAGGCGCCATCAAGCACTCGCATTGAGCGCTCGACCTCAATAGTGAAGTCAACGTGCCCGGGGGTATCAATGATATTGATGCGATGCTCCGGATAGTTTCCGGCCATGCCTTTCCAAAAGCACGTCGTGGCAGCCGAAGTGATCGTGATGCCACGCTCTTGCTCTTGCTCCATCCAGTCCATGGTGGCTGCACCATCATGAACTTCGCCGATCTTGTGATTAACCCCGGTGTAAAACAGGATGCGTTCGGTTGTGGTTGTCTTGCCCGCGTCGATGTGCGCGGAGATGCCGATATTGCGATATCTCTCAATTGGAGTCTTGCGTGCCACTTTAATCATCCTCGAATCTGCAGTTCAACCGCGCTGGCGGCTTGAATCGACCCCCGAGGTACTCGCTCCGGGGGAAAGTTGTCTTAGAAACGATAGTGAGCGAATGCCTTGTTGGCTTCAGCCATGCGATGTACTTCCTCGCGCTTCTTGATTGCCGAGCCACGGCCTTCTGCCGCATCAATCAACTCGCCTGCAAGACGTGCACCCATGGACTTCTCGCCACGTTTGCGGGCCGCTTCCCGAATCCAGCGCATGGACAGCGCAAGACGGCGAACAGGACGTACTTCGACCGGCACTTGATAGTTGGCACCGCCGACCCTACGGCTCTTCACTTCCACCATAGGTTTCACTGCATTGATGGCGATATTGAAGACTTCAATGGGGTCCTTGCCGGACTTCTTTTGAATCTGATCCAATGCACCGTAAATGATGCGCTCGGCAACAGCTTTCTTGCCGGCAGTCATCACCACATTGACGAACTTTGAAAGTTCTGTGCTCTTGTATTTCGGATCCGGAAGGATCTCGCGCTTGGGTACTTCGCGACGACGGGGCATGGTCGGTTCCTATGCAAATTAGGCTTGTTTGGGTTTCTTGGCGCCGTACTTCGAACGGGCCTGCTTGCGGTCTTTCACGCCAGCCGTATCGAGGCTGCCGCGGACCATGTGGTAGCGCACACCCGGGAGGTCTTTGACGCGACCACCGCGAATAAGCACCACGGAGTGTTCCTGGAGGTTGTGGCCTTCACCACCGATATAACTGATGACTTCGAAGCCATTGACGAGGCGGACCTTCGCCACCTTTCGAAGCGCCGAGTTGGGCTTCTTGGGGGTCGTAGTGTAAACGCGGGTGCAAACGCCACGTTTCTGAGGCGAATTTTCGAGCGCAGGGCTCTTGCTCTTGACTTGCACCTTGCTGCGCGGCTTGCGCAATAGCTGATTGATGGTTGGCATGACTAGTTCACCGATGTCCGTTCGTCGAATTGTTTCCTGCTCGAGGCAAAAAAGAGACCCCGGGTTCGTTTGCAGGTGCTTTGCTTTTCTGGAAAGAACCAAAAAAACAAGAGCTTTCCTGTGAAGCGCGCAATGCGCGACCCAGAAAAGCCCTAAAGTTTAGTTCGCCTACCTACCGACTGTCAAGCTGCCTGCTCACTCTCCGCGCTTGAATCAGTCTCCTCAAACGCAAATGTGGACGATCCGGAGGCCTGCGGAGCGGGCACGACCTTCCGACGTGCACGATGATAGGCAAGCCCCGTGCCGGCCGGAATCAGCCTGCCCACGATGACGTTCTCCTTCAGGCCGCGCAGATCGTCTTTCTTTCCCATGATTGCCGCCTCTGTAAGGACACGAGTCGTCTCCTGGAAGGATGCCGCAGAGATGAACGAGTCCGTTGACAACGATGCCTTGGTGATGCCAAGCAGCATGTAGTTGTAGGACGCTGGCCGCTTGTTCTGCTTGGCGGCGCGATCATTCTCTGCCAGCACCTCGGCGCGCTCCAATTGCTCACCGGTGATGAATCTGGTGTCTCCGTGGTCAACAATTTGGACGCGGCGCAGCATCTGCCGCACGATCACCTCAATATGTTTGTCATTGATCTTTACACCCTGCAGACGATAGACATCCTGAACTTCATCAATGATGTAACGCGCAAGTGCTTCAACCCCTTGCAGTCGCAGGATGTCATGCGGGTCAGCCGGCCCATCAACAATTGTCTCGCCCTTATTCACAACCTGTCCGTCATGAACTGTGACGTGCTTTTCTTTCGGTATCAGGTACTCATGCGCGACGCCATCGAAGTCTGTGATGATCAGTCGCTGCTTGCCCTTAGTGTCCTTGCCAAATGACACGGTGCCAGTTGTCTCGGCCAGCAGACCCGCGTCCTTTGGTGATCGCGCCTCGAAGAGCTCCGCGACCCGTGGCAGGCCGCCGGTGATATCTCTAGTCTTAGAGGACTCCTGGGGAATTCTTGCAAGCACTTCTCCCACGTTGACCTGTTGCCCATTCTTGACCGTGATAATTGCTCCGATCTGGAACGTATAGTTTACCGGGGACTCGGTGCCTGCCAGCTTGATCTCCTTCCCCTTTTCGTTAACAAGCTTGACTGCAGGACGAAGGCCCTTGGCTGCTGCGCCGGCTTTTCGCTTTGGATCAATGACCACAAGGCTGGAAAGGCCGGTAGTGTCGTCGATCTGCTTGGCAACCGTGACGCCTTCTTCAACGTTTTCGAATCGGACTTCCCCTGCATACTCGCTGATAATCGGACGAGTGTGCGGATCCCACATTGACAGGATTTGGCCCGCCTTGATCTTCGAACCGTCCTTGACAACTAGCGTTGCACCATAGGGCACCTTGTGACGTTCACGCTCCCGGCCATTATCATCTTGCACAACAATCTCGCCACTTCGAGAGATGGCAATCAGTTCGTCGCGCGAATTCGTTACGTAACGCATGGCAGAAAAGCGCGCGATACCAGCAGACTTGGCTTCAATCGAGCTCGCGACGGCGGTACGGGAAGCCGCTCCACCGATGTGGAAGGTGCGCATTGTCAGCTGTGTGCCGGGCTCACCAATTGACTGTGCTGCGATAACGCCCACAGCCTCACCAACATTGACTGGGGTGCCCCTGCCGAGGTCCCTTCCGTAACAATGGCCACAAATCCCGTAGCGCGTCTCACAAGTGAGCGGGGTCCGGACTTTGACTTCGTCAATCCCGGATAGCTCGATGGTATCGACCGCTGCCTCGTCCAGCAGAACGCCGGATGCGAAGACTACCTCGCCACTCTCCAAATTCACGACATCTGCCGCCGTCACTCTGCCGAGAATTCTCTCTCGCAAAGGTTCCACGACTTCGCCACCTTCTACGAGGGCTTTGAGCGCCATGCCCTGGGTAGTTCCACAATCCAGTTCAATCACAACAAGGTCCTGCGTGACGTCGACCAGACGTCTCGTAAGATATCCCGAGTTCGCGGTTTTAAGCGCAGTATCGGCCAAGCCTTTGCGCGCACCGTGCGTCGAAATGAAGTACTGCAAAACGTTGAGACCTTCGCGGAAGTTGGCCGTGATCGGCGTTTCGATAATGGAGCCATCCGGCTTCGCCATCAATCCACGCATGCCTGCCAACTGTCGAATCTGCGCAACGGAGCCGCGCGCGCCGGAGTCTGCCATCATGTAAATGGCATTGAAGGACTCTTGCATGGCAGTCTTGCCGTCGCGCGTCGTAACAGGTTCGGAACCCAATTGTTCCATCATGGCCTTCGCAACCTGGTCTCCTGCCCTGCCCCAGATATCAACGACTTTGTTGTAGCGCTCGCCTTGCGTCACCAAACCGGAGGTGTACTGGGACTCGATCTCCTTTACCTCCTTTTCTGCGGCGGCAATGATGTCCTTCTTTTGCGGTGGAACCAGCATGTCATCAATGGCAATAGACAATCCTGCACGCGTTGCAAACGCGAATCCCGTGTACATCAGCTTGTCAGCAAAAATCACGGTCTCACGGATACCACATTTGCGGAAGGCAGCATTGATGAGCTTAGAGATTTCCTTCTTCTTCAGTGCCTTATTAATGTGCGTGAATGAAAGCCCTGGCGGTAGAATTTCCGAAAGCAACGCCCGACCAACAGTCGTTTCATAGCGGGTCACTTTGTCGCGCTTCTCGCCTTCAGCGCTGACCTCGACTTCCTTGATACGAATGGAAATTCTTGCATTGAGCTCAACGTTCCCACTTTCGTAGGCCCTAGAGGCTTCGGCCACATTGATGAAGAGGGATCCCTCGCCGCGTGCGTTGACTTTCTCGCGGGTCGCATAATACAAACCGAGCACGATATCCTGAGAGGGCACAATAATCGGTTCGCCGTTTGCTGTATGCAGGACATTGTTGGACGAAAGCATCAACGTGCGAGCCTCCATCTGCGCCTCAAGCGAGATGGGAACGTGAACTGCCATCTGGTCACCGTCAAAGTCCGCATTGAATGCCGCACACACCAATGGGTGCAACTGAATTGCCTTGCCCTCGATCAGTACCGGTTCAAAAGCTTGGATCCCGAGACGATGCAGCGTCGGAGCGCGATTGAGCATGACTGGGTGTTCACGAATCACGTCTTCAAGGATGTCCCAGACCACTGGCTCCTCTGATTCAACCATTTTCTTGGCGGCCTTGATAGTAGTGGCCAATCCCATGACTTCCAACTTGTGGAAAATGAACGGCTTGAACAGTTCGAGCGCCATCTTCTTGGGCAAGCCGCACTGATGTAGCCGAAGTGTCGGGCCTACAACGATTACCGAACGACCCGAATAGTCCACGCGCTTGCCCAGCAGGTTCTGGCGGAAGCGGCCACTCTTGCCCTTGATCATGTCAGCGAGAGACTTGAGGGCGCGCTTATTCGCGCCAGTCATCGCTTTGCCACGACGACCATTGTCGAGAAGGGAATCGACGGCTTCCTGAAGCATGCGCTTTTCATTGCGAACAATGATTTCTGGCGCTTTGAGTTCAAGCAGGCGCTTCAATCGATTGTTCCGGTTGATCACGCGGCGATACAAATCGTTGAGGTCAGATGTTGCAAAGCGGCCACCATCCAACGGCACGAGTGGCCGGAGATCCGGCGGCAGCACTGGAAGCACTTCCAAAACCATCCAGTCGGGTTTGATCCCTGACTTGGAGAATGCTTCAAGAACCTTGAGTCGCTTGGCAATCTTCTTGATTTTGGTCTCTGAGCCAGTTGCGGCCAGATCATGCCGCAGTACCTCCATCTCGTGACCAAGATCAAGCTTGCGGAGCAGCTCACGAACACCTTCAGCCCCCATCAAAGCATGGAACTCGTCGCCGTACTCCTCTACCTTAGAAAGGTAGTCGTCCTCTGTCATCAACTGGCCCGCTTTGAGAGGAGTCAGACCGGGCTCGGTGACCACGAATGCCTCAAAGTACAAGACACGCTCTATGTCCCGTAGCGTCATATCCAACACCATCCCAAGCCTGCTTGGCAGGGATTTCAGAAACCAGATGTGCGCAACCGGGGACGCAAGTTCAATGTGGCCCATGCGTTCACGACGGACCTTTGAGAGCGTGACTTCCACGCCACACTTTTCACAGATCACACCACGATGCTTGAGCCGCTTGTACTTGCCGCATAGGCATTCATAGTCTTTGATGGGGCCAAAGATCTTGGCGCAAAACAGCCCATCTCGCTCAGGCTTAAACGTTCGGTAGTTGATCGTCTCCGGCTTCCTTACTTCACCGTACGACCAAGAACGGATTTTCTCTGGAGAGGCAAGTCCGATCTTGATGGCGTCGAACTCTTCCTCTTGGGTGACTTGCTTAAACAGATCAAGCAGGGCTTTCATTATTTCGTCACTCCTAAATTAGTAGCGTTCGAGATCGATGTCGATGGCGAGGGAGCGAATCTCCTTCACAAGCACATTGAAAGATTCCGGCATGCCGGCTTCGATCTTGTGCTCGCCTTTGACAATGTTCTCGTAAACCTTAGTGCGGCCCTGCGTATCATCTGACTTGACGGTAAGCATTTCCTGGAGCGTGTACGACGCGCCGTAGGCCTCCAGCGCCCAGACTTCCATCTCGCCAAATCGCTGGCCGCCAAACTGAGCCTTACCGCCAAGGGGCTGCTGCGTAACCAGGGAGTACGGCCCTGTGGAACGAGCATGCATCTTGTCGTCGACCAAATGATGGAGCTTGAGAATGTGCATGTAACCGATGGTTACCGGGCGCTCAAAAGGCTCGCCAGTACGCCCATCGTGCAGCACCGCTTGGGTCTTGGTCGGCGTGAGTTTGAGCGCTTTGGCAGTCTCTTCGTCAAATGCCAGATCAAGCATGGCGCGAATTTCTGCTTCGGTTGCCCCATCGAAGACCGGCGTGGCAAACGGCACGCCACGCTCCAAGTTGCGCGCCATATGCAGGATCTCGTCGTCCGAGAAGGAGTCGATGTCTTCTTTCTTGCCAGTTGAGTTGTAGATCTTGTCTAGCAACTTCCGAACCTTGGAAGCGTTGTCACTGGCACGCAACAGGTTTCCGATCTTGATGCCAAGGCCCTTTGATGCCCAGCCAAGATGGGTTTCAAGGATCTGCCCCACGTTCATCCGTGAGGGCACCCCCAACGGATTCAGAACGATATCCATTGGAGTGCCATCTGCCATGAAAGGCATGTCCTCAATAGGAACAATCTTCGAAATCACGCCCTTGTTGCCGTGACGGCCCGCCATTTTGTCGCCTGGCTGCAGTCTGCGCTTGACCGCAACATAGACTTTGACCATTTTCTGCACACCAGGCGGCAGCTCATCACCCTGAGTGAGTTTTTTCTTCTTCTCCTCGAATACACGATCGAACTCTTTACGCGTGACGTCGAGGCTCTCTTTCAGGGTTTCAAGCTGGTGCTGGCCATCATCATCAGAAAGGCGAATGTCGAACCACTCGTAGTGCGACAACTCACCAAGATACTGCTTGGTGACCTTTGCTCCCTTTGCAAGCTTCTTCGGGCCGCCCTTTGCAACCTTGTTGATCAGCATTTTCTCGATACGGCTAAAGGAGTCTTCTTCCACGATCCTCAACTGGTCACCGAGATCCTGCTTGTATTGCTTCAACTGATCGTCGACGATCTGCTGAGCACGCTTGTCCCTCTGGATACCTTCGCGCGTGAACACCTGTACGTCGATGACCGTACCGGATATTCCTGATGGCACACGGAGCGATGTATCTTTCACATCGCTTGCCTTCTCGCCAAAAATCGCGCGGAGCAGCTTCTCTTCCGGTGTTAGCTGCGTTTCTCCTTTGGGAGTGACCTTGCCAACCAGAACGTCTCCAGCCTCGACCTCTGCACCGATGTAGACAATGCCCGACTCATCCAGCCGGGAGAGCATACGCTCGGATAAGTTGGAGATATCTCGAGTAATTTCTTCGGCGCCCAATTTTGTATCCCGCGCCACCACTGAAAGCTCTTCAATATGAATGGATGTGTAGCGATCCTCGGCCACCACCCGTTCTGAAATGAGTATCGAGTCTTCGAAGTTGTAGCCGTTCCACGGCATGAATGCGACGAGCAAATTCTGCCCAAGTGCCAGCTCACCCATGTCGGTCGAAGCACCGTCGGCTACCACATCCCGCTTGGCAATCACATCACCCACCCGAACGAGTGGACGCTGGTTGATGTTGGTGTTCTGGTTTGACCGCGTGTACTTGGTGAGATTGTAGATATCGACACCTGCCTCGCCGGGTTGGGTTTCGTCATCGTTAACCCTAACCACAATGCGACCGGCATCGATGAAATCCACACGCCCACCGCGACGTGCGAGCACGGCGGTGCCCGAGTCAATAGCCACGGTCCGCTCAATGCCCGTTCCCACAAGCGACTTCTCTGCGCGAAGGCAGGGAACAGCCTGTCGCTGCATGTTAGATCCCATCAGAGCGCGGTTGGCATCATCGTGCTCAAGGAAGGGAATCAATGAAGCAGCCACAGATACGATCTGAGCAGGGGCGACGTCGATGTACTCGATCTTGTCCGGGGTCGAGAGCGTGAACTCGTTGTGGTGACGAGAGCTGACAAGCTCGTCAACAAACCTGCCGGACTTGTCGAGTTCTGCATTGGCCTGGGCGATGGTGTACTTGCTTTCTTCGATTGCGGAAAGGTAGTCGATTTCCTTGGCAACCTTGCTATCCTTCACTCGGCGATAAGGCGTCTCAATGAATCCGTACTCGTTGACCCGAGCATACAAGGCCAGAGAATTGATCAGGCCAATGTTCGGGCCTTCCGGCGTTTCGATGGGACAGACGCGGCCGTAATGTGTCGGATGTACGTCGCGAACCTCGAAGCCCGCACGTTCACGCGTTAGTCCGCCAGGGCCCAACGCAGAAACTCTACGCTTGTGTGTGATTTCCGAAAGCGGATTGGTCTGGTCCATGAACTGCGAGAGCTGACTTGAGCCAAAGAACTCTTTGATCGCTGCTGATACGGGCTTCGCATTGATCAGATCATGCGGCATCAGATTCTCGCTCTCCGCCTGTGAAAGGCGCTCGCGCACTGCACGCTCCACCCTCACCAAACCTGAGCGAAACTGGTTTTCAGCGAGTTCGCCAACTGATCGGACGCGACGATTGCCGAGATGATCGATGTCGTCGATGTTGCCTCTGCCGTTGCGAAGCTCGACCAGTATCTTGATGACCGCAACAATGTCCTCAGTAGAAAGCGTCATCTGACCGATCAACTCATCGCGGCCGACGCGACGGTTGAACTTCATGCGGCCAACCTTTGAAAGGTCGTAGCTTTCTTCCATAAAGAACAGGCGCTGAAACAGCGTGTTCACTGCGTCCTCTGTCGGCGGTTCGCCCGGACGCATCATGCGGTAAATGGCCACTTTGGCATTCATTGCATCGACCGTCTCATCTACTCGCAGAGTTGAGGAGATATAGGCGCCATGATCAAGGTCGTTGGTATAAATCGTGTATATCGTCTCGATACCCGCATCAATCAGCTTGCGCAGCAGCGTTTCAGTGATCTCTTCATTGGCGTTCGCGACCACTTCGCCCGTTTCGGTATTGACGATATTGGTGGCAAGAACACGACCGACCACGTAGTCCTCGGGGACGGACAGGTGCTTCATGCCTGCCTGCTCCATATCCCGGATGTGTTTTGCGGTAATGCGTTTGTCCTTCTGAACAATCTGTTTACCCTGCTTGCTCTCAATGTCAAAGCGGGCGATTTCACCCTTCAGCCGGTCAAGCACGAGCTCGAGGTCTATTTCACCCTTCTTGCCCACACGAAACGTGTCGAATTGGAAAAACTCTCGCAATATCTGGTCCGGGGTATAGCCAAGCGCTTTCAGCAGAATCGTAACCGGCATTTTCCGGCGACGATCCACTCGAAAATAGAGATAGTCCTTCGGGTCAAACTCGAAATCCAGCCATGAACCACGATAAGGAATCACACGGGCCGAGAACAGCAATTTCCCTGAAGAGTGGGTCTTGCCGCGGTCGTGCTCGAAGAACACACCCGGTGAGCGATGCAGTTGAGAAACAATTACCCGCTCCGTGCCGTTGATCACAAAGGAGCCATTGGTCGTCATGAGCGGAATCTCGCCCATATACACTTCCTGTTCCTTGACCTCCTTGACCGTAGGCTTCGATGCCTCCTTGTCCATGATCGTGAGCCGCACTTTCGCGCGAAGCGGTGACGCGTAAGTCAGACCGCGTTGCTGGCACTCGACTACATCGAATGGCGGCTGTCCCAAGTTGTAGCTGACATAGTCAAGACGCGCATTCCCTGAATGACTGGAAATAGGGAAGACCGATTCGAATGCTGCCTGCAAGCCGGTGACCCTTCGCTGCATGGCGGGTGCTTCTGCCTGAAGGAACTCAGCATAGGAATCAATCTGGGTGGCGAGAAGAAATGGCACTTCCTGCACGCTTGCCCGCTTCGCAAAACTCTTGCGAATGCGCTTCTTCTCAGTAAAGGAATACGTTACTTGGTTCATGCGCTCTCCGAATCACGGGAACCGGGGTCGGCTCCAGGGTGCTGTCGCACCCGACAATGATCGACTGTCCTTTCGGGGAAACCCCGGGACTGGTGGGTGGCCACTACCACCCATGGCAGACAGTGACCCGAACGGATCACCCGACCAAACCTGTCTTCTGCAGTCGGTTCAGAAGACAAAGCAAAGCTGTTGGCTTTGCTTTGTCCTCTGCGAATATTCGCAGAGGAGAAAGTGGGCTTGGGCAGAATCTCTTGCCCAAGCCCACGTCCCGCTTACTTGATTTCGGCCTTTGCACCGGCTTCCGTCAGCTTCTTGGCGATCGCTTCGGCATCAGCCTTGTTCGCGCCTTCCTTGACAGGCTTCGGAGCACCATCGACCAGATCTTTGGCTTCCTTCAAACCCAGACCAGTGATCTCACGCACTACTTTGATCGTGTTCACTTTGTTCGGGCCTGCTTCGGTCAATACAACCGAAAACTCGGTCTTCTCTTCAACTGCGGCAGCCGCTGCACCGCCTGCTCCGCCAGGACCCGCAACCGCCATTGCTGCGGCGGATACGCCAAACTTCTCCTCGATTGCCTTGACGAGTTCGTTCAGCTCGAGCACCGACATTGCGTCGAGTGAGGCCATAAATGCGTCTTTATCAAATGCCATGGTGAAAGCTCCTTAAATTTGAATAGTCAATCTGATGTCAGGCGGTTGCGGACTTCTTTTCCGCAACGGCAGCGAGCACGCGGGCCAGGCCCGAGATGGGTGACTGCATGAGGCCGAGCAACTGTGCCAGGAGAACTTCCTTGCTGGGGATGTTGGCTAGGGCCTGCACGGCAGTCTTGTCGAGCAACTTTCCGTTATAAGCTCCAGCTTTGATGACCAGCCTATCATTTGTCTTGGCAAACTCATGCACAACCTTTGCTGCAGTGACAGCATCTTCAGAGAAGCTGTACAACAGCGGTCCCACCAATTGCTCGGAAGCGACCTCGAACGGCGTGCCATGCAGCGCTCGCCGGGCAAGCGTGTTCTTCAAAACACGCATGTAGACGCCCTTGGCGCGCGCATCGCTTCGCAGCTTTGTCATTTCTCCCACTTTGGTGCCGCGATATTCTGCAAGCACCAATGTCTGAGCATTGGCTGCTTTCGCCTTGATCTCCGCAACTACTTCCTTCTTGCTTTCCAGATTCAAACTCACGTTTGATCTCCTTCACGTTTAACGAGCGGCAGTCCCCTGCCACCCCGATCAGCGTCCTGACTCCAGGAGACCGGCCAACAAAACATTCTTGCCAGCCGCAACTATTGCCCGGGTACGCCATCTGCGCAGGCATTTCCCAACCTGCGTTAGCAGGTCCAAAAAATTACGCGTCGGGTTACCCCTCCGCACCTACGGTCTTTGACAACCTGCAGCACCGTTGAAACTAATGCAGCAGCCCAAAGATTCGCCTGAGAAGACTCGCTCTCCCCAGGACTTGTTTCTTAGCCTGTCGCTGACTGCGAACTCGCGAGTGTCGCGGTATCCACGCGGATTCCCGCCCCCATGGTCGACGAAACAGAGACCTTCCGGAGATAGATACCTTTGGAAGATGCGGGCTTTGACTTGTTGATCGCGGCAATCAGCGAATGCAAGTTCTCTGTCAAGGCCTCAACCGGGAATGACGCACGACCAATCGTGCACTGAACAATACCCGCTTTGTCCGTACGATATTGGACCTGACCAGCCTTTGCGTTCTTGACTGCTTCAGCAGGGTTCGGCGTCACGGTGCCAACTTTCGGATTCGGCATCAAACCACGCGGGCCAAGGATCTGACCCAACTGCCCAACAACTTTCATGGCATCGGGCGTGGCAATGACCACGTCGAAGTCCATGAAGCCTTCTTTGACTCGTTGCCCGAGATCATCAAAGCCCACAATATCGGCTCCGGCTGCCTTCGCGGCATCGGCGTTTGCACCTTGCGCAAAGACGGCTACACGGACGCTCTTGCCTGTGCCACGCGGCAGCACAACCGAACCGCGCACAAGCTGGTCGGACTTCTTGGCATCAATTCCAAGATTGATGGCAACGTCGACAGACTCGTCAAACTTTGCGGTCGCGGTCTTTTTGACCAGCTCAATGGCGTTGTTTACCGGATAGAACTTGTTGCTGTCAACCAAAGCTGCAATGGCTTTGGCGCGCTTGTTAAGTTTGGCCATTATTTGACTCCCTCGACTTCGACACCCATCGAACGCGCGCTACCTGCGATTGTACGAACGGCAGCATCCAAATCTGCCGCGGTCAAATCAGGCATTTTGGTTTTCGCGATTTCTTCGGCCTGGGCACGGCTGAGCTTTCCAACCTTGTCGGTGTGGGGCTTGGCACTGCCTTTTTCGAGCTTGATGGCTCTCTTGATCAAAACAGCCGCTGGCGGCGTCTTGATAATGAACGTGAAGCTCTTGTCCTGAAATGCGGTGATTACCACGGGCAACATCAGACCCGGCTCAACCTTTTGAGTCTGTGCATTGAAGGCCTTGCAGAACTCCATGATGTTTAGACCACGCTGGCCCAATGCCGGCCCGATGGGCGGGCTTGGATTCGCCTTACCTGCAGGAACCTGCAGTTTGATGAAGCCAATTATTTTCTTTGCCACGTCAATTCTCCTGTGGGTTCAATCGGGCTTGGCGTTTGCTAGCCTTGCCCTCCCCGTTCACGGACCAGCTATTCAAAAACGTCGGGCTGCTGGTCTCAAATTGCCCTTGCTGAAATTGGTGTTGGAACGGCTTCAGGCCTTTTCAACTTGACCGAAATCGAGCTCCACGGGCGTAGCACGGCCAAAGATGAGAACCGAAACCCTGAGCTTGCTTTTGTCGTAATTCACCTCTTCAACATTGCCGTTAAAGTCGGTGAACGGCCCTTCCGTGACGCGTACATTTTCGCCAGCCTCGAAGAGTACCTTGGGTTTTGGCTTCTCGACACCTTCCTTCACCCGGTTGAGGATTGACTCGACTTCCTTGTCAGAGACCGGAGTGGGCTTCATAGCTGAACCCCCGATGAAACCTGTCACTTTCGGCGTACTTTTGACTAGATGCCATGTTTCGTCGGTCATTTCCATCTGGACAAGAATGTATCCTGGGAAAAATCGACGTTCCGAGAGTGCTTTCTGGCCGCCCTTCATTTCTACCACTTCTTCGGTTGGGACCAGGACATCTCCAAACTTGTCCTGCATTCCTGATCGCTTGATACGATCGACAAGTGCCGCTTGAATGCTCTTTTCTTGCCCGGAGTAAGCGTGAACCACATACCAGCGCTTGGTCATCATGTCAGCTCCCGCCGCCGATGAGCTGTTTGGTCGCCCACAACAGACTCCAGTCAACAATCCAAAGGAAGATAGCCATGATGAAGACGAATACAAAAACAATCCCGGTTGTCTGCATAGCTTCCTTGCGAGTAGGCCACACCACCTTCTTTGTCTCTTCAATTGCCTCACCGGAGAACTGAACAAACTCCCGGCCGGGTAGAGTGAACCAGCCAATCGCTCCTGCGGCAATGAAGCAGCCAAACATGGCACCTACGCGCGCGATCATTGGTTTGTCTGAAAACCAATAGAAGAGCACGAGTCCGGCGATGAACGCTGCAACGGCTATGCCAACTTGAATCTTGTCTTTCATGACTGCTTTCTGATGCCTTCTGCTGCCGTAGTGGCAGGCCAGGAGGGAATCGAACCCCCAACCTGCGGTTTTGGAGACCGCCGCTCTGCCAATTGAGCTACTGGCCTAAACTTTTTGAAGGGATGAAACTCTCTGGTTTCATCCCTTCCAACCATATTTCCAGCTTGCGAATATTCGCACCTGCTGAGGGTATTGTTACTCGACAACTTTGGAGACCACACCTGCGCCGACGGTACGGCCACCTTCGCGGATTGCGAAGCGGAGTCCGTCTTCCATCGCGATCGG
>JANNSU010000055.1:0-5362 GCA_031394355.1 Betaproteobacteria bacterium | reverse complement strand
GCGTGGCCCAAGCGGTGTATCCACGGTCTCCGTGGCCATCACCCGCACTCTGCCGGTGAAGGTGGACAAACGGTCAGCATTTCCTTCCACGGACTGTACCCAAGTCACGTTCCAGGATTTCCCCACCTGATACTCGCGCGCAAATATCTGGTGCGGGGTGAAGTTCATGGTCCCCACTTCATCGACCTGCCGGCGCAACGGATTTCCCAGCCGGTCGAAGCGAAACAGGCCCTGGTTGTATTCGATGTACTCATCCGTGATGCGGGTGACGCGCTGGCGAACGACCCGGGTGTTTCCGGTGAAGTCATCACGGATGGTGAAATGAAAGACCTCATTCAACGCATACTCATCTGACATGAGAATGGTGCCGAGCGTGTCCGGTCGGTGTGTCGGTGCTGCGTCTGCTTGAACTGTCGGCGCTGCAGCAATGGTCGGCGCTGATTTCGCTGCATGCTGCAATGCCTGCCGCTTGCTTTCCTCTTCCGCACGCCGCCGGGCTACTTCTTCGCGCAACAGCACTTCCAGCCGGTACTGCGCCAATTCGGAAAAGTTTCCGCTGGGATAGGTTGAGAGGAAAGCACGAACCTCCTCCACGCTCTTGCTTGCCGCCACCCGCTGGTATTCCGCCAGCTCGCGCGGGAATGCCTGCAGGCGAGCGGAAATGGAGTCCTCATTGGGCTTGCCCAGGAAGAAGTCCTCCTCCAGCGACGTGCTTTCCCACGGCACCTGCATCCCGCGGGAGTACGCGCGCACGTTGTAGCGCACGCGCTTCAACACATCCTCGATGCGGGCGTTGCCAGTACGGATCTGTTTCAGCAACTCACTGGTGTAGAGGCCGTTGTCGCCGTCACCATCCGCAGCGGTGGCACCCGGCGCAGTGGCGTAGGCCAACAAGGTGCGTGGCGGCGCGTCGATCTGTGCCAGGCCACGTGGACCATTTTGTGCGCCCTTGAAAGGGTTGTCGCGACAGGCGTCGAGGATGATGATGTTCATGCGTGTGCCCACATGGCGCAAACGACTGAACAGTTCGTTGATGTCGAAGGATTCACCCGGAATGCTGCTTGCGCTGTCCACCTTGGCATCCACCGGCACCAGGTAGTTGGTCCAGTCCAGTTGCAGGCCATGCCCGGCGAAGTAGAAGAGCGCAAGTGTCTCCGGCTTCTCCGCTTTGATCAGGAACGCTTTCACTGCCTCGCGCATTTGCTGCAAGGTAGCGTCATGCACGGTGACCACCTCAAATCCCTCTCGGGTCAGCACATCACTCACCGCCTTCGCATCATTGGCGGGATTGGGCAGGGTCGGCACCGACCGATATGCACCGTTGCCGATGACCAGGGCCACCTTGGCAGCGGGCTGGAAGACCTTGGATGTCGACTGGGAAACGACGGGGGCGGGCAGCATCAGGAGCAGAACGCTCCCGAGCACCAGGCCAGTTCTCCAGGCACCGGATGAGGCAAAGCGGGATGCGGAGCACATAGGGGCGCTGCTTTCTGAATGGGAGTTGGCGTGACGATTGAACGCGAAGCCGATCAAGTATGCAAGCACCATGTTCGGGCGGTGCAACGGTCGCGCTCTGAGGTAACCGGCCCGCATTGAGGCTACTGCCGCTCTCGGCCCGTATTGCCAACTGGTGTTGAGGTGGTAGTCCATCCCCTCAAAAATGAGGGGGCCCGATCCGGCCAATTTGGCGAACAAGCCTGGAAGCCCAGCGTCAGGTCAAGATACACGCCCCCCCACCCCGCCCCTCACCAACCTCCCCATAGTCATGAAGTGAACCCGGAAGTCATCGGCGATCTGCAGGCAACAGGCCTTCCGGTCTTTGTCGTCCATTAAGGTGTCCACGCGTCTGTCCGCGCGCGAGATGACGTGGTGGAGGGCATCGGGAAATTCAATGCGAAGGGGGCGGGACATGGCGGGATGGTGGCAACGGAAATGCTACATTGATTGACCTGACGCCCAAGTGTGAAGAGTGTGAACGCATGAAACTCAATCAACAAGAACTCTCCAAAGTCTCCGACGAAACACTGGCGCATTACGAGCAGCGCGCTGACGATTTCTGGGAAGGCACACGCACGCACGACGTCACCCAAAACATCGATGCGATGCTGCACTTCATTGAAGGCGAGGCGCCGCATGCCATTCTCGATTTCGGCTGCGGCCCGGGACGGGATCTGAAGGCGTTTGCCGATCGCGGACATCGCCCGGTGGGGCTGGAGGGCTCAACGCGCTTCGTTGAAATGGCGCGCGCCCATAGCGGTTGTGAAGTGCTGCACCAGGATTTTCTGAAGCTCGATCTGCCGGCCGCCGCGTTCGATGGCGTGTTTGCCAATGCTTCACTATTCCATGTTCCCAGCCAGGAGTTGCCGCGTGTGCTGCGCGAGCTGCACGTTGCGTTGAAGCCTCGCGGTGTGTTGTTCGCTTCCAACCCTCGCGGTGAAAATCAGGAAGGCTGGAACATGGGAAGGTACGGCGCATACCACGACCTGGAGCAGTGGCGCATTTACATGCTGGCGGTTGGCTTCAAGGCATTGACGCACTACTTCCGTCCGCCCGGATTGCCTCTCGAGCAGCAGCCGTGGCTGGCCACGGTTTGGCGCAAATGAGCGCGGGTGCTTCGCCAAACGTGCCCTGCGCCTGGATGTCTACGACCGCTTTCAACTGGGCGCCGCGCGCAGTCGGGGGTGGTCACGGTGAAGGTGAGAATGGCGGACTTGCCGGTGATGATCGTGGCTGGCGAGACGGTTCTCGGGCGTGGGGTTGCCGCCACCGGCAGATCGTTCAGCCAGACATGTGCCTTCAGATTCACACCGGCGTTGTCATACTCACCGATGAGACACCCGGCCTGGTCGTCGATGAAGCCGGTGGCATCCCCCCGCAAAAAAGGGGTGCCGACCCCGCCACTTTGGCGGACAATACGCCGGGGCATGGCTCATCCGCATCCGGCCGGGCATTGCCTCCGTAGGGGTTTGTTGCAAGTCCAAGGGGAATTTTGCGACAAACCGGCAGGGTGCCACCCCGCCCTCCCATGCGAATATTCGCAATGGACGGGCTGGATTCCGCAGAACACGGCGCCCGCTTACCTTCTTTCTCTAGCACGACACTCAACAACCCAGGAGACTCCATGACCCGCATTTCCAAACCCCTGCTGACCGTCATGGTCGGCAGCATTCTCGCCGGCCTGTCTGCCACCGCCTCGGCCCAGACACCCGATCCGGGCCAACTCGTTGACGCGCTCGAAGGCGTGTTCGGCAAGCAGGCTGGCTTCCGCCGCTCCGGCGCCAAAGGCGTTTGCGCCACGGGTTTCTTCGTCGGCACCCCGGAAGGTCGCGGCCTGTCCACCGCTGCCGTGTTCAAGGGCGCCGAGATCCCGACCACCGTGCGCTTCTCCATCGGCGGCGGCGCTCCGAAAGCACCGGACAAGGGCAAGACCGTTCGTGGCCTGGCCATCAAGATCAACGGCCCGGGCAATGAAAGCTGGGAGCAGGCCAACATTTCTGCACCCGTATTCTTCGTGAACTCGCCAGCCAACTTCGTGAAGTTCCTCGATGCGCGCCGTCCCATCCCCGCCGGCGGACCCGATCCGGCCAAGGTGAAGGCATTCAACGATTCGCATCCCGATGCCAAGCCACAAATCGCCTATCTGGCCGCTGCACCCGTGCCGGCGTCCTATGGCGCGGTCAACTACTGGGGCACCAACGCCTTCATCTTCACCGGCCCGGACAACAAGAAGCGCACCGGCAAGTGGGTGTTCGAGCCGGCACGCGGCGTGGAAGGCCTGACCGAAGACCAGCTGAAGGCACTGCCTGCAGAATTCCTCGTCGATGACCTCAAGGCCCGTCTGGCCAAGGGCAACGTGGCGTTCAACTTCAACGTGCAGATCGCTGAAGCTGGCGATGTGGTGAATGATGCCACCGTGCCGCTGCCCGCCAACCGCAAGGTGGTCAATGCCGGCCGTCTCGTGATTGAGAAGCTGGACGAGTCGGGCGCAAGCTGCGACAAGATCACGTTCAACCCGCTGGTGCTGCCGAAGGGTGTCGCGCCTTCGGATGACCCGGTGCTGATGGCACGTCCGGGCGCATACGCAGTCTCGCTGGGCCGCCGTCTGCAGAAGTAAGCAGCGCGCAACCCAGGCAACAAAATACGGGGCCGTTCCGCGAGGGGCGGCCCCGTTTTCATTAAGGTAGCCCGGAAGCAGCGCAGCGTATTCCGGGATCGGTCGCGGAAATGAAATCCGTTTCTCGCTCCACGCCTGTTTGGATTCGACAGCTGCGGGATGCGAATATTCGCATCCCGTCCGAGCTGTACAGAGCGGATGCCCTGGCACAATCAGATGTGCCACAATTTGCACCAGTAGACGGGCGGGGAAAACTAACCCCCTATCACCATCGCCTCACGGTCGGTTCAGTCCAACGAGGTTTATCTGCCGCGGGAGAAGCGTGAGATGCAACTCAGTTCGGTAGCGCGACAGATAAGCGCCAATCGTTAGGAATCAAATCATGATGCAGTCAGTGAAGTGCCGAAGTATCGCTTTCATGTGTGTAGTGCTTAGCAGTTGTGCCAGCACATCAAACATTCCTGTTTCTGGAAGCACTGCTGCGTCACCACGCCTTCAGAATGACGCGCTCACCATGCTGAAAGCCGCATTCCAAGCCAAAGCAGGGTGCCCCGCAATTGACTCGGTTGAGACTGAACCAATTTCAGTTGCTTCCGATGTGAAGGCAAATCAAACCGGGGCACTCCTACAAGGGGTCGTCAAGGAACGATGGACCGCGATTGGCTGCGGAAAGCGAATGCCTCTAGACTTGACGTTTACTCCAGACGGAAAGGGGGCGCGTACATTGGATTCACGTTGCAAAAATAGAACCATTCCTAACACGGCGATCAAAGTCGCTCCCTTTGGTCGCTGGACGGCGCAAAAGCGCGGCGCCTTTTACCTTGGTCGTTATGCGGCAGAAGACCGTCCCAGCACTTGACATACCATTTGTGATATATCCATAATGTGGTATGTGGCAAATTGAAGAGCATCGTCGCGTCGACAGACAGCTTTCGGGTGCTGTCCCAATCGAGATTCTGAAGCGCTACGAAAAGTGGAAAGATATTGCGAGAATCTCGGGACCTCAAGGCTTACGAGCCATCAAGGGGTTTCACGATGAGGCATTGTCTGGAGAGTGGAAGGGCCATCGTTCCTCTCGTCTCGGGATTCAATGGCGTGTGATCTACCGGGTCATTGCGAAAGTGCTCCAGATTCACGTTGTTCAAGTCACCGCTCACGATTACAGGAAGGCATGATATGAAAGATTTTCGTCCTGCGAAGAAACGCGTTGAGGTGTCGGTTGGGGAGTCCCTGCGTATTCTTCGCGAG
>JANNSU010000007.1:0-63945 GCA_031394355.1 Betaproteobacteria bacterium | reverse complement strand
GTGACGGCAGCGTTCGATGGTGCAGTGCGCATCTGGGATGTGCGGTCCGGTGCCCAGATCGTTGCGATGGTGCATGGCGGGCCGGTACTGCTGGCACGCCCCGTGCTGGGCGGCAGCCATGTGTTGTCCATGTCTGATGATGAGGTGCTGCGGCTGTGGCGCATCGATCCGCCGGGGACAGCCCCGCATTTGATTGACCGGATGCTGACCTTGCCCACACCCACGGCAGACGGCACCCGGATCGCATTCGTGCCCGCGGGCACGCGCCACGTCGAAATCGCCGGTATTCGATCCGTGCCGTCGACGAAGGGCATGCTGGTTTCGCCCCAGAAGCGCTTTGACGGCAATGCGGCAGTGACTGCATTGGCGTGGCGACCCGGCACGCCGGACCGTCTGGCCATTGCCACGGCGGACAACAAGATAAGCATCATTGCCGCAGATCAGGGTTCCGTTTTGGCAACGGTAGCCCTGTCAGAGGAGGCGCGCGCGGTGGCGTTGACGCCCTCCGCCACGCACGTCGTGGCCCGGCTGGTTGACGGGACTTTGCGTGTCCATGACCTGGCCACCGGCCGTGCTGCCGGGTTGCCGGTGCAGGCTGTTGGCAGTCTGCTCGATTGGGGTGTCTCCCAGGACGGGAAGTGGTTGACGGTCGCCGGCCAGAACGGCATGGCAGTGCACGATCTGGTGACGGGTTTTCACGTGCGGCAGCACAAGGTTCCCGGTGCCCTGTCGGCTGCCGTACATCCGACACGGCCGGAGGTCGCGTTCACGACTCGTACCGGCTTCGGATGGTGGCGGCCAGACATGGCTGCAAGTGAAGGCGAGAAGTCCGAGCTCCGGGAAGAAGGGTCCACCACCGTGTATTTCGGGGTGCGCTTTTCGCCCACGGGTCAGGCACTGGCGATGTACACGCTGGATGGCAAGGTCGTCACGAAATATGCTGATGGCAGGGCTGATGCGCCGGTGTTGCGGCACAGCAATTCCGTCGCCGAGGTGTCTTTCTCCCAGGACGGACGCTGGCTCACCTCCACCACGCTTGATGGCCGGGTAAGGGTGTGGGACCATCGGAGCGGGCTGCTGATGGCCGAGTCGTTCAAGCACAAACTGCCAGACTCGCGGTTCATGCTGTTGGGGCGAGGTACCTGGGCGTTGGCCAGTCAGGGCGGCAAGCGCCAGGAATACTTCGCCGAACTGCCGGGCCTGGGATTCGACCGGCAACCCCCCGCATGGTTGGTGCCGACAATGGGAGGCTTGTCGGCCATGAAATTGCAAGCGCCGACCACCGCGGCAGGCAAATCGTCGGGGGGCGACAGCCTGAGCGCGGCTGACAAGAACGAGGAGGACTGGTGGACACAGTGGCTTCGATATGTCGCAGCAAACAACGGGATCCCGCAACCATGAAGGCTCGTGTCTGGGGCGCAAGATTCAAGAGCCAGGGCTTTACCCTGGTCGAGCTCATGATCGTGGTGGGCATCATCGGCATACTCGTTGCAGTCGCCATTCCGGCTTATCAGGATTACACCAATCGCAGTCGATTGGCCGAGGCTTACCAGCTTGGGGCGGTGGCCCAGAATGCCGTGGCAGAGCACTATGGCCGCTGGGGGAAATTTCCGGACAACAATGCTGCGGCCGGACTGTACGCACCCGAGAGTTACCGTGGGCGCTATGTCAGCGCCATCGAAGTCAAGGGTGGCGTGGTTCGCATTGGCATCATCCTTTCAAAAAAATCGTATTCGTTGTACCTGCGCCCTGCTGTGGCTGAAGGCTCGGCACCTGCGCTGCTGTGGGCGTGCGGCGACTCAGACAAGGCGTTGCCAAAGGGTGTCACCGCGGTCGGAAAGCTTGGGAAGGACACCTTGCCCTCCAATTTGCTGCCAGCGGTGTGCAAATGACTCCCTTGCTGCCGCGTACCGAGATCACTCGCCAGCTCGAGATAGCCCGGCAACAGCCCTACTTTGACTTGCTGTTCGTGTGTGTGATCGTGATGCTCTGTGCCAGCATCCAGCTCATTACGTACGGTGATTCGATGGCCCGCGCCCGGCTGGTGGAGATTCCGCTCACGCTTTCGCACCAGCGAATCGAGGTGATGGAGCATTTGTCCCTGTTCGGTGTGCCGCCGGAGGACGCCCTGATTGGGAAAGAGCGGGCGGATGCTTCAAGCCGCGAGGTGGAACAGCCGACAGCGGTCGCGAGCGCGGCGGCGTTGAAGCAGCGAATGGACATGGTGGGCAGTACCGAAGCCCAGAAAGGACTTGTCGTGAAGGACGAAGGCAAGACACTTTACGGAATCAGTGACGGCGCACCCACTGCGGCGTTGGTCCGGCCGTTTCTGGACCGGCCGATGTTGGCCGAGTTACGGCCGGCCATGATGAAGGACCAGCCAGCCGTAGTGCTGTGGTTATGTGGCACGCAGGTAGCGCCCAGCGGATTCGTGGCCCGTCCGGCGCGCGAGCCGGCACTTCCTTCCTATTTTCTGCCCTTGCCCTGCAGGAGTGTGCTGTGACGCGACAAAAAAGACGAAAGATGGGTATGGCGCTGCGGCAGACCGGGGAGATGGCAGCGAATGGCGTTGCGGAGGCGCTGGCCCTGCAGATGGCCTGCGCCGATCAGAAGGTGACCGCGCCGGAAGCTGGTGTGGCCGATCTGCTGCCAGAAAAGTGGCAACAGGCTCGCCGGTTCATGCGCGACGATTCTGGCGCAACGGATCTCCCTGCAATCGTTGCGATGGCTGACCTGCTCGACCCGCCTGAATCCCAGTCCGTCAGCTTCTGGATGATGCTGGCCTTGCTGGGTATCGCAGGGTTCACGTTGTCCCTCTTTGGCATCTTCGTCGCGCCGGCGTTCAAGGATCTGTTCAAATCGTTCGGTGCCGATCTGCCCGCCCTGACCCAGTTCATGCTGTCGCTGTCCGAGTGGGTGCTGGCCCCGCTGGGGCTCGTCAGCCTGGTCTTGTTTGTTTTCATCGTGATCGGTACCAAATTTGCAGGCCGTTATTACTATCGGCTGGAGCAATGGGGTATGCGCGTGCCACTGATCGGCCACGCCATGCAGGTGCAGAACACGAAGCGTCTTTCACGCTGGCTGGCGGGCACGGCACATCGCCAGGACACCAGCGCCGGCCTGCGAGCCGCGCTGGAACTGGTGGAGCCAGGCGTCTATCAGCGTGCGCTGGCCACTTTGGAAGCACGCATCGCCAAGGGAGAGGCAATAGACCGCGCTGTCTCGGCGGTTGGCTGGCTACCCGGTCTTGGCATGCTGCTGAAAGCTACTCCTGACGATGTCGTCGGACTGCGGGCCTACGCCTTGTCGCTCGACTCGAGAGCGGATGTGGTCATGGCGCGCCTCAACCTCGTCACGCAAATTGTTACCGGGGCCGTGGTCGGCATACTGGTGATCTCGATGTACCTGCCCATCTTCAAGATGGGTTCCGCAATCTAGGAGGCCTTGTGAAACACGTGCGCGGATTCACGCTGATCGAACTCATGATCGTCATCGCCATCATGGGCGTGTTGGCGACCACGGCCATTCCCACCTATCAGGATCGCGTCATTCGGACACAGGTGAGCGAGGGCATCGTCCTCTCGGAATTTGCAAAGGACAGCATCGCCCAGTATTACCGCGCCAACAAGCGCATGCCCAAGAACAATGCTGAAGCCGGATTGCCGCCGCCCGACAAGATCATGGGGAACCATGTGACGGCCATCGAGATTGGCGACGGGGCTATCCATATCAAGTTTGGCAACCGCGTGAACAAGCATGCGGCCGACAAGGTCTTGTCGCTACGCCCCGCAGTGGTGGCTGCCTATGCGCAGGTGCCGATTGCATGGAGCTGCGGGCTGGCGGCAGCGCCCGCAGGCATGAAGATTTCCGGTACCAATCAGACCACGCTACCGCCGCCTTACCTGCCGATAGATTGCCGCAGCTAGATCTGTACTGCGAATATTCGCAAGCATCGGCATCCCCCCTTCGTTGGGGCGCGCGATGAGGCGGCGCCGTTTGATCAGGGGTTGACGCCCAGCTCCGCACAGAGTCTCGCGACGGTGGCCTTGAGCTGATCGACTTCCGTGGTCAATGTATCCACGTTGGCCTTGAGTGCAGCGATCTCCGAAACGCTTACGGCGTCCCCGGCCGATGCGGCGGGTGACGCGATGTCCGCTGCCACATCGCCAGACACCAGATGCGCCCAGCGGTTTTCGCGCGCGCCCGGCTGTCGCGGCAGCTCCTTCACCAACGCCCCCGCTGGCCGGGTGGCGAGGTCTTCGAGAAACCCCTCCATTGCCGCGATGTCGGAGAACTTGTGCAGCCGCTCGCTGTTGATGCGCAGCTCGCCCGGCGTCTGCGGCCCGCGCAGGAAGAGCACGGTGAGCAGCGCCACGGACTGGCTGTTGATTTGCAGTACGCGCGCGACGTTTTGCTCGTAACGCATGACCCGGCCGCCGCTGGATTCGAACACGAACGACAACGCCTTCAGGTGATCCACGGCCGCCTGCACTTCGCTGTCGCTCGCATTGATGACCGGGTCGCGGCTGGTTTTCTGATTGCAGCCTGAGGTGATGGCGTTGAGCGTCAGCGGATAGCTGTCCGGCACGGTGTGCTGCTTTTCGACGAGCACGCCAAGGACACGGGTTTCAAGCAACGAAAGCGCAGGCAGCGGATGGGACATGGTGGCAGTGCGAATATTCGCAATGGAAGCAGAGCCCGGAGTGTAGCCCGGATGCAGCGAAGCGGAATCCGGGAATCATGAGAACGCGTCAACCGGTAAAGCCCCGGGTTCCGCTTCGCTGCACCCGGGCTACATACCTCGTGCCATTGATCGCGCTGAACCCCCTGCCCCCTTTGCAAAGGGTGTGTGATGCCTGCTGCGAATATTCGCAACGTCTGTTCAAGTTGTGGCGAAGATTTCGAACCGTCACCCATCCTCTGCAGCGGGAAAGCGATGGAGCGGCTTCTGCCGGCCCTTTTCTGCGCTGAAGGCCGTTGCATAGCTCTGCAACCTACCGCCGATCAGGCAGGCGGGTTCAGCGCCATGCTGCGGTTGCGTCCTTCGTTCTTGGCCAGGTAGAGCGCCTCGTCGGCCAGTTTGAACAGCTCATCAAACTGGGTATTGGTGTTGCTGCCGGTGGTGTCGTGGCCCAGCTCGGGCAAGACGGCGCAACCGAAGCTCATCGTGACGCGAACAGGGCGGCCCTCCCATCGGAGCGGCGCAGATTCCACGGCCTGTCGAAGGCGCTCTGCGGCGGCCAGTGCGGCCTCGATGTCGGACTCGGGCAGCAGGATGGCGAACTCCTCGCCACCCATGCGGCCCACGGTGTCGATGGTGCGTTTCAGCGATGCCAGCAGCAGCGCCACGGCCGTCAGCACCATGTCGCCCGCCGGGTGGCCCAACGTGTCGTTGATGCGTTTGAAGTGATCGAGATCGCCCAGAATGAGCGCAGGGCTCTTGCCGGAACGGCGGCTCCGCTTCAGCTCGGCCTCGGCGGCACCTACGAAGCTGCGACGGTTGGGAATGCCGGTCAGGGAGTCGGTGGCAGCGAGCGCGCGCAGTTCGGACTCGGCACGGCGCAGCTGTGCATTGGCGGCATCCAGCTCGCGATAGGCGGCGGCGTTGGATAGCGCCACGGCCGCATAGGAGGCCAGGGTGCGGAACACCAGCAGTTCACGCTCGTGGTACGCACGCACGCTGCGCGATTGGATGGTCAGCACGCCCAGCAGCTTCTCCTGCACGATGAGCGGGCCAAACCAGGCGGTATGTGTGGTGAGCGTGCCGGCGGTGAGGGTGTTGGACGGCTGTCCCAGCTCCAGCTCATGCAGGATCTCGCGGCGTTCCCGCGCAGAGCGAGCCGCGTTCGAGTCGAGCGCCGAAATGTCGATGCGGCGAAGTGGTATCGGCTTGCCCTCGTCCAGCGCAGAGCGGATGAGCGTCCTGCCATCCTTCTCCAGCAGCGACACTGCCATGTAATGCACCTCGGTGAGGTTGCCCACATGCTTGTTGAGCGTATCGAGGATGCCGCCCACGTCGTGGCGCGCCGTGATCTCCTGTCCGATGTGGCCCAGGTGCGCCAGCGTTTCCAGCGAGGTTTCCAGTTCCCGCGTGCGGCCTTCCTCGGCCACGAGCAGCGTGCGCTGGTGCTCGGCATCGAGGCGTTGCTGCTCGGTCTCATAGCGAACCTGCGCCAGCAACACCATGTTCGAAGCGCGCCGGGAGGCCTCGACGGACTCGACCTTGCGGGCCTGCCGCTCTGCCTGAAGAGCCGCCGCCAGATCACCCTCCGCCTCATGCGCGCGCGACAGCTCTTCATGCAATTGCCCGGCCTCATGGTGGCCGCCGATGGCCTCCACTACTTCGACCGCGCGCTGCAAAAACTCCACGGGACGGATGGTGTCGCCTGACAGCTTGTGTGTCATGTGCACCTCGGCCAGCGAGCGCAGCGACTCCACCTCCCATAGCCGCGATTCCGTTTCGCGCGCGAGGGCGAGGGCCGATTGCGCGCGCGCCAGCGCGTCTGCGGGCCTGCCCAGCCTGGAAAGCGCTTGTGCGGAGACGGCCTGCAGGCAAGCGACCTCAGACCGCGCGCCGAGATCGCTCATGAGCTGCTCCGCGTGTTCCAGGTGGTGGAGTGCATCGCCAACGCGACCGGCGGCAAGCATTGCGTCACCCAGGTAGTAGCTAGCCACGGCATAGCCGCGCGACCGGGGCTGGTCGGCGATAAGTTCGCGCGCCTCCTCCAGCATCGTGATGGCCCGCTGCGGCACGCCGCCATCGGCGAGCTGGCGACCGAGATTCGAGAGGGCGTGGGAGATGAGGCGCGGCCAGCCCAGCTCACGGGTGCGGGCGAGCAATTCCTCGCACAGCGCGCCGCTGGCTTCGCGGTCACCCAGATTGGAATAGGCCGAGGCGAGTCCCAGCCCGGCTCGCAGGCCCTGCTCGATCATGCCGAGGTTGTCTGCTTCGGCGTACACACGTGACAGATGCGGCACCGCTTCGAGGAAGCGGCCCAGCTGGAAGGCATGAAAGGCTTCAACCAGCGCCAGGTGAAGGGCAACGGACGGCTGCAATGGCGAATATTCGCGATGGATGGCGTCACATTCCTTCCGGGTTGCTTCCTGCGAAGCGAGCCCGCCTGCCAGCAGGAGGGCTGTGCGGGCGTGGGCAATGCGTTCGAAATCCTGTGATGCACGGTAATGGTCGACCGCGATCTGGCGCTGCTCCAGCTCCAATGCCCGGTCGCCGCGGCCTTCATGGATGCGGGCGAGCAGCACGGCCACATCGCCCCGCGCTGCGGGCTCTCTCGCCACAGCCAGCGCCTGGCGCGCAAGCTGCTCGGCGCGGGTAAGGTCCGCCATGTGCAGCGCGCATTCACCCCGGGTGAGATAAAGCCGCGCGGCCATCGGGCCGGCCGACTCGGTGTCCAGCCCCTGCATCAACTGATTCGCACGGCGAACGTCGCGCTGGCGCAGATGCCACGCCAGCAGAATCGTGCCGTGCCGACGCTGCAGGCCGTCGAGCGAGGTCAGCCGCGATTCCTGGCGGCGAACATCTTCTTCGGTGACGTGGAGCTGCATGGTGGGCAGGGATGGGGAAGGGGAAGGGTGGCGGAGGGTGGCGTGGCGTATCGCGATTCGTCATTCCATCCTACCCCATGGCCGCCTCCCCCCGCCCTGCCGTTTGTCGGGGCGTTGAACGGTGGGGGTGCGCGGGATGCGGCGGCTGAAGCTCAGCTCTTGTGGTAAATCTCTGCCCCCTTCTTCACGAACTCGATGGACTTCACTTCCATCCCCTTCTTCAACGCGTCCTCCTCGGCAATGCCTTGCGCCTTGGCGAAGTCGCGCACGTCCTGGGTGATTTTCATGGAGCAGAAGTGCGGGCCACACATGGAGCAGAAGTGGGCGAGCTTGGCCCCTTCCTGCGGCAGGGTTTCGTCGTGGAATTCGCGCGCCTTGTCGGGATCGAGGCCGAGGTTGAACTGATCGTCCCAGCGGAATTCGAAGCGCGCCTTTGACAGCGCGTTGTCGCGCATCTGCGCGCCGGGGTGTCCCTTGGCGAGATCGGCGGCGTGCGCCGCGACCTTGTACGCCATGATGCCGTCCTTCACGTCGACCTTGTTGGGTAACCCCAGGTGTTCCTTGGGCGTGACGTAGCAGAGCATCGCGGTGCCATACCAGCCGATCATCGCCGCGCCGATGGCGGATGTGATGTGGTCGTAGCCGGGTGCGATGTCGGTGGTGAGCGGGCCCAGGGTGTAGAAAGGCGCTTCGTGGCAGTACTTCAACTGCAGGTCCATGTTCTCCTTGATGAGATGCATGGGCACGTGGCCGGGGCCTTCGATCATCACCTGCACGTCGTGCTTCCAGGCGACCTGCGTGAGTTCACCGAGCGTCTTGAGCTCACCGATCTGCGCTTCGTCGTTGGCGTCGAAGCCGGAGCCGGGACGCAGCCCATCTCCCAACGAGAACGAAACGTCATACGCCTTCATGATGTCGCAGATGTCCTCGAAGTGCGTGTACAGGAACGACTCCTTGTGATGCGCGAGACACCACTTGGCCATGATGGAGCCGCCGCGTGACACGATGCCGGTCATGCGGTTCGCCGTCATGGGGATGTAGCGGAGCAGCACACCGGCGTGGATGGTGAAGTAGTCCACGCCCTGCTCGGCCTGCTCGATCAGCGTGTCCTTGAAGATCTCCCAGGTGAGTTCCTCGGCCTTGCCGTCCACCTTCTCCAGCGCCTGGTAGATCGGCACGGTGCCGATCGGTACGGGCGAATTGCGGATGATCCACTCGCGCGTTTCGTGGATGTGCTTGCCGGTCGACAAGTCCATCACCGTATCGCCACCCCAGCGGATGGCCCAGGTCATTTTCTCCACTTCCTCGGCGATGCTGGAAGACACGGCGGAGTTGCCGATGTTGGCATTGATCTTCACCAGGAAGTTGCGGCCGATGATCATCGGCTCGATTTCGGGGTGGTTGATGTTGAGTGGAATGATGGCCCGACCGCGGGCCACTTCATCTCGCACGAATTCCGGTGTGATGAATTCCTGCAGGTTGGCGCCGAACGATTCACCCTTGTGCTGGCGGGTCACGATTTCCGGCTGGTGCTTCAACATCCAGGCGCGATTCTGATTTTCGCGGATGGCGATGTATTCCATCTCCGGCGTGATGATGCCGCGCTTGGCGTAGTGCATCTGCGAAACATTGGCGCCGGCTTTTGCACGACGTGGTTGGCGCTTCAAGTTGAAGCGCAGCTCAGCCAACTTGGGGTCATTCAGTCTCTCGACGCCGTATTTGGAGGTGGGGCCGGTGAGCAGCTCGGTGTCGTTGCGCTCGGTGATCCACTTCTCGCGCAGCGGTGCCAGGCCCGAGCGGATGTCGATGCGAATATTCGCATCGGTGTACGGGCCCGATGTGTCATAGACGAAGAACGGCGGGTTCTTCTCGCTGCCGCCGTTGGACATGGCGAGCGGCGTATCCGACTGCGAAATCTCGCGCATCGGTACCAGGATGTCGGGGCGCGAGCCTTCGAGGTAGACCTTGCGCGAATTCGGCAGGGGTTGAACGGCGGCTGCGTCGACAGTGGCATCAGCAGCAAGGAATTTCGGAATGGCGTTCATCGTAAGGCTCCAACAAATAGGGACAGGGGAGCCGATGAATGCTGCTTCAACGCTCCCTACGCCGGCATGACCCGGATCAGGTTCAGAGGGTATCTCTCATCCGCCTGCGAATATTCGCACTCCACGAGTCACGAATAGTCGCAGGGGAACCCCTGCGTGAGTGGCAAGAGCCTACACCATTCATCCGCTTGGGGCCAAGCGACCGGACCAGCAGCCGGGTCCTGCCATGGGGCCGGATACTTGAGCGAACCTTGATCCAGACCAGACAGATGTGAAGGAAAATCTGGCCATCTCGCTTGACCCCAACGCGGGCAAGGACTATCTTACTGACTCGTTGGTCAGTTAATCCGGTATGAATGCACCAGAAAAGATAATCGAGCCC
The DNA here is from genome assembly GCA_031394355.1 of Betaproteobacteria bacterium. Lineage (GTDB taxonomy): Bacteria > Pseudomonadota > Gammaproteobacteria > Burkholderiales > Usitatibacteraceae > JAEUMY01. The sequence goes on along the minus strand of JANNSU010000007.1, from coordinate 53,955 downwards.
CCACGCTGGGAGCGGCGGAAGGAATCCCGTCCCGCTGAGCTCATGGACGCCGCGCTGGAGCTCTTCGTGGAAAAGGGCTTCGCCGCCACGCGCCTGGACGACGTGGCCAAACGTGCCGGCGTGAGCAAGGGCACGCTCTACCTCTATTTCGACAGCAAGGAAGACCTGCTCAAGGCGGTCGTGCGCGAGGGCTATGTGTCCCCCATCGCCGATGCGGAGTTGTACGCCCGCGCCTACACGGGCAGCAGCGCGGATTTGCTGCGCGATCTGATGAAGATGTGGTGGGACCGGGTGGGGGCAACACCCATGTCCGGTATCACCAAGCTCATGGTGTCGGAGGCAGGAAATTTCCCCGATCTGGCGCGCTTCTATCATGAGGAAGTGATGCAACGTGGCATGGGGCTCTTTGCCTACGCTCTCAAGCGCGGTATCGCCGCCGGGGAGTTTCGATCCGTGCATCTGGAACACGCCACCCGGCTTTGCTGTGCACCGGTGGTGATGACCATGATCTGGAAGCATTCGCTGGGCCTGTGTACCCAGGATGAGCTGGACCCGGTCGCCTATTTGCAAAGCCATGTCGACATGCTGTTGCATGGCCTGGCCGTGACCCCGGGTTGACCCTGGAAGCTTTGACCTGATTGCGCTCGGCCGAAGCCTGAATTTGTTATTCTGCAACGCCGCCTTTTTAAATTGCCTCTCCGGGAACGCCCTCGATGATTACCGAACAAGCCCGCTTCAACATGGTTGAGCAGCAGATACGCACCTGGGATGTGCTGGACCCGGCTGTGCTGGCACTGCTTTTCGAGGTAAAGCGCGAGGGCTTTGTCCCGGCGACGTATCAGTCGCTGGCTTTCGCCGACATCGAGATCCCGCTGGACCATGGCCAACACATGATGACGCCCAAGGTTGAGGCGCGCATCCTGCAGGAAGTGTCGCCCCGGCCCACTGACCGGGTGCTGGAAGTGGGCACCGGCAGCGGCTACCTGGCGGCACTGCTGGCCAAACAGAGTCGGCATGTCACGACCATCGATTGTCATGCGGATCTGGCGAATGCGGCGCGTGGACGCCTGGCCCGCGAAGGGATCAACAATGTCACCGTGAGCCATGGTGACGCGGCGCAGGCGAAGACTGAAGTAGTGGGCAACGATTTGTATGACGTGATCGTGCTGGGCGGTTCGACCCCGGTGCTGCCTCCCCGATTCCTGGAGCTGCTGGCGCCCGGTGGCCGCCTCTTTGCGGTGGTGGGCGATGCGCCCGTGATGGTGGGCTGCCTGTTCGAGAAGGATCAGGATGGCGCGCTGACCCGCACCGAGATTTTCGATACCGTGCTGGCACCGCTGGTGAACTGCCTTGAGCCGCCGCGCTTCACATTCTGATGTCAGTGCCGATTTTGCAAGTCACGCCCAGGGAGCTGAAGGCGTGGCTGGACGATGCAGCACGCCCCAAACCCATGCTGCTCGATGTGCGCGAATCCTGGGAGGTTGCCATTTGCCAGATCGATGGTGCAGAGGCCATTCCAATGGGTGACCTCATCAGCCGTTGGCCGGATCTGGATCCGGACATGCCGACCGTGGTGATCTGCCACCATGGTGTTCGCAGCCTGCAAGTGACGCATTTCCTGTCCCGGAACGGATTCCCGCAGGTGGCGAATCTTCGGGGCGGGGTAGCCGCCTGGGCTGACGAGGTGGAGCCGTCAATGGCGCGTTATTAACCGGCTCTGGTGCATCCGAAACTGCATTCCGTCGCGTCCTATTCGACTCTCATGCTCCAAATTGACACACTGCCGCACTTGACCGAACCTGCCAAATTGTAGCGCCCACAACCGTTGCAGCCGATCGCAAACCTGAAATACCGCATTCAGACATTCATCCAAAAAGAATCCAGCCATGAACCTGCCCCGACTCAAAACTTCCGCCCTGGCCTGCGCCGCCCTCGCGTTTGGCCTCACTGCTGCCCAGCCGCTCTTCGCTGCCGACCTGCTTGGCGTCTATCGCGACGCGCTGTCCAATGATCCGACCTATGCTGCATCACGGGCCGAATTCCGGGCCACCCAGGAACGCAGCCCCCAGGCCCGTGCAGGCTATCTGCCCAGCGCCACGCTGACCGGCCGGGCGGATCGCACCAAATCCGAGTTCGAGACCGGGCCGTCCATCACGTCTGACACCAACAGCTATACCTTGTCGCTCTCGCAACCCATCTATCGGCCCCAGAACCTGATCGCCATCGACCAGGCTGCCCTGCAGGTCACCTCGGGTGACGCCAAGGTGCGTGATGCGCTGCAGGACCTGATCGTGCGCACGGCACAGGCTTATTTCGATGTCCTGCTGGCCCAGGACAATGTGATGCTGTCTCAGGCCCAATTGCGTGCCATTGGCGAGCAGCTTGCCCAGGCCAAGCGCAACTTCGAAGTCGGGACCTCGACCATTGTCGATACCTTTGAAGCGCAGGCCAAATTCGACCTCGCAACAGCCAAGGAAATTTCCGACCGCAACGATCTCGAGATCAAGCAGCGTGCGCTGCAGCAGCTCATCGGCAAGGTGGCGCCAAGCCTCTCGCCGCTGAAGGATCAGGTGTCCCTGCCCCTGCCCACACCACCAGACATGGAACAGTGGGTCGCCGTAGCCGAAAAGGACAGTCTCAGCATTGCCCAACTGCGAGCCGCATTCGACATCGCTGCCAAGGAAGTGGACCGCACGCGTGCCGGCCACCTGCCCACGGTGGACCTGACCGGCTCCTATTTCAACTCGCCCAATACCGCGTCGTCGCTGTCGACGAAGGAACAGACGGCCATCGGCCTCGTGCTGACCATTCCGCTCTATTCTGGCGGTGCCACGCAATCGCGCGTGCGGGAGGCCATTTCCAACAAGGAACGTGCCGAGCAGGATCTGGAGCGTACCCGACGTTCGGTGGCGCAATCGGTGCGCCAGTCATTCCTCGGCGTCACCAACGGTGCCGCCCAGGTGAAGGCATTCGAGGCGGCGCAGGTGTCCAACCAATCCTCGCTGGATTCAACAATCCTCGGCCGTGAAGTTGGCGTGCGCACCGGTGTTGATGTGCTGAATGCCCAGCAGCAGTTGTTTCAGGCCCGTCGCGACCTGCAGCAGGCGCGTTACAACACCATCCTGTCGCAACTGCGGCTCAAGTCTGCGACAGGTCGGCTGGCGGAAGAGGACTTGGCAGAAGTGAATCGCCTGCTGGCAAAATAGGGCATCGCCAACCGTCGTCACGCACCACCGGCCAGCATGGGCCGGATCGCATCAAGTGTTCGTGCGGTCGCGCCGCGATGCGCGGCGGTGAATCGAAGGGCTGCCTCGGCAGCCTTTTGCATGTCGTCCGGATGCGCCAGCCAGTCGATAGCGCAGGCTACAGTCTGTGACCCGGTAGCGACCTGCTTTGCCGCCCCATCGCGCACTGCAAGGCTCGCTGCCTCCTGGAAATTGAAAATGCTGGGCCCGAGGACCACCGGCCGGCCCTGGGCGCAGGGCTCGATGAGATTCTGCGAGCCGAAGTCGAGCAGACTGCCGCCCATGATGACGATGTCGGCCAGCGCGTAATACGCCGCCATCTCGCCCATGCTGTCACCCAGCCAGACGTCACAGTCGATGGGATCAGACAGCGATCGACGTCCCAGCCTGAAGGCACGTGCCAGGACCAGCGCTGCCACATCATCGAAGCGCTGGGGGTGACGTGGCACGATAACCAGGAGATGTGCAGTGCGAATATTCGCAGGCAGTGCCTGCCACGCGTCCAGAACCAGGGCTTCTTCCCCCTCGCGCGAGCTGGCCAGCATCACCACCTTGCGATCCATCGGCATGGACGCTCGAAAGCGTTGTCCCAACGTCATGCCGGCCGGGTCGATCGGTGTGTCGTATTTGAGATTGCCGGTCACGTCCACGCGCGATGCACCCAGCGAAAGCAGGCGATCAGCATCGGCCCGGGATTGCGCGCACACGAGGCTTAGCGAGCCCAGCGCCTGTGCGGATATCGCTGCGAAACGGGCATAGCCGCGAGCGGACTTTTCCGACAGCCGGGCATTGACCAGCGCGACAGGCAGGCGGCGATGCGAGCACTCGGCCAGCAGATTGGGCCAGAGCTCGGTCTCCATGATGAGGCCAAGTCGCGGGCGGAAGTGGTCGAGGAAGCGCGCGACGGTGGCGGCGTAGTCATAGGGCAGATAGACAACCCGGGCCTCCTCCCCCAGCAGGGACAGCGCAGCTTCGCGTCCGGTAGGTGTCATCACGGTAATGAGAAAGGCATGATCAGGATGCGCTGTTTTCAGGGCCGCGATCATCGGTTGCGCGCCGCGTACTTCGCCCACGGACACGGCGTGTACCCAGATGACCGGGCGACGCGCCGCAGGGGCAGGACCGTACCAGCCAAAACGTTCGCCGACATGTTGCAAATAGCCCGGCTGCTTCATGCCGCGCCACAGCAGCCTCAAGGGAATGAGCGGCAGGGCCAGCAGGAGCAGGAGTTGATAGACCAGGCGCTGCATCAGCCTGCCACGCCCAATGTCTCCAGCGCCTCCGATACGTCCTCCACCGTGGGCGCATCGTCAATGCCACCCAGGTTTATCGCGCGCTCGTCGCCGAAGAGCCCGGTGAGACCGGGGTCGGTCGCGCAGTAGAGTCCGACCGTCGGCCGATTCATGGCCACGGCCAGATGCGCGAGGCCGGTATCCACGCCCACCACGAGCTGGCTGAACGCGAGCACATCGGCCACTGAAGTCAGCGGCAGGGTCGGCGGCACCCACGCGCGGGCGCTACCCTCGCGGTGCAGTGCCGATGCAATGCGCTCGCTTTCCAGAAGCTCCGCAGCCGAGCCCCATGGCAACACGATGCCCATGCCTTTCGACTGCAGTGAGCGACCCAGCGCGATCCAATTCTCGGTGGGCCACATCTTGTCAGCGCGACTGGTCGCATGCAGGAAGACTGCATAGGGCCGCGCAAGATCAGGCCAAGGCTGAAAGCGTTGCGGTTCCAGGCCATAGTCTGCCAGGCCCTCTACCGTGTAGCCCAGTGCAGCGGCGGCCAGTGCCCGATTTCGCACGACCGCGTGCAACGCCGGGCTCACGGCGTGATGATGCTGGTAGTTGCGCGAGGCGAGAGGTTCACGTGCACTTTCAGCGTCGTACCCTGCGCGGAGACCGGCCGCAAAGCCGGCAATCCAGGCGCTTTTCACCAATCCCTGAGTGTCGATGATGAGGTCGTAGGCCTGCTTGCCTAACTCCTTGCGATGGGTGCGGAACTCGCGCCAGGCTGCGGCTGAATACCAACGCTGCTTCAGCGCGCGAAGGGGCATCGGGAAGACCCGGTTTACCGCCTGATGCAGCGCCACGACGGGCGCGTAGGGCGGCTCGCAGACCCAGTCGATGGTCGCGGAGGGGAGGGCACGATGAATGTCGGTCGCAACCGGCAGGTTGTGGATCACATCGCCCATTGACGAAGTCTTCACCAGCAGAATGCGAAGGTCGGCTGCCATGGCGGGCATTGTAAGGGCAGAGCCGCAAGCGAGGCGGCGGGCTGTCTCGACGCGGAGACAGCCTGGATGGTCACTTCCCTCTAGAATAGTGCTCCCGGTCAAGCTTCCTCATGCCCCGTTCGCCGCCCATCATGGCCAGCCAACCCGCCAAAGTCCCCATTTCCGTCGTCATCATTGCGCTCAATGCCGCGAAGCAGATAGATGCCTGCCTCGCGAGCGTACGCTTTGCCGATGAAGTGCTCGTCGTCGACTCCGGCAGCGCGGATGAAACACGGGCCGTCGCCGACGTGGCGGGTGCACGAGTGATTGAAAAGGAGTGGCTGGGCTTTGGCCGACAGAAGCAGTTCGCGGTGCAGCAGGCAAAGCACGACTGGGTGCTGTGTCTTGATGTGGACGAACGGGTGACGCCGGAACTGGAAGCTGCCATTCGCACTGCGCTGGCACGGGCCGATCATTTTGCCTGGCGCATGCCGAGGCGAAACCGCTTCCTCGGCCGCTGGCTGAAGCACGGCGAAGGCTATCCCGACTGGAGCTTGCGTCTGTTCCATCGTGCCCATGCGAGCTGGAGCAACGATGATGTGCATGAGACGGTGATGACCACCGTGGACGTCGGCACACTGAAGGGCGACCTGCTCCACGATTCTGCAGAGGATGTGACCACCTATTTGGCCAAGCAGAACCGCTACTCGTCCCTGCACGCCGAGGCGCTTTACAGTCAGGGTGTGCGGGCGGGCTATTGCCGCTTGCTTTTCTCGCCGCTGGCCCGTTTCATCAAATTCTATTTCCTGCGGTTGGGCTTCCTCGATGGTGGGCCGGGCTTTGCCCACGTCGCCATCGGCTGCTTCGCTGCATTTTCCAAGTACGCAAAGCTGATCGAGCTGTCGGTCAGTGAACAGAAGAGCTCATCATGACGATCCTTGTAACGGGCGGCGCCGGTTTCATCGGTGCGAACTTCATCCACGATTGGCTGGCGGAATCGCAGGAGCGCGTGGTCAATCTCGACAAGCTCACCTACGCGGGGAATCTGCAGTCGCTGGCCAGCGTGGCAGATGATCCGCGCTATCGCTTCGTGAAAGCCGATATCGGCGACCGTGAGTTGGTATCGCGAATATTCGCAGAGGAGACGCCGCGCGCTGTCATCAATTTCGCGGCAGAGAGCCACGTCGATCGCTCCATCCACGGGCCGGGTGAGTTCGTGCAGACCAATGTGGTGGGCACATTCAATTTGCTGGAAGCAACGCGCGGCTACTGGCTGGAACTCCCCGAAGCAGAGAAGTCAGCCTTCCGCTTCCTGCACGTGTCCACCGATGAGGTGTATGGCTCGCTGGAAGCCGATGATCCCGCATTCGCCGAAACGAAGGCCTTCGAACCCAACAGCCCGTACTCGGCGAGCAAGGCGGCGTCCGACCACTTCGTGCGCGCATGGCATCACACGTTCGGCCTGCCGGTGCTGACCACGAATTGCTCCAACAATTACGGCCCGTATCAATTCCCCGAAAAGCTTATCCCGCTCATGATCCACAACGCGGTGACGGGCAAGGCCTTGCCCATCTACGGCGATGGAAAAAACGTGCGCGACTGGCTCTACGTGCGTGACCACTGCTCGGCCATCCGGGCGGTGCTGACCAAGGGTCGCGTGGGCGAGACCTACAACGTGGGCGGCAAGAACGAGATGACCAATCTCGACGTGGTGCACACGATTTGCAGCATCCTCGACGAACTGAAACCTGCGGCGCACAAGTACGCTTCGCTCATCACCTACGTCAAGGACCGTCCCGGGCACGACCGTCGCTATGCCATCGACCCCGCCAAAATCGAACGCGATATCGACTGGCGGCCCGCCGAGACCTTCGCCTCAGGTATCCGGAAGACGGTGGAGTGGTATCTCTCGAATGACGATTGGGTACGCGGCGTCACCAGTGGCGAATATTCGCAATGGCTGGACAAGAATTACGGTGATGGGCGAAGGGTGAAGGGCAATGGGTAATCGGCGATGAGTGGGGAGTATCAACCAAACGAGGTTGAGGAAAGTGGCGGTGCCCTTGAACAGGGACGCCCGCACTATCGTTTGGATGCATGGACTGAGGCCATGAAATTGGTGCGCCTGGTATATCTGGTCACCAGCAAGTTTCCTCAAGCTGAACAGTACGGCCTGACTGCCCAACTGCGCCGCTCGGCGATTTCGATTCCCTCCAATATCGCCGAGGGTGCCGCCAGAAGCGGCGCACGCGAATTCGCCTATTTTCTGAATGTTGCACGAGGTTCCATCAGTGAACTTGAGACCCAACTGTTGATTGCGCAAGAATTGGACTTCATTGAAGCGGAAGTCGACTTGTTCCATTGCCTGGATCGGGTCTCAAAGCTTGTCACAGGACTGCACCGCAGCGTATCAGGCTAGACTCGCTGCCCATCGCCCATCGCCCATCGCCCATCGCCCATCGCCCATCGCCCATCGCCCGACAAATGACCCATCACCCATCACCCATCACCCATCACCAGAGAAAAGGCATCATCCTCGCGGGCGGCTCCGGTACGCGCCTGCATCCGGTGACGCAGGTCGTCTCCAAGCAGCTTCTGCCGATCTACGACAAGCCGATGATCTATTACCCACTCTCCACGCTGATGCTGGCGGGGATTCGCGACATCCTCATCATCTCCACGCCACAGGACACGCCGCGATTCGAACAATTGCTGGGTGACGGCGCGCGCTGGGGGCTGAATCTCTCGTATGCAGTGCAACCGTCCCCGGACGGCTTGGCGCAGGCGTTCATCATCGGCGAGAAGTTCGTCGGCGATTCACCTTCGACGCTCATTCTTGGCGACAATATTTTCTATGGCCACGATCTGCAGCCGCAACTCGAACGCGCTGGCGCGCACGCAGCCGGTGCCACGGTGTTTGCCTATCCGGTGCACGACCCGGAGCGTTATGGCGTGGCGGAGTTCGATGCCGCGGGCAAGGTGATCAGCCTGGAGGAAAAGCCGAAGTCGCCGAAGTCACGCTACGCGGTGACTGGCATTTATTTCTACGACCAGCAAGTGGTGGCGCGCGCCAAGGCGTTGAAGCCCTCTCTGCGCGGTGAGCTGGAAATCACGGACTTGAATCGCGTGTATCTGGATCATGGTGAGCTGAACGTCGAGCTCATGGGGCGCGGCATGGCGTGGCTGGATACGGGCACGCATGAATCGCTGCTGGAGGCGTCGGCTTTCATCGCGACGCTGGAGAAACGCCAGGGGCTGAAAATCGCCTGTCCCGAGGAGATTGCCTTTCGCAAGGGCTACATCAATGCGGCCGAGCTGGAGAAGCTGGCGGTGCCTCTCGCGAAGAGCACGTATGGCGAGTATCTGCTGGGGCTGCTCAAGGACAAGGTGTACTGATGCAAATCAAGCCCACGGCGCTGCCTGAAGTGCTGCTGATCGAGCCGAAGGTATTCGGCGACGCACGTGGCTTCTTCTTCGAGAGCTTCAACCGCAATGCCTTTCGGGAAAAGACCGGGCTGGATCTCGAGTTCGTGCAGGACAATCATTCGAAATCCGCACGCGGTGTGTTGCGCGGTTTGCACTACCAGATCCAGCATCCGCAAGGAAAGCTGGTGCGCTGCACGGCGGGCGAGGTGTTCGATGTCGTGGTCGATATCCGTCGCAGCTCGCCACGCTTCGGTGAGCAGATGTCAGTCCTGCTGTCGTCCGAGAACAAGCGGATGTTGTGGGTGCCACCCGGCTTTGCACACGGATTCGTGGTGACAAGCGAATCGGCTGAGTTTCTCTACAAGGTCACCGACTACTGGTATCCCGAGCATGAACGCAGCCTGCTCTGGAATGACCCGGTACTGAAGATCGACTGGCCGCTTGTCGGCGAGCCTGTGTTGTCGAAGAAGGATATTGAGGGCAAGCCCCTCGCGAGCGCGGACACGTTCGCGTGAAGATCCTGCTGTTCGGGGCGCGGGGGCAGCTCGGGCTGGCGTTGCAGCGCGCCTTGCCTGCACTGGGTGAAGTCGTTGCGCTCGCGCGTGCAGAAGCCGATCTGCTCTCTCCTGATTCCCTCATTGCGAATATTCGCAAGGCAGCGCCTGACGTCGTGATCAACGCCGCCGCCTATACGGCAGTCGACAAGGCAGAGTCGGATGCCGACACCGCGCATGCAGTCAACGCGGTGGCGCCCGGCGCGATGGCCGAAGCCTGCCGAGAGACGGGCGCACTGCTGGTGCATTACTCGACTGACTATGTGTACGACGGCACGAAAGTCGGCGCCTATATCGAGACCGATGCCACCCACCCGCTCTCTGTCTATGGCGCAACCAAGCTCGCGGGTGAGAACGCGGTGCGCGCAGCGCATGAGCGCCACCTCATCTTCCGCACGAGCTGGGTGTACAGCCATGACGGCGCGAATTTCATGAAGACGATGTTGCGTCTGGGGAAGGAGCGCGATCATCTGCGCATCGTGGATGACCAGATTGGTGCGCCCACGACCACGGATGCCATTGCCAGGGCGACGTGCGAGGTGCTGCGGCAGATGGAGACGCAAGGCGACCAGAATCGCTGCGGGCTCTACCACATGACCTGTGGCGGCTCGACCTCGTGGTTCGGCTTTGCCAATGCGATCTTTGACCAGTTTCTCGATGCGGACCGGCGGAAACAGCTCGTTACGGAACCTATTCCGGCTTCGTCCTATCCTACAGCGGCACAAAGGCCCGGCAATTCGTTGCTCAGCAACGTGAAGCTCACGGCCGCCTTCTCTCTCGCACTCCCGGATTGGCAGTCAGCACTTGCAGCGCTGAAGTAGGTTGCACGGGAACAGGGTTATCGCCGCTTTTTGACATCGCTTTTTGTCGTCGGCTTTGTCGTCGGGTTGTCGTCGGGTTGTCGTCAATCCCCGACAGATTGTTTGCCGAGGCTGAGGTGAAATCCTGTAAAATTCAGGCACTTAATATTAGGAGCGGAGAAGTTGTCGCAACTCCTGGGTGAGATTTTATTGGGTCGTGGCAAGGTCGACCAGGCCTCGCTGGACCGTGCGCTGCAAGCGCAGGCCACACTGTCTGAAGAAGGCGGCGTCGAAAAGCTGGGTTCGATCCTGATGCGCCTAGGCATGGTGTCCGGTCGCGATCTCGCGGAGGCGCTCGCGTTCCAGCATGGCTGGCTCATTGCTGCGCCGTCGGAATTTCCCGAGCTGCCCATTCTCGAAGAACAGATTTCATCCCGCTTCATCAAGGAACACCAAGTCATTCCACTCGCTGAGAGCGAGAACGAGGTCGCCGTCGCCATGGCCGACCCGGGCGACCGCTACGCCACGCAGGCGCTTGCGCTCGCCACCGGCCGCGCGATCATGGCCAAATTGCTCTCGCCCGCTGATTTCGAGACGCAGTACGAAAAGCTCTACGGTGCCGGCAAATCGTCCATGGGCCAGATCGTGGACAACATCTCCACGCGCGAAGATCAAGACGATTTCGGGGATGTCGAGCAGTTGAAGGATCTCGCGTCCGAGGCTCCGGTGATTCGCCTCGTGAACCTCGTCATCAGCCACGCGCTGGAACGCCGGGCTTCCGACATTCACATCGAGCCGTTCGAGAACCGCCTCATCGTGCGCTACCGTATTGACGGCGTGTTGCATGAAACCGAATCGCCGCCGCGCCGACTTTCCGCTGCCGTGATTTCGCGCATCAAGATCATGGCGAATCTCGACATTGCCGAACGCCGCCTGCCGCAGGACGGCCGCATCAAGCTGCGCATCCAGGGCAAGGAAATCGATTTGCGTGTGTCGACCGTCCCCACCATGCACGGCGAAAGTGTGGTGATGCGAATCCTGGACAAGGGCGGTGTTGCGCTCGACTTCGACAAGCTCGGGTTTGATGCCGACAACCTCAAGGGCTTCATCGACGTGCTGGAAAAGCCGCACGGCATCCTGCTCGTGACCGGCCCGACCGGCTCCGGCAAGACGACCACGCTCTACACCGCGCTCGATCGGCTCAATAACCCCGACCTGAAAATTCTCACCGTGGAAGACCCGGTGGAATACCAGATGCCGGGCATCAACCAGATTCAGGTGAAGGCGCAGATCAATCTCACCTTCGCCAACGCGCTGCGCTCCATCGTGCGTCAGGACCCGGATGTGATCATGATCGGCGAAATCCGCGACCTGGAGACCGCACAGATTGCGGTTCAGTCCGCACTCACCGGCCACATGGTGCTTTCCACGTTGCACACCAACGATGCAGCCAGCAGCGTGAACCGGCTGCTCGACATGGGTGTGGAAGACTATCTCCTCACCTCCACCATCAATGGAATCCTCGCCCAGCGTCTCGTTCGCACGCTGTGTACGCATTGCCGGGAGCCGTACAAGGCACTGCCGGAAGTGGTGGATCAGATGGGCCTGAAGCGCTACGTCCAGGGCGGCGACGTGATGCTGTATCACCCGGTGGGTTGCGAACACTGCGGTGGCACCGGCTACCGGGGTCGTATCAGCATCATCGAGATGTTGCCCATGACCGATGCGCTCCGCAGCCTCGTCATGCGCCACGCCACCTCGGGCGAGATGCGCGAGCAGGCCGTCAAGGACGGCATGGAGACCATGTATGAAAATGGTCTCAAGAAATCCGTGCAGGGCGTCACGACAATTGAAGAGGTTCTTCGCGTCACCCGCGAGGATTAGCCCGCACCATGGCGCTGTTCCAGTACAAGGCGATATCGCCGACCGGGGAGGTGCAGGAAGGCATCCTCGATGGTGCAGACCAGTCAGTGGTGATCGAGCGCCTGCAGACGATGGGGCTCATTCCCATCCGCGCCGTGGAAACGTCACAGGCTGCAAGCAAGAAGGCGACTTCATCAGAGCGAAAGTCGTTCATCGCGAAGCTGATGGAGCCGCGCAAGGTCACGCAGAACAATCTCACCGTGTTCACCCGCGAGATCGCCACGCTCTTGAAGGCCGGCTTGCCACTGGATCGCAGCATGGAAATCCTGCTGGATCTGGCCGAGAACGACAAGGTGCGCGACATGATTGCGAATATTCGCAATGACGTGCGCGGCGGTGCTGCGTTGTCGAAGGCGCTGGATCAGCGGCGCGAGGTGTTCTCGCGGTTCTACGTGAACATGGTGCGTGCCGGCGAGGCGGGCGGTGCGTTGCCGGACGTGTTGAAGCGGCTTGCGGAACACATGGAACGGGCCAAGGAATTGAAGGATACGGTGTCCTCTGCGCTCACCTATCCGGTGATTCTGATGCTGGTCGCAAGCCTGTCGGTGGGTGTGTTGATCGTGTTTGTTGTGCCCACCTTCAAGCAGATCTTCGACCAGAGCGGCAAGGCTCTGCCGTTCGAGACCCAGGTGGTGATGTGGGTGAGCTCATCGCTCAGGGCCTATTGGCCGCTGCTACTGGCAGCGATGATCGTGGGCGGCTACTGGTTCATGAGCTCACTCGCCAACCCGATCAGTCGCAAGCGCTGGGATCAACGCTTCCTCGACAATGCGCTCTTTGGCGACCTGGTGGCCAAGGTCGAGATGGCGCGATTTTCGCGGACACTCGCAACACTGGTCAGCAATGGCGTTCCGCTCTTGGCCGCGCTCTCCATCGTGAAAGAAACGATGGGCAACATGGTCATGGCCGATGCCGTCGGTGCTGCCGACGCCGACCTGAAGGAAGGCCGGGGGCTGTCCAAGCCGATGCTCGAAACCGGACGCTTTCCCAAGCTCGCCGTACAGATGATCGCCGTCGGTGAGGAAACGGGCCGACTCGATGAAATGCTCATGCAGGTGGCGGACACCTACGACATGGAGGTGCGCTATTCGGTCAAGCGCATGCTGACCCTGGTCGAGCCGGTGATGATCCTCGGCATGGCCATCGTGGTGGGCCTCATCATCGTGTCGCTGCTGACGGCGATGCTTGATCTTTTCACCTTGCCGCTCTGATTTGCGCGCGCCAACACCGCTGCAACGGAATCATTCGACTTCTCAACGCTCCAACCCCCGTTGCGAATATTCGCACCGTCATGAACAGGAACACAGCCATGAAAAAACAGAACACCGGATTCACGTTGGTCGAGATGATCGCCGTGATCATCATCATCGGGCTCGTCGCCGCCTTCGTCGGGCCGCGCATTTTCGGGCAGGGCGATGAGGCACGTTCGCGATTGGCCAAGGCGCAGATTTCCGATATCGCCGGCAAGATGGAACTCTTCAAGCTGGACGTGGGCCGCTATCCCAATGGTGGCGAAGGTCTGCGTGCACTGGTTGCCAATCCGGGAGGCGTCAACAACTGGAATGGGCCTTACGCGAAGGAAGAGCAGATCAAGGATCCGTGGGGAAATGACTTCCAGTACGCCGTGCCCGGGAAGTCAGGCCCGTTCGACATCAAGAGCCTGGGCGCAGATGCAAAAGAGGGCGGCGAAGGCGCCAACCGCGACGTGACGCTCTGATCGCGCATCGCGCCGACCCCTTTCCATCGACCAATGACCCGCATGTACTCACGCCACCGCCAACACGGCTTCTCCCTCATGGAGCTCGTGGTCGTGATCATGCTCATCGGCATCACCTTCTTGCTAGTGCCGCGCTACCTCTTCACCGGCGTATCGGGTGCAGATCTCAAGGCGAGCTCTCGGGATATCGCCGCAGGGCTCCGCATGGCGCGCGCCGACGCGGTGAACACCCGCCGCGACACGTCGCTCACGATTGATCTGGAAAAGCGCAGCTTCACGCTTTCCGGCCGGGAAAGCATCCGGCAGTTGCCCGAAGCGCTGGAACTCAAGCTCTTCACTGCGCAATCGGAAGTGGTCAACGAAAAGCAGGGTGCCATCCGGTTCTTCCCGGACGGCAGCTCAACCGGCGGGCGCATCACCGTAGCATCGGGCGAGCGGAAGTACGAAGTGGATGTCGACTGGCTGACCGGGAAGGTGTCCATTGCGCAGTGATTCTCCCACTTGCCGTCCCGCGCAAGGCGGCTTTTCGCTGCTGGAGATCATGGTCGCCTTCACACTCATGGCACTCGTGCTGGCCGTGCTGATGCGCGTGTTTTCAGGCGGCCTGCAGGGCATCGGGCTTGCGGAGGACTATGCGCGTGCCACGTCGATCGCCGAATCCACACTGGCACGCGTCGGGGCGGATATTGCGTTCAAGGAAGGAACCGAATCCGGCGAGGTGGAAGATCGCTATCGCTGGACGGTGACCATCCGGCCGCACGACATTCCGGTGGAACCGGTTCCCGAGGGCGGTCAGCCTGCGACACCTGTGCAAAATCTCCCGGTAGTGTTGCGAGAAGTGGAAGTGAGCGTGGCGTGGAGCGAATACGGCAAGGATCGCAACGTTGTGCTGACCACGTTGAGACTGGGGCAGCGCCTGTGAGAGTCACGTTTGTCTCCCGCGAGCAATCCACAGGATTCACGCTGCTGGAAATGCTGCTCGGGCTCGCCTTGCTGGGCCTGATGACACTCGCCCTCTTTGGCGCACTGCGATTCGGCACGCATAGCTGGGAGCGTGCCGAAGCAAAGTCACTGCAGGTGGTCGATCTCGCCATCGTCGAGTCCATGCTGCGTCGCGAAATCGCGAAGGCATTCCCACTGCGCGTGGGCCTGGCCAGCGAAAACAAGATTGCGTTTGAAGGCGATGAGCGGAGTGTCAAGTTCTTCTCCTCGCTGCCTGCCCACTTTTCGACAGGCGGTCTGTCGCTCATTGAGTTGCGGCATGAGGCAGGCAGCTTGTCGGCTGGCGAGTCGCGGGGCGGGGAGCTCATCTTGCGGCATGCATTGCAGAATGGGCTGGAGACGGATCTGCCATCCGGCGACGAAACCCAGTCCTCGCGGCTGCTGCAGGGAATCGGCAAGCTGTCATTCGGCTACTTCGGCAGCGACAGCGATGCGTCGGAGCCCACTTGGCGGACAAGTTGGCCCCAGTCGGGCCGCGTGCCGAAGCTGGTCCGGGTCCGCTACAGCCTCACAGGCAGCGAAACTGACCGCGACATCATCCTGCCATTGCAGCTGGGGGAAGAGGCAGGTTGCTATCAGGCAGCCTTCCAGCGAGTGTGCGGGGCGCGTCGATGAGCGGATTCCACATGAGCGGATTCCACACAACGCAGCGTGGCGTCGCCCTCATCCTGGTGCTGTGGGTCACGGTGTTGCTGACGGTCATCGCAGGCAGCTTCGCCTATGCCGCGCGCACCGACATGTCAGTGCTGGGCAACCACATGCAGCGCGCACGGGCCGAGGCTGCCGCAGATGCGGGCGTGCATCGTGCTGTGATGGAGTTCTTTCGGCCCGTCACAGAACCTGCGCGCTGGAAGCAGGATGGTACCGAGTATGCATTCCGTCTGGGAGATGCGCAGGTGCGGGTCAGCGTGCTGGATGAGTCTGCTAAAATCGATATCAATGACGGGTCGCCTGTGTTGCTGAAGGGCTTGCTGCTGTCTGTGGGGCTCTCCGAGCCAGAAGCCAGCAAGCTGTCTGATGCCATTCTGGATTGGCGCGATCTGGACACCCTGTCACGTCCCAACGGGGCAGAAGAAGAAGCATACAAGTCTGCCGGCCTCAAGCAGAAGCCCTCCAATGCCCCATTCCAGACACTTGAAGAATTGCGTCTCGTCATGGGCATGACGACCGATCTGTACCGTCGCTTGGAACCCATGATCACACTCTATTCCCGCCAGCCCGGCATCAATCTCACCATCGCCTCCAGGGAGGTGCTGCTTGCCATTCCCGGTGTCGGGCCGGAGCAGGTCGACGCGTTCATTGCCTCCCGTGCGGCGGCCGTCGCAGCGAGACAACCGCTGCCCCCGTTTCCGCAGGGCGCGGCGTTCGGTGCGGTACCCACGCTGCTCAGACTTCAGGTGCGTTCAGTTGCAAAGATCGATGACACGCAGTTTGAGCGGGTTGCCGTGATTCATCTGGTGCCCGATCCTCGCCGACCCTTCGCGACGCTGGCCTGGGGTGAGGGCCGTAGCCTCACGAACATGAATGTGGAGGCGCTGCCGGATGGCCGCTAATCCGATGGCTCCGTCAACTGGCTCGTCGGCAGAGTCATCCCTCTCCGGGGTATGGACCCGTACACGCGCTTTCCTGGGGTGGTGGCGGTCAGAGTTGATTGCCGCGATGCCACCTGCCTGGCGGGAACGCCTGGCAGGCGGCCTCTCGGGTACGCCATTCATGCTGCTGCCGGATGAGCTGGTTGCTTATTCCCTCACCTTAGGGCGGTTGGAGGCATCCTCCAGAGTCCCCTTGGCATGTCTTGATGCGCCCGGACGGGTTGGTGCCGTACAGCGCCTGATTGCGGCACAAGGCGGACGAGCTGACGCCGTACTCCTGGTGCTGCCCGCAGAGTCATTCATTCGAAAGACGATCGAGTTGCCCGCCGCTGCAGAAGAAGCGTTGCATCAGGTATTGGGTTTTGAACTTGACCGTCACACGCCCTTCAAGCCTGCTGCTGCGGTGTACGCCGCCCGGGTGCTTGGACGCACTCGGGACAATGCGAATATTCGCGTTGAGCTCGTGGCCGCGCCGCGTGCTGCCATCGAGCGGCTCCTTCGTGATGCTGATGGCGTCGGCGTGCGGGTCAACGCGATCATCCCGCAGCCCGAGGATGGAACGGGCTGGCGGGAGTTTGATCTCCTGCCCCGGGATGCAACGGTACCCGCTCCATTTTCTGCCGACACAAGGCTGAATCTGATTCTTGCAGCGGTCTTCCTGCTGCTTTTCGCGGCGGCGCTTGTCATACCACTGGTGCAAAAGCGGGAAGCGGTGATTGAGCTTCTGCCGCGATTGAATGCGGCCAAAGTCGAGTCGGAGAAGGTCCAGAAAACCCGAAGCGAAGTTGAACAGCTCGTGGGTGATGCCAACTTCGTGCTGGGAAAGAAGCACTCACAGGTATCGGTGACGCATTTGGTAGAGGATCTGGCCAAGGTCTTTCCGGACACCACTTGGGTTGCCGTCCTGGAATTGAAATCCGGCAAGCAGAAAGAGCTGGTACTGACGGGCGAGACCGGTTCCGCGACCCGGTTTGTCGAACTGCTTGAACAGGTCAGCTATCTGAAGAATCCGTCATTCCGCTCGCCGCTCAGCAAGACGCCCGGACAAAGTGCGGAACGATTCGTCATTGCAGCGGAAGTTCGGCCGCGCCCCCTTCCAGCCGTTGTCGATGAGACAAGCGCGGCACCGGCTGGTCCTGCCACCGCGACGCCGTCAGCTGCGGCACCTCCCGCATCCGCAACAGCATCTCCCGCAGTCACCCCAGCCCCTGCAAGCGCTGCTGCACCAACGGTCCCGCCGCAGTCGCTGCCTTCGGGCGGTGGCAAGGCCCCGCCCGCCGCGGCGCCGACTCCCGCCGCTGCGTCGCCCGCTCCGCCCGCGAAGGTGAAGCCGTGATCGCCCGTCTCAGCGACGGGCAGCGTCGTGCCTTTGCAATAGGTCTTGCGGTGCTGGCGCTGTTCTGCGTCGTGGCCGTCATTGCTGTACCAGTTTGGCTGTGGCATCAGCATTACAGCCGTGCGCTGGCTGACTACGGCGATCAGCTGGCTCGGCATCAGCGTATCGCCGCCACCAAAGAGGCGACCGAGGCGAAGCTGACCGCGCTGCGAGGTCGCCAGCTCAACAAACTTTTTCTCAAGAATCCCAGCCCGACCATCGCCGCGTCGGAGCTGCAGGATCTCGCCCGCGCCGCCATTGAGGTCGCAGGGGCCCGGCTGATCACGGTGCAGATCCCGGCTCATCGTGACGAGGGCAGGTACCGGCTTGTGACAGTAAGCGTGAATATGTCCGCGACCGGGCCAGCGCTGCGACGGATTCTGCACTCGCTGGAAAGCGCCCAGCCGTTGGTACTCATCGAAAATGTCACAGTCAGGCAGTCGGTCGGTACCGGGTTTCGTCCAGCGCCTGGCACCGAGCCCGAAATGTTCGTGCAGTTCGAGGTCACCGGCTATGCCATCGGAGGCGCGAAATGAACCGCTACCTGCAATGGCCCGGAATCATCAGCACGGTGCTCGTCACGGGCAGCGCCGTTTGCGTGGTCGCACTCGGCATCGAAACCAACTGGGGCCGCGAGTTCCGGCGCGATGCGAAGATCGACCCGATGCGCCCGGCCAAGGCCGCTGAAGCGGCAATGCTGCCGACGGCGGCGCTGCCTCCGCTCGACGCAGGCTACCCTGAAAGCGGTGCAAGACCCTTGTTCATGCCCACACGGCGACCCGTGCCGGCCGCTGCACCAGCGGCCGCCATGAAGCGCGGCCAGTTCGTCCTGGTTGGAACCAGCCGGACCAAGGAGTTCGGCGACAGCGCCTTGTTGAAGGAGATCGCAACGAACAAGACCAGCATCGTCGCGGCTGGTGCGACGATCAAGGACATGGTGCTGGCCGAGGTCGGCCCCGACAAGGTTTTGCTGAAGTTGGGTGACGAGACGGAAGAGTTGGTGATGAAAGCCAAGGCGCAGGCCCGCCCACCGGGAGCGCCCACCCCGCCGGGTCCGATCCCCGCCCGACCTGGCATGCCGTCGGGTTCCATTCCGGCCATGCCCCCATCCATGCAAAGCGCGCCCGGCGCAGGCATCTTCGGCGGACCGGCGCCTGCTCCCGCCCCGGTGCCGGTGGCCGCGCAGAATCCTGTTCCCATAGCGCCTGGCGCACCCGGATCCCCCACAGTTTTCCCCGGCGCCCCGGGCTCAGCCATCGTCCCCGGTGCCGCCCAGCCCGCCACACAACCCCGGGCACCTACGCCCGAAGAAATCCTCGAGCGCAGACGTCGCGCCAGAGCCCAGCAGGCACAGTAATGCCAGCGAAGAGAGACAACATGAACAACGTGTCACGATTCATCACGAAATTTGCCCTGCTTTTGGGCCTTATGGTGCTCTTGAGCGCCTGCGCGGTACTGGAGGGAGCAAAGCTCGGGGGCGACAAGCAGGCCGCCGAATTTGGCCCCAAGGCGGCTCCGCCAGGTTCAGCCAACCCCGGCGCAAAGCCCATATCGGCCAGTCCCGTTCCCTCTGCTGCGGTCCTGCCGGCTCCGGCTGACCCCCAGCGAAAAGCGGAAACTGCCAAGGTGTTCCCTGGTACCGGCAATCTGGTGAAGCAACCGGGCCCACCCAAGCCCGAGGTCAAGGAAGCCGAGGAGGTCTCGCTCAACTTTGAAGGCGTAGACATCCGTACTGTCATTGAGCAGATATTCACGCAGTACCTGCGTGAACCCTATCTCGTCAGCCCCACGTTGAACGGGACGATCACGCTACGCACGACCCGCGGCATTCCGCGGAAGGAGCTGGTGCCAACGCTCGAAATGCTGCTGCGCCAAAACGGTCATGCCTTGGTGAAGGAGGATGGGCTGTTCAAAGTCATCCCGTTCAACCAGGTACGTGGCTCTTTGTCACCGCAGCTGGGTGGCGTGACAACACCGCTGCCACAGGGTTTTTCGGTGATCGTGGTGCCGCTCAAGTTCATCGGTGCCAAACCGATGCAGCAGCTCCTGGAGCCGTTCACTACCGATGGCAGCGCCGTGCGTGCGGACGAGTTGCGAAATCTCGTCATCCTGGCGGGCGGCCAGCGCGAGCTCCGCCACCTGCTGGACACCATTGACCTCTTTGATGTCGACTTCCTGTCGGGCATGTCAGTGGGCGTGTTTCCGATCAAGACGACCAACGTCAAAGAGCTGGTTGCGGATGTCGAGAAAATCTTTGGCACCAACGCCAGCCCGCTTGCGGGCATCGTGAGGGTGGTGCCGATCGAACGGCTGAACGCCTTGCTCATCGTCACGACCCAGCCGCGTTATCTGGAAGAGGCCAAGAAATGGATAGAGCGCCTTGACCAGGCCTCGCCGCGCGGCGGCGGTCTGCATGTCTATCAGGTCAAGAACGGCAAGGCAGAGAACCTCGCGTCATTGCTCTCGGAAATCTTTGGGGGCAGCAAGGCCAGCGCAACCGGCACCGCACCGGCGCTGGCCCCGGGCGCCCGGCCGGCAGAGATTCGTTCGCCTGCAGCCCCTATAGCGACCCAGGCAGCCCCTGTGGCAGCGGGTGCATCCACTGCCGCCTCGGCATTTCAGGGCGATGGCGTCCTGGTGTCAAAGGATGTGCGCGTTGTGGCGGACAAGGACAACAATGCCCTGCTGATCATCGCCTCCCAGGCGGATTACGAGAAGATCGAGGTTGCGCTGAAGCAGCTCGACGTGGTTCGACGACAAGTCCTTGTGGAGGTGCTGATTGCAGAGGTAAGGCTCTCTGACGAGTTGCGATTTGGCCTCGAGTGGTTCGTGACGGCCCGCAACAACACGATC
Organism: Betaproteobacteria bacterium; assembly: GCA_031394355.1. Lineage (GTDB taxonomy): Bacteria > Pseudomonadota > Gammaproteobacteria > Burkholderiales > Usitatibacteraceae > JAEUMY01. The sequence goes on along the minus strand of JANNSU010000007.1, from coordinate 33,253 downwards.
GGCGCCCTTCGCTTTCCCAGCTCATCATCGCTTTCGTCAGTGTTGCCCCGTACTCCGGGCGTCGGGAGGAATGATCTCACCGGGGTTGTCAATGATCCGCGCGCTACCGTGAGCGCAACGGCCGGGCTGCAGCTCATCAACATGGTGGGCGGCGATATCCGGGGAATCCTCCAGGCCCTGGGGTCGGATGGCAGGGCGCAGTTGCTCTCCACGCCCCAGATCATGGCGCTGGACAACGAAAAAGCCCAGATCAAGGTGGGAGAGCGCATTTCCGTCCAGACGGGCACCCAGACCACCGGCAATACCACGGGCACCATCACCACTGAACAGTACCTCGACACAGGTGTGCTGCTCACCGTCACGCCACGGATCAATGCCAGCGGGCAAGTGACCATGGAAATCAACCAGGAAGTGAGCGAAATTGGCGAAAGTCGGCAGGGCTCCAACAACCCCAATATCATCAACCGCAACTTCCAGACCTCGGCGACCGTGGCTTCGGGAGACACCATGGTATTGGCGGGCCTCATTCGAAAGAATCGCCGTTACGGCTCTGCAGGACTTCCGCTCCTGTCCAAGATCCCGGTAATCGGCGGCGTATTTGGCGTCCAGAACATGAGTGAAGACAAGACCGAATTGGTGATTCTTATCACGCCCCGCGTCGTCGCAAGCCAGTCTCAGGCTCAGGATGTGACCAATGAGTTACGCCGAAAGATGCCGATGCTCGAGTCCTTGCTGCCAAAGGTAGGCCCATGAGCAGATTGGAGGCATGCACCAATATGGGTCTTTCTCGCGCGAGGTGGTCTCCGGCACCCAATGGAACATTGTCTGGATCGGCTCGGTGGATTTTCCCATGTCGGGTATACTTGCTATCTTTGGGCTGGCTATAGCCAATTATCTACAACAGATTCTGCAATGTTGTTCTAACTCCTTGTTCCAATTGGTCATCAGGGCGTTGCGAAAAAGCAACATGGTTGGGGGCGGGAATGCAGATTTTGTTTGACGTTCCTCTTGCTTTTGAATAGCCTGCCGGGTAACTTGCGTCTCGTTGCTCGCGTTATGGCGTGTGCGTGGTGGAAAATATGAAAACTGTATTCGCGGTCGCAGCGCTTTTTGCGCTGTTGGTGGGTTGCGCGGGGGTGGGTCCGGCGGCAGAAGTCAAGACGACACAGACGGTCGAGCAGCAGGTGATCGCCCGGGCAGAAGCCCGGTGGAAGTTGATGATTGCCAAGGACTTGGATGCCGCGTACGCCTTTCTCAGTCCCGGCAGCAAAGGTTCAAATCCTCTGCCCATGTTCAGGGCCAAGATTCGGCCCCTGGATTGGAAGTCCGCAGTAGGGGCGTCGGCGGATTGTGCTGAAGATCAGTGCCGCGTGAAGCTTCGGATCGGCTTGAATGACAAGCGTCTGGGCGGTGACGTGGAAACGATGGTGGAAGAAACATGGCTCAAGGCATCGGGCCAGTGGTGGTTGGTGTTCAATCAGTAGTTGGGCCAACCTGCGTCAGGGGATGAGCCTCGCTAAAGCATTTGTAAAAAGAAAACGGCTGTTATAGAATTTTGTTGTTGTAGCTTCTAAAGTGATCACTTTAATTTCAAGAAGGAGTAACTAAAACTATGAAAGCTTTTAAAACCAAGTCCCTTTGCGCAGCTGTACTAGCTGGCATCGGCGCTGCTGGTTCGATGCAGGCAGGTGCAGTCAACATCAGCCAAGACAATACGGGTCAGGTTCTGCTCTATCCGTATTACACGGTCCGCAATGGTTTCGTAACCAGCCTGACCGTGGTAAACACCGATCAGGATCACACCAAAGTTGTGAAGGTGCGCTTCCTGGAAGGTCGGAACTCCGCTGAAGTACTTGACTTTAACCTCTTCCTGTCACCCCGCGATGTGTGGACTGCAGCTGTGGTCGACAACGGTACGGGTGCAGCAGTGTTCTCGACCGACCGTTCTTGCACGGCACCGGCTCTTGGCACCACTGCCGCGACCGCTCAAGCCTTCGTGAACTTCTACTACACCGGTCAAGTTGCCGGCACGTTCGCCGACAACGGTGGCGTAACGCTGGATCGTACGCGTGAAGGCTATGTTGAAATCCTGGAGATGGGCGTAGTCGCCAACGGCGCCGACGCTGCAGCTTCTCCTGCAGTGCCTGTCGGCAACACCGTTGCCAACGCAGTCAAGCACGCAGCTACCGGCACGCCGGCAAACTGCGCGGTTGTTCGCGTGAACGGTCTGTTCCCCGGCGCGGGCGATCTGAACCAGCCCGTAGGTGGCCTGGTTGGATCCGGCATCATCATCAGTGCAGCAACCGGTACCGAGTTTGCCTACAACCCTGTTGCTCTGGCCAACTTCTTCACGGGTGCAGCAATCACCGACGACATCTACTCGGATCCGGGCAACACGATTCCTGATCTGCGTAACGTCCTGCCGGCTCGTAGCGACGTGTTCCTCGACAACGCTGCCGTCCCGACCGTCGTGACCGACAACTGGGCGATCGGTAACCGTATCGACGCAGTGTCCGCAGTCTTCATGCGCAGCGCAATCGTCAACGAGTACGACGTCTCCACCGGTTTCAGGACCGACTGGGTCATCACTGCTCCGACCAAGCGCTTCTACGTTCAGGCTGCGTCCACGGCTGCACACGCTGCCGCCGCAACCGCGCTGCTGGTTGGCCCGTTCAACACGACGTTCGCTTCGGCAACTGCCGGCGGCGCACAGTCGTGCGATCAGGTCTTCCCGTCCGCTTATGACCGTGAAGAAGCACCGTATGCTTCCGTTGCCGGTATCAGCTTCTCGCCGGTTCCGACGGGCGCACCTGCAGGCGTAGGTAACCTGTGCTTCGAGAGCACCGTTCTGACGGTCATCCCGTCAGGCGGCACGACTGCTGCTGCTAGCGTGTTTGCATCCACCAGCGCTGCAACGCTGACCCTGCCCGCCAACGGCGCAGCTGGCGCTGCACCCCAGTACACCGCAGGCTGGATCGCGCTCTACCCGACGGGTGGTGCTGCAACAGTCAACGGTCCTGGCCAGGTGGCTGCAGGTGGCGTGAACGCGATCACCAGCATCCCGATCGTCGTGGTCACAAACAACAACTTGGCTGGTCTGCGTAGTATTCTGGGTCCGACCTCGCTGCTGCGTTATCGTGGCCTCCCGGTCATCGGTTTCTCCGCCATTCAGGCGATTACCGGTGGTCAGGGCTACGGCGGTGTGTTTGATCACAAGTTCCAGCGCAATATCAGCGCACTGTAATCAAGCGGGCTTCATGCAACACAAGAAGGGGGTGCGAAAGCACCCCCTTTTTCATTGATGGGCCGACGGGCGGCACATTTCGCTTACCAGCAGTGAACTAGTACATGGACGTTTGCGTCAAATAGCCCTATAATCTTGAAAATATATAAATTGCTCATTTAGTTACGAGCAATACTTAATGAATGCCTTAAGCATGGCGCCTAAGGGACTGAATAGAAACAACCCCTACACGCTTAGGAGCGGGAAATGCCTATCACTAAATTTGGATTGATCTTTGCCAGCACAGCGCTTTGGCTGTCCTTGGCTGCGAACGTCGCAGCGCAGCAAAATCTGACGATCAACGGAGCGCCTTGCACGTTCACGAGCTACACGAAAACGGTCACTCAGGCTGGGGCGCCTAGTTTCGCGTTTACAGCCCCAGGCTGCACGACAGGCGGTGCACCGACCCCTGCAGCGGGTACGATGCAATTTACTGCCCCAACCTACGCGTCAGTAGACGCTGGCAGCCCCCGGGACGTCATTGTTCAGCGTAACGGATTCGTGGCAGGCGGAAACAACCCAATTTCAGGGACGGTGGCATCAACCACACCAAGCACATGTACCGTCGCCAATGGCGCGGTCAGTTTTCCAGATGGGGACACAGGTAACAAGGCTGTTGCCGTCACCGCGGCGGCAGCTGGCACTTGCAACGTCACCCTTACTACAGCCAACCAAGGCAGCCAACTCACCGCCAGCTTGACTGTTACCAACGCAAACGCGGATGGCGAAATCGGCTTCGCTACGTCGAGCCAATCCGCTGTCGCAGGATCAACAGGGACATTGACCATCAATATCGCGCGCACTTTGGCAGGATCCAACTCCGGACCAGCTAGCGTGGCCTTTACCTGTACTCCGACAAATTTGGGAGCGAGCCTCAGTCTCACAAACTCACCGCTGAGCTTTCCTAACAATGGCAATGCAACGATCCCCATCTCGATCTTCGGCGTGCCCGCCTTCGCCGTCGGGCAGACTTCCGGGACTATTGTTTGCACCCTCAATAGTCCTACGGATGCCACGCTCGCTTCAGGCCAGACCACGCACACAATCAATGTGACAAGTCAGCCTGTACCTACCTGCGTGCCGACCGCCACAACAAATCCGGTCAGCCTCGTTGCGGGAACCGGAGGCACGGCCAACTTCACCGCTAACTGCACAAACGGGGCGACCATGTTCACTTGGACCGCCATCACGGCAGGCGCGCCCGCTCTCACGAATGGCACCACGGCAACGCCCAGCGCAACCGTCGGTTCCGGCGTGGCTGCAGGCACGTACCAATACTCGGTGGTGGGTGCAAACGGTGGCGGCAACAGTTCAGCGGCGAATGCCAGCTTCACTGTTGGCACAGCCTCTACCTCCAACTGCGTCATCAAAGACCGCATGTCCGACTACCCAGGCTGGAATCCCGGCAATGCGTACAACACTTCTGGGTCGCCCATGATCAATCAGCCACGCGGCGAAACCTACGCATACCGCTTCCGTCTCAGTGAAGTATTCAATCCGGCTGTAGCCACAGCACGTGGGGATTTCCAGATGGATGAACCCTTGCAGGGCATTTATCACACCATCTCCATCACGGCGCAGCCCTGCGTATTCACCGAAACCATCAGCACAAGCACCGCCCAGTGCCAAACCAGCGGGAACACGGGTCGCATGGGGTATACCTTCGTGAGAAGCAATGATCCACGAGCTAATAGCTTCCTAAACAGCTTTGGCATTTGTCGTCTGCCGGATCTGGGAGCACAGGACTTCCTCTATGCCAACGTTCGCTTCGCCGGCCCCACCGGCGTCGAGCCGCAGACGATAACCTGCCCCAACGCTAGCTGCTCCTACTTCCCGCTCTACCAGAAGATAGACTGACCTCGCCCTCACTCACCCCATATCCGGCGCACGCTCGAAAGAGCGCGCGCGCCGGGTTGGCTTTCAGCCCCTCCAACCACGCCAAAACCATGTATCAGAAAACACTGAACCCCCTCTTCAAGCTGGCAGCCAGTCTGGCTGTTGTAACAACCTGCCACCTGGCTCAGGCCAGTACCGCATCGCCACCGACCGCACAAACGGCCGCAGCCGACCCGGTGCTGGTCCGTGGCAAGACGGTCGAAATTCGCCGCTCGCAATTCGAGCTGGAAAAGAAGAGCATCCCGCCAGACCAGCGGGGCGCCTTCGCATCCAATATCGAACAAATCAAGAAGATGCTGGAGCGAATGGCGCTGAATGAGGCTCTGCTGCAGCGCCTGTCAGGCGAAGGCTTTGACAAGAAGCCGGACATACAAGTTGAGCTTGAGCTTGCGAAACGGCAGAAGTTGCTGTCTCTTTACGCCGCAGAGCTGGCCGAGCGAGTCAAGGTCCCGGACCTGGAGCTTGCCGCACGCGAGCGTTACCAGACCTCGCAGCAGCAACTGACCCAACCAGAAAAAATCAGCGCCTATCACATCATCATCACCACGCAAAAGCGCAGCCGCGCAGAAGCCATCGCGCGCATTGAAGAGGCCCGCAAGCGCGCCCTGGCCGGTGAGGACTTTGTCAAACTGGTTCGGGAGTACACCGAAGACCCGAGCGCGCGACGCAACGATGGCTATCTCGGCTTCTTCCCCAAAGAGCAGATGGATCCCGCCTTCGCCAAGGCTGCGTTTGCCCTGAGCAAGAAAGGTGAAATCAGTGATGTCGTCGAGTCGCAGTTTGGCTTTCATGTCATTCAATTTCAGGACCGCACGCCTGCACGCGTAACCCCCTTTGAAGAGATGCGCGCACAGTACATCGAGGATGCAGAGCGGACCTACCGGGATTTCGAGCTGCGCAAGCTGATGAATCAGCTTCTCCAGGAGGCGGCGCCTGAAGCCAACATGATCGAAATCGAAAAGTTGATCGACAAAGATGCCATGGATGCGCGCAAGGGCCTCAATGAAAAAATCCGCAAGGAAATCCTCGAGCGACAGCAGCAGAAGCCAGCCAAGTGAGCGCCTTCTGAAGAAGCTGCTCCTGAATCGGCCGGCGCACTCGCGAAGCCAGTAGAATTCATGCCGGACTTGCTCCGGCATCTTTTTTAGAGTCCATCAACGTGAATACACAGTACAAAGACATTCAGGAATGTCTGGTCCAGGGCGATGCAGCCCGAGCCCTGACGCTCGCCACGGTGCTCACCACTGCACAGCCGCATGACGCCACAGCCTTCTTCCTCCTGGCCAGTGCCTACCGCGCCAATCGGCAAACCGATTCGGCCAGGGCCAGCATCCAGCGGGCCCTCATGATCCAGCCGTTTCATCCGGCTTATCACGCCCTGCTGGCGGAAATTCATCTCGACGATGGGCTACGCGATGCGGCGCGCGTCTCGCTGCAAAATGCCCTGAAGGCAAAGGCCAACTACGCAGCCGCCAACAGCCTGATGGGCGTGATGGCGATGGAAGACGGGAAACCCGACCAAGCCTTGCCCTTCCTCGAGGCCGCTGCCGCTGCAGACACGGCAACCGCGCAGCACAAGAACAACCTTGGTGTTGCGCTGCTTGCCTTGGGGAAGGAACGCGAGGCAGTCGCTGCCTTCTCGGCCGCCGTGCTGAATAATGCAGACTACTTCACTGCCCGCTTCAATCTGGCGCGCACACTCGTCAAGCTGGGCGCGGATACCGATGCGGCGACGCACCTCAATGTGTTGCTGAGCCAGCAGCCGGAACATCAGGAATGCTTGTTCCTGGTCGGCAACATCAGCCATCGAAACGGAGACTTCACGACAGCTGCAGAGTACCTGCGTCGAGCCGCCGCCCTGCAACCTGTCAATCCGCCCATCGTGAATGCGTTCGCCGAATTCTGCTGGGAGCAGGGCGACACACGAACGGCGATCGAGTTGTACAGCATCAGCGCCCATGAAGAGCCTGCGAATATTCGCGCAGCACTCGGCAGACATCTCTGCTTGCCCATGGTTGCTGAGTCAGTGGACGAAGTGGCCAGAGCACGATCGGCCTTCGCGAGTGGCCTTGGGGCCTTGCGGCGGGAACTGCCTGTGCTGGCACAGCGGCCCACCGGCCCTTTGCTCCGTGAAGTGCAATGGACCAACTTCCTCCTTGCCTATCAGGGAGAAGATGATCTCGCCCTGCAAAAGGACTATGCCGCGATCGTGGCGGCGCTCGTGCGCGGGGCATTGCCGCGACACGCCAAGCCATTGCCAACGCAAGCTTCCGACCCACACAAAAAGCGCCGTATCGGTTTCATCAGCGATCACTTTTACGCCTGCACAGCAGGGCGCTATTTCGAGAGCTGGGTCACAGGACTGCCAAAGGGAAAGTACGACGTCTTTGTCTATCACGGCAGCAACACCCACGATGAACTCAGTGGGCGGGTCCACGCCGCTGCACAAACAGCCCGAAACATCTACGCCATGGATCTGGAGCGACTCGCTGATCTCATCGCGGCCGACGACCTGGATGTCCTTGTCTATCCGGAGCTGGGCATGCATCCCCAGATCTTTCCTCTGGGTACATTGCGGCTGGCGCGCGTACAGGTCGCTGGATGGGGCCACCCAGTCACGACGGGGCTTCCGGAAATCGACTACTTCCTTTCCTCCGCCGACATGGAGCCGAAAGACGCTGCCAGCCATTACGCGGAGACGTTGTATCTGCTGCCTGGCTTGGGAACATCATACGTTGCGCCTGAAGCAGAAGGAGAGCGCCCCGTGCGAGAAAGCGTGGGGCTGCCAGCAACTGGCGCGCTCTATCTGGTGCCCCAATCGTTGTACAAGATTCATCCCGACAACGACGCCATTCTTGCAGACGTATTGCGCCTGGATCCCACAGGCACGTTGGTGATGTTCGCGACAGACAGGCACAAGGTCGCCACAACCGTATTTGTAAAACGGCTTCAGGCCGCGCTCATGCGGGCAGGCGTGGCGCCGGAAGGCCGGGTCAGGATACTGCCGCAAAGGCCCCATGCGGAATATCTGGGCATCAACAGGATTTGCGATGTCATGATCGACACCGTGCGGTGGTCGGGCGGCAACACCACTCTGGACGCGCTGGCGGTGGGGCTTCCCGTGATTACCAGTGAAGGGCAATTCATGCGCGGGCGGCAGTCAGCCGCCATGCTGCGCATGGTGGGCCTGCCGGAGCTTGTGGTGGCCTCGCCCACGCAGCTTGCAGAGCAGGCGGTGACACTGGCCAAGGACCCAGCGAAGCTGGCGGATACGCGTCGTCGAATTGCGGCGGGTCGTGGCGCGCTGTTTGGACAAACAGCGCCCCTTGCGGCGTTCGATGAGTTCCTGACAGCAGTTGCACATAAGCAAAACTGAGGGCACTCAGGCCGTCCGCTGCTGACCCACTGCAGCGGCAATGGCCGCTTGCAGTGCTTCCGGTGCGCCCGGTTGATCGTACAGCGCATTGGCACCTGCAAGAATCTTCGTGCGCCATGCATCGCGAATATTCGCGTCAGTAAGCAACGTTGCAGCCATCGCAACGTACGCCTCGGCTGAGCTCACGGCAAGACCTTCGCAACGGAGTGCGCGCAACATCCCGAGACTCTGGCGGCCGCGCATGAATCGGCCCGGCCAAGTCACCAACGGCAGTCCCATCGACAGCGCATCGAGGCTGGTATTTCCGCCCGACCAATGCAATGTATCCAGCATCACATCAGCCATGCAGTTGATGCCCAGAAAATGGGCGCGGGACATGCGCGGCAGAAAAGTGAAGTCTCGACCCTGCTGCAATTCCATCTTCGTGAGTCTGTCGGCAAACAGCTTGGTATTCCGGTCAAAGCTGTCCTCATAAAAGAGAAGATGCGTGCCAGGCACGGCAGCCAGTAAAGACGCATACAGCACATCATTGTCCGGATGAATCTTGAACAACGACTGTGACACCAGCGCGAGCGGTCGGCCCTCGGGTATCGAATACTGGCCGCGCGTGACCACCTCGGGTGCGGCAGGGCGTGGATAGCGGGTGCCAAGCCCCGGCAGGCGGACCAATCGCTCGGTGTAGTGACTGTCCGCGTCATCCGGTTCGATCAGGTCGCTCGTGAAGTAAAGGTCAATCGTGCGATGTCCAGACGTCACCGGATGACCCCATCCCGCGCATTGCAGCGGTGCCAGACGCATGGCGGCCAGCGCAAATGTCGTGGGACAGAGCCCCAGCTCGGGAAAGACCAGCACGTCCAGCTCATCTGCCAGGATCGCGTCGGCGAGACGGAAGAGCGAGAGATGATGCATCTGCCGCCAGGTGCTGGAGGCAGCAAGCGAGTCACTCAGCGCATCGCGTACAGGCCCCAGTGAATACACAAACGGCTGGAAGCGCGCGGGATCGAGATCACGAATCCAGGAGGAGAAGTACCAGCCGACAGTGCACTGATAGAAAAAGCTGCTGGCAAAGCCGATCCGGATGGGTGCGTCAACAGCGCGCCCGGTACGCTGGCCCATTCGCTGACCCAATGTTGGTGCAACGCCATCCAGTATTGCCGCCTGCAGGTCCGCAAACCTTGCCTGCAGGGACTTGTCGTCTTCGCCCTGATAGGCAAGCAGGTAATTCGACCAGCGAATGTCGGATTCGATCTCCTCGCGCGGTCGCGACCGGAATGAATCAAGGCGGGCATGCAGCGCCGCCAGCCCGGCTTCAAACCGACTGCGTGATTCCCTCACGGCCTCGGCGCTCGCGTGCACGCCTGGCAGCGTCAATTGCAGCGCAAGATGGCTGCGCAGCCGGTCTGGTTCGCGAGCCAGAATCTCGCGATGCTGGGCAAGCCCCTTTTCCACTTCGCCGATGTTGCACAACATGTCGGCAAGATTGCTGCGGTACAGAAAGCTGTCAGGCTCCTTGGCGATGGCGCGCTCGTAGTACGGCACCGCTTCGGCAAAGGCCTTGCGCTCCTGCAACACGCCAGCCAACTGGAACAGCGGGTACGCAGGCAGATCGGGATGAATGGATTCGGCTATGCGAAGACACTTCTCCGCGCCGGCCGCATCGCCCAGCATCAGTCTCGACCTCGCAAGCACCAGCCAGGCGCCCAGATGCCTTGGGTTGATCTGATGAACCTGCTTCAGCTGGGACAGTGCGGCAGCCGTGTCGCCACGGCTCATCAGAATGGATGCCAGATTGGCCAGCGCGTCCGGCTGCTGCGGATTTTGTTGCAGACACTGGCGCAACGCTGTCTCGGCGTCGGACACCTCCCCCATCTGAAGCAGCACGGCGCCCAGCATGCTCCAGGCATCAGCTTCCCCTGGGTCTGCGGCGACCCACTGCCGGAGTACCGCGGCCGCATCAGCTAACTGACCTGCATCGACTGATTTGCGCACGCGGGCGAGCCATGCGGAGGCGTTGGGTTGTGGATTGCTCACGACGAGTTTGGCGGTTGCTATGAAATTGACTGGCGGTGACCGGGGCAGCACAGGTTGCAGGGTATGAGAAAATCGATGCAGGGGATTGATGCGCGCGCAGGCATTGACCCTGCGCTGGCATTCCCCAGCGTTCACCAGTTTACTAGGATCAACCGTGCTGATTCTCCCTTACGCGCTTGCTGCGTCTTTGCAGGCATGAGCCAGACCTCGAAGACGCTCTCGCCCGCAGAGTCGGCTGGCTGGCTCGCGCTGGGCCTGTTGCGCCGCGAACTGCGTGATCGCTATGCGGGCACGGCTGCCGGTCTGGGCTGGGCGTTGCTGCAACCCGTGTTGATGTTGGCGCTCTATGCATTTGTCTTCGCGTTCATCTTTAAGATCCGGCTGCCAGGTGCGGAAGGGCCGCTTGCCTACACTGCGTTCGTCGCCGTGACGCTCTGGCCGTGGTTCCTGCTTCAGGAGGGCATACAACGCGCCATGACTTCGCTGCGTGCCCAGGCAACGCTGGTGCGAAAGACCACCATCCGGCGCGATCTCCCGGTGGTGGTATCGGTCATGGCGAGCGCTGCGATTCATATGGCGGGGTACCTCCTGGTGCTCGCTTGCCTCGCATTGGCCGGCGCGGGCTTCAAGCTGCAGGGATTCCTGCTCTGGTTCATCTGCATGCTGAGCTTCGTGATGCTGGTGCTGGCGTTGAGCTTCGTCGCGAGCCTCGCACAGCTCATCTGGCGCGATCTGGAACACGCCATTCAACCCTTCCTGATGGTGATTTTTTATGCCACGCCCATTTTGTATCCGCTCTCGCTCGTGCCCGAGGAAATGCTTGGCCTGATCCAGGCCAATCCGCTGGCCTGGTGGGTCGAGCGTTTGCGTGCGGCGTTGTTCGAAGGTGCAATGCCGCAATTCAACGACCTCGCCGTGCTGTCAGCGGCGATGCTGCTGGCGTGGGGTTGTCGGCGCGTGTATCTGCGCATGGCCCGTCAGGTGGAGGATCTGCTGTGAGTTCCGTGTCGCAGGCAGCCTCTGCACCGCTGGCCGATGCGAAGCTGCTGATCCGGGTCCTGCATGCCGGCAAGACCTATCCGCATGTCGCGACAACCGCTCAGCGTTGGCAACTCGCGAAAAAGCTGCTGACGGGCCAGGGCGACGTACCCGGATTCGTTGCGCTGGATGATGTGTCGTTCGACGTGCGCGCAGGACAGTCTGTTGCCATCATCGGCGAGAATGGCGCGGGCAAGTCGACACTGCTGAAACTCATCGCCGGCGTCGTGCAGCCCACACGCGGCGAGGTGATCGCCAATGCCCGTGTCGGCGCGCTGCTTGAATTGGGTGCGGGCTTCAATCCCGACTATTCAGGACGCGACAACATCGCGCTGGCCTGCGCGCTGCAGGGTCTGTCACGGGAAGAGACGGCGGCGCGCGAGGCCGGCATCATCGCCTTTGCCGACATCGGCGTACACATTGACCAGCCCGTGAAGCACTATTCGTCGGGCATGGTGGTACGGCTGGGCTTCGCGGTCGCGACCGCGTTGAAGCCCGATGTTCTCATCACCGATGAAGTGCTTGCGGTGGGTGACGAGGCCTTTCAACGCAAGTGTGCGCGCTGGCTGGAAGGCTATCTCGCGGGTGGGGGCACCTTGCTCCTGTGTTCGCACGTGATGTATCACGTGCAGAAGCTCTGCGCGCAAGCGCTGTGGATCGAGCGAGGTCGTGTGCGCATGGCTGGCCCGTCTGCCGAGGTTGTGCAGGCGTACATGGCCTGGCAGGACGAGAAGGACGCAGCGGCCATGCCTGCCGAGCGTGTCGCGGCGATCGAAGATACTGCTGCGAGCTATCGCTTCACGCATTTCGTTGCCGGGTCCAGTGCCGCGTTCAGTTCCAACGCGGGTGAAGCCATCGATCTGGAACATGGCAACGCGCTGGCGGTGAGAGGCACAGTCTTTTCTCCCGATGCGCGGCCGCCGCATGTCGCCATTGCACTCGTGAAGCGCGATGGCAGCGGCGTTTTCGCGACCTCAACGGAGGTGGATCGCCACGCGCTGCGGCAGACCGCATCGGGCGATTTCGAGTTTGCGTTGCGGTTCGATCCCGTCACACTCCTGCCGGGCGAGTACCTGCTGCGCGGCCACGTGCTGGACCCGGAGGCGCTGCGCGTCACCGACACGACAGAACGGCCGCTTACCGTGCGCGGCAGCCTACGCTACATGGGTGTGGTCAAGGTGCCCTACGAATGGGAAGAGCCTTCAGCCCTGCCGTTGACTGCAAATCAGGACACCCAGCGCCAGCCGTGACGGCCGAGAAAGCGCAGGGCCGAACGACCAAACCAAAGTATGTGTCGCAGCCCCTTGCCCGCCGCATGTCCGCCTCCGTGGCGGATGCGTACGGACGGCGCGTACAGAATCTTCCCCCGCCCCGCGAGCCGCCGCGACAGATCGAAGTCTTCGAAGTACATGAAATAGTCCTCATCGAATCCGTGTACTGCTTTCAGTGCCTCCGTGCGGCAGAACATGAAGCAGCCGCCGGCCAGAAACTCGCCCATCACCGTTGCTGATCCCAACTGTTCGCGCATTTCGTAGCGCGCGTTGCCCAGCCGGTCGCGCACGCTCGCGGGCACGCCGGGCAAGGCGCGCGCGAGCAACGTGAAAATGCCCGGCATCGCCTTGGCGACGTATTGCGGTTGACCGGCGGCATCGGTTGCATGAGGCGTGAGCAGAACAGCGTCCGGATGTCTTTGCAGCGCTGCAATGCTGCACGAGATGGCATCCGGCGCCAGCACGACATCCGGATTGAGGACCAGATGAAAGTCGCTCACGATGTCGGCGATCGCCAGATTGTTCGCCGCACCGTAGCCCCGGTTCTCGGTGGCGATGAGGATCTCGGCATTCAACGACGCAACACCGGACATCGCGACCAGTTCCCGCAGCGCCGTGCCCTCGGTTGCGGTCAGACTGTTGTCGACCACTCGCACGCGAATATTCGCAAGGCGGCCCGCCTGCCGGGCGGCATCGAATGCGTCGGCCAGAGAACGCAGGGTCTCACTTAGGGCTGCGCGATCACTGAAGTGGCTGACGATGGAAACGGAAAGCGTGGTCACGGCGTGGGCGGTTTCGGCGTAGGGCCACCCAACGGTGGCAGGATCAAGGGCAACAAAAAACCCGGCCGGGAAATACCCCCTGGCCGGGTTCGAGTTTAACTGCGTGTTTGAGTACGTGTCAGCGCGTGGGTGGCGTCAGAAGCTCTGACGAATGATGTTCTTGGTGCCGGCTGCGCCTCCCGGCAGGGTGTAGCTCATGGTGGCCGTGGTGGGAGACGTGAACGTGATCGTCGCCGTGCCGACCGTGACGGTGCTGTTGGTGGCCGCGTTGGCTACATAGGGCTCGCTGTAGCCAGTGCGGGACAGCTGCAACCAGGAGCCGCTGAACACGTTGATCCCGGTCCAGCTGCCTGCAAGGATGAACCACGTCGGCTTGCGCTCGGGTGCAGGGGTGTACTGGTACCAGATCACGCCGAGCGTCCCGGTCGCATCACCTTGCGCAATGGAGAGGCCGATGCCATCTTCGTTGGCTACTCCCCATGCGCCGGAGTAATCGACGGCGAGGTACTTGCGAATATTCGGATAGACCTGATCAAACCGGGAATAGAAATCGCGGTTGCCGGTGGTGTTGAGATTGCCCGAGTTGCTGCAGGCTGCATCGCCGCCAAAGAGGCCGCCACGCAGGAAATACTCATTGTCCGCAAAGGTATAGATGGCCGAACCGCTGCTGCCTCCTTCGGTCGTGCCGCTGGTCCAGGCTGCCGTCGTGTACTGCTGACCACCAAACTCCGACAGCGCGGTGAACCCCATGAACTGGCCCTTGGACACTTTCTTCGCATCGCCGCGCGGATGGTGGATTGCGGTGAGCGCCGCGCCCTGCGTCAGGCTATTGGCATCCCAGCCGACGAAGAAGGCACCGGACGGTGGGCTGTTTCGCAACTTCAGCAACAGCGCATCGCGATTGGTGTCCTTGTACAAGAGCTCCGCACCGCCTGCGACGATGTTGTTGGTCGGCGCAAAACCGCTGTTGCAGGTCGTGCGCTCATAGCCCCAGACAGTATTGAGCGTGCTTGCCTCGGTCTGCGTGCCGATACAGTGATTGGCCGAGTAGAAGTAGGGGATCTGTGTCGAGGTATCGCCGTCATTGATCAGGGTGCCGGTGCAGATGAAGCTGCTGCCACCGGACTGGTACTGCATCCACGCCACCGAGTTCTTGGCATTCGCAAACGCAGTGGTCTGGGTCTCACAGATCACGTCGCGGTTGCAGCTGCCTGAGTCGCCCAGCGCCTTCGCTTCCTTGAAACCCAGGCTGGGGGTCGCAAAAATGTGGGAAACGTTGTCCACCGAAAGGCTGACGGCGGCACGGCTCTGTCCCGCAGGCACATAAAGCTCGATGATCTGCTCTGCGCCTTCGGTGAGGGGCGACCAATAGGTTCTGCTCTCACGGCGGGCTTCGCGAATCTCAGTTGCCGAGGCTGCGTAGATGACTTGTCCTGCCATGTTCGCGAAGCGCAGCTCGGCACCTGTCGGCAGCGCAGCGATGTCGAGGCCGACACGCAAGGCACGGGCGTCCTGCGAGCCCACCAGAATGCGCGCGATCTGCCCGCCATCCGTGTGACCGACCCAGCGGAGCGCGGGGCTTGCGACCAGCTCGTCCTTCAGCCTGCGCTCGATACCAATCTGCAGCGCCTTTTGGGACAGGGTCGCGTTGCGTTGCTGGATTTCTTCGATCAGCACGCCATTGGCCGGGCCCATACGCACGATTGCCGATGCAGTGTCTGAAATATGGGGCTGTCGCAGGCTGAGGCTCGCCTCACTCTTGCTGGCCCTGACCGGTTCACCGCTCATTTTCATCTGGGCGGCGGCAGGCAGCGGCCCAAATGCGACGGTGACGGCGGCGAAACCCGCTGCGTAAAGCAGGGGGCGGAGGCGAAACTTCATTTTCATTTCCTTTTCTGCCGACGATTGACCGGGTGGGTCGTTGTGTCGGATTGCGTTCAGACCGTAGTCTCACGCAGCGGTTTCAACTAGTTGCGTCAGTCTGCCAATCGGCAAGCCTGAGCGCTGTTGCAGGGTGTTCCAGCCGTACTCTGAGAGGGAATTTAGCGCTTGGATCAGGCCCGTGCAAGCCCTATTTTGTCGGGGAACGGAGACAGCGGCGAAGGGTCTGCAACCTGTTGGTGCGTTCAGGCATCGGGCCGGGTTGAATTCAAGCGCTCCCGGGCGAGCGACAGGACGAATTCAGCCCCTGCTCCCTGGCATATCCCGGTGGAGGTCGGCCTGCCGCTGGAAGCCTCCGCCAGCCACGGAAAAGGCCGCCGAAACAGGGTGGGCTGGGGCCGTGGCGGCAAATCGTCCAATATCGCTGCCGTGAACGGCATGCGTGACCAATAGTTTCCCCGGGCATACAGCTCGGTTGGGCCGCGACCAAAGAGGGCGATTGTCGGGGTGCCCGTCACTTTGCCGAGGTGGGCCACGCCCGTGTCCGGGGCCACCAAGAGCGCCGCGCCGCGCAGCAGGGAAAAGAGCTGCGCCAGGTTCAGCTTGCCTGCAGTACTTTCGAACTCCCCGGCCGGATCAACCGCTTTTGTAAGCGCTTCCTCACCGCGACCTGCAGACAGCACAATGGTATGGCCTTCGCCCCTCAATTCCTTCGCAATCTGTTGCCAGGCCAACGTCGACCAGAATTTGCGGGGATTGCTCGCCCCGACATGCAGCACAACGTAGGGTGTGGTCGGCTTTTCAAAGTCTCTGCAGCCGGGTGCCTGCCAATCCGACTGCGAATATTCGCGAGGGGCAGGCCCGTCGATGAGGTCGGCCCACAGGTCACCCAAGGCAGCAGCATTCGCGGGCCAGCGTCGGGCCTCATCGACCAGCCAGTTCTTGGTTGCCGGCCGGTCGTCGGCCCAGCCTGTGATCCAGCCCGCCCCGGCTGCCTGCGAGAGCCAGCTGAACCGGTTGTCGCCGGGCAGGATTGCCCAGTCCCAGGGTTCGCGATCCAGCAGTGCGCGCACGGTTGCCGGGTCGCGCAGGGAGAACGGGATGGCCTCCAGACCAAACGGGCGGCCCGCATACAAGGGAACAAACGCGGGTGGCATCGCCATCGCGATCATGGCGTCGGGATGGCGCGCGCGCAGTTTGGCCACCAGTGCGGTTGTCATCAACGTGTCGCCCAGCAGCAATTGATGGGCGATGAGAATGCGTTTTGGCGTGGTCGGCTTGGCCCGTACCGAGCCAAGGCGCCGCACCAAGGCCCGGCAGACCAGCGCGCTGCGGATGAAAAGGCGGCTCATGCTGGCGATGCGTTCATCGCAGCCGCGCTCAACCGGCCAGGCTGCGTTCGCCTGCCGCCGCCAGGGCGAATATTCGCTCCATGCGCGCGACCATCTGATCTGCGCTGAAGCGTTCGCGAGCGCGGGCAAGCGCCGCATTGCCCAGACGATTGCGCAACGCGGCATCGTCCTTCAGCCGCGCAATCGCGGTCCGCAGCGTCACCACATCCTGCGGCATCACCATGAGTCCCGTGTTGCCGTCTTCCACGATCTCGTCGATGCTGCCCACTGGCGTACTGATGACCGGCAGGCCGCAAGCCATGGCCTGCATCAGCGCCTGCGGCACGCCTTCATTGGCATACGAGGGCAGCACGAAAATATCGAACGCCTGCAGCCATGGCGGCACATCCTTTTGATTGCCTGCAAAGCGCACGCGATCCTTCAACCCGAGCGATTCCACCTGGGCTTCCAGCGCGGCCCGCTGCGGCCCGTCACCGGCGATGACGAGATGTACGTCCTTCAAATCCTGCACGGCCTCGATGAGATAGCGATGACCCTTCCAGCTGCGCAATGTGGCGACGATGCCCACGATGAACACATCGACTGGCAGATCCAGCGCCACACGGCTTGCAGCGCGATCACCCGGACAGAACCGGGCGAGATCGATGCCGGTGGGTACCGATTCGACGCGATTCGCGTGCACATGCACTTCACGCATCAGTTGTTCACGAAGCTTCTCGCCGGTGGTCGCGATGAAGCGCGTCGCCGAGTTGTACAGCCAGCGAGACGATGCGTTGTCCGGCACGGGTGCGGAGATATGGCGGGTGCGCACGAGCGGCGGCGCCTTGGCGAGCGTGCGGCAGGCCAGCGCAGCGAGCCAGGTGTCGGTCGAGCTGTGCGAGTTGATCACATCGCACGGGTTGTGCCGCAGCCAGCGGCGCAGCGCCAGCAATCCCGCAACGCGCTTCTTGCCGATGGGCAGCGCCAGGGTGGGAATGCCGCGTGCTTCGCCTTCCCTGCGAATATTCGCATCGGGTGGCGCAATCAGCGTGACGTGATGGCCGCGCGCGATCATGCCTTCGGCTTCCGTGAGGATGCGTATCTCCTGCCCGCCCCAGCCGAGCGATGCCTCGGTATGCAGGATGTGTAGCGGTCGGGTGTCCATCATGTCTGTGTGGTGGGCATGGTGGGTGTGGCGGGCGTGGCGGTCAGCGTCGCGCCGCCATACTGCAGCCGATGCAGGTTGGCGTAGAAACCATTCTTCGCCAGCAGCGCCTGATGCGAGCCCACCTCGACAATGTGACCGTGGTCCAGCACCACGATGCGGTCGGCTTTTTCGATCGTGGAGAGGCGATGCGCAACGATGAGCGTGGTGCGGCCTTGCATCAATCCTTCCAGCGCAAGCTGCACCTGGCGCTCCGATTCCGTATCCAGTGCGCTGGTCGCTACATCCAGCAGCAAATTGGGTGCTTTCTTAAGCAGCGCGCGGGCGTGGGCGATGCGCTGACGCTGACCGCCCGAGAGCTGCGCGCCGTTCTCGCCGATGGGGGTTGCGAGCCCTTGCGGCAGGCGCTCGATGAATTCCCAAGCATGTGCTGCGACGGCCGCCGCCTTGATCGCATCTTCAGCCGCACCCGCCATTGGCCCATAGGCGATGTTGGCGGCGATCGTGTCGTTGAAGAGCCGGATGTCCTGGCTCACCAGCGAGATATTGGCGCGCAGGCTCGCCAGTGTGACGTTGTGCACGTCGTGGCCGTCGATCAGCACCGCGCCCGACGTGGGCGTGTAGAAGCGCGGGATGAGGTGAATGAGCGTGCTCTTGCCCGACCCGGTGGCACCCACCAGCGCAATGGTTTCCCCGGCGCGGATGTCGAGCGACAGGCCATCGAGCGCGGGCGGCGCATCGTCGCGGTAGACGAGCTTCACGTTGTCGAAGCGGATATCGCCACGCGCAGCGCTCAGGTTCACCGTACCGGCATCCGTTTCGGGCTTTGAGTCGATGAGGCCGAACACGCTTTCGCACGCGGCCAAGCCACGCTGGATGTGTTCGTTGAGACTGGTGAGGCGCTTGATCGGCTCGATGAGCGCGATGGTTGCCGTGATGAACGCCACGAATTCGCCCACCGTTGTCTGGCTGGCACCAGCAGCCTGGGTTGCGGCGAAATAGAGCAGGAAGGCAATACCGATGGAGACCACGATCTGAATCACGGGCACGCCGGCCGCTGCCGCTGCCGACTGCTTCATGTTGAACTGGCGCACCTTGTTGGCCGCCTTGCCGAAACGCTTTTCTTCAGTGACCTGGCCGCCGAATATCTTCACCACGCGCTGCGCCGAGATGCTCTCGTCCAGCGCCTCCAGAATGGTCGCGTTGGCCTTCTGAGACTCGCGGCTGATCTGGCGGAGCCGCTTGCTGAACGCGTTGACGATCAACGCGATGGGTGGCACCACCGCGAAGGTCACCAGCGACAGCTTCCAGTTGATGACGAACATCACGGTCAGCAAGCCGGCAAGGCTCACACCATCCCGTACCAGCGACGTCAGTGCCGTGGTGGACGCTGCCGCCACCCCCTGCACGTCGTTGGCGATTTTCGACATCAGGCTGCCGGATGTGTGCTGGTCGTAATGATTCACCGGCAGGCGAATCAGCTGGGCGAACATTTCCACGCGCAGGTCATACATCACGCGGTTGGCCACCCATTGCGCACCATAACCGGAAAGGAAGCTCGCGATGCCGCTCACCACGAAAATGAGCACGATCCCGGCGGGGATCAACATCATCATGGCCGGGTCCCGCTCGACGAAAAGCTTGTCGATCACCTCCTTGAGATACCAGGCCAGCGCGCCATTGGCCGCACCCGTGACCGCCATCGCCAGCATCGCCCCGTAGAAGGCAAGGCGGTACGGCTTCACATAGGAGAGCAGGCGCAGGTAGAGCTGGCCGGAGGTGGGCGGGTTCATGATGGTGCGAATTGTACGGGGTCAGCCCGATGGCAGTCCGAGGAGCTCCCGATAGAGCGCCACATATTCCGCTGCCATGCGCTGCGGCGTGAGCGGCAACACGCGCTCGCGTGCAGCGGCACCCATGACGTCGCGGTTGTCATAGGCAAGTTGCATGGCATCCGCGATGGCGGGGCCGTCGATGGCGTCGCACACGAAGCCTTCCTGGCCCTCGTCGATCAGCTCCGCCGCGCCACAGGTGGGTGAGGTGATGACCGGCAGCCCGCAGGCCATGGCTTCCAGCACCGCGTTGGGCAATGGGTCATACAGCGTGGGCAAGACGAACACATCCGCTGCCGCATACCAGGGCCGCACATCGTCCACACCGCCGGTGAAAACACAGCGGTCGGTCAGGCCCAGCTGGTCGGCATAGGCCTGGAACGCGATGAGCCGTTTGTCCGCGCCCACCACGATGCCGCGCGCATCGTCCGGTTGTTCTGCCAGCCCGATCAGGAAAGCCACCAGCCCCTTGCGTTCAAAGCCTGAGCCGACGAAGAGATACGTCGGCGCCGCCTTGCGAATATTCGCAGTCTTGCGTGCGGTTTGGCGGAATTCTTCCCGAAGCCCCGGATGAAATTTGTCGGTATCGACGGCATTGCGAATGACGTGGAGCTTCTCCGGCGCAGTGTTGAAGTGCTTCTGGATTTCCCGCTTCACCATCTCCGAGTTGCAGATCACGGCTTTCAGTCGCGGCGATGTGAACAACGCACGTTCCGCGTTCAGCAAGAAGCGGTGGTGCGGATTCAGCTTCGCTGACAACTGCTTACCCAGTGAAGAGACCCGCTTCCTCTGTGCGAGCCACTCGGCATGCACGCCATCACCCGCGCGGTAGACATCGCAGCAAGCGATGCGCTCGTGCGACTGCACGAGATCGAATTTCTCTTCGGCAAGGGTGGCGCACACGGCCTTGGCGAAGCTGGCATCACGCCACCAGCTGCCGAGGTAGAACGGGTTGACGATCTGCTTGCGAATAGTCGCACTGCCGTTGTCAGGCCATTTCCGCGTGACGACAGTGAGCTCCACCTGCGCCTCACTCAATGCCCCCAACGCATTCTCGATGAACCGCTCCGCGCCGCCGAAAGGGTTGTAGCGGCTGCGGATGAGGGCCAGTCTCAGGGACATTGCGCGGTGGCTGTGTTGTGTCGCTGGTGGGGCGTCGCGCTGCAGGTGACGCGAACAGGACTTGCAGCGGCGAGTTGCACTGCGGAGCCAAACCCAAATCCCCCCTGCCCCCCTTTGTCAAAGGGGGGTAAGAGCCTGCCATGCGGTGCAGCGCTCGTCGCCAAAGACGGGATTACTCCCCCCTTTGACAAAGGGGCATGTGAACTCATCCCCCCATGCTGTTGCACTCCCCCCTTTGTAAAAGGGGGGCGGGGGGGGATTTCTTTCAGGCCCTTTGCAAAAGGGGCATGTGAACTCATTCCCCCATGCTGTCGCACTCCCCCCTTTGCAAAAGGGGGGCTGGGGGGGATTTCCGCGTTACGTGAACTCACAGCAAACGTCTGCCGCTCATCGGCCGCCTGAATGACAGAAGGCACGAATCAGCCTGCCGCCAGCAATTCATTGGCCGCCGCCAACACCCGCTCCACCGGCAGTGTCGTCAAGCATTCGCTCACCTTGCTGCCGCCGCAACCATCGTTGCCGCAGGGGCGGCAGGGATGGTCGGATGTGACGAGGCGATGCGGCACGCCCCACGGTCCCCACTGATGTTCACCCGAGGGGCCGAACAGCGCCACGGTCGGTGTGCCCACCGCAGCCGCCATGTGCATGGGTGCAGAGTCCACGCCGATGAAAAGGCGTGCCCGCGAGGTCAACGCAGCCAGCTCTTTCAAAGACAGCATGCCGGTGAAATCCACCACGGGCGCCTTGAGCCGCTGTTTGATGGCTGTGATCATCGCGCGTTCATTTTGCGCGGGTGCGGCGGATAGCACGACGCGATGGCCCGCCTTGCCCAGCGCCAGAATGAGGTCAGCCATGCGGTCAGCCGGCCAGGTCTTGAAGAACCAACGAGACGTGGGATGAATGTGGATGAATTTGCCGCGCTGCACGTTGGCCTGGGAGAGCAAGTCATCGATCTTGTCGTCCGCCGGTTTGCCCGGCACCAGCACCAATTTCTTCTCGGCCTCGGTCGGATGCAGGCCAAGACAACGCAGTGCATCGAGATTGGTTTCCACCGTGTGCCGTGGCGTGTGCTTCGGCACCGGATACACATGGCTGAAGCTCTGCTTCCAGAGTGCGCGGGGGTGCGCCTGCGCCACGCTCCAGGTCGGCCTCAACAATTGCGAGAGCCACGCGCCGCGCGGGTGCTCCGTGAGATGGACGATGAGATCGTAGTGGCGCTTGTCCATGGTGCGGAGCAACTGCCATTCCTTGGCACCCTGCACTGCAATGCCGCGCTTCTTCCACTCGCGGTCGATCATGTGCACCTGGCTCACGGCCGGGTGCAGCGTCAGCATGTCCGCCGTCTCGGCATAGATGAGCGCATCGATTTCCAGATGCGGCGCACGCGCCTTGAGCAAGCTGAATACAGGGCTGGTCAACAGCACATCGCCATGATGGCGGAGCTTGGTCACCAGTACGCGCTTGGCGCGGGCGAGGTCGATGGCGTTGAGGGATTCGGAGGTGGGCGCGGACGGCATACCGGAATTCTGCCACGCTTTGCTACGTTCACCGTCTGCGGCAGCCGCTACAATCTCGCGCTTCAGCATATCGATCAGCAGGGATAAGCGATGACCCGTACAAACAGCATGCCTCGCACGGCCGCGCGGAGTGTCGCCGCAGTGGTCGCCAAAGTAGTCACCGTGGCGGTCGCCTTGGTTGTGGCCACCGTTGCCGCCACCACTGTCTCCCACGCCAGCTATTTCCGCATGCCCGCCATCGCGGGCGATACGATCGTGTTCGTGTCCGAGGGCGATATCTGGCGCGTGTCGCAGGGTGGCGGTGCCGCGCAGCGCATCACCACGCACCCCCAAGGCCGAGTCGTTCCCTGCGCTGTCGCCCGACCGTCAATGGCTGGCCTTTGTCGGACGCTATGAGGGCCAGGCCGAGGTGTATGTCATGCCGTTCACTGGCGGTACACCGAAGCGCCTCACACACGACGGTGGCAACTCCGCCCGCGTGCAGGGCTGGACGCCCGACGGCAAGATTCTCTATTCCTCCACCCGCTACAGTGGCAAGCCCGGCACCCGGCTCTACACGCTGGACCCGAAGACGGGCGAGCGCGGCGCGCTGCCGCTCGCTGAAGCGGCAGAAGGCTGCTATCTCGGCACCGATCTCATCTTCACGCGCCGCTCCGTTCTCGGCGACAACGTGAAGGGCTACACCGGCGGCCGCGCGCAGAACCTGTGGAAATTCGACGGCAAGTCCGAGGCCGTGGCGCTCACCGCCGACTTCGCCGGCACCAGCCGCCAGCCGATGTGCTGGCAGGGCCGCGTCTATTTCCTCTCCGACCGCGACGGCACGATGAACCTCTGGTCCATGAACGCAGGGGGAACAGATCTGAAGCAGCACACCCGCCATGCAGGCTGGGATATCCGCAGCGCAGCGCTGGATAGTGGCAACAGCAGTGGCAACATCGTTTATCAGCAAGGCGCAGACCTGCGAATATTCGCAGTGCAGAACAGTCAGGATCGTCAGCTCAACGTCATCCTGAATGGCGACTTCGACCAGACCCGCACCCGCTGGGTGAAGAATCCGTGGGAGTACGTCACCAACATTTCGCTCTCACCCACCGGTGACCGCGTCGCACTCACTGCGCGCGGACAGATTTTCGTGGCACCCGTCGGTGTCGGCCGCCGTGTGGAAGTCACCCGCTCAGATGGCGCGGTTGGCGCAGTGGGCAAACCCTCCGCCGCCACCCGCGCGCGCGAAGCCCGCTTCATGCCCGATGGTAAAAGTGTGCTGGCCTATTCCGATGCTAGCGGCGAATTCGAGCTGACCCGATTCCCCGCCAATGGCGTGGGCGAGCCGAAACAGCTCACCACCGGCGCCACGGTGCTGCGGCAGGGCTTTTCCGTCTCGCCGGACGGCAAGTGGGTGGTGAATGCAGACAAGGATCAGAATCTGCATCTGCTGAATGTTGCCACTGGCGAGAACAAAAAGCTGGAACAGAGCACGGAGTACGGCTATCTGGATTTCGAGTGGTCCCCAGACAGCAAGTGGCTGGCCTATTCCTCTGCGGCCGTGAATGAATTCGAGCAGCTCTGGCTGCTGGAGGTTGCAACCAACAAGAAGACCGCGCTGACCAGCGACCGCTATCACGCCCGCTCCGCCACGTTCAGCCCGGATGGCAAGTGGCTGTGGTTCTTGTCCGCGCGCACGCTGACCCCGCTGGTCGGCGACCCCTGGGGCCAGCGCAACATGGGCACGGTCTTTGACCGCCAGACCAAGCTCTATGCGCTGGCGCTGACCCAGGACGCGCAGTGGCCATTCCAGCCGAAGGATGAGTTGCAGAAGCCGGAGCCAGAGAAAAAGGTGGATGCACCGCCGCCGGCCAAAGTGGATGCGAAGGACGCGGTCAAGGCGGATGCTGCCAAGCCAGCCACCGCCCCGGTCCCCGCTGCTGCCACCCCCGCTGCCACCAAAACCATCATCATCGACCTCGCGGGTCTCTCCGTCCGCCTCTACGAAGTTCCCGTACCGGCCGGCAATTACAGCGGCCTCTCGACAGACGGCAAGCGGCTCTACTTCGTCACCACGGAGAGTGGCCCGCCGGTTCCGCCCAACCCTACTGCACGTCGCGCGCTGCGTACCGTGGCTATTGAGCCTGCTGGCCTCACGCCGCCCGCGGTCGAGTTGTTCTTCGATGATTTGCGCAGCTACGAGCTGTCGCGCGACAAGAAGAAAGTGCTGCTGCGCAAGGCGAACGAACTCTGGGTCGTCGATGCCGGCGCCAAGGCGCCGCCAGATCTTTCCAAGTTCGTCGTCAACCTGCGTGACTTCACCTTCGATCTCGATCCGCGTGAGGAATGGCGGCAGATGTTTGTCGACGCCTGGCGCATGCACCGCGACTATTTCTACGACAAGAACATGCAAGGCGTGGACTGGAAAGCCATGCGCGCCAAGTACGAGCCGCTGGTCGCACGGGTCAACGACCGCGCCGAGCTGAACGATGTCATCGCCCAGATGGTGTCGGAGGTTTCATTGCTGCACAGTCAGGTGTTCACCACAGACCTGCGCAAGGGCGCGGATGAAATCGACGTCGCCGCACTGGCCGCCGATCTCACCAAGGTCGCGGAGGGCTATCGTGTCGACCGACTCTTCAGCGGCGATCCCGAGTTGCCGGAGGAACACGGCCCGCTCGCGCAACCCGCCGTGGCCGCGAAGGTGGGCGAGGTCATCACCCACATCAACGGTGTCGCGCTCACCAAGGCCGTGCCCGGCGATCTGCTGCGCAATCAAGGCGGCAAGCAAGTGCTGCTTGCGGTGAAGGACGCCGCCGGAAAATCGAGACAGGCCATCGTCACGCCCGTCTCGGCACAGCGCGATGTGCAGCTGCGCTATCTCACGTGGGAGTGGGAGCGGAAGGCGCGTGTGGAGGAAAAATCCAAGGGTCGCTTCGGCTACCTGCACCTGCAGGCCATGGAGCCGAACGATCTTGGTCGCTGGTCCCGCGAGTTCTATCCCGTGTTCCAGCGTGAAGGCCTCATCATCGATCTGCGCAGCAACAACGGCGGCAATATCGACAGCATGTTGATCGAGAAGCTGCTGCGCCGTGCCTGGGCCTGGTGGAAGCCGCGCTCATCGCCCCGCACCTTCACCAACCAGCAGCTCGCGTTTCGCGGTCACGTTGTCGCCATCATCAATGAGGACACCTACTCCGATGGCGAGACCATGGCCGAGGGCCTGAAGCGACTCGGCATCGCAACCCTCGTCGGCACGCGCACATCCGGCGCCGGCATGTGGCTCTCCGATCAGAACCGTCTCGTGGACAACGGCCTCGCCCGCTCCGCCGAGCTGGGTCAGTTCGTGCCCGGCGAAGGCTGGATCGTGGAAGGCAAGGGTGTTGCGCCCGACATCGTCGTCGACAACCTGCCCTTCGCCACCGGCAAGGGCGGGGACGCGCAGCTGGATGCTGCAATCAAAGTGCTGGAGGAGAAACTCGCGAAGCAGCCGGAGCCGAAGGTGGAGGTGCCTGCTTATCCGAGGGTGAAGCGGTAGCAGTTGGTTGATGTGATGAAGTGAAGAAGGGCGCGATGGGAGTCGCGCCCTTTTGCTTTCTTGCTTGAGGCGATGTGCGGAAATGTGTGATTATTTGGCGAGGGGGTCGAGATGCCAGATCAATTTCGTCAACGTGTTGGGAAGTTCAGCATGCGAATGAATGGTGGATGCTACGGAGCTAGACCTGACCCTGTTGGCGTGACCCTGTTGGCGCGAGAGGTCTCTTGGCCAAGTCTGAACTTGTTTGTTCGGGTGCTGGTTGGCGAGGACAGATAGATGGCGAGAAAAATGGTGTCTGACCCCATTTATTGTTCGCGGCCACGCCCGGTATTGCTGTGGCTTGCGGCGGGTTTCTGGTTGGTATTGGGCATTTCCGGAATCATCTCGACTTTGCTGATCATCCCAAATATTCCGCAGCTGCCTCCAAGGACATTATTTTTCGTTTTGGCGGCTGCTCTATCGCATGTACTTTCAATTTGGGGTGGTATCTTTTTGCTCTTACGTCGTAAGGCCGCAATAGTTCTACTTACGGCCGTTTTCATCCTTACATTGATAACACTATTGGTTTACAAAGTTTCGCCATCCGCCCTGGATTTCAGTACTTTTATTATTTGGGTCACAGCAGGGGCAACTATCGTATACGCGCTTCTACTCCGCCAGTGGGGTGAGCTCAAATGACATAGCCTAGGTCGCAGGAACACGTGCAGAGCAAAATCCGCACTTGGTTTGAAACGCAAACGAAAATTTAGAAGCTAGAATGCCCGTGGTATTGGCATCCATTTGATGACGGAATATCTCAAAGGATTAGTACTAGCTCAGACCCTTGCATTTGTTCTTGACCTGGGCGGTATCGATAGCCTCAACTTCACCTTTTAGCCGGGCGACATCACCTTCGTGATCTCCTGAAAGTTTGCTGAATGGAACGCCCAACAGGAATACGCCAACTGCGTCGCCAGTAGCCTTGCTATCTTGCATTTTTGAAAACTTATCAAGCTCTGCGCGCGTGTCACCCATTCTTGTGGCTAACGCCGCGCAGTCAAGATGTGCAAATTTTTCGTGCGAGACAAAGGACGCCCTGATTGACTCCGGACGGTTCGCACACGCCGCAAGCGCAACCGTCATCAACGCAACGCTGACTGTATTTTTCACGACTATTCTCCCTTTTTTCAAGCCGCCGCACACCACGCAATGTACCGAACCATAAATGCCCCGGTTTGCCGCCAGTATGGACTGCGCAATTTTGCGCAATTTCTCCCTTTTGTAGAACGCCCACCTATAAGTCTAATGTTTGGGCGTCGGACAAAATATAAGCCACTTTCCACTGTTATGCAAAGCGCTATATATCGGGCAGCCTAGACCGTCCACTCAATCCTGAAATAGCTCGCCTGCAATCATCAAAGGGGCCTGCTCTCCGGGTGCATCCAACATCAAAGTGCACCACCAAGCAACAGGACTTTGCTTGGGTTCAAGCGGCTTCTGGGTCTGTCCGGTACCACCTGCAGCGTCCGACAGAAGTGCCTTTGCACTTCCGTCAGTCACGGCGGCCGGACCCCCGATCACTTTCCGCTGAAATTCACCGTCAGCAACGCTTCTCTTCCCGGCGTGTTGTACCCCTGCGCCAATTCATAACGCTTGTCGCCCAGATTGGTCACGCTGAACGCCATAGCCCATTGCGGATTGAAGGTGTAGCGAATATTCGCATCGACGGTCGCGTAGCCGCCCATTCGTGAGGCGGGCGATTCGTTGGCAGAATCGAATCGCTCACCGGTGGCGATGACGGACACACTGCCCTGCCACGCGCCCCACGCGCGATTCACGTGAACGCTGCCGAACTGGGTGGCGCGGGAGCGCAGGCGGAAGCCCGAGTCCTCATCCCTCGGGCGTTGCACGGTGACGCTGGCGCGAATAGTCGCACCCATGACCTGTGTTGCCACATCGGCCTCGACGCCGCGAATCTTGGCGCGGCGGATGTTCTGCGGGCCGGTGCCGAAGACGAAGCTGACGAGATCTTCGATGCGGTTTTCGAATGCGCTGACGTTGACTGAATTGGCGCCGCGCTTCCATTGCAGGCCGACCTCGCCCGAGTTGGAGCGCTCCGGCTTCAGCAGCGGATTGGATGATGGGCCGAACACGGGATCGGCGGGCAGATAGAGATCAGCGAACGACGGCGCGCGGAAGGCGCGGCCGGCCTTTGCGAATATTCGCAAGGACGGGCTGTACCAGAGGCCATAAGTGAAGCTGCCCGTGGTGCGCGCGCCGAACTGATCTTCCTCGTCACGGCGGAGCGAGAACTCGACCTGCTGGTCGCCGAGGCGCTCCAGATAGCCGGTGAAGACGGATGTCGTCTCGCGCTCGTTCACGACGTAGGTGTTGCTGCCCGACACCTTCTCCTTGCGCGCTTCCAGACCCACGGTCATGAACCCGCGGATGGTGCGAAGCTCGTGGATCCAGGCGATCTGATCCTGCACGGTGCGGAAGCGGCCGGAGAAGCTGCCCGCATAGGTGAGCTCATCTTCGCTGCGGCCCACGCGGAGATGGCTTTGCCAGCCGGGGAAGAGCTCGTTCTTCGATTCGAGCTGGTAGCCGGCGAGCTTCTGGCGATTGCGGTTTGCGCCGCCGGGGCCTGCGTCGAAATCGGTCTTGGCGTCGCTCTGGAAGGCGGACAGGGCCAAGGTCTCGCCACTCTTGAACGTGTAGGAGAGGCGCAGGTTGCCGTGCGTCACGTCATGCGGATCACGGTCAGGATCGTGCTGGCCGAAGGCAGCGCTGGGTCGTGTGGCGCTCACGTCCTTGATGCGGCGATGGCCGACATTGAGATCCATGGCTGCCGCGCCGTCCTGCACCGATACGCCTGCGCTGACAGCACCCACGTCGGCGCTGCCGAGACTGGTGCTGAGACGCAGCACCGGCTTCTTCTCGCTGCGCGTGAAAATCTGCACCACGCCGCCGATGGCATCGGATCCATAGAGCCCGGACATGGGGCCCTTCACGATCTCGATGCGCTCGATCATCTCGAGCGGGATCGCCTCGAAGGAAGTTGACCCCAGCGTCGCCGAGTTGACGCGTAGCCCATCGACCAGAAACAGCGTGTGCGTGCTGTTGGTGCCCCGCAGGAAAAGGCTTGAAGGTTGCCCTGCGCCGCCGGTGGTGCGGATGTCGCTGTTTGCGAATATTCGCAATAGATGCGAGAGGTCTGTCGCACCGGCGGACTCGATATCCGTGCGTGAGATGACGATGGTGTGATCCAGCGTGGTCGACAGCGGCTGCGGTGTGCGCGTCGCCGTGACCGAGATGACCTCTGCCGGTGGCCGAGCCTGTGCCTGCGCAGCCCAGTGGGCGCCGGCAGGTAGCGTGCCCAGCACGAGCACGCAAAGTGTTTTCCGATTCATGTTGCTTCCTTGTACACGGGCAAGCGTCCCCGCAAGCCCAGATTGATTTTATGACGCGGAGAACAAGGCGCGATGCCGGCGCCGACGCACGAGGCGAAGGGCAAAGGCGTCACGCCGCCATCTGCGGCACACCGACCGATGCGGCCCGTGGCGTCTTGCGAATATTCGCAAGGGCGCGCGGCGCTGCAGCGGGCTTCCGGGCCGGTATCCGGACTCATCGCTTGTGGTTTCGCGCAGCCTTCCCGGAATGTCTCCAGTGGCATGCGCGACTTGTAAACTGCGATTGACCGTTGCGGGGGCAGTGCCCGATTCACACGGGCTTCCCGTTTATCTCCAGTCTCCTGGAGCACCTTGAAGCAGCCGGCAGTGTAGTGCCTCAGCGTAATGCGAGCAATTGCGCGGGCTGATACGACACGATCCAGGCTTCGAAATCCACTGCTGCCATGGGCGCCGCGACGAGGTAGCCCTGCATCTCGTCGCACTTCTGGCCGCGCAGGAACTCGGCCTGGGCCTCATGCTCCACGCCTTCGGCCAGAACCTTCATGCCGAGACTCTTGGAGAGGCTGATCATGGCGTTGGTGATGGCCGTGTCCTCGATGCTGCCGGGAATGTGGCGGATGAACGAGCGGTCGATCTTCAGCTTGTCGATGGGATAACGCTTCAGGAACGAGAGCGACGAATAGCCTGCGCCAAAGTCATCGACGGTCAGTTTGACGTGCAGCCGCTTCAGCTCGCCCAGCGTCTTCGCGACCTGCTGTGTGTCCTGCATGAGGACGTTCTCGGTGATCTCCAGTTCCAGATACTCGCCCTCAAGCCCGGCCTCTCCCAGCGCCTTTTGCACCTGCTCGACGAGTTCCGGCTGCTTGAACTGCACTGGCGAGAGGTTGACCGCGATGGGTACTTTCGGAAATCCCCTGCGCTGCCATTCTGCATTCTGCTTGGTGGCTTCGCTCATGACCCATTTGCTGATGGGCATGATGAGGCCACGGTGCTCGGCCACCGAAATGAACTTGTCCGGGCCCAGCACGCCCAGCTCCGGGTGCTTCCACCGGACGAGCGCCTCGATGGCAGTCAATTCGCCGGTCGCAAGCGAAATCTCGGGCTGGTAGTAGACCAGGAACTGTACCTGCTCGATGGCGCGGCGGATGCCGGACTCCATGGCCAGCGCCTCGAAGGCGCCCCGGTTCAGCTGCGAGGTATAGAACTGGAAATTGTTGCGGCCGCTTTCCTTGGCCAGATACATGGCCGCATCGGCGTTCTTGATGAGCGCGTCACGGTCGTTGCCGTCGCGCGGGAAGATGCTGATGCCGATGGAGGGGCTCACGGTCAGGATGTGGCCCTCGATGCTGAAGCTCTCGGCAATGGTCGAGAGCAACTTCTCTGCGACTGGCAACACGTCCTCGGCCAGCGCGAGATCGGACACCACCACGAGGAACTCGTCGCCGCCGAGACGGGCCACCATGTCGGCAGCGCGGAGGCAGCTCTGGATGCGGCCAGCCACTCGCTTCAGCAGCTCATCTCCGGCGTGGTGACCCAGCGAATCGTTGACCGTCTTGAAGTTGTCCAGATCGATGAACAGCACGCCCACCATCTTGGCGTGCCGCTTCGCAGCGGCCAGCATGTGCTCAAGACGATCCATCATCATCAGCCGGTTGGGCAGCTGCGTCAGCGTGTCGTGGTGGGCCAGGAACTGGATGCGCGCCTCGGCCTCTTTCCTGTCCGTGATGTCGCGGATGACCGTCATGCGATGCATTTCGCCGTTGAAGATCATCTGCTTGCCGGTGATCTCGACGGCTATGCGGCTGCCGTCTGCGCGGAGGATGGTGCTCTCGTAGGTTTTCTCGAACGCTACGGCAATGTTGGTGCGAATCTGCTCTTGTGCCTCAGGCGCCACGAACTGAAAAATGTTGGTGCCGATGAGTTCTTCGCGTGGCCGGCCCAGCATCTTGGACATGGCGTCGTTGAAGTCGATGACGCGGCCGTTGTCGTGAAAGACGATGCCTTCATTGGTGGCCTCGGTGAACTTCTTGAGCCGCTCCTCGCTTTCGCGGACGGCGCGTTCAGACTGGCGGTGGCGGGTGATGTCGTTGATCATCACGAACGCAGAACTGATGACGCCCTGCTCGTCTGGATGCGGGATGAGCATGACCTCGATGACGCGCTCGCCGCCCGGTGGCGTGATGGTGCGTTCATAGCTGACGGTCTCGCCTTTGACGACCCGTGCAATGAACGGCTCGATCTGCTTCCAGCCTTCTGCGCCGATGATCTCGGGCACGCGCATGCCGACGATCCTGGTCTCGTCCACCCCGAAGGTTCGGGCGTAGGCCTTGTTGGCGAGAAGGCAGGTGAAATTGTCTGCGCTGAAATGCGCGATGAGCACGGGTACGCCGTTGGCCAGCACCTGTACCTGTGCGGCCTTCGCGCGCGCCGCCTCTTCGGCCGCACGCTGGCGGGTGATGTCGTGACACGCACCCAGGAATGACACCACGGAACCGGAGGCTTCGACCCGGGTGATCGTCATCTCGACCCGCGCCATGTCGCCGTCAGCCTTGCGCCAGCGCCACTCCGTGTCGATGGCCTCGGATTGCGTGGCGACTTCCTTCCAGCGTGAAGCCCAGCTGGCACGGTCCTCCACCTCGATCAACGCAAGCCAGCCTGCGCCCTGCTCAGCAGCAGCCGACCTGCCGGTGAAAGCGGTCCAGGCCCGGTTGACGAACACGATCTCACCGGCCGCATTGAAAAGGCAGGTGGGATGCGGCAAAAGATTCAGGACTGCGCCTTGTTGTTCTTGAATGCTGGTGGCCAAGGGTCCGTCCTGAGGCGGGAGAGCAGAAACCATCGGCGGACTATACGTCTGGGGGTGAGGGCTGTAAAGCCGCACGTGGAGGCCAGCCGTTTAGCAGCGGGCACGGTGCCAAAACACCTTCAAAATCAATGCTTGTTCGTTGACGCTATTGGGCTTTCCCGCTAGAGTGCCGGGATGGAAAAAGAATTCCAGGACTTCGAATCCAAGCTCGGGCACTTCGTTCAGCTGTTTCAGCGACTGCGCTCGGAGAACAACGAGCTGCGTCAGCAGCTCGGCATGAAAGCGGATGAGTCCCGCCGCCTCGAAGAAAAGCTGGACCAGGCCCGCATCCGGGTGGAAGGCCTCCTGAAGCAATTGCCGGAGGAAGCATGACCGCTGCGGCATCCAAAGGCATGATGATCAATGTCATGGGGCGCGAGCTTCGCGTGGCAGCGCCGGACGGTGAAGAGAAGCAGTTGCTCGCTTCCGTGGATTTGCTCAATCGCAAGATGAAAGAGATCCGCGATACCGGCAAAGTGGTGGGTACCGAGCGCATCGCCATCATGGCGGCGCTCAACATGGCGCATGACCTGCTCAGCCATGGCGAGTCGGGCAACAAGGCAGCAGCGGTTTCATCCGGCAACGCCAGCGTTGACGAGACCCTCGTCAAGCGTAAAATGGCCGAGTTCGAGAACATCATCGAAAAAGCGCTGGCAGATCAAGACAAGCTTTTTTGAATCGAGCATAGTGCGCTTGTGCGGCAGTCGTTCGCTGCAGTGTTCGTCCGGATTATCATTCTTGTTCCGATAATTAGTCACTCAGGATGCTTGTCTGGCATTGCCGGTGTGCGCGTCCCACGTGGATGTACCTGAAGGCATGCGGTGAGCACCCGCCTTGGACCCTTGGGTTCAAGAGTGCGATCCGGGCGAACACTGCAGCGAATGCTTCGGTGGTTATGGGTGTTGTTGGAGAAGGGTGAATGGCAATGGGTGATGGGTAGGCCATTGCGAATATTCGCAATGGCCGTTTGGTTC
>JANNSU010000092.1:0-32309 GCA_031394355.1 Betaproteobacteria bacterium | reverse complement strand
GGACAAGCTGGCGCCGTACAGCCAGATCCTGGAAGAGCGGGATGGGAACGGGAAGCTGAAGGCGAGGTATGACTTCGCACCCAACAGCACCACGCCGCTGAAGGTAACGGCGCTGGTGACGACCGGGTCAACGGAGGCACTGCAGACGGCGTACTACCACGCTGACCACCTCAGCGTGAGGTTGCTGACCGACACGGCAGGCACGATTCTCAACACCTATGCCTATACGCCGTATGGGGAGATTATTGCGGCGCTGACGACGGGGACCTTCCCGAATTCGCATCAGTTTGCGGGGGAGCGGTATTACGCGGAGAGCGGGTTCACCTACCTGAGAGCAAGGTGGATGGATCAGAGGACGGGGAGGTTTGTTTCTATTGATCCGCATCCGGGGGCTGCCGACCAGCCACTGTCGCTGCATGACTACTTGTATGTCAGCGCAAACCCTTTGAACTTTACGGATCCGAGCGGTTTGGCCTGTCCCGTCCACCGTCCAAATGCCCCAAGCCACCCCTGATCGGGTGGCTTTTTTGCGCAATAATAGGGGACAGACCACAATTATTTCCTGCTAGACTGCCTCCATGCGAATATTCGCACCCCCGCAAAGAGGCTGTCCATGCCCCGCCGCCCCCGCCTCGCCATCGCTGGCATCCCCTGGCACATCATCCAGCGCGGCGTGAACCGCTCCACCTGCTTCTTCGCTGAAGACGACTACCAGTTCTATCTGCACTACCTACGCGAATATTCGCAAGAATTCGGCTGCGACATCCACGCCTTCGTGCTGATGACCAACCATGTCCACTTGCTGCTGACACCCAGAGAGGCCGACAGCGCCGGGCGCATGATGAAGCACTTGGGCCAGCGCTATGTCCAGTACGTCAACCGGGTCAACGTCCGCACCGGAACGCTCTGGGAAGGTCGCTTCCGCTCCTGCCTCACCCAGACCGAAGACTATGTCCTCGCCTGCTATCGCTACATCGAGCTCAATCCCGTCCGCGCCGGCATGGTCACCCATCCCCGGCACTATCGCTGGTCCAGCTATTCCACCAATGGCGAAGGCAAGGCGAGCGACCTCATCACCCCGCACGAGCAATACCTGCGGGTGGGGCGCTCAGAGGCAGAACGGTTGGAGAACTACCGCGCACTCTTCAAGGCCCACATGGACCCTGAGACCATCGAGGACATACGCAAGGCCACCAATGGCAACTACGCGCTCGGCAGCCAGAAGTTCCAAGCAGAGATTGCGGCAGCACTGGGCAGGCGGGCAGCGAGGGGGAAAGCAGGGCGGCCCAAGATGCGGGAGAATGAGGACGCGGGGCAGCTATCGCTGCTTGAAGGAGGGGAATAATGGTGGTCTGTCCCCAATATTCTCTGTCCCCAATATTCTCTGACTACCACTTGCGAATATTCGCAACCAGATGATCTTGCTTAAGTCAGTCCCTTCGTGGATCCGACGGATTAGTTAATTCGCCTCCAGCAGTGCCACCGCCTCTGCAGGCCGGACGATCCTGATGCCTTGAAACGATCCACCCAAGCTGTGAAGATGCTTGTCACCCGACACGATAAGGTCCACTCGGGCGGCCAATGCACAGGCAAGCACCTGGTCGTCTTCGGGATCGGCGGCGATGGTTGCCTCAATCGCAACGGGCTGCACTACAGTTGCGAGCGCAGCATAGCCAAGCACCAACTCTTCAATCGACAGCCCTGAAGCCGCAACGGCACGTGCAAACTTTGGACGCGGAAGAATGCGGACGAGCTCTGCAAGCAAACGGCGACTGGTAAACAACTCGATTTCCCCGCTTTGCGCAGCATCGAGCAATCGAGCCGGATTGCCACCCCAAAAATGCCTGAGGCAACGATGTTCGTGTCCAACACCACGCGCATCAGCGCGCAGCCTTGTCCCGCTGCTCCGCGCGGACAGCATCCACTTCCTCTTGAATCTCATCGAGGCTCATCGGGGTGATACCTGCTTCCGCAACACGTTGGCGAGCCTGTGCCAATTGAGCAATCCGCCGACTGCGGACAGCCTCTCGCAACAAGGCTTGCAGACTCTCCGGGTTCAGCAATCCCATCTGCGCAGCATCCTGAGCCAAGCGCTCCGGCAGATTCAACTTCAGTTCCAGTGTTGTCATGACCTTCTCCAAATGTGTCTCGCAGGTGCCAGCTCGATGATCAATGTGAGCGCAATACCCGCTCGCTCGCTGCTGATCAGAGTGCGCGCCGCGCCGACTCAATGGTGAGTTTTACGGGTTGGGTGTGATTTCGTCAATGGCTTGCTGTCGTCGAGTCTGGCAGTGCGAATATTCGCACGCAGGCGAGGGCACCAAGACGTTCACCTCTCCACCGGGCTCCGCCCGGACGTTACCCAGAAATAAAGCCGGTGCGGGTTACCTACCGCCGCTCTGCATCGCGACTGCCGTTCGCGAAATCTGATGAATTCGGGAATGGGTTCTGGCCCGCGCCGGTACAGCATTCAGATTGACGCCGATGCATCGTCGACAACTTCACGGCTGAAACCGCTCAATCTTGAGCGCTTCGACCGCCGCGAAATGCCTGGTGTTGCCAGTCAGCAGTGTAAGACCATGCTCCAACGCCGTGGCCGCGATCAAGGCATCCGCCAATTGCAAGCCGTCTGCAAGTGCATGTGCATCGATGAGTGTCATCGCCCGTTCCGAGATCGCCGGCGTCAGCGGAAGAATCTTCGTCTGCTTTACGGAGAGCCCGCGCTTGACGCGTTGCAACTCGACCTTGCTGCGACATCCCTGGGCGAGTTCCAGATACGTAATCGTTGAAATTTGCCAAGGGCTGGTCTGCGCCAACCGCGCCTCGGCCCCGACATGCCCGCGCGTGAGCCAGATCAAGACATCCGAGTCGATCAGGATCATGAAGGAAGTCAGAAGCGGGGCGCACGCAGCTTGCGTACGTAGGCTTCGACGTTGGCCATCTCTTCGCGGTCTTGCCACATCCCGAACAAGGGATTCTCGGCATTTTCTATAGCTACGTCACCCGATTCGGCTTCTTCCTCGATACGCACGGTCACGTGCGCATTGGCTGCGGCCCGCAGCCGTGAGCGCCAGTCCTCGGGCAGTTCGCTGACCTTCACGTGTTCAATCACGACGGCATTCATGGTTCACCTCACTAATAGTCTGGCGCGCCAGACCTTTGACAAAAAGGGCATAGATGGTGCGCAGCAGGACTTCCTAGTCTTGCTCACCGATTTTATCAATGGATTGTACCTAGCGCAGGAACCGACGGTGCTTATTCGGAATGACACGGTCGCCAGATTGGGCAATGTCCTCACCGAGACGGACGCCAACAGCAACGTCACCAACCAAACCTACGACGGCCTCAACCGTCGCACTCGCACCACCGACAGCCTCGGCACCATCATGGAAGCGGGCTATGACAAGGGCGCATTCAACTCCCCACTGCACCACGGCTAGCATTGCAGCCCATTTCAGCGCGATGTCGGCAGCAAATCAAGACAATGGCATGATGTGCGTCATCAGAACCCCTATAACGCACCTGCCATGCCCAGTAAAGTCGCACACGGCACCGAGCGCGGATACATCATCCCCATCGGTGGCGCTGAAGAGAAGGAAAATTCGCGCGAGATCCTTGCGCGCTTTGTCACGCTTGCCGGTGGTGACGATGCCAACATCGTGGTCATTCCCACAGCCAGTCAGGCACCGGATACCGGCGCACGGTATGAGCGAATATTCGCAGAGTTGGGTGCTGCGCACGTCGAGGCCATGGGTTTTGACACGCGTCGCGATTGCGAGGAGAAGGGGCGCATCGCCCATCTTGAATCGGCCACTGGCGTTTTTCTCACCGGGGGCAATCAACTCCGCCTGTCCACCATTCTGGGCGGCACGTCGGTGGCGAAGTCGCTGCGTCAGATGAATGCTGCCGGCGTCCATGTGGCGGGCACCAGCGCCGGTGCGGCTTTCATTTCCGAGCACATGATTGCGTATGGCGAGGAAGGGCACAGCCCGATTGCGGGTGCCGCGCGGCTGGCGCCGGGTTTGGGGTTGACCAACCGCTTCATCATCGATCAGCACTTTCGTCAACGCGATCGTCTCGGACGCCTGCTTGCCGCGCTGGCCTACAACCCTTTTGCACACGGGCTCGGCCTGGATGAAGACACTGCAGCCTTCATCGGCCCGGAAAACGAGCTCGAAGTCGTGGGCAGCGGTGCCATCACGGTGGTGGATGCGTCCGGCATGACGTTTTCGTCAATGGCGTATGTGGAGGAGGGTGAGCCGGTGTGCATGCTGGGGATCCAATTGCACATTCTTGTGGCGGGCGCCACCTACAACCTGCACAGCCGCAAGGCGAGTGCGGGCGTGCTGGAAAGGCGTTGACGGTCAGATTTCGGGTAACCGTGTTGAGCGGCTGCATGACTTCTGCGACGCGGGGCTGCTGCCTTGACAGGAGCGCGATACCTGTATTGCCCGCATTATTGATGTTTCCGCAATTCACGACAGATCATTGTCGTCCCGCCGAAGGCGCGAAGGCATGCTTCGCCCCAGTGTCGTTCGACCGAAAGCCGCTGGACCCCGGCTTTCGCCGGGGCGACGAACTTTGTAATGAATTCTGGAATCCTCAATAGAATGCCGAAAGGCACCACGCAAACCTGAGCACAGGTCCACAGGGAGACCCCATGCGCATTCTTGATCGTTCGGTGTTTGTCGGCCCGTCGCTGTATGCCCATTTTCCGGT
This sequence comes from Betaproteobacteria bacterium, assembly GCA_031394355.1. Classification (GTDB taxonomy): domain Bacteria; phylum Pseudomonadota; class Gammaproteobacteria; order Burkholderiales; family Usitatibacteraceae; genus JAEUMY01. Next base: position 27,590 of record JANNSU010000092.1, on the reverse strand, counting down.
CATTCGGCTGGAGCTTGACCTGGGCGAACTCGAAAACTGGCCCACCGCAAAACTCGGTATCACCTATGTGATGAAGCTGGTCGAGGCGCTCCCGACATTGCAGGAGCATGGCTGCAGCTATCGCGAGCCAGGCGGGCTCATCCGCCGCATGCTTGAAGACGAAGGCACCTGGCTGGGACATGTGTTTGAACATGTCGCGATCGAATTGCAGAATGTGGCGGGGGAGGATGTCACCTTCGGCAAGACCCGCAGCACCGACAGGCCCGGCATCTACAGCGTGGTATACGAGTATGCGCAGCGCGACGAAGGCATCGAGGCAGGCGAGCTGGCACTCAAGTTGTTGTGTTCGCTTCTGCCTGAGAGCATCCGTCCCCCTGGCACGGTACCGGCAGACTGGGACTGGCCCAAGGCGCGCGACGAGTACATCCGCTACGCGCAGCGCAGTGCACTGGGCCCATCGACAGCGTCGCTCGTGAAGGCGGCGGAGGCGCGCGATATTCCATGGTTTCGCATGAACGAGCAATCGCTGATTCAATTGGGGCACGGCAAGCACCAGCAGCGGATCCAGGCGACCATCACCGGCCGCACCAGCTACATTGCGGTAGAGCTCGCGCAGGACAAGGAAGAGACCAACAAGATTCTCGCGGCCATCGGTCTGCCGGTGCCACAGCAGCGCCTGGTGCGCACGGCTGATCGTGCGGTGGGGGCGGCGCACCGGCTGGGATTCCCGGTCGTCACGAAGCCTTACAACGGCAACCATGGGCGCGGCATCTCCGTGCGGCTGATGGATGACGAGTCCGTCCGGCAAGGGTACGAGCTGGCCAAGGCGGAGTCATCGTCGGTCATTGTCGAAACCTACCTGGAAGGCGCGGATCACCGGCTGCTGGTGGTCAATGGGGAGCTGGTTGCCGCCACCCGGCGCACACCGGGGCATGTGGTGGGCGATGGGGTCGCGACGGTGAAGCAACTCATCGACCTGGTCAATCAGGATCCGCGCCGCGGCGTCGGGCATGAAAAAGTCATGACGCGCATCGAGCTGGACGAGCAGGCAGAGATGATGCTGGCCCGCGTCAACCTGACGGCGGAATCCGTGCCCGCCAAGGATCAGGTCGTGATGCTCCGCTCAACTGCGAACCTCTCTACCGGCGGCACCGCCACGGATGTCACCGACATCATTCACCCGGATAACCGCGACATGGCCGTGCGCGCCGTGGTGGCCATCGGCCTTGATGTGGGCGGCGTCGATTTTCTGATTTCCGATATCACGAAGAGTTACAAGCAGATTGGCGGCGGCATCTGTGAAGTCAATGCCGCGCCAGGGTTCCGCATGCACGTGGCGCCCTCGGAGGGCAAGCCACGCGATGCAGCCGGGCCGGTGGTCGACATGCTGTTCCCGCCGGGTACGCGCTCGCGCGTGCCGATCTGCGCCATTACCGGCACCAACGGCAAGACCACCACGTCGCGCATGATGGCGCACATCGCCAAGATGGCGGGCATGACGCCGGGGCTCACCACCACGGACGGTGTTTACATCGACGGCCAGCGGACGGTGGAGGGCGACATGACGGGGCCGGTGGCCACCCGCATGGTGCTGGCGGATCCGACAATCGATTTCGCAGTGCTCGAGATCGCTCGCGGCGGCTTGCTGCGTGCCGGCATGGGTGTGCCGTTCATCGACGTGGGTGCGGTCTTGAACGTGGCGGCCGACCATCTGGGCATGAAGGGCATCGACACGCTGGAGCAGCTGGCGGAAGTGAAACGGATTGTCGTCGAGGTGGCCAAGGAGTGCGCGGTGCTCAACGCCGACGATTCGAACGTGATCAAGATGAGTGCCGACACGGATGCGAAGCACATCTGCTACGTGACGATGAATCCGAACCACAAGCTGGTGCGCGAGCATATCCGAGCAGGCGGCCGCGCTTGCGCACTGGAGGCGGGCGTGAACGGCCACATGATTGCGCTGTACGACAAGGGCGCACACCTGCCGCTGATGTGGACGCATCTGATTCCCGCCACGCTTGAAGGCCGCGCCATGCACAACGTGCAAAACGCCATGTTCGCCGCTGCCATCGCGTTTTCGATGGGTATCAAGCTGGATGCGATCCGTACCGGATTGCGCACCTTCGATACCACCTTCTTCCAGGCGCCCGGGCGCATGAACGTCTATGACGAGCATCCGTTCAAGGTGATCTTCGACTACGCCCACAACGCCCATGCGGTCGGCGTGATGGCCGACCTTGCCGAGCGGCTGGATGTACCCGGCCGACGGCTGATCGTCGTTGCCGGCCCGGGCGACCGGCGGGACGAAGACATTGTCGCCATCGCCGAAAAGGTGGCGGGTCGCTTCGATCATTACGTCTGCCGTCGCGACGATGGCCTCCGCGGCCGTGCGAGTGACGAGGTGCCGAACATGATCGCCGGGGTGCTCCGTGCCAGGGGGGTCCAGGACAGCCAGATCGACATCATCCCCGACGAGCAGGAGGCCATCGACCACGCGCTGCGCCTCGGCCGGCAGGGCGATCTGTTGCTGATTTTTGCGGACGCGCTGGCGCGATCCTGGAAGCAGGTCACCAAATTCCGCCCGGAAGGCGCACCGGCCACCGCGGCCCCCTCGACGCATGCCCCGCCGCTGCCCAGCGAGGACACCAGCGATGCGTTGATGGCAGCCGGTGGCGAGGCAGGCGGCGACGGGACGCTGGAATCAGCCGGATTTGTGCGCGATGAACGCGGCATCCGTTTCGTCAAGGATGCAGAGGATTGAGCGCGCTCGAGCCGGCTCATCGCTCGTGGGGGTCGGCGCTTCGCTCGTGGGGGTCGGCGCTCCGCTCGTTGGGGCCGACGCTAGTTTGTGGCAGCGCATCGGCTTGAACCAACGCCCGCTGACGCATTCCTGTCGCCAAGTTGATCTAACGTCATCGGGCGCAGCGCTCGAACGCTGCGTCCATGCGGTTCATGGTCCCGTTGGACTTCGCCGAGCAATCCTGTGACCTACCCCGCGTATTCTTCTTATCCAGCCTTTGAGCTCGACTGGAACCTCGCTTTCGAGCGTTCGCGCCGTCTCACGGGAATGAATCGATTCTTCGATGGCCCATCCGCCATCCTGGAAACTCGCGGCCCGATGGCGTGCGATGCCGCCGCGCTGGAGCGCTGGAGACAGATCGCGGCGGGTCTGTCTCACGAGCTCTGGCAGGCGGAGGCGGCACTGCGCACGCATGTGTACACGGCCGGTGCTGAGCTCGTCATTCGATGCCCGTTCGATCAGCAGTTCACAGCAACCGAAGTCAACGAATACGCATGGGAGGTAGCAGCACTCGGCGAGGGCAGCATGGCACAGGTCAACGGATTTGATCGCATTCACCGGTTTGGCCATGCAGACGAAGCACGACAGTACTTTCGGCGGATTGCTGAAGCCGAGCGCAATCCGGCACTGTGCGCGGTCCTCAAGGCATGCAGCGCACGCGGCGTGCCCCACAGCCTCGACGACGACTCGGTCTCGTTCGGCGCCGGGCACAGGAGTCATACCTTCCCGCTGCGGCATGTGCCAGCGTCGCCCGATGTCGATTGGCAGGCATTGGGCCGCATCCCGGTTGCATTGGTGACCGGCTCGAACGGCAAGACCACGACAACACGCCTGATTGCAGCCATGCTCGATGGAGCCGGCGATGCCTTGAAAGATCGGGTTGGCTTTTGCGGCACCGAGGGTATCGTGATCGGCACTGAGTGGGTTGAGCGTGGTGACTACGCCGGCCCGGCGGGTGCGCGCAGGGTGCTGCGTGATCCGCGTGTCGTTGCGGCTGTGTTGGAAACGGCGCGCGGCGGCATCTTGCGCCGTGGCCTCGCGGTGGATCAGGCAGACGTGGCCGTGGTCACCAACATCTCAGCCGATCACTTCGGCGAATACGGCATCGACACGCTCGACGACATCGCCGAAGCAAAGCTTGCCGTCGCGCGCCCCCTGGGGACAAGCGGCACGCTGGTGATCAACGCGGATGACGCCATGCTGATGCGTCATGCGGAACATCTTCGTTGCGAGCTGGCGTTGTTTTCCCTGTTGCCTGAGGCCTCGGCGCTCCGGCAACACCTTGCCCATGGCGGTCTCGCCTGCGTGGCGCGGACAGGTGAGCTGGTGCTGGAACGAAAGGACTGGCGCGAGTCGCTCGGGCCCATCGCCGACATGCCCCTCACTGTGGCCGGCGCGGCCGAGTACAACATCGCCAATATCGCCGCCGCTGCACTGGCTGCGCACGTGATGCAGGTGCCCATCGAATCCATGCGTGCGGTGGTGCGCCAATTCGGCACCCACCGCGCCGACAATCCTGGCCGCTTCGAACGCTGGGCCATGGATGGCTTTACCGTTGTCATGGACTATGCCCACAACCCGGATGGTCTGGCACGTCTGCTCAGGGTGTGCAGGACGCTCAAGGGAGGCGGCGGGCGTCTCATGCTGTTGTTGGGTCAGGCGGGCAACCGCGAAGACGCGGACATCCGTGAGCTCGCCCGTGTGGCGGCATCGTTTCAACCGGACCGGATCATGGTGAAGGAGTTACCCGGCCTCCTGCGCGGACGCGCGCTGGGCGAGGTGCCTGAAATATTGCGCGCTGAGTTGGCGCGTGTCGGCTTTGTGGCTCAGGTTTCTCTTGAGCCTGATGAGTTCATGGCCGCCGGCAGGCTGGTAGAAGATGCCCGGTCTGGTGATGTGGTCGTGCTGCCGGTGCATCAGAAAGAGGCGAGGGACAAGCTGATGGCATGGCTGGATACATCGGATGGGTCAACGTCGGCATAGCCTGAGATTCCAGAGTCCGTTTGATGCGGATCAAACACGCAGCGGGATTGCGGTATCAGACTCGGTAGTGTGTTGATTCCCTGTTGTGCATGAGGTGGTCACTATGTTCACGCCATGCACCGTCGAAAGGAGCCCGCAATGTTCAAACGCATCCTCATTCCCACCGATGGCTCCAAGCGCTCTGACCATGCAGCGCGGGCTGGCATCGAGCTTGCACAGCACCTGAAAGCGGCGGTGGTCGGGCTCTATGTGTACCCAACCTTTCAGATCGTGGTGAGCGAGCCGATTTACGTGGCACCGGAGCTGATTTCGGAAAAGGCCTACGTGAAGGCGCAGCATGCCACGGGCAGGAAGTACCTCGGTGTGCTCGAACGTGCAGCCAAAAAAGCAGGCGTCCCGTTCGAGGGCCGCATGGTTGCGCATGACGTGCCAGCGAAGGCCATCGTTGACGCCGCCAACGACGACAAGGCGATGTGCGATCTGGTGTTCATGGGTTCACACGGTCGAGGTGTTCTGGTGCAGGCAATCACGGGTAGCGTGACCACCAAGGTACTGGCGTTGTGCAGCACGCCGGTGCTGGTGTACCGCGACCCCAAGGCGACCATCGACGGTGAAAGCAAACCGGTACAGCGGGGCAAGGGCTAGCCTTACCCCGGCATGACAGTCAGGGCGCAGAGGGAATCAGTTTCCGATCTGCCTTGCCGACGAGATCTTGCTATCCATGTCGGAGGGCAGGGATTCATAACGGCCCGGGCCCACCGTCCTGCAGGTGCCGCGGAAGTTTGCGTCGGTGCAGAATTCCCAGCGGCCGCTTTGGACCACGACGGATGATGCCCGGTCGTTGAAGCCGGTGTTGTCGAGGTTGTTCATGAAGCCGGTGATGTTGTAACTGCGACCGCCGAAGTCTTCGTATTCGTAGAGCGTGACAGAGCCTCGATTGCCGGACCAATTGCCACTTCCCCAGCCACTGTTGCCGCCCCAGTCGCCTTGCGAATTGCCGCTACCTCGTGTGGGACGGGCAGAGGAGATGCGACTGCGCAGTTCGCCATCCAAAGAGCTGTAGCGACCTGGCCCCAGGGTCTGGCAACTGCCGCGGAAGTTGGCATCACTGCAGAAGAGCCAGTTGCCCTGGTTGATGATGATGGAGGACACCCGATCATTGAAGTCGATATCGTCGAAGTTATCGACGCGCCCGGTCAAGGTGCGCGAGCCGCCTCGGAAGCCCTCACCCGAATACAAGTAGGCCTGCGCCTGGTTGTTCTGGACCGGTGGCTGGGAGGGCTGTGGCCGTTGTGGCGCCTGCGCGCTCGGGAAGCTGTTGCCACTGTCGACGGGTCGGGCCGATGAGAACTGATCGTTGAATTGCTCGCCTACTTGAAAATGGTCACCAGGGCCGAACATGCGGCAGGGTGGCTGGTAGTTCGCGTGCATGCAGAATTCCCACATGCCACCGCGCACGATGATGGACGAGACCATGTCGTTCATGCCGAGGGACTCGAAGTTGGGCGTCGGTGCATTGAGCGAGAGGGAGCGGCCGGCGAAGTTGCCGTGCTCATAAATGGTGGTGCCGCGCGAAGCGTCAACATAAGCCGGGTATTGCGTGCGGGGAGGCTGCGACGCGACCGGGGGCTGGACTGGACGCGTCTGGACTTCACGCACGGAGCGCACGGCGTCGTTGATGTCTTCCAGTTGCGAATATTCGCCGGAATTGAAGGTGCGGCAGGTGCCACGGTAGCTGCGCTCGGTGCAGAGCTCCCAGGTGCCGCTCTTGACGACGATGGACGACACCTCATTGGCGAAGCGCATGCCGGACAAATCGTACATGGCTGCGAACAGGGTCTCGCTGCGGCCACGGAATCGGCTGTGCTCGTAGAGAACGATCTCACCTGCCATGGCGGAACCGGTCAGCGCGACAAGGCCGACAGCGCAAAGCCGGGCAAAGGGCTTGCAGGCAAATGACAGCAGGGTAGGGCGGCGATTCATGGCAGTCTCTCCTGAATGCGCGGCCATGGGCCGCGTGCGTTATTGTCTTTTACGGGTGATGGCCCGGGATGCAAGCAGCACCGGGATCAATCCTACCAACACTATGGCCAGCGAGGCGGTTGACGCCTCGGATAATCTTTCGTCAGCAGCCAGATTGTAGGCTTGCACCGCGAGCGTGTCGAAGTTGAACGGCCGCATCACGAATGTGGCCGGCAGCTCTTTCATGACATCCACAAAGACCAGCAAGCCGGCTGTGACCAGGCTGCTTTTCAGGATGGGCACGTGCACGCGGAGCGCCGTTTCGACCGGACCACAACCCAGCGAACGGGAGGCGTCATCCATGCTGGGCGTGATTTTGGCAAGCCCGGCCTCGGTAGTCTGCAACGCGACCGCCAGAAAGCGGATGACATAGCCGTAGATGAGCGCCGCGATGCCGCCGGTCAGCAACAGTCCGGTGGAAACGCCGAACAGCGAGGACAGGGCATCGCTCAGCCGGTGGTCCAGCCAGGTGATGGGAATGAGCACGCCCACGGCAATGACCGAGCCCGGCACCGCATACCCGAGGCCCGCGGCGCGATTCACGAAGCGGTTCCACGGTGTGTTGTGCAGCCTGAGCGTGTAAGCGAGCAGCAATGCCAATGCCATGGCGATCACGGACGTGATGAGCGCCAGCGTGATGCTGTTGAAGGTGAGCGTGATGAACCGGGTGCCGAACTGCGCGTCGCCGTCAGTGAGCGCCATGCGCAGCAGCAGGATGCACGGCAGGAGGAATCCCAGCACCAGCGGGGTCACGCAAATGACAATAGCGGCAGAGGCTTTCCAGCCTTGGAGAACGATGCGCTCATGCAGCACCCGGCCACTCTGGTGAAATCCTGCGCGCCGTCGCGACAGCCGCTCGATGAAGAGCACGAGTGCCACGAAGCAGAGCAGACCCATCGAAAGTTTTGCAGCAGACACGGGGTCGCCCATCGAGTACCAGGCGCGATAGATGCCGGTGGTGAATGTCTGTACGCCGAAGTAGGACACGGTACCGAAATCCGCCAGCGTCTCCATCAACGCCAGTGCCGTACCGGCCGCGATGGCAGGGCGTGCCAGGGGCAAGGAAATGGTTGCGAATATTCGCGAAGGGGAAAAGCCGAAGGTGCGGCCGGCCTCGATGAAGCTGGACGACTGCTCCAGGAACGCAACCCGGGCCAGCATGTAGACATACGGGTAGAGCACCAGCGAGAACATGACCGCCGCGCCACCCAGCGAGCGCACGTCAGGGAACCAGTAGTCCGAGCGGGATTGCCAGCTGAACCACTCGCGCAATGCAGTCTGTACCGGCCCCGCATATTGCAGCAGGTCGGTGTAGGAATAGGCCATGACATAGGCAGGCACAGCGAGCGGCAGGATCAAGGCCCATTCAAAAATGCGTCGTCCGGGGAATTCGCATACTGCGGTGAACCAGGCCGTGGACACGCCGCCGAAAATGACGCCGAACGCCACCAGCAATACCAGCCACAGCGATGTGGCGATGTAGTCCGGCAGCACCGTGGACGCAAGATGAGACCAGCCATCCCCTGCTGGCTGGAAGAGCTGGGCAAACACGGCAAGGATTGGCACCGCCAGCAGAAGGGCAATGACAACCCCTGACAGCCCTAATGCCCCCGGCCAGCCCGTGCGAGTTGGCGCGTGGCTGAAGTTCGAGGTGTTATCTGGCGAAGGCAGGGGCGAGCCGCCAATCATTGAGTCAACTGCGAGCCCGCTGTCCATTGACGTGTTGGACGAGCTGACGGTAACCGTATGAGCGGGCTCTGGCGGGAGTTGCGACATAAGGCATTTTAGCGCGAACGATTCTCAACAACGCGACCTTTGTCATGTGGCGACAATGAATACCAAACTGCCGGTGCAAATCGATACGCCTGATAACCTCATGAATTGCTGGCTTTTTATGTCTGCAAGAGCCCCTTTACTTTAGTTTTTGCTGTGGCATAATGCGCGCACTCCAAAGGGGAGTAGCTCAAGCGTGGGTCAGCGACCTGCGCCAGCGTGGCCAACGTCAATACGTGACCTTGCGAAGTTTCGCAGGTGATCCGGGGGCCACGGTAGTCAGGGATCATGCCTGACTTCAGCGAGACCTTTGCCCGCAAGGCAAAGGCCGTTTCGATTCCTTGAAACCCCGTTTGCCTGCGTGCGGACGGGGTTTTTCATTTCTCTTTTCAGGAGCAATACATGGAATCGGTTGCAGCAATTGAGTGGTCATTCTGGTGGTACGCAGGCTTCGCGGCGTTCGTGCTCGCGGCGCTGGCCATCGACCTGGTCGTGCTGGACAAGAAGGCGGGGCAGAAAGTCACCGTGCGCGAGGCGCTCATCTGGTCGGCCATCTGGTTCTCGCTGTCGTTCGTTTTCGCTGCCGGCATGTGGTGGCATCTCGACGGTAGCGTCGGCCGGGAACTGGCGACCTTGAAGACCACGGAGTTTCTCACCGGCTATCTCATCGAGAAGTCGCTGTCGGTGGACAACATATTCGTGTTCCTCATGGTGTTCACCTATTTCGCGATTCCGGCGGAACATCAGCGTCGCGCGTTGGTGCTGGGTGTCGTGGGTGCCATCGTGCTGCGCGTGATCATGATCCTCATCGGTGCCTGGCTGATCACCAAATTCCATTGGGTGCTCTATCTGTTCGGCCTGTTCCTGCTCGCCACAGGCGTGAAGATGCTGATTTTCGCCGACCAAAAGCCGGATCTGGAGAAGAATCCCGTCCTGCGCTGGATGCGTGGACACTTGAAGATCACGCCCGAGCTGCATGGCGAGAAGCTCTCGGTAATGCGCGACGGCGTAAGGTGGTTCACGCCCATGTTCGTGGTGCTGATCCTCATCGGTGTCACCGATATCGTGTTTGCGGTGGATTCCATTCCGGCCATCTTCGCCATCACCAACGATCCTTTCATCGTGCTCACCTCCAACATCTTCGCCATCCTGGGCTTGCGTGCGCTCTACTTCCTGCTGGCGGACATGGCAGACCGGTTCCACCTCTTGTCCTATGGTCTGGCCCTCGTGTTGGTGTTTGTCGGCATGAAGATGCTGATCGTCGACTTCTGGAAGATTCCTGTCTTTTGGTCGCTGGGTGTGGTGGGTTTGATTCTTTCCGTGGCCATTGCGGCCAGCCTGATGCTTCCGAAACGTCCCGACGCTGACAGCGCTGCGGGTTGATCTGGCGGGGTGCTTCGGCAGGCTGGCGCATTGCGTTGCGCCAGCCAGACGTTTTCGTCTCAACACAGGCAGAAAACTGCCCATTAAACAGGCACAAAAAAAAGCGATTGGATCGCCCACCTGTTTCGGCTAGACTTACGCATTTTTTCGGGGGGCAGTCTCAGGCCGGCCCGGATTCCGCAGCACTTGAGGAGACGCATTTGGCAACGAAGGCAACCAGCACGGCGAAGTCCGCCGGCGCCACCAAAGCAGCACCCAAACCCGCCGCCAAACCGGCAGCCAAGGCCATCAGCAAGGCCGTCAGCAAGGTCAGCAGCAAGTCCACCGCAAAGCCCGAAACCAAGGCTGCAAAAGAGCCAGCAAAGGCCAAGGCCATTGATAAGTCAAAGGATTCTGCGAAGAGCAGCGGTCCGTTGCTGACTGATGCGGATGTCATCAAGCAGTCAAAGATCGACTACATGACCAAAGACCAGCTGGCGTTTTTCAAGCAAAAGCTGCTCGACATGCAAAAAGAGCTTCGCGACAACGCGGGTGCGACGACCGAGCATCTTCGTGAATTGTCAGTCGCGCCGGACCCGGCCGATCGGGCCACGCAGGAGGAGGAGCATGCCCTCGAGCTGCGCACCCGTGATCGCGAACGCAAACTGTTGAAGAAGGTGGGCCAGGCCCTGATGCGCATTGAGGACAGCAGCTATGGCTGGTGCGAAGAGACCGGCGAGCCGATCGGCATCCAGCGCCTGCTCGCCCGCCCAACCGCGACGCTGACCATCGAGGCGCAGGAGCGGCGCGAGCTGAAGCAGAAAATGTACGGCGAATAGAGGCACCTCGTACCGTGAAACGGCCATCTGCGGATGGCCGTTTTCATTTGCATGTTGGAAACTGCGCGGTGACAGCGCGGTAACAACGGTTGCGCCCGGGATAGAGTGCATGCGGGCAGATCCAGTGCGAATATTCGTCGACTTTCGTACCTGGTGCCGGTGCATTGTTGGAATTGAGTTATCCAGCCCGCAATGACCCACCGCCGTCCATTCATTCAAGCCACAAGGAGAGAACTGATGCATCCCGAAGCCGTAGCCTTTGCCCCCAAGGTAGCCCTCACCCGCAGGGAGTTTGTTGTCACCACGCTCGCAGCGGGATTTGCCGCCGCTGCGCTGCCGGTGCAGGCACAGAGTGTCATCACGACCGACACGAAAGGCCTCACCGCGGGTGAGGTAAAGATCAAGGTGGGAGATGGCGAGATCCCCGCCTATCGCGCGCTGCCTGAGGGTGGCAAGAATCTGCCCGTCGTGTTGGTCGTGCAGGAGATCTTCGGCGTGCATGAGCACATCAAGGATGTCTGTCGCCGCTTCGCCAAGGCGGGCTATCTGGCCGTGGCGCCTGAACTGTATGCGCGCCAGGGTGATGCGAGCAAGGTGACCGAGATCTCCAAGCTCATCAGCGAGATCGTGTCCAAGGTGCCGGACGCCCAGGTGATGACGGACCTTGACGCTGCCCTGGCTTGGGCCGGCGCCAATGGGGGCGACGTCAGTCGCGCCACCGTGACCGGGTTCTGCTGGGGCGGCAGGATTACGTGGCTTTATGCTGCCTACAACCCGAAGCTGAAGGCAGGCGGCGCCTGGTACGGCGGTCTCATCCGTCCTGCCAGCCCCATGAATCCCAAGCATCCCATTGACGTCGCGGCAACTTTGACCGTTCCCGTACTGGGGCTCTACGGCGGTGCCGACACCGGTATCCCGAACGACACCGTCGAGAAGATGCAGGTGGCGCTCAAGGCAGCCAACAGCAAGTCCGACTTCATCCTGTATCCCGACATTCCGCATGGCTTCCACGCCGACTATCGGCCCAGCTATCGCAAGGAGACTGCTGATGACGCCTGGAAGAAACTGCTCGCCTGGTTCAAGAAGCACGGCGCCTGACCCCACATGTTCAAGGGTGAGTTGCATTTTTTGCGGTAAATCATCTGTGAACAACTCGTTGCTTGATGCAAGATCAACGCCCCGCCAAAGCGGGGCCTCCCATGTGGCCCGAGGGATCGGAGTCAGCGTCGCCGCCAGACCCTCCACGTTTCCTTGTCTTTGAATACCGGGATCGAGTCCGTCGGCACGCGGGATTCGATCAGGTCAAATGCGGGAGACATCAACGTCTCGATTTCACCTGGCTTCAAACCGAAGGGGGGGCCGCGTTCGCTTTCATCGGCATAGAAAAATCCTGCAAGCAGCCCGCCCGGCACCAGCAATTCAGCGCAGCGCGATGCCCAGTCTTGCCACAGCCGCCGGGGCAGGGCGCAGAGAAATGCGCGTTCATAGATCACGTCGAAACTGGCCGGTGCCAGCGTGGGGCCGAAGAAATCCGCCTCGCGAACCTTGTCTCCATGCTCGCCAAGTACGGCGCGCGCGGCAGCTACGGCTGCAGCGCTGAAGTCGATGGCCATCACGGGCCACCGTTGTTCAGCAAAAAAGCGCACTTCCCAAGCCGAGCCGCAGCCGGGGATCAGCACCGCGTCCTGCTTGGGGGCATCGGGTTCGTTCATCCGTGATGACACCCATTCACGCAAACACGATGGCACGCCACCGGCATCCCACGGCGCGAAGTTCTCGCGATAGCGCACGTCCCAGAAGTCGGGGCTGGCGGGATCATGGCGTGGAAACGTGGGGATTGTCGGGTCGGTTGTCATGGCGCAGATTCTTGAGGATGCGGATTGGGGACATCGCAAGGCACGCTTGTGTTGCGTTCAAAAAGCTGGTTCGCCACGCTGCCGTCTTTGGCATTGACGCCGGAAAACCGGGGATTCGTCGCACCGCTTTGACAGGGTGAGTGGCGGGCCGTAACCTGCGCCCACCTTTCCATTTTGATACGAGAAGCGCAATGCGATTCTTCGCCATTCTAGCTGCGGGCGGCCTTGTGGTTGCTGGCTGTACCCCGGATGCGGCCCCTCCCGGCAACGTTGCGGTCAAGATCGGTGGTACTGCGATGGCCACGGAACCCTGCCGGGTGAAGGGCTTCGACATCGAAATCCGATGTGCCAGGATTCCCGTTCCCGAGGACCGCGAAGCCAGACAGGGCGGCAAATCAGAGGGCCGCAAGATTGACATTCATGTGGCGATCCTGCCCGCCAAATCGGATCGCAAGAAGCCGGATCCCGTATTCATCTTCGCTGGCGGTCCCGGCCAGAGCGCCATCGAAGTTGGCCCGCGCGTGCTGTCTGCGCTGGGACGCCTGAACCGTGAACGTGATCTGGTCTTCGTGGATCAGCGCGGCACAGGCAAATCCAACAAGCTCGCCTGCAAGGTGGAGGAGAAGGATTCGCTGGAAGGCTTCGGGACGGACGCTGAAGTGCGCAAGTTCATGGAAGGCTGCCTCGCCGAAGCACGCAAGCATGCCGACCCGGCGTTCTACACCACGACGCTGGCGATGCAGGATCTGGACGACGTGCGCAAGGCGCTCGGCTACGACAAGATCAATCTGTGGGGCGCATCCTACGGCACGCGCGCGGCGCTCGAGTATGTCCGCCGCTTCCCGCAGCACACCCGCACGGCCACGCTGGATGGCATGGCACCCTTCGACATCGCATTGCCGTTGTCCTTCATTCCCGACAGCCATGCCAGCCTGGATGCGATGTTGAAGGCGTGTGAGAAGGAGCCTGCCTGCGCCAAGGCATTCCCCAATCTGGAAACCGAGCTCACGCAGCTGGTGCAATCACTGGATGCCAACCCGCGTCGCGTCATGGTGCAGCATCCGCGCACGGGCGAACCGATCAAGGTGCGTGTATCCGGTGCGCTGGTGCTGGGCGGCATTCGCGGCGCGATGTATGCCGCCAACGTGACCAGTGTCGTGCCGGTCGCCATCATGGCAGCGAAGAACGATGACTTCCGTCCGCTGGCCGCCCTGGGGCTGGCTGTGGGTGGTTCGATCATGGACGAGCTGGCGCTGGGCATGCACCTGTCCGTGGTGTGTGCAGAAGACTGGCCGTTGGTGCAGAAGAACATTGTGGCAGGCGTGAAGAAGGTTGGCCTCTTTGGCGAGGAGCTGGTGAAGGATCACCGCAATATGTGCGCGGTGTGGCCGCAGGGAAAAATCCCATCCGACTTCCATTCGCCGCTGAAATCCGCGGTACCCATCCTGCTGCTGTCGGGCGGCATCGATCCCGCTACACCGCCGCTTCACGCGGAGGCCGTCATGCCGGGCCTTACCCGTGCGAAGCATGTCGTGGCGCCCAACATCGGCCACGGTGTCAGCATGCATGGCTGTGCGCCTGAACTCATCAAGCGCTTTGTCGATGAGGGCAGTGCCGACAAGGTCGACGGCGCCTGCCTCAACAAGCTGCCGCGCCCCCTGTTCTTCCAGCCGCTTTCTGCCACCGCCGCCACTGCCGGAGCCGCACAATGATCGAAGCCCAATCACTCGCCAAGCACTTCAAGGTCAAGGGAAAACCTGACAAGGTGGCCGTGGAAAACGTGAGCTTCACGGCACAAGATGGCCAGGTCACCGGCCTGCTCGGCCCTAACGGTGCTGGCAAGACCACGACGCTTCGCATGCTCTCCACGTTGATCGAGCCCACCAGCGGCCATGGTCGCATCGATGGCAAGGACATCCGCGATGATGCGATGGCGGTGAAGGCCTCCATCGGCGTCCTGTCCGATGCACGCGGCCTCTACACCCGGCTTACCGCCCGAGAAAACATTCGCTACTACGGCGAGCTGCGCGGCATCACGGGCAGCGCGCTGGAAGCACGCATCGACAAGCTGGCCGGTCTCATGGACATGGACGCGCTGCTGGATCGGCGTACCGATGGCTTCTCGCAGGGGGAGCGCATGAAAGTCGCCATCGCCCGCGCCTTGATCCACGAGCCGCGCAACGTGATTCTCGATGAGCCCACCAATGGGCTCGACGTGATGACCACCCGCAGCCTGCGCGAGGTCATCAGGAAGCTGCGTGAAGAGGGCAAGTGCGTCGTGTTCTCCTCGCACATCATGCAGGAGGTGTCCGCACTCTGCGATGACATCGTCATCGTCTCCAACGGGAGGGTGGTGGCGCAGGGCAACGCGCAGCATCTCCTCGACATCTCGGGCAAGTCCTCGCTGGAGGAAGCTTTCGTGCATCTCTCCGGCGAAGGCGAAACGCACCATGCCAGCGATGACTCCATCATGCCCAGCACCGCACGGGGAATGTCCCCATGAACGTCTTTCGCACCGTTTTCAAAAAAGAGATCATGGACAGCGTCCGAGACCGGCGCACCATCGCCATGATCCTGGTCGCCAGCATCCTCACCGGCCCGCTGGTGCTGATGATGCTGAACAGCTTCGTGTCCAAGCTCTCCGACAAGGCGGAAGCCAAGAAGGTGCAGGTATTCGGTATCGAGCATGCCCCGTCCGCCATCAACTTTTTCCAGCGCCAGGGTGCGGAGATCATCAAGGCACCCGAGGACTATCTGCAGAAGGTCAAGGACGGCAAGCTCGATGCGGTCGTGGTCTTCAAGTCAGGATTCGAAGACGAACTGAAGGCGGGCAAGCAAGGACCGGTGGAACTGGTCTATGACGATTCCCGCTCGGAGGCCGGGCCATCGATCGGGCTGGCGCGCAATCTGGTCAATGGATTCGGCCGCGAGATGGGCGTGATGCGCCTCATCGCCCGCGGCGTGAGCCCGGAAGTGACCAGTGCGGTGAAGGTGGACAGCATCAATGTGTCTACGCCGAAGCAGCGTGCAGCCATGCTGCTGTTCTTCATCCCCATGACGACACTCATCCTCTGCATCACCGGCGGCATGGCCGTCGCCATCGACTCCACGGCAGGTGAGCGCGAGCGCGGATCGTTGGAGCCGCTGCTGCTCAACCCGGTGAAGCTGATGGAGCTCATCCTGGGCAAATGGAGCGCGGTGTCCTTGTATACCAGCGTCGTCGTGTTGCTGGCGATACTGGGCTACGTGCTCACGTTGCTGTATCTGCCGATCAAGATCGAGCTGCCCATCAGCTTCGGCTGGCGCGAGTTCGGACTCTTCTCGCTGATCGCCGTGCCGCTGGCCGCGATGCTTGGGGCCATCCTGATGCTGATTGCGACGTTCGGCCGCAGCTTCAAGGAGGCGCAGACCTACGCGAGCTACGTGATCACCGTAGTGTCCTTCGTACCCGCGATAGCCATTTTCGGCTCGGTCAAGGATGCGTTCTGGCAGCTCGTGGTGCCGGTGCTGGGTGCCAACATGGTGTTCATGCGGATATTGCGTGGCGACATGGTGGGGCTGGAGCACTTCATCGTGCCGCTCGCGATCAGTGTCGGCGTGACGGTGGTGTGCCTGACCTTGATCAGCAGGTTGATGAAGAAGGAGGAAATCGTTTTCGGGCGGAGTTGACGTCGAGGCCGGTTTCCCTCAAGGCTCAGGTCACGATCAGCGCCACTCCGAGCGCCAGAACCAGTAGCGAGAGTCCGCCCAGCAGGGCAAGCGGGCCTCTGGGCAGCAGCGCTGCCTGTGTCGCGCCGCGTTGATGCAGTGAGGTGCCATCCAGCGAGATGGCTGGGCGATTCGGCGGCGGCTCGCGCTTTGAGGGGGGCGGGTCCGCGTGTGCAGGGACCAGCAGCGGCTTGATGTCCAGCGTCTGCTGCGTGTACTGGGCAAGGCGCAGGGTGCCTGCGGTGGAGTCGAACTGACCCGACAACGAAAGCGATCGCGGAGCAGCCGATTCGATCGGCTCGCTTGCCGGCAGGCGGCTGGCGACTGGGGCTGGCACTGGAACGCTGCTCGCCGGGGCTGATACCGGGATGGCGTTCGCAGCGTTGGCGGCATTGACGGAGTCGGTCTTTATCCGGATTGTCGCGGCCTCCGGTTTGGCGCTCGCGGTGGGTTTGGGTGGAAGTCTTACCCGCCGATCCTCCGGAACGGGTGGCCAGTCCTGCGCCTGGATATGACGGCAAGCGTCGTGCAGTGCGCGCGCGAAGTCGCGCATGGAGGCAAAGCGTGCTGACGGATTCTTGGCCAATGCCTGCATCACCAGCGTTTCCAGTTTTTCCGGCACCAGCGGATTGTGGGCTGACGGAGGCGGTGGCAGTGCATTCACGGTCGCGTACATGATGGCGCTGATGTTGGGTCCATCGAAAGGACAGTGGCCGGTCAGCATTTCGTACACCACCACGCCAAGCGAAAACACATCCGTGGCGGCGGTCAGGTCGGTGCCGATGACCTGCTCGGGTGACATGTAGCGCGGCGAACCCAGGATCATGCCGGTGAGCGTCTTCACCCTCGATGCGGGCATGCGCGCGATGCCGAAGTCCATGACCTTGGCGATCAGTCCTTCCTCTGTCTCGGCCACCATGATGTTGGAGGGCTTCACATCCCGATGGATGATCTCGCGGGAATGCGCGAAGGCGAGGCCATCCGCCACCTGCGCGGCGAGGGATGTTGCGATGGCGATGGGGAGTGGCCGGTCAGGCGCAACCATTGCCTTCAGCTCCTCGCCGTCGATGAATTCCATCGCCATGTAGGCGAACCGCTCGGTCTTGCCCACGTCAAAGATGGTGACGATGTGCGGATGGTTGAGTTTCCCCGCTGCCTTGATCTCCTGCGCGAAGCGCGCCTCGTACTCCGCGATGTCGCTCTGGTTGATCTGGAAGTTGACGGTCTTGATGGCGACAACCCGTTCAATGACCGGGTCGATGGCCTGATACACCACACCCATGGCACCGCTGCCCAGTACCTTGAGTACCTTGTAGCGGCCGATGATGTCGATATCCAGCGGCTTGTCCGAATCGGTGGTCATGGCTTTGCGGTCTCCACTTTAGCGCTTGAACTCGACATCGACTTCGTAGCTGCGCCGGTCGGTACCTGGCGGAAACTTCCACTTGCTCACAGAATCCACCACGGCCCGGTCGAACAGTCGCTGCGGATAGGCGCTCAGGATATCGACTGACATCACGGTACCCGCCGCGTCGATGGTGGCGCGGGCTTTCACGCGGCCTTCGGACACACCCTGCCGCACCGCCGCGACGGGAAATTCCGGCGGCGTACGGGAGATGGGCTCAAGAGCTCGGGCAGCTGGCTGCGGAGCGGGCTGGAGCATTGGCGCTGGCGTGGGCGCCGGGGTGGCAGGCGGAGAATACGATGGTGGCGCGACCGATTGCGCAGCCGGCGGGTCTGCTGCCTTGGGCGTCGGCTCGTTCTTGCGGGGCGCTCGCTTTGGTTCGGTCGCAAACTCGGAAGGCTTGCGGATGTCCGGCACACGCTTACCCTCAGTGGCGGGGATCACAGCCGACGCGGGGGCCGGCGCATTCGGCTTGCTGTCCGGCGTTGGCCCCCGAGGTACGGGTAGCTGCAGGGATGGCATGGTCTTTTCCGGAGCCGATGCGACCTTGGCTTCTGGCTGCGGGGCAGGCTGAACGGTACTAGGTTCCACAGGCTTTGATCCCGTTGCGGCGGGTACAGGCGGCGCGGCAAAAGGTGGGCTGACTGATGGTGCGGTCGAAATCTGTCCGGGCGGTGCAGTGGTTGATCGGGCGCGCAATTTGTTCCAGAGGAGGTAGCCCTCCAATAGTGCGATGGCCGCCAGCAGCATTGCGGCAAATGCCACCTTGGCGGGATCGCCGAGGAAGGCGGCTGCGGGACCCGCTACCGGCGTCGCAGGGGTGGTCGGTGCGGGTATCGTTGGCGAAGGCTGGGCTACGGCGGGGGGCGGCGTCTTCTCAGGGGGTAGCAGCCCCGCGCGTTCAAGCACCCCGCGTCTTACCGCTTCGAATACGTCATCATCATCGCGGACCGTATAGACATCATGATCGCGGACATGCTTGTCGGTACGCGACCCTTCGAAATGGAACAGCGATTCGAATGTGTCTGAAATCCGGACTGCGAAATCATGGAAGGCACGCGACGCGACCACCGTTCCCGGCCAGGCGAAGGACATGATTTGCTCGGCCACGTTGACGCCATCACCAACAACCGTCGGATGCTTGTTGAGATCAGTGCCGAGCCTCACCGGCCCGAGGTTGATGCCGATTCGCAGGCGGCCTTGCCCATTGTCCCTGGCTGTCACCTCGGATGCGCGCGACAGTGCCATGGCGAAGTAGAGCCCATCCTCGGGATCTTCGAGAAAACCCACGACCACGCCATCACCAGTGTCGAGAATGATGCGACTGTCCGCTGCGATGGGGGCCAGCGTGTCGGTGAGACTGGCGTTGAAGCGGGCCTTGAGTTGGGTCTGTTCGCTGACCGGCAGCTTTGAGTAGCCAACCAGATCCACGGACACAACGCCGCAGACAAACGTTCGCTGAGCCAGCTCCATCGGCATGCGGCTGCATCTCCCTGGATTGATGCCGGAAAATCGGATTCGTCAGTGACGAACACTCTGTTTTGATGGCTTAGTGTACTGAAATTTGCCCGCGTCCCATAGCGGCACGGCCCTCGCATTCCCGGCTTCCGGAATGTGATGTTTCGGGAACAGGTCTGCAAGGTGATCGGTACTGCCCGCTGCAGTCATCCCGGAATCCACCACATCTCAGGGCATAATCCGGTCCGATGACTCCCCTGCAGCGAATATTGTTCGTTGATCGCTTGAGGCGATCAACGAATCCCTTCGGGACCGCCTTCGGCGTCCAGCCAGAGTCCACCGGACTCTGGCTGGACGCGCCCGGCGCCTGTTTGCACTGGTTTTCGCTTGAGCTTCGGAGTGAGGAAATGCATTGACCCCGCTGCAAAGGATCTTTGCGCCTGACGGCCCGCTGGCCCAGGCCATTCCCGGCTTCCGTCACCGCCCGCAGCAGATCGAAATGGCCGAGGCCATCGAGGCGGCCATCGACAACTATCGGGTTCTCGTCGCCGAGGCCGGAACAGGCACTGGCAAGACGGTTGCGTATCTGGTGCCCGCGCTGCGGTCCGGCGGCAAAGTCATCATCTCGACAGGCACCAAGACACTGCAGGATCAGCTTTTCCATCGGGACTTGCCGATGGTGCGCGATGCGTTGGGGGCCCCGGTGTCCATTGCGCTGTTGAAGGGCCGCGCCAACTATGTCTGCCTGCACCATCTCGACACTGCCGTGTCGGATGGACGATTCCTCTCGCGTGAAGATGCTAAGCACATCCACGCCATCAAGCGGTTTGCGGACCAGGGCCTCGATAACGGCAACACCGGCGACAAGGCGGAGTGCGGCAACGTGCCGGAGAGCGCCAGCGTCTGGTCAGCAGCCACCTCGACACGCGAGAACTGTCTGGGCAGCCAGTGCGGTCGGCACAGCGAATGTTTCCTGATGACTGCGCGCAAGAAAGCGCTGGAGGCGGATGTGCTGGTGGTGAATCACCATCTCTTTTTTGCCGACCTGGTGCTGTCCGATGAAGGCGCCACCGAGCTCCTGCCTGCCTGCAACACCGTCATCTTCGACGAGGCACACCAGTTGCCCGAGACGGCCTCGATGTTCTTTGGAGAGAGCGTCTCCACCACGCAGCTGATCGAGCTGGCGCGCGATACTCGCATGGCAGCCATCGAACACGCCAAGGATTTCGCGGCGCTGCCTGACGCCTGCGTGGAGCTGGATCGCGCGGTGCGTGACGTGCGCATCGCCGTGGAAGGCGAGAACTTGAAGCTGCCCGAGAGCGCCATCAACCGATTCCCCGAGTTCTATCCAGCATTGACCGCACTGCAGGAGAAGCTGGTCGAGTTCCGCGCGCTGCTGGAAAGCCAGGCCGAGCGCGCGCCGGAAATCCAGAATTGTCTCAATCGCGCCGATGACTTCGCGCAGCGCATCACCGCCTGGCGCGACACGTCGTATCAAGGCTTCGTGCGCTGGCTAGATGTGTTCCACCAAGGGCTGGTGTTGCAGCTCACGCCGCTGTCGGTCGCCGATCCATTCCAGAAGCAGATCGAAGGCCGCAAGCAGGCGTGGATCATGACCAGCGCCACGCTGGCGGTGAAGACCGATTTTTCGCTCTATCAGCGGGAGCTCGGCCTGACCGACGAAGAGCGCGTGCGCACGGCGGGTTGGGCGTCACCGTTCAATTACGAAGAGCAGGCGCTGCTCTACGTACCCGATCAAATGCCCGAGCCCAACACAAGCGAATATTCGCAAGCTGTCGTGGAGAAAGCCTTGCCGCTCATCGAGGCCAGCGGGGGCAGGGCGTTCCTGCTCTTCACCAGTTTGCGCGCCATGGATCGCGCGACGGATCTGCTGCGCGCAGAGTGGGAGAAGCGGGGCTGGGAGTATCCGCTGCTGAAGCAAGGAGAAGGCTCGCGCAGCGAACTACTGGAGCGATTCCGCGCTGCGGGCAACGCTGTGCTCATCGGCAGCCAATCGTTCTGGGAAGGTGTGGACGTGAAAGGCGAGGCGCTGTCGCTGGTTGTCATCGACAAACTGCCCTTCGCCCCGCCCGACGATCCCGTCATGGCCGCGCGCATCGACGCCATCAATCAGGCCGGCGGCAATGCGTTCATGGATTTCCAGTTGCCACACGCCATCATCAGTTTGAAGCAGGGCGCGGGACGGTTGATCCGGGATGAGGAGGATCGTGGGGTGCTGATGATCTGCGACCCGCGCTTGATTTCCAAGCCGTATGGGAAGAGGATTTGGCAGAGTTTGCCGGGGATGAAGAGGACCCGGGTAGAGGCGGAGGCGGTGGGGTTTCTTGCTCGTGGCGGGTCAGGGTGCTAGAAACCTCATGAATGACCCACAGAGAAGGCGCTCGAAATGGGAAGCTGAGGTTCAAGGACCTTGGCGTCTCATTCCAAACTTGGGACTGCCGCTGCCGCTCATTCCGGCAATGCACGGTGTCTGGGCTCTTGTGCTTGCCTGTTCCTGGTACTTCCACAATCTAGAATCGCGTGAGTTTCTTGCTCTGTTTATCGCTTCATTCATGGCGATCCACTACGTGCTTCGTTCACTGGCAGGCAAGAGCGGCACATTCTTGCTTGGCAGTGGTGAAATCACCATGTGGGAACACCGAGAAATCGTCTTTGTTTTCGATCTTTTTGTTGTGCTCGCTTTCGTTGGGTCGCTTTTGCAAGCTATATTCGGACCGGGGACACTCTCGACTCTCTGGCGACTCTGGCTTTCCGTGTCGGGATTGGGTTGACTATTGCGTACGTATTAACGTACGATCTGAACAAAGGAGCATCCTATGCCGACACTGACCGCCACTGAAGCCCGCGCCAACCTCTACCGCCTGATCGATCAGGCGGCGGATTCACATCAGCCTGTTCACATTGCTGGCAAGCGCAAAAGCGCGGTGCTCGTTTCTGAGGAGGACTGGCAAGCCATTCAGGAGACGCTGTATCTGCTCTCCATTCCTGGCATGCGTGAGTCCATCGTGAAGGCGCGCAAGGAGCCGCTGTCCAAGAGCGCCAAGAAACTTGATTGGTAGGGTGTCCTGCCTGTGAGTTGGCAGGTTGTCTTTTCCAAGCAGGCGGTCAAGGATGCGCGCAAGCTCTCGGACGCCGGTCTGAAACCGAAGGCATCCGATCTTCTGGAATTGCTGGCTGGAGACCCGTTCACCAACCCTCCACCCTTCGAGAAGCTGGTTGGCGACCTGGCCGGTTGCTATTCAAGGCGGATCAACATTCAGCATCGTCTGGTCTATGAAGTGCACAAGAAGGAAAAGATGTTGCGTGTACTTCGAATGTGGACGCACTACGAATAGGTTGGCTGCCCTGCGAATATTCGCTTTACGGTAACGCTATTTAGATATCCCCCATGAGCACCGTCCTCTGGTCCAACCTCCGAATCGACGGCAAGGTCGAGTCCGACGAATCGGACCTCTACGCCTTGTACAAGCACACCGACAAGCTGGAGCAGCTCACGCAGAAGCTCGGCCTGCCGTCATTCCAGTCCACGTGCGATACGACTGACCTGCAATTCAACATGAACGACGACGCGGAACTGCCGGAAGGCATGTCTTCGACCAGCGAGGTCATGGCGCTGAAGGGGCAGTGGCTGGAATTGGCAGACGGCATTCGCATGCTGGAGGGATTGCTGGCGAATATTCGCAAGGAGAAGGTGCGCTTCGGTTTGCTGTCGAATCAGCACGACGACGTGGTGGAAGAGCTCGAACTTGCGCTGGCCCTTGCGCGCAAGGGCGAGGGCAGGGCGCAGGGGTTCAATTTCTGTGTCGTGATGTGAGCGTAGTGCTCGCCAGTCATCCCAGCTCAGCGTCGGTCGCACCAAATTTCGTCATTCCGACGAAAGTCGGAATCCAGTGATTTTCGAGCGAACGACGCTGGGTCCCGTGTCAAGCACGGGACGACGGGTTACCTATGGTTTTGGCGTTGCCGCCGTCTCCAGCGCTTTCCTTACCGCCGGATGCAGCCGCTCTGCATCCGCCTCGCGCAACGTGTTGGTGGCAGTCGCGAACGCCGCTTGCGGCAAGCGTTTCGCCAGTTCAGCTTCCGCGCCACGCAGCGCCGTGACCAGCGCAGCCACCTCGGCATCCGGCATGTCCCGTCGCACCATGATCACCGACCACAGCCCGACGGATTTCACCGCATCGGTCTGCCCCTTGTAACTGCCTGCTGGAATGTCCATCTCTCGCAACGTGGGTTTCGCCTTGCGAATATTCGCAATGTCATCCACGGATGGTGCGATGAAACGCGCACCGCCGGGACTGTTGGCCAGCGCCTCGAAGCCGGGCCAGCCGATGCCACCGCCCCACAGCGCATCCGCTTCGCCGTTCAGCACCATCTTCGGCCCGTCCGCCGCGCGCTCCAGAACGATGGAGGCGAAGTCCTTTTCCGTGTCGAGGCCAATGCCCCGCATCACATCACGCGCCAGCAGTCGCAGGCCGGTGGCGCGCGTGCCCCAGGCGATGCGCTTGCCCTTCAAGTCCGCGATGGTGCGATAGGGTGAATCCGCCATCACCATGAACGCACCGGGACCGGGGTAGGTCACCCACAGCACGGCGAGATTGCGCGCCACTTCAGGCCGCTCGGCAAAAGCCTGATAGGCAGCATCGCCTTGGATGAGTGCCATGTCCACCTTGCGCTCGAGCAGTAGGCCAAAGTTTTCGGCGCTGCCAGCCGTGGCTTGCGGGGTGATGCGAATATTCGCTGCTGTGACCGCAACCGATTCCGCCAGCGCTTTGCCAAACACCTGAAAGCCGCCGCCGGGTGTGGCAGTGGCGAGGCGAAAGGTGGTGATGTCCTGCGCGTGGACGGATGTGGCAAGCAGTGTTGCAGCAAGAAGCAATGTCTTCATGGCGGGCTCAAGTTCGGTTGAATGGGCGGCTCCATGCGAATATTCGCATGGCGCTGAGCGGGGCTGACATTTTTCAAAAAAATGCGGATTGCCGCTGTCTTGGTTCCCCATTCTGTACATACTTTCCGCCAATGACCCACCATCTTTCCGCATCAATCCCCATTTCGATCAAGGCGATCCTGTTCACCGAGTCAGGCGAGGTCGTGCTGCTGCAGAACGACCGCGATGAGTGGGAACTGCCCGGCGGCCGGCTGGACCCGGGAGAGACGCCCCAGGAATGTCTCGTGCGCGAGATCGAGGAGGAGTTGGGCGTGGCCGCGAAAGCAGGTGCCATTCTGGACAGCTACGTGTTCGAAGTGATTCCAGGTCGCAGCGTTTTCATCGTGACCTACGTGTGTACCGTGACTGGCGTATTCGCTCCAACAGTCAGCCATGAACACCTGGCGTGGGCGGTATTCAGCACGGCGTCGCTGCCGGAGACCTTGCCTGTTGGCTATCGAAGGTCGATCGAGGCTGCGTGCGGTGTCGCGCTGTCCGCAGCGAGATAAGCAAAATCAAGCAAAATCACTTGCAGAAGTGGGCTTGGCTTAGCTACCATTTGCGCTTCGGGATATGCAGACTCCCGATCAGACGGCACCCCGTCCAAGCGCTGCTTCACTGGTCACGCGTCTCCAGCTTCATGGCGCTGCGTGCCCACAGACGCGAGGATGCTCATGGATGCCCTGTCTTTTTCCGTTTCAGTTTCCCAAATGCTCGCCGTTCACGGCTCAGCCCAAGCGCCGTTGTTGCTGGATGTGCGCCGTGACGTTGCTTTCATCAATGCCACCCACCTGATCGCGGGCGCCAGTTGGCGCGATCCAGGCATGACGGCGGAGTGGGCGCGCTATCTGCCCCGTCATCGCCGGATCGTTGTGTATTGCGTGCATGGCCATGAAATCAGCAAGAACACCACTGCAGCATTGCGAATTGAAGGATTGGATGCCGCTTTTCTTGAAGGTGGCATCGAGGCGTGGATGGAAGCTGGCGGCCCGACGGTACGCCGAACGCCGCTGATTCCCTCGCCCCCCAACCAGCCCAGCCGTTGGATCACCCGCGAGCGGCCGAAGGTGGATCGCATCGCTTGCCCCTGGTTGATTCGGCGCTTCATTGATCCCTTCGCGGAGTTTCTGTATCTACCGGCGGAGCGCGTCATGCAGGAAGCAGCCGCCACAGGTTCGACAGCCTACGACGTGCCTGGCGTGCAGTTCACTCATCGGGGTGACCGTTGCAGTTTCGATGCGTTCATCGACGACCACGAGCTGGCGCACCCGGCGCTGAACAGGCTGGCTGACATCGTGCGGGGCGCGGATACCGATCATCCCGAGCTGGCACTCGAGGCGGCAGGGTTGCATGCGCTGTCACTGGGCTTGTCCGCAACCATCACGGATGACCACGCCATGCTCGCGCAAGGCATGGCGATCTACGACGCGCTGTATGCCTGGTGCCGAAGCGACGTGACGGGGAAAGTGGAGCGTCACAACTGGAACTATCCAAAATGAACCACGGCATCCCGTTTTCCGAAGCACTGCGCTTCTGGTGGAAGCTGGGCTGGATCAGCTTCGGCGGCCCGGCGGGGCAGATTGCGATCATGCATCGCGAGCTGGTGGATGTGAAACGCTGGATCTCGGAGCGCCGGTTCCTGCATGCACTGAACTACTGCATGGTGCTGCCGGGGCCGGAGGCGCAGCAGCTCGCGACTTATCTCGGCTGGCTGATGCATGGCACTTGGGGCGGCATAGTCGCGGGAGCGCTCTTCGTCTTGCCTTCGCTGCTGATCTTGATTGGGCTGTCGTGGCTCTACATGGCTTACGCGGCGTTGCCGGTGGTGGCGGCTGTGCTCTACGGCGTGAAGGCAGCCGTGACGGCGCTGGTGCTGGCGGCGGCATGGCGCATCGGGACGCGGACGCTGAAGCATCCGCTGCTTTGGAGTGTGGCTGTTGCTGCGTTTGTCGCGCTGTTCGTGTTCAGTGTGCCGTTTCCGCTGATCCTGCTGGGTGCGGCACTGATTGGCTTTGTTACGGTACGCACTTGGCCTGACTTCTTTGCAACAGATGGGAAAGGTCATGGTGCCGCGATGCCCGATTCAACTGACGCCATCATCCACAGCGGCACGCCGACGCCAAAGCATTGCGAATATTCGCATCGTCGGCTGGCGCTCATCATCATCGTTACGCTGGTGTTGGGCGTGGGCGCAGTGACATTGCTGGGCGCGGCGTTTGGCGTGGACTCCACGCCGCTGGCCATGGCCTGGTTCTTCACCAAGGCAGCGCTGCTCACGTTCGGCGGTGCCTACGCGGTCTTGCCCTACGTGTTCGACGGCGCTGTGCAGCAGTACCAATGGCTGACAGCAGCGCAGATGATGGACGGTCTGGCGCTGGGCGAATCGACGCCGGGACCGCTCATCATGATCGTCACCTTCATCGGCTTTGTCGGCGGGTGGACCGAAGCAACACGGGCGGCATCCGGCGCCTTCATGTCCGGCCCCGCCATCATTGGCATGGCCGTGGTGTGTGCGTTGGTCGCAACGTTTTTCACGTTCCTGCCGTCATTCTTTTTCATCCTGGCCGGTGGTCCGCTGGTCGAGGCCAGTCATGATGAAGTACGCCTGACCGGGCCGCTCACCTGCATCACCGCCGCCGTGGTGGGCGTGATCGTCAATCTCGCGGTGTTTCTTGGCTGGAAAGTGTTCTGGCCAGCGAGCTCAAGCTCAGCACCCTTCGCAGGTGGCTTCGACCTGATCGCGGCGTTGCTTGCGGCGGCGGCATTCGCGGCCCTGGTGCGATGGCAGGCGAATGTTGTGGCAGTCATCGCGGTGAGTGCGTTGGCGGGGTGGGCGGTGAAGTCTCTGTTCTGAATTCGCGCTGCGATCACTGATCCCGAATTGCCTGAGGCGACTCGCCGCCGGGCACGTTGAATGCGACGAAAATTCCCCGTTGCCTCCCTGCGGGACCGCTTGCAGCGTCCAACTGGAGTCTTTCGGACTCCCGTTGGTCGCAATGCAGCTGAACCTCATTCCGGCAGGCGCGTGAATGTCATCACCCAGTTGATCTCCCAGTGAATACCGTTGTCCGCTGAAAAGGCTTGCTCCCACCGGGCACTCGTCGATGTCATGTCCGACCAGATGAAGCGAACGAGAATGGGTTGTCCATTCAACATGTCATTGGCGAAGAACTCGCCGCGCCCTTCTCTGAACCGTCCACGCATCGGCGCATCCATGTCACTCGGATTTCGCCCATCCAGCCACCAGATGGTCCACTCGTCAGACACAGGATCGTAGGTACGCAGGGTCACCGCGCGATAGCTCCCGACCGGCAGGTGCAGGATGTTGTCATCCAGATTGCCCATCCCGCCCAGCAATGCGCACGTGGTGGTTTGGCCGTCAAATGTCTCCCAATCGGTGCACCCGTTCAGCCGGCTCTTGAGACGGTGATGCTTGACT